>CALIML010000009.1 GCA_938045475.1 uncultured Sulfolobales archaeon
GAGTGATGTAGAGGTGGAGAGTGCTTCAGGCATAGTTCCATATAGGTATAGAAAGAAGAACTACGTGAACACCGTTCAATGGGCTATAGGGCTTGAAGTAGCTTTACTAGCCAGAGATGTTTGGAGGATCTACTTGACAACTGATCACCCGAATGGAGGTCCATTCATTGATTACCCCAAGGTGATTGCATGGCTTGTGAGCAGGAAAGCGAGAGAGGACTTCATGAAGGAGCTCAGCCAAAGGGCTTTGAGAAAAACCTCTCTGCCAGCTATAGATAGGGAGCTATCCCTATATGACATAGCTGTAATTACTAGAGCTGCTCCCGCAAAGCTCTTGGGGATTGAAAAGACGAGGGGTCACTTAGGATTGGGGGCTGAAGCAGACATAGCGATCTACGACGTTGATCCAAGGAGCGTTGACTTAAGTGAGCAGTACGATAAAGTAGTTAAAGCCTTTAGGAGAGCTTTCATAACTATAAAGAGTGGAGAAATAGTTGTAAGGGATGGAGAAATAGTTAAGACTACTTACGGGAGAACTATCTACGTGAAGCCTGAGCTACCAACAGATCTACTTAAGGATTTAGAGAAAGCTATCTCAGCAAAGTTCAAGCAGTATTACTCCATATCACTCAACAACTTCATTGTAAGAGAACACGAGTTGAAGAAAGGCGTGGAAGTACCCTTAAAAACTCACTTGAGGTGAATGGCTTGGTTAATGTAAATACTGCTTACGTAGTTAAGCTGAAATCTAAGCCTATGGCACCCATTGACTCGAGAAACATCTCTCCAGATAAGTTTGCTGGAAGAAGCTTATCAGACATCAAGCTTCTAAAAGTCTTGGAGGGAGGTAGGGAGACTGTTTTAGAGGAATTATTTGATCTAGATGGCCCGACTACAACTGTAAGAGAGTCTAGGGAAGTAGAGATAGTGATTACCGGCCCTGGGACAAATAAACTTAAGTACTTGGGCTACAGGATGAGCGGTGGCAGAATAGTTGTTAAAGGCGATGTAGGCCACTTAGCTGGATACCGAATGTCTGGAGGAAGCATCGTTATTGAAGGCGGGGCTGGAAGCTACCTTGGAGCAAAAATGAAGGGGGGAACTATAGAGGTTTTCGGAGATGTAGGCGACTTCGCTGGCGGAAAGCTGCAGGGAGAAAAGCCTGGTAAAGGAATGTCTGGAGGCGCAATAGTTATACACGGTAATGCGGGCTCTCAAATAGGTGTTGGAATGAGCAAAGGAACGATAATTATTGAGGGAAGCGCTAAATTACTTGTGGGAGCATTCATGACTGGAGGCTCAATATTAGTTCAGGGAGACTGCAGTGGATTTGCTGGAGCTAGAATGACTGGAGGCAAGATAGTTGTTGGTGGAAGTATAGAAAGCGTTCTTCCAAGCTTTTACGTAGACTCAATAGTTCCTTCAGCTGGCGTAAAGGGGAGAACGATCAATAAGCAATTCATGGTGTTCGCTGGAGATGCATTAGTTAATGGAAGGGGCATGCTATACATTGCATACGAAGATAATAAATTATTACTTGAGCAGTATAAGGAACTAGTGGAGGTGGCTTTAATTGAGTAGATCCATGAATAAAATGGCCGTGAATTTAATCATGAGGGCCATCGAGTTAAGGAGGGAGTTGAGGGTAGGCTTAACTAAAGTAGGCGGAGCTACAGTAATTGACATGGGTTTAAAGTCCCCCGGAGGTTTTGAAGCAGGGCTATGGCTCTCTAAAATATGCATGGGTGGTTTAGGGCAAGCGTCGTTGACGAGCTTCCATATTGGCGACACAATTATTCCAGCAGTTGCTGTACACACAGATCATCCGTTGGAGGCATGTATGGCTTCACAGTACGCTGGGTGGAGAATTAAAGTTGGAGACTATTTCGCTATGGGAAGCGGACCCGCTAGAGCCTTAGCTAAAAAGCCTAAGGGACTTTACGATGAAATAGCTTACTCAGAGGAGTCAGATGAAGCTGTAATAGCTCTTGAAGCAGATAAATACCCCAGTGAAGAAGTGATAAAGTACATTAGTGATTCAACGAACGTTAGCCCAGAGAACTTGTACGTAGTTGTAGCTCCAACTAATAGCGTTGCTGGATCAGTGCAAGTGAGCGCTCGAATAGTTGAGACAGGGATACATAAGTTTCACTCAATAGGATTCGACATTAAGGCCGTAAGGTATGGCTTCGGAATAGCTCCTGTAGCTCCACTGCACCCCAACTCATTAGTAATGATGGGGAGGACTAATGACATGCTTCTATATGGCGGATCGACTTTTTACATAGTTGACTACCCTGATGAATCGAAGTTGAAGGAATTCGTTGAGCAATCGCCCAGCATTGCGTCAAAGGATTACGGGAGATCTCTAGCTGAGGTAGTTATGGAAGTAGGAGTAGAGTTTCTCTATAAACTTGATCCAAAGGTGTTTGCTCCAGCTGTTGTAGAAGTAAATAGCGTTAAGAGTGGTTTAACGTATAGAGCGGGCTGCGTAAACTACGAGGCCTTAAAGAGATCTATTGGTTTGTAAGACCACTATTTTTTCAACTTGTCAACAACGTACTTTACTACTTCCACAGCTATGTCTCTCTCTGCAACGCTTTGTAAGCCGCTCCACCCAGGCTGGCTGTTTACTTCAAGAACGTACGGGGATCCTCTTACTACAACTATGTCTACACCCGCTACTTCACATTCAAGTACTTTTGCAGCCTTTAGAGCTAATTCCTCTATAACTGGGTCGAGTTTGTCTATTCTTTTAGGCACAGCTCCTTGAGCTACGTTAGTCTTCCAGGAATCTAAGGGAGCAATGCGGTGCATTGCTGCTAGGACTCTATCGCCTAAGATGAATGCCCTTATGTCCATTCCTCTATGAGGCAGAAACTCCTGTAGGTAGAGTACGTGTCTTGCGAAAGCCATTGATCTAAGCACTTCCCACAGCACGTCCCTATCCCTAACTCTAGTGCTTCCATGACCTCTTGATCCAAAGACGGGCTTCACTACAACATCTGAGCTCTTCAATAGATCTAGTCCCTTAAGGGCTAGGCTTGAGCGCTCAGTAACAATAGTTCTCGGCACTGGCACTCCATGCATCTTCAGTATGTAGAGGGATCGGAATTTATCAGTGCACTTCTCTATGGCTGAGGGCCTATTGATTACTTCTACTCCGCTCTCATGCAGGGCGTACAGTAAGTCAAGCCTAAATATAGCTTGATCTAGGCTTGATCTGCCTAAAGGTCTAACTATGATTGCTGGAACTTCCTTAATTAAGTCAACGCCTTTTGCAAATAGCTTAACGCCCTCTTCGTTAATGAAGGCCGCTATATCGCTGAAACCGAATGGCAGAGGCGTGTGGCCTAAAGCCTTGATTGCTTCAATAAGCCTTGTAGAAGCCCAACCCTGCTGATTTCTAGTCAATACACCGATCATCATGTTTGCCCAGTGCCTCCAACCTTCACTTAAAGCAATGAGTTAAGAGCTAATAACGTTATCTGACCCTCCTCCACCTTAAAGAAGTAAGGCTCTCCTCCAGAGAGATCTGGGTTTGAATGCGGCGGCCGGGATTTGAACCCGGGATCTCCGGCTTGGAGGGCCGGCGTCCTAGTCCAGGCTAGACGACCGCCGCACTTAACATATTCTTAGTACACTAGGGGTTTTAACTGTATAAAACCCTGTGTTCGAATAGTACCCCTCAGTGATGAGAAGAGGGTCTCTCGAGTTGCTTAAACAATGAAGACCGCTGGAAAAACTGAACTAACTATAGCTATTTAAACCACTTCAAGGACTATAGTAGTGGCTGCCGCCGTAGCTCAGCTGGGAGAGCGCCCGAGGAGCATCTGGCTCCGGCGAAGCTGAAGACCGGGTGGTCGGGGGTTCAAGTCCCCCCGGCGGCACTCGTCGCTATTATAACTATGGGCTACGCTCAATGCCGGCGATTAGAGTCTTCGTAAAAACATTAATAGTTCTTTAGGTTAAAATGAGCTGATAGCTGCGAATATTTAGCTAGGGTTAGGAGCTGTCGCTTAGCCATGGAGGCAGTGTTTATTCCATTAACAAGGTACTTAGTTGACGACTTTATTGATGAATGGGCTAAGTTAGTGAACGATAGCTATTCAAGGGCTGGAGTTGGCGTTCACATACTCATATGGCCTAGGACTGAGAGCCCTCCAATAAAGTGCTTTAACTTCAATAGAGTTCAGTATCACAGTACCTGCATACTATCATGGCTTTATGAATCACTTGCAAGTAAAGTAAGCACATACTATTTCATTGGGATTGGCTACATAGATGCATATGTAGAGCGCTTAAACTTCGTCTTTGGAGAAGCAGCTCCAGGCATGAGGGTTGCCGCAGTCTATACTAAGAGGCTTCTACCGCAATTCTACGGCCGCGGGCCCAACTACAACTTATACTATGAGAGAGTGGCTAAGGAAATAGTACACGAGCTCGGCCACTTACTTAACTTAAGCCACTGCGTGAATAGGGCGTGCGTCATGAGTTTCAGCAATAGCGTTAATGAAGTGGATTTAAAGAGCAGGTTCCTATGCGACAAATGCAGCAGATCTCTAGTGAGCTATATGTCTAAGACGAAATAAGCCCTCCACGTTCTTTCACTAAACAGTATCTTCATTAAGTGGTAAGTGACTGCTTTAACTTCAATCCTCGGGATATGCTTGTCCAAGTCAAATTCCTCTCCGCTACAAAAGCCCGCGAGCTCATACTCAACTCCATCAGTAGCTCTGCGGACTTCGAGTTTTTCAGCAACTACTTCTCTGCACATGATGTTCTCAGAGTAGTAAAGTATAAGTAATTCTTCAAGCCACTTATACAAAAGGCTCTCAAAGTCGAATCCAAGGGCTTTAATAACTTTCTTAACTCTTCCATTAATCCTACTAGTGTCAGTCATAGTTTCAAAAAGCGCTAGACCAGCATTACTGAATAATTCAAGTAGATCGCTGCCGTATGCCGCTATGTATACATCGGCTGTGTGCTCTAAGTACTCAAACTTGCGTCGTGCTTCATTCGCAGATGCTCCGCACGTAGATGGAGCACCGTGCTCCAGCTCATTCACCTCTCCACCATAATGTTTTTGCTGCAGCCCACTGCACTTGGAGTACAATGAATGCCTGGTCATTTAGGTGCTTCAACGTATTTATACATATGAGGAAACTAAGAGCCTTGCCTGCTCAGGCTCATACCTCCAGTTGCGCGGGAGCTTTCCTACGCGGGTATAGTACTTCGCTAACCTATGTATTTTAGATTCTATTTCCTGAAGCCCCTTCTTCGCCTTTAGATCCTTTGGATGCTCCTCAAGGTGCTTCCTTAAGTTTACTGCACGCTTCATTAATTGCAGCAGGTCCTCTGGTACAGGTAGATTTAAACCGTGTTCGCTGAGTATCTTCGAGATCTTCTTGCCCGTCACCTGCTTTACTAAAGGCACGCCAAACTGGTCTCTTAACACTACTCCCACCATTGATGGCATGTAGCCTTTTCTAGTTAATTCCACTACAAGTAGCTCTACATCCTCTGGACTCAGCACTCCGCGAAGCCACTTTGGAGGCGAAGCTCTTACGGGCCTCGTTGAATGGGACTCTCCGCGATCCCTCTTCTTATTCATTACTACCCCTCAATTACGTACAATTGCCTTAACTACATACGACTTTTTAAACTTTTAATAGGTTGAGCAAGCTTTCCAGAGCTTTAGATACAGCTTTAGCTCTGTGGCTGATGGAGTTCTTTTCATCAATGCTCATTTCAGCAAAAGTCCTAGTAGATCCATGTGGGATGAATATTGGATCGAAGCCAAATCCTCCCTCTCCTCGGGGTTCTTTAGATATCGATCCATTTACTCTGGCAGCCTCAGCTATTATTAATCCATTGTATACTATCGCTACAGCTGATTCAAAGTATGCTTCCCTATCCTCTACTCCCTCCATCAGCTTTAGGACTCCCCTCACTCCCAAAGTTCTATATATATAGCTTGAGTAAGGCCCTGGGAAGCCGTTTAATGCCCTTATGAATAACCCAGCGTCTTCCGTTAATACAGGCATTCCGCCGCTTGACACATAGTAATTTATTGCTGAGTACATAGCTATTTCCCTTAAGCTATTGCTTTGCACTTCAAGCTTAGGCGCACTAGTTGCCTCTAACTCTACTCCATACTTTACTGCAATTCTAGCCATCTCCTCCACTTTACCCTTATTTGATGTAAGTAAGTGGAGCCTTACTCTATGCATACCTATCCTTGGAGACCCTTCTCCTAAGCCTTTCTTCAACATACCTACCTCTTAACCTTACATCCCTCACTTTATCTTTAAGCTTCTCTACAAAGTTTGCGGAAGCATTTATTGAATACCCCTTCCAGAAGCCATCCATGAATGCATTCTTTAGCTCTGAATACAGTAATTCAACGCTACGATCCAGTAAGTGTACGTCTATAGCGTACTCCTCTACATCCCTGCTATAACCGGAGAGCCCGAAGTCTATTATGTAGACCTCGTCTTTAGAGCTCATTAATGTATTGGCTAAAGTCAAGTCCCCGTGGTAAATGGAGTTCGCATGCATTATACTTGTTTGACGCCCAATATCTAGAGCTATTTCAGCTACTCTACCTACAGGCATTTCACTGAGGCATTCAGACAGCCTGCATCCATCTATGTACTCCATAACTATTAGGCCAGCATCAGGATCTACGTAAAGCACGCTTGGCGCTCTCACCCCAAGGGATCTTAAGTGAGCCATTACTCTTGCCTCAATAAAAGTTCTTTTATACTTAAACACTCTATCGTATTCCGGGTGTCTGTAGGGCTTAGATATCCTTAACTTCACTACTGCCGGAATGCCTAAGAACACCGTTCTATAGATCTTTGCTTCAGCTCCCTGAGTTAGCTCAACTAATCCTCCGGAAGCCAAGGCGCGTCAACCTCGTCAAGCCTCCACCTCTGCCTTATGAAGGCTTCCTCAGGTCTAACGATTACTCCATGAACGTAGTGCAACAAGCCGTTCCAAGCTATCATAGCTCCGTTGTCTCCAGCATAGTCAGCGGGCACAGTGTAGAACTTTGCGCCATGAAGGGATGCCATTGACTTTAGCTTATCGTTAAGGACTTGGTTTGCTGCAACTCCACCAGTGAGCAGTACTTCACTCTTTGCTGCAAGCACCAGAGCTCTTTCACTAACTTCTACAAGCATGTTGAATGCAGTCTCCCTTAAGCTTAAGCACACATTCCCAAGCTCCCTCTCACCCTTCGCCCCTCGGGCTTTCTTGAGTGCAGCTGTAAGTAGGCCTGAGAAAGAGAGGTCGTTCCCCTTCACAGTGTACGGAAGATCTATGAAATCCTCGCCCCAGTTAGCACACGCATCCACTTGGTGTACCCCGTTAACTACGTATGGTGGAGCTAGGCCTATTTCCCTAGCAAAAGTGTCGAGCAAATTACCGAGAGATATGTCTAGAGTCTCTCCAACAATCCTATATCTCTTCCTCCTCTGTACAGCTATCAATGTATTTCCTCCAGAAACGTATATCACTAGCGGATCCCTTAAGTTGTTCAACAACTTCCCTATCTCTATGTGGGCCACGGCGTGATTCACCGGTATTAATGGCTTAGAGTAGTAACTCGAGAGGAATCGAGCCACCGTCGCCCCCACTCTAAGACACGGGCCTAAACCTGGGCCTAGCGCTATAGCTATAGCTGAGACCTCGCTTAGCTTCACTCCAGCTTTACTGAGGGCTCTATAGAGAACTTTCGGGGCTTCCTTCGCATGGTAATTGCTCGCATCTCTAGGATGTATTCCGCCTTTTTCAGGGACGTATCTAGAGAACTCATTTACAAGTATTTCCGGCGCTCCACTGCTTAATCTAACTACTCCTACGCCGAAGGTGTGGGAAGTTGACTCTATTCCAAGTACGGTGAGCTTACTCAAGCCGCCTTCATGAATCGATCTAGCTATGTTCCCTAATGAACTCTGTGTAACTGCATTTTCCACAGTGCCACCTGGGAACAGGGCTGTTGTGGAAAGCCATGACGCTCCCGCATCTAGGGCATCTTCTATTCTTAAGCCTTATTATTCCCTTTGAGTAATCGTATTCATAAAGCTTATTTACGTGGGCCATAATTATGCCTCCTTTAACCAACTTCATTTCTTTTAATAACGTACTCTGGCTCAAAGATTTTTGCTTTCTCCGGAGACTCATATACGTGTGCTTCAACTATTGTTGAATTCGCGCCTCTCTCACTGATCATCCTCCTTATGTACACGCAATTAGCGCTTACTCCATAAGCATTGGCCAGGGCCTGCCTAATTAAGGCTCTGGACGGAGTTCCCTTACCGCTGTGGAATACTTTAACGATTACTTCCCTTCTCTTCGTTAACGGATTATACTTCTCTTCAACTACTCCTCCTTCATGTCCTTCAGCTGTAGTTACAGTAATGCTTTTGCTCATCTACCGACCCTCGACTTGCTCTTGATATAAGTTGAGGCCTGGTTTAAATGCTTTGAGTAACTTAAAGTACTTCATCCTCCTTAAGTTAAACTCTGTTAATACAACTCCGACGCCTGGCTGTCCATAGACCACCTTCCTTACTTTAGGATTCCTAGCTAGAGGTAGCAGCAATAGGTCTTCCTCGCCAATAGCTGTAATAACGCCTTCACTAATGCTTGCTAAAGCGCTAGTTGATTGAGCAGTTATAGCCCCTCTAGGATTAACTACGATCAACCCTTTCGCCACGCGATTAATTAATGGACTCCTCATAGTGGCTCCATCCACTACTGCTAACCTGCCATTAATAGTTGAGCAAGCTACGTCGCCAACACATCCATCTACAGTTACACCTAAGTCCTTGCCATAAATGATGGTACGTGATGCAAATAGCTTTCCCTGAGGCTGGCTGAGAACAGCTCTCATCCAGCTAGGCATAACTAAGCTTAGGAACCTCACTCCTACCTTACCCTAAGCGCATATCTACCGGGGCGATTTATTCCAAGGGCTTTGGATACTTCAGACTTCTCTGGGCTGATTATAAGCAAAGCCCCCTCCCAATCCTCTGAGAAGTTAGTTGACTTACACACAGGGCATACTTCAGCTTCTCTATCAACCAACGACTTACAGTTTCTGCAGGCTTTAAAAGGCTTCATCTTAACTCTAGCTCTTCTAGCTGAAGACACTTGCTCCACCACAAAATCAAGTGCGTTCATAGTTAACACAACTTATAAACATTTACCTGCATAATTCCGCAGCGACTGCCTTATGATCTAGCTACTCTCTCCCTGGATTTAGCTAGCCACTCTACTTTACCTAAGTTCGGCTGCCTCATCGTAAGACTTATCCTTAGACCTTTTTGAGCGGATGCTGCTGTGTTATATATTCTAGCCCTAACCACATCCCCCCTCTCTACAAACCTTCCAGAACTAGCCAGCCTGAGCGCTGGCCTAACAGGATCATATTCTATTTCTTCTTCACTTATCTGAGACCTATGTATGAATCCATCTACAGCTCCAAGGTCTACGAAGACGCCGTAGTTAGCTACTGTAACTACTTCTCCTTCAACAACCTCCTGCAGTATTGGATTAAATGCTAGCACCGTAAATTCCGTTTCATGATAGCTTGCTCCATCTCCATGAATGACCTTTCCTTCAGGCGCTGGATTTGCGTCGAGGACTGCTATTATTACTCCAAGGTTTTTCGAGACAACTCCTTCATAAGTATTGCTTAGTACTTTAAGAGCGACTCTTTTAAGAGGCTTTTCAAAGTCCTCCGGGGGGATCCTTATTATGCTCCTTAACTTATAGACTCTATACAAATACCCCACCGTTAAAGTTACATGGCGCTCTGCGACTCCAGCATATCCTTCTCCTCTCTAAAATATATTTCAGCTAACCCCCTCTCCCTCAGCTTCTTTCTCAACTTTCTATCATTAGTTGCAACTAATGCCTTCTCCCTTAATGCTGCTTCAACTATTAATTCATCAACTCCCCCCGTTCCGCCAGGCCCTAGGTCTACTACAGTACACTTAGCCTTAATGAGTTCAAGAGCTACTGCAGCTGCTTTCCTCTCTCTTGGAGAACCTGTGCTAGCTATTTTCTCGAGTTCCTGCTTTACTTGGCTTAACACTATGAACGTAGGCTTTGAATCCAGGATCTCTTCTATTTGCTCAAAGACTCCGAATCCTCCGCCAGCCATCATTAACATGTTTGTATCAAGAATTACCTTAGGCTTGTTCAGGCTTATTCACCCACGCTTTCAATAACTCCGTGCCCTACTAGCCTCCACCTACCGAATACCTGTCTACTAATAGCTACTCTAGCGCCTTCCCAGGCAACTAAAGGATCCCTTAAAGTTACAGCGAGCTCGCCTGATGTAACTTTCTCTATACTGCCTATCCTTATTGCAGTACCAACAATAACAACTATCGGTTCTTTAGGCTTCATGGGAGGCGCCTTAACTAGCTCCTTTGTGCCAACGACTCTCTCCATCAACTTATACTCTATTGATAAATGTCTCGCAACTGGAGGAAGGTGCCCCGGCTTTCCAACAATGTTTCCAATTAATGCATCAGCCTTAGTTAAGCTTGGATCAAGGCTTGTCCCTATGGCTACAAGCCCTCCAGGCCTAGCGTCCTCTACCTCTATTTCCCCAAACCTTAAGCTTGTTACATCCGTTATAAGTGGCTCATACTTATATCTGCCGGGCCCTATAGGCAATTTTACCCCAGGCCTTATCTCTATCTCATCACCTACACTGATGACTCCCTGTATTATTGAACCACCTATTACTCCTCCAGCGAGTTTCTCAGGCGGTGTACCCGGTCTATTGACTTCAAAGCTCCTGGCAATGAACATCAACGGAGGCCTGGATGGATCTCTTTCAGGCGTCGGTATTACTTCCTCTATTGACTGTAGGAGTACATCTATGTTAGCTCTATGCAGTGCGCTAATGGGGATTATTGGAGCTTCCTCAGCCCACGTGCCTTTAAGGAAGCTCTTTATTTGCTCATAGCTTCTTAGAGCCTCTCCTCTAGTCACTACATCAACTTTATTTTGGACTACTACAACTCTCCTTACGCCTATTATATCAAGTGCTACGAAGTGTTCTCTCGTCTGGGGTTGAGGACACTGCTCATTAGCTGCTACAACCAATATAGCTCCATCCATTAACGCAGCTCCTGAAAGCATTGTGGCCATCAATGCTTCATGGCCTGGGACATCTACGTAACTGACTCTCCTCAAGAGAGATGATTCGCTTCCATCGAGACACTCCTCTTCAATTACGTAAGACTCCGGGGGCTCAAAGCCTCTGCAGTAGGCAATGGCTCCATCTGCATAACCGAGCTTTATAGTCATTCCTCTCTCTATCTCCTCGCTATGTCTCGATGTCCAAACACCTGTTAATGCTTGAACAAGAGTAGTCTTGCCATGGTCTACGTGTCCAACTACTCCTATATTTACTTCAGGCTGCTTTAATTCCCAAGGCAATCAACTGCACCTAGCCTTCTACTTACTGTAAACAATCTTTGTATTTACCTGCACTGTCTCTAAAGTTATAGTATTTCCTCTCACAGTCTTCCTCACTCTCTCACCTCTCTCCCTTGGATGAAGCCCTGGAGGAGATGAAAGAAGCGCTTTCTTCTTTACTCCGCCTGAAATAGTTGGTATCATTGGAAAGCCTGAGCTATCGCTTCCACCAGTTACTAGTAGCTTGCATCCCTTCAGCCCGACTATAGAGCCATCGATTGAGTCCCCTATCTTTAAGCCAACTAGCTTGGATGCTACGTCATCTCTTAACCTAATTCGCCACGAGCGTGCTCTAAAGATCTCTCCTTCAGCTTCGCTCGC
This sequence comes from uncultured Sulfolobales archaeon, assembly GCA_938045475.1. GTDB lineage: Archaea > Thermoproteota > Thermoprotei_A > Sulfolobales > Desulfurococcaceae > JANXDZ01. The sequence goes on from CALIML010000009.1 coordinate 11,830, forward strand.
CCCTACTTTATCCATAAGTATGTCACTGCTTACTCTAACTTCGTTCTCAGGAATGCTTTCATCTATTTCTACCTTAAATCTTGCATTAACTCTCTCCCTAGTCCCCGGTTTATACATCCTTATCGTGACTACTCCATGTATAGCGCCAAGTCTCTCTACTAGAGCTCTCCCCACTCTCGCTACAGGCATCTTATATCCCTCCTTGACGTCCGCATCATACGGTAGGTCCTCTCCAACTACCCTTACCTTAGCTAAATAGGGCTTCTTGAAGGCCTCAGGATCTGATATTACTACCTTAAGTTCTACCACGCCTCACGCCACCTCTAGTCATTCACAGGCTTTCAACTATTTTAACTCCTCTCAACTCTTAAAGGGCTTAGTAATTCGTGGAGAGGCATTCCTGCATGGCAATTGGATTTAAAATACTTAGCTGAGGCTTATAAACCTTAATCACAGTAGTAGAAGCTATTAAAGCTATGATAGATATTTTACGCTTTTTAAACATACTTCTATAACTTGCGCACACTAATAATTGCTGCGGGATGGTGCTGTTGGAGATGAATCGAGGGAGGACTTGGGTTAGGCAGCCAATAGTCGTTGTATTAGGGCACGTAGACCATGGGAAGACGTCTTTGCTAGATAGGATTAGGGGGACAACTGTAGCTAGGAAAGAGCCGGGTGAGATAACTCAACACGTAGGAGCAAGCATTGTCCCAGAGAGCGTGTTAAGGAAAGTGTCTGAGCCGTTGAGAAAATACTTACCTAAACTATCAATAGAAGTGCCGGGCCTTCTCTTCATAGATACTCCAGGGCACGAGCTTTTCTCAAATTTAAGGAAGAGAGGTGGGAGTGTAGCTGATATAGCCGTATTAGTCATCGACATACTTGAGGGAGTGATGCCTCAAACAGTTGAGTGCATAGAAATATTGAAGGAGAGGAAAGTGCCTTTTATTGTAGCAGCAAATAAGATAGATAGAGTACCTGGCTGGAAGCCCTTCCCTAACGCCCCGTTTACTGAGTCTATAGTTAAGCAAACCCCCCAAGTGCAAAACGCCTTAGATGCAAGAATATACAAGCTCGTAGAGCAACTGTATAGGTTTGGCTTCAATAGCGATAGATTTGATAGAGTAAAGGACTTTAGGACTACGGCAGCCATAGTCCCGCTTTCAGCTAAAACAGGTGAAGGAATCTCAGAGCTACTAGCTCTACTAGCTGGTTTATCTCAAGTATTTATGAAGAAGAAGCTCATTACAAGCCTTGAAGCAGCTAAAGGAGTAGTGCTGGAAGTAAAGGAGGAGCCTGGCTTAGGAACGACGATGGATGTAGTGATATACGATGGATTAATTAGGAAAGGCGATACAATAGTTGTTGGAGGGAGGTTTGAACCCATAGTTTCTAAAGTCAAGGCCCTCTTAATGCCGCGCCCTCTTCAAGACATGAGGGCGCATGAAGGTAGATTCATAAGTATTAACGAGGCTGTAGCTGCAGCAGGAGTTAAAGTAGTCGCTAGTGATTTAGAGAATGCGCTCGCCGGTTCACCACTCTACGTAGTTCCCAGTGAAGAAGTTGTAAGCGACTACGTATCTAAAGTTAGGGAGGAAGTTGAATCAATTAGAGTGAGGAGCGATAACGTTGGAGTAATAGTTAAAGCAGATACTCTCGGGGGTCTAGAAGCTCTAGTAGCAGCGCTAAGAAGAGAGGGGAATCCCGTTAGACTAGCTGATGTAGGACCTGTATCTAGAAGTGAAGTACTGGAAGCTGCAGTAGTGAAGAAAAGTAAACCCGAGTATGGAGTAATATTAGCGTTTAACGTAGGCGTCCTCCCAGACGCTCAAGAGCTGGCTCAAAGCGAGGGAGTAAAGATCTTTGTCAATAACGTCATCTATAGACTCATGGAGGAATTCACAGAGTGGATTAGGGAATTTAGGGAGGAGGAGAAGAGGAAGTCCATAGATTCACTAATAAGGCCTGGGAAAGTAAAGATACTCCCAGGCCTCGTGTTTCGGAGAAGCGATCCAGCGATAGTGGGTGTAGAAGTCTTAGGAGGGAGGATTAAGCCCGGCTATCCATTGATGAGAAGCGATGGAATGTACGTTGGGGATTTAATGCAGATAAGAGATAGAGATAACGTACTTAAGGAAGCTTCCAAAGGCATGTCGATTGCAATATCTATTAGGGGGAAAGTGCTCGTAGGCAGGCACATCGATGAAGGCGACGTGCTGTACACGGACATGCCGAAGGACCACGTAAAGGCGTGGGCAACGAAGTTTAGGAGTGAACTAAGTAGTGATGAAGTTGATGCATTGAGGGAGATTATAGAGATAAAGAAGAGGAAGGATCCTCTTTACGGCCTATTCACGGTCTAGAAATGTATTGAAAGACTTTAAGGTATTAGCTCATGCTCGTTGAATACTACGCTTATTTCGTATAAAGCGCTATCCACGCTATCGCTTGCATGAACGGTGTTTTTCAACTTAGATAATGAGTAGTCTCCTCTAATGGTTCCAGGAGGAGCTTCCCTTCCATCCGTGGGGCCTATTATTGCTCTAGAGACCTTAATAGCGCTTTCACCCTCTATCACCATGGCTACTACAGGCCCTGAGGATATGTAATTCACTAGTTCATTAAAGAACTCCTTTCCTTTATGAACTGAGTAGAATTTCTCCGCTAATTCCTTGCTGAACCTGAGCATTTTTAATCCAACGATTCTAAACCCCTTCTTCTCGAATCTACTTACTATTTCTCCTACAAGGCCTCTTTCAACGCCGTCGGGCTTTATTAGTATAAGCGTTCTCTCAACAGCCACAGTTGCTCACCAGATGGGGGATTTCCGAGAATTAGCTGGCCTGCCTCCCTTTAACTGCCCACTTTAACTTCCTTGGATCACTTCCATAGAAGTGCTTCCTCCTACACTTACTGCTGCAAAACCACAGTATTGATCCATCATTCTTTACATACATTATGCCTGTCCCAGGCTCTATGCTTCTTCCGCAGTAGCTGCAAGTAATAGCTCTAGGCATTCTAATTCCTCGATAGCTCTTGTTTAGTCGTATAAAAGGTTGATATACTATATAAGCTTTTATTCCTCAATAAAAGTTTAGCTACTCTAAGTACAGCAAAGGGTATATCCATGAGCGCTGAGAAGAAAGCATTTGTAGAGCAGCCTGAGTCAAATGTAGTTGAGGAAATAGGGTTTCCAGCAGAAGTAGTCCAGATCATTGGGAAAACTGGAGTTACTGGAGAGATAACGCAAGTAAGAGTACGCGTACTTGAGGGAAGGGATAAGGGCAGAATAATAACTAGGAACATTAAGGGCTCAGTGAGAATAGGCGACATAGTTATTTTAAGAGAAACTGCGCGTGAAGCGAGAAAGCTTACTACAAAGTAAAAAAGAGTTAGAAAACACTATTAATGAATTAAGGCAGGGGGAATCTACTTACTGGCCACAGTCCTTATTTCATGTACGGCTCTTATTACTTCATCAACTAAGTCCTTGGCATTACCTGGATCAACTATTGCGGTACTAGCAGCAGCAACCTCTATGCCGGAGGCTTCGCCGAGCCTCTTTTTGCTTGGTACATAGACGTATGGTATTTTCTTCTCATCACATAATAGCGGTAAATGCATAACTATTTCAGGCGGATCTACGTCTATAGCTATTAGCACTAGCTTCGCCTGCCCTCTTTCCACAGCTTTAGTGGTTTCATTAGTGCCTTTCTTTATTCTGCCCCCGCTCTCCCTAGCTTTTCTCACCGCTTCATAGGCCTTCTCAGATATTTCAGGCGGCACATCGAATTTTACGTGAATAGGCCTACTCATATTATCATCCTCCTCTTCTATTCGTCAAATCGTGCTACATGTAGAAACGAGCGCTCCCTTATATAAGTATTAGCTACGTATGAGCAAATATAGCTCTAATACCTGTAGAAGTTTTCTCTATTCTCACAAAACCATATCTGTAGAATTGAATTATGTCACCGCTATTCACTCGTTCTATGGATCTCTCTGCATAGCCAAGCGATCTAACTATAGAATCTCCAAATGGCTTAAGGACTTCTACGACTACGCAGTCACTTACCGGAGCCCATTGAACTATCTGCAAGTTGTTCTTCTGCGCAGTCTCCAGCGAATTATCAATGTACATTGCGTTAATCAATATTCGTCCATTATTGATGCGCTCAATGAATTTAACGTTAGCTAACTCCATGAGTCTTATCATGCCTCTGCGGACTAGCGTCTCAGCATCACTTTTAGCTAAGTATACTGAGAGCCTCGGTCCCTTAAACACTACTTCATCATATGTCTTTAGCGTTGGGTGACGAGTTACTTTAACTGAATGCTCCTCCGGAAGCCCTTCAACTACTACTTCAACGGGATCCTCTACATACATGTACCTGCAGGCGATGGGATCTATGATCTTCCTATTTATTGCAGCGAGATTCACATAGCTTATCTTAGCGTCTAAAGGACTTAAGCCTACTTCCCTTATGACTTCATGTATTGCTTCAGGCACTATCCCCCTCCTCCTCAATGCTGATAGTGTTCCAAATCTAATGTCATCGTAAACTTCATAACCTTCCCTAACCCTCCTCCTCATCAAGCTCTTACTTAACACAACTCCCTCTAAGCTAAGCCTCCCGAAGTGTATTGCCTCAGGGTATTTCCACCCTAATCTCTCATACACGTACTTCTGCTTCACAGTATTAGTCATGTGTTCCTTCCCCCTAAAGATGTGGGTTATACCCATTAAGTAATCATCTACTCCTGCAGCGTAATTATATGTTGGCCATACAATGTATTTGTCCCCAACTAGTGGATGGGGGTTCCTTGAAGTATCTATTATTCTCAACGCCACCCAGTCCCTTACAGAGGGATCTGGGTGCTCTAAGTCAGTCTTTACTCTAACTACAGCCTCTCCCTCAGAGTAAGCTCCTTCAATCATTTTATCAAGTTCCTCTAAGTGACTGCTTGAATCAAGGCTTCTATGAGGACACTCCTTTCCTTGATTCCTAAGCTTTCTAAATAAATTGATACTGCATTTGTCGACGTAAGCTCCTCCACGCTTAACTAATTCTCTAGCAATCTCATAGTATATTTGGAGCCTTAAGCTCTGTATATACTCTCTACTCCACTTAATTCCAAGCCACTTTAAGTCCTCCTTTATTTTAACGTAGGAGTCGGGGAAGGAGGCCTTAATCCTAGGATCAGTATCTTCGAATCTTAAAACCATTTCTCCGCGATAAATTTCAGCGTAGACGTAGCTTAAATAGGCAGATCTAGCGTTTCCAAGGTGTATTGTGTAGTCTGGGTTTGGCGCAAACCTAGTCACAACTCTTCCTTCAATAGCGTTTGGAAGCGGCGGCAGACTCTTTTTCTCAAGTGCCTTCCTCTCCTCAAGGAGTTCAGGCCAGTTGATTCTAATAGTGTTTAACTGCTCTTCTAAAGTAAGTCTATTCACTTCTTCAACTACTTGAGAAATCAATGGTATTAGTTGTTTAACAAAGCTCTTTAAATCAGGCTTTTCACCTAATACTTTAGATACAACTGCCTTAAGAGAGGCCTTCCCCCCATGTTTAACTGCATTCAGCAACGAGTATTTGAACGCTAGCTCACGCAGCTCCTTTAATCGAGATTCTTCTAGCATGCTCTTCACCTACAGTTACCACAATGTACTTCTCAGGCTTTAGCCATACATAACCTACTACTAAAATTACTACTCCACTGCAGGAAGTTCTATAGGTTCTAACATCCCCCTTACCAGTCACTATGCTGGCTAGTTTGTCTCCAACACTTACTGCATCTCCTTCACTTACGTGAATTATTGCGGCGCGACCCATTACTTCATCAATGCAAATAGGAGTGCCCTTAGATATGAGGATGCCCTCGAAGTCTTTACTAAGGCTAAGCCTTGGCACAACTAATATCGACCTTATTGTAACTAGCTCCTCTAGATTTAAGGCTTTTTCAACAACATCTTCATAAATTATGTGTCCGTAGAACTTCTCGCTCACTACTCTTCTAGAGAGGAAGTAGCGTTCATCAATAACATTTATGTAAGGCCCCTCCCCACCTCCTTCAATGAATACCTCTGGGTATTCACTGGAGCACATGGGTTCAACCCCCTTTATTCATTAAATAAGTATCTATGTTTACTCCCCGCGAACGCATGTATGAAAGAACCCTACTGCCTATGTAGAGAGGCTTTTTCTTTAATTCCAATACACTGCTAGATCCCGTTAGAAACGCTATGGCTTTAAGACCCTCCATGAATAGCTTTAAGTATTCTAAGCCTCCCTCCACTCCACCGTTAAACAATGCTTTGAGTACTGGTCGAGCCATTCCAACAAGATCTGCTCCTAAAGCTATGTTAATCGCAGCTTTATAGCTTGACCAAACCCCTCCACTAGCTATTATTGTTGATCGTGGAACAGCATACCTACACTCTATGACTGATATAGGAGTTGGTATTCCCCAAGAACTAAGCTCTTCAGCTAATGCAGCCCTCAATAGATCTCCAGCTCTTTTAGCCCTAGCCCCCTCTATCTTTATCCAGTTCGTGCCACAGGCTCCAGCTACATCGAAGATCTCTATACCGATCCTTGAAAAAACCCTCGCAGCCTCCATAGAGAGGCCTGTCCCAACTTCCTTAACTATCACTGGCACAGCGATCTCCTTTCTTAAATCAGCTAGCTTATCAAGAAGGTCCTGCGTAAAGGATGCATCACCCTCCAGCTGTATTAACTCCTGTGCAGGGTTTAAGTGTACGGCAAGAGCGTCTATGTTTATTGAGCTAACTGCTTCAGCCACCGTACTGTAATTGTATTTGCCTAGCATCGTTATCCCAATGTTCCCTATTACAGGTACGTCTTTCGCTACATCGCGAACGATCTTATAGGTTTTAAGCACTTCTTCACAGCGGTTCTCAACTAATGCCCTTTGACTTCCAATACCAATAGCTACCCTAGCTTTACTAGCTAGCAACGCTAGCTTTTCATTAATTCCAGCTGTAGCTGGATGGCCCCCAGTCATTCCTCCAATAACTATTGGAGCATTAAGAGAATACCCTAAGAAATCCGTGGCCAGCGTGACTTCTCTAAATGAAGCTCCTGGAAAGGCCTGGTGCACCAGCATTATATCGCTATATATGCTGCTGCATTTGTTTTCATAAGTCATCTCGTCGATTAATGCAAGCTCTACGTGCTCAACTTTTCTACACATAGTTTTATTGCTCATTAAATACACCTTGCAAGCAACTGATATGAATCTCAAGGTTTATTAACTTGAGGTCGTTTATTGAACAGCCCTAATTCTACATCTAATAACTTATGGAGGCCGCTGCTACGTAATTGTCTAAGTCTACTACATAGACTTCTCCCCTACTCCTAGGCTGAAGCTCGTAGAGTATGTAGTATATGGAGTTCATAGATCTAGACGATAACTCAATTACTTCTCCGCAATTACTTAAACCACGTTCAAGAATGCACTTGACTAGCTCTATTACAGCATAGCCTCCTAAGTGAATTACTATAGATCTCAGGGGCTCTTCAATTAGGGGCTCACTTAATTGAGCTACTTTAAGTACTTCGATAATTTTCGGCTCTAACCCCCCGCCTTCAAGTTCTATGAATCCTTCGCCACGCCTATAGACTATGGGTTTTCCAACAATTATTGAGTACCTCATGGGGGTCAGTTGAGCTTTTCTAATTCCGATTAATGCATCTATAGAACTAGCTACTTCAATCAAATCACTGCTGCTTAATCCAAAAAATTTCGCTGTCTCAGCAGTTAGCGATGCATAAACTCCAAGAGCGTAACTAAGATCTCCTTCTACAGTTACCTTAAGACCCCGCTTAATGACTTCGCTAGATATGAGTTCATAGAATGAGTGCAGAGAGCCCGCTAAAAGATCGCTGTATTCATCGATGCCTCCATTAGTTAACTTAACTTCAACACCTCTACAGTCTCTTGCGCTAATACGTGCAGTTACCTTCATATTGCTTAGAAACACTAGCGTAGGATTATCTGATTCCAGCGGCGTTGAGAGCAACGGTATGGGTAATCTGGACTCTATTGTCTTCAATAATCCCTCCTCTAGAACAAAGGGGCTCACTTAGCTAAGTAAAATCTTATTGATGCGTAACCTACGACAGCCGACTTGTCTCCAGTTACGTCTCCACTAGTAGCGTACTTAAGGAGTTCTGCTCTAGCCTTTTCAGCACCCGTTGTTTTTGCATACTCAATTAGCGTCATTATTCCTCCGGGCCCGCATATACTGATGTCCAGCTCACTCATAGTTTTATAGAAGCCTTCAGCGTCTAGAGAAATTATTTTCTCTATGGCCTTCAGATCCTTTTTTACAGCCGCGCTGTGGGGCTCGTAGTGAGTCATATCGCTGCTAGCCAGTAGTACTACATCTCTCCCGCTCTTCGTTACAGCATTGTATATTGCTTTGGCCAAGTCTCTAGATACTTCCAGCGAGTGCATCATTATGACTATAGGCAGAACTCTGAACCTACTTCCAAAAAGGTATTGGAGAAACGGTAATTGCACTTCCACTGAGTGTTCATCCACATGGGCATAAACGTCTTCCTCCGCATACGAGCTTTCACTCACGACTCCTCTAGCTAACTCTCCATCAACTTCAACTCCTCCCAGCGGCGTAAGCCACTTCCCCCTTGGATATACCGATACAAGGGCTCCATAGCCTGTGTGATTAGTGCCAACTATGATTACAGTCTGAGGCACTCCCTCTAGAGCTAACTTATAGTAGGCATGTGCTGCTATAGGCCCGCTGTAGATGTAGCCGGCGTGAGGTACAACGAAGCCCACGCTCTCCTTCAGCCTAAAGTCGCTAACTGTAGGAATACTGCCGGGGCCAAGCCCGTGTTTAAATGAGCTCTCAACGCTCTTACTTAACTCAGCTGAATCAGATGAGTAGAAGAAGCCTGCTACAACAGGCCTTCTTACATGCTCCACAGCTACCACCGCTTCACTTAGTAGAAGCTGCTTCAAAAGCGCTTGGAGGCTCCGGTAGATCCTTGTCGGGGGGCAGCAGCCCTTTTTCCCGGAGGACTTGTCTAGTTAAAACCCAGTATAGTAGGGCAAGGCTCTTCCTACCCTTATTATTTGCTGGTATAGTTAGCTCTATGTATGAAGTCTTGTTATCAGTGTCAGCGAATGCAACTATCGGCACACCTATTTCAGCAGCCTCCTTTACTGCCTGGTGGTCTACTCTAGGATCTGTGACTAAGACTACATCAGGCTCAAAGTACGTTGACAAGTGTGGATTTACGAAAGAGCCTGGGAGGAAGCGCCCTATGAAAGGCCTTGAGCCAACGTATTGACTGAACTTTAAAGCAGGCTTCTGCCCATACTGTCTCACTGATACAGCAGCGATCCTGCTTTGATCGAATTTAGAAAGGAACCTCCCAGCTATTCTAAGCCTCTCATCTATTTTCCTAACATCCAGTATGTAGAGGCCATCGGATCTGACTCTATAAACGAACTTCTCCATGAACTTAGTGCATACATTAGTGCCTATGTGAACTCCAGCCACTAAGTATTGATCTAACGGTATGAGGAGCTCTATCTCCTTCCTTACTTCAAACTTCTCCCACACATCACTAGATCTAAATTCTTCCTCCAATGCCACCGCCCCTAGCTCTTACGTGATACCTTGATTACATCATAAGCTATGTCCACGTGGGATAGAAACATCCTCCTACAGCAATACCTCTTTACGCCAAGTTCATTAAGCACTTTTCCAGGATCCTCTCCTTTCTCCACCCTAGCCTTGAAATCCTCCCACAAGTGACCTATTGGCTTTCCACACGTAAAGCATCTAACTGGGAATATCAATTCAATCACCTATAGCTCTTCTGCCACCTTCTTCTAGCGCTTCTCCTCATGTATTTCTCGGACTCAGTCCTCCTCGGGTCTCCCGACAATATGTATCTATCGTATTCTAGGAATATGTTCTTCAATTCTTCACTGTTGAAGTATTCCAGTAGACCTCTAGCTATAGCTGCTCTAGCCGCATCAGCTTGACTCATAAATCCTCCTCCTCTAACGTCCACTACTATATCTACGCTCTCCCTAAGTTTTCCAGACATCAATAGGGGCTCCATGATCTTTAATCTAGCCATCTCGATGGGCCACAATTCTACTGGAACTCCATTAATCCAAACTCTCCCGCTGCCTGGCTTAACTACCGCCCTAGCTATGCTAGTCTTTCTCTTCCCGCTAGATACAACTATTTTCACAGCTTTAGCTTCCTGTACTTGCGTGCTCAACTCTCTCCCTCCACCCCAAGCTCTTAGCTAATTCACTTAGAGTTATGAAGCTTCCTCTAATCCTTGAAGCATCAGCTTCAGGGAATTTGATTGGAGTTACATTAGTCAAGTCCTTAGGCACCCCTATGTATGCTTTAAGTCTCTTTAAAGCCTCTCTGCCCTTAGACTTGTCCATCGGTAGCATGCCTCTCACAGTTCTTTTAAATATTCTATCGGGCCTCCTAGGCCTTCTAATGCCCTGTCTATAGGGGTTCCTCAGGGTCCTAACCTTCTCTAGTAATTTATAGCCTGCAATAACTCTCTCTCTTTTCCCACTAATAACTGCCTTCTCAACGTTAATTACGTAGACTCTATAGCCTTCGAGAACTTTTCTAGCAACCATGCTAGCCAATCTTCCCAAGACTTGGTTTGATGCATCAACTACTATTGCCTCCTCTTTAACCACAGCATTCACCCAATTATCTTTACTCCTTTACCACTAGGGTTCTCCCTTAATAAATCAAGTATGTGGAGGGCTCTTCCATTAATTGACCCTATCTTCTCTAAAGCCTTTGATGAAAAGGCTATGGCAGCCACTGTCACTGGATGCCTCAGCTCCCCAGCTCCAATGACTTTCCCCGGTACTACGACTACTTCACCAGGCTCTGCACACCTATTTATTCTTCCAACGTTAACAGCTATTCTCCTCCTTCTGGGTTTCTCAAGTAGTTCAGCAACAGTTCTCCAAACCCCGCCCCCTCCTCTACTTGAAGCTCTCTTCAACTCATCGATAGTCCTCCTAACGACTACATTCGTTGGGCCCGTTCTCCTCACTTCAATACACCCTGTATCTCAAGCTTTCTACTCAATTCACTTACTTTACCTTCAAGCATCTTAATGGACTCCAGTAGAATCTTCTTTGGTGAAAGAGATCCCGTGGACTCTATTCTAAGTATGTAATCATTTTCCCTAGCTTTCAGCGTTATTGCTTCACTTGGACAAACTTTTTCGCATAAGTGACATAGGTTGCAGTTAAGGACTGATGCTTCATCAACTTCTACTCCACTATTAGTAGCCTTAAGTACATTCCTTGGACACACCTCTACGCACTTTCTGCACTCTGGGAGACACCTAGATCTATCTATAGACACTTCAGGAACATACTTTATTACAGCCGCTGATACGGGACTCCACTTATAATGCTCCCTCCCCCTTCCAAGCCTTGCATAAGCCTCCAGCTTTACTTGATGACCTCCTCCAAGTATTAGTATTGGAATATCGTCATATACAGGCCTGACTTCAGGGTCGCTGGACTTAAGGTCTTTGCTGTAGATAGTCCGTAAATCTTCACCATTATTTGATACATCTAAGTCAAGTTTAACGAAGCAATCGGGTGGGAAAAGCGATGCTTCCTCGCCCTCAGAGCATTCCTCAGGGGACTTGTATTTGTCGAGAGCTGCTTCACTGGTTAGAGGTATTAAGCCAAGTCTATGAGCTACGTACTCGTCGTAGAACATGCTTCTATTAAGCGTAAATATAACTGTGCTTATAGCCATAGATGGCACTTCGCTAATAACTGTTCTCCTAATGGAATTAACTACGTGCAACGGTACATCACTTAAATATAGCTCTACGAAGTCCTCTCTTCTATTCAGAACTCTCAACTCCAAGCCATCCCCACCCTTCAATAATCACAGTCTCCTTCCACGTCTTCCTCCAGGTCTTCTCGTAGTGTCGTGAGGTATTGGAGTTACATCCTCTATTCTCCCAATTATAAACCCAGATCTAGCGAGAGCTCTTATTGATGCTTGAGCACCAGGCCCAGGAGTCTTGGGGCCATGCCCTCCCGGCGCTCTAACTTTTATGTGGAGAGCCGAAACCCCCTTCTCCATGGCGTCTGAAGCCGCCCTACTTGCAGCCATCATTGCAGCATATGGACTTGGCTTTTCCCTATCCGCCTTAACAACCATCCCTCCAGACGCTTTGCTGAAAGTCTCTGCTCCAGTAAGATCAGTTACATGAATTAGAGTGTTGTTAGGCGAGCTATATATGTGGGCTATACCCCACTTCAACTCTCTCATGGAGAGCGCCACAGTGCAACACCAGCGTTCCTCATTCCCTCTGAGCTGTAGTTTGGGGAACCGCCCTATACAGGCTACTTAGATAGTAATCCACCGAGCCCTCTTCATCGCGCTTCACTATGTATCCCGGTGAAGTAATTCTCCTTCCACCTACAGCTATGTGCCCGTGGACTATTAGCTGTCTAGCTTGGTAAATGCTTTTAGCGAGGCCTTTGAGGTAGACTATTGTTTGTAAGCGCCTATTCAACAGATCTTCTACCGTTAGTGATAGAACTTGGTCTAAAGTAGCGTTTTCGGGAAGCAAGCCCATTCTATAGACTCTCTCAAGTAGAGCTTTTTCAGCCCTCTCCCTAGTTTCTAATGGTAGTGCTAGTAGAACTCTAGCTTTATGCCTAAGCTCCCTAATCGTTGTCTGAGCTATCCAGATCTCTCTTTTATTCCTTAAGCCATACTCTCCGATCAACTTCATTTCTTCAACTAACCTATCCTTTCTCCAAGGATGCCTCGGCCCAACCCACTTCTTTCTACACTTCCTAGGGTCCCCCATGGCTACCTCCTCTGCTTCCTTACGCCGACTGTTCCACCAACACGGCCAGTTGTCCGAGTTCTCTGTCCTCTAACTTTTAACCCTAGTGAGTGCCTTATTCCGCGATAGCTCTTTATTCTCTTTTCCCTCTCGACGTCCTGCTTTACGTAGAATATGAGATCTGATGATACTAAGTGCATGTCGTTGCCAGTGCTGTAGTCCTTCCTCCTATTTAGCATCCAGCTCGGTATGCCGTATTCCCTCGGATTCTTTAAGGCGTCCTCAATCTTCTTCAACTCCTCGTCAGTTAAGTACCCAGTCTTCATATCAGGATCTATCTTAAGGACTCTACATAAGTAGAGCGCTAGAGTGTATCCTACGCCCTTTACTTCAGCTAGACCCCAAGGTACTTTCATCCTTCCATCAATATCTGTTTCAGCTATTCTAACTACGTGTCTATAGCTCCTCTCACTCAAAGCATCTTCACGCCCACTTCTAAAGACTCATTACTTAGATGTTTTTAAACATATACAGGAGGCTAATATAAGTATTTTAGCTCTACAGTAGAGCAAGCTTAAGCAACTGAAGACGCAGTCTAACTATTTTCATTGAGAGCATGTACTCGCTCAGCGTCTGCTTAGCAATCAACAGTCGATGGCCTCAATTAGCGGCGTTTTTAGGCAGTCAACGCAGCTTTCTGCATTACATCGCCCTAGGGGCAATCCAATAAATTACTCTCCCACCCGTCTCAAGTGCTAGCTCAAGCTTAAGAGGTTTATCTGTATCGAACAATAAGTCAATTACTTCAGCCATTGATGAAGCCCTTGCCACTGCTTCTAAGTGAGCTATAGAGTATGCTGCTTCAGCTCTACTCACACTTGAAGATATGGAGACTAGAGGGTTTCCATCTTCAAGAATTGCTTCGTATTCCTTTGGGTATCCATACGCCTTTACGTAAAGCCTTCCATCGCTATACGTGAACCTAGCTTCTTCACCAATCACCTTTAGATCTTTAATGAGATCCTTGAAGTCCCTCGCTAAAATCCTTGCTGAAACGGATAGTTCAACTAAGAGCTCTGGCACAGCTTCTCTCACTCTTTCCTTAAGTTCAATGTTGAAGGCTCTCTCCACTCCAGTCCTCTTGTTTTTAAGCACTACTTTAAGTTGCCCCACAGCTTTATTCAGCTCTACAAGTACTTCGTCATTCCTACCACTCCTCCTAAAGACTCTCATTAATTCATCAGCAGCTACTACGAAGAATTCATCTGTATCACAAACGTACTCTTCGAAGGCTACGGCTGGGAGCTGGAGGATCATTAATGACGTCTTATCGGGGCTCAATACTTTAACTTCAAGAGAACTGGGGGTGGCTAAAAAAGGCACTTCATCAATTGCCTTAGATAGTAGCTGCACTACAGATCTTAGGCCGAGGGCTGATGAATACTTTAACTTAAGCAATTCCCCCACCTGAATCTATAGACATCGGCCAGCTATTTATTTTAACTGCTCTTCCCTGAGCACTTCCCACTGAGCTATGCTGATCAGTGCCCAAACTTCATTACATAAGTGTAATCCCTCTCCATTATAGGAAACCTCACTTTAGCAGCTGTAGTAACTTCCCTTCGCACAGTTACTTCAACAAGCCCTCTGTTCAGACTTGCTGTAACATCGTTGAAGAAGAGCCCCCTCTCATCGCTTATCGATACTGCGAGGCCGCTTAATGGAATCACTACTTTGCTTAAAGTCGCTGGCTCACCGGATTTGTTCTCAATGTATAGAGTCATTAAGCCCAGGAGCTCTGGAGGCACTTCACTAACTATTGTTGAATCTATGTAGCGGGTCAGCTCCCCTAAATCGGGGGGGCCGTAGAGGCCGAGCTTGACTCTGCTTAGAGGTGTGATGTCTACAACTGCTCCCCCAGATTCAATGGCTACATCTATGGGGAGCTTTGTTAAAACTCTGGTGGCTCCATAAGGCTTCATGTATACTGGCTTATCTAGCTTGACTAACAAGTACTTGACTTCAACAGGTGTGTAGAAAGGAGGCATGGGTTTAAGGACTACTCCTCCATCATGGGGGATGTTAATTAACTTGGATTCAGCCCCAACTCCATTGACTACCTTAGTTAATTCAACTAAGCTTTCGTCAATTCTCCTAAGGAATGCCTTAAACTTACGTAAATCGATCTGAAGCTCATCAACTATCTTTAATTCCTTAAAAAACACTTCGCTCAAATTAAGGGCCAATTGCTTCACCCCAAGTTTTTAACGGCTTAACAACACTCCTACTTAGCGCTAACTAATTCACTGCCGTCACGTTTTTAACTCTAACCCAGTAATTCCGTCATGGTGGAGCATTTTGAATGGCTTACGCGGGCTTGAAGCATTGTTTAACCCAAGTAGTGTGGCAATAATTGGAGCTACACCTATTGAAGGAAAAATTGGAAGAGTACTTGTTGAAAACTTCACTAAAAGGTATCGCGGTGAAACGTACTTAGTTAATCCAAAATACGGTGAAATCCTTGGATTAAAGTGTTACAAGAGCGTAAAGGAGCTTCCCGAGCCTCCTAAGCTAGCTGTAATAGCTATTCCAGCTCCATCAGTTCCCCAAGTACTCATGGAGTGCGGTGAAACGGGTGTGAAAGCAGCAATCATAATTAGCGGTGGGTTCAGCGAAACGGGAACTGATGAGGGCATAAGGCTTGAAAGAGAAGTTAGGGAAATAGTGGAAAAATACGAGATCAGAGTTGTTGGACCAAATTGCCTAGGGGTATTCGACAACTACAGTGGGGTAGACACATTCTTTCTCCCAGAGGAGAGAATGAAGAGACCTCCTAAGGGAGGCATAAGCTTTATAAGCCAGAGCGGTGCTTTCGCATCAGCTCTCCTTGACTACATGGCTTACAATAACTTGGGGATAGCTAGAGCAATAAGCTATGGAAATAAAGTTGACGTCGACGACGTTGACTTAATGAAGTTCCTTAAAGACGATCCTGTGACTAAAGTAATAGTCTTATACATTGAGGGATTTAAGGAGTCTAGAGGCAGGGCATTCATGGAAGTAGCCCGCGAAGTTGTTAAGAAAAAACCCGTGATAGTCTATAAGGCTGGGAAGACTCCTCGTGGAAGCAGAGCCGTCATAAGCCATACTGCTGCTTTAGCAGGAGACTACAGTATCTACTCAGCTGCATTCAGGCAGGTTGGAATAATTGAAGCAGGGACTTTTGATGAAATAACTGATTTCGCTAAAATATTCTTAACTCAACCATTAATGAAGGGGAATAGGGTTTTCATAGTTACTGATGCTGGCGGAATAGGCGTAATGCTTACCGATGCTTTAGTTAAGGAGGGCTTTGAAGTCCCCTTAACTCCGGAGGACCTAAGGGAGGAGCTTAGAAAAGTTCTTCCAAGGCACTGCATACCTGATAACCCCATAGATCTTACTGGAGACGCTGATGACGAGAGATACAGAGATGTCCTTGAAATAGTTGCATTTAAGCCATATGTAGATGCACTAGTCATAGGGGCCCTCCCCCACATACCGGGTATGACTATGAAGATAGCTTATTACATTTCATCAATTGTGGAGAGAGCGGGGAAGCCTGTAGCTATAATAGATATTGGGAGTGAAGTAGCCCTGAAGTTTAAAGTGGAGTTTGAGCGTAGAGGTATGCCAGTATATGAGTCTCCAGAGAGAGTTGCAAGAGCTCTTAGAGCGCTATACGCGTACTCTAAGTACCTCAAGAAGTATGAGCGGGGTGTAAGTAATGATCCATAGGGCTTTAATTAAGAGAGCTATTTTAGAAGGGAGAGCTAAGCTCTTGGAGCACGAGTCCATAAAGCTCTTGGAGAGCTATGGAGTTCCCGTAGCTGAAGCAGAGTTAGCTAGCGGAGTTGATGAAGCAGTAGTTCTGGCTAGAAAAATAGGTTACCCAGTGGTATTAAAGGTAGTGTCTCCAGACATAAGCCATAAGAGCGACGTAGGTGGAGTGAAGATAGGCGTTGACAGCGACGACAGTGTTCGCTCAGCCTTCAGTGAAATAATAAGCAATGCTTCTAAGAGAGCGCCTGGCTCTAGAATAGTTGGCGTACTAGTTCAGAAAATGGCTCCAAGCGGCGGCGTTGAGGTAATCATTGGTGGATTGAGGGATAGGGCCTTTGGATCCGTAGTCATGTTTGGCCTAGGAGGAGTGTTTGTCGAAGTATTAAGAGACGTTAGCTTTAGAGTCGCCCCTATATCAGAGGAAGAAGCTTACGAAATGCTCGGCGAGCTCAAGGGATCTATAGTACTCAATGGATATAGGGGGATACCTTCTGTGGATAAGTTGAGTTTAGTTAAAATAATTCTTAAGGTAGCTGAAATACTTGACGAAAACCCAGAGATAGATTCACTGGATTTAAACCCCGTTATGTCTTATACGAGTGGCGCACTGGTTGTAGATGCGAGAATAGTATTGAGAAGCGTGGGATAAGTATTGACTAGCCAAGTAGACGAACTCCGCAGAAAACTTGAGGAAATAGCTATTGAAATATCTTCAGTGAGAGATTCCATAAGGGAACTGAAGAACCAGCGTTACTCATTGATAGAGGAACTAAAGGCTCTTAGGAGGGAGAAGAGCAAGCTCCTAGACGAGCTAAGAGAGCTTAGGGAAAAACACGGCAGCCTCATAGAGAGGAAGGGGAAGCTTGTAGAGAGAATAAGGAGCTTAAGAAGTGAGAGAAGCGCTAAGGTAGCTGAACTAAAGCAAATGATGTCAATTCTCGAGGATAAAAAGAGGGTTGTAGAAGAGTTAGCGAATCCAAAGGTATCAGTAGCTTCCATTAGAAGGGAGCTTGAGAGGCTGGAGTGGGTACAGCAGACTAAACCGCTACCTATTGAAGAAGAGTCGAAAATACTTAAAGAAATAGCTAGACTTGAGCAACTCCTTGAGAAGGCGATTAAGGCTAGGGATGAGAGGAATAGGCTAATTGAACTGAGGGCCAGTGTTATAGGAATAAAGCTTGCGATAGCTGAGCTGCAACGCGAAATGAATAACGTGAGCAGAGAAATCGCTTCAATAAACAATGAGTGCACCTCCATAAAGTCCAGGATTAGTGAGCTAATTAATGTAATTAAAAACGTTTCTCAAAGAATCAATGAACTCCAATCAACCGTGGACTCCCTTGGAAAAAAGATTGAAGAAAAAACTTCCTACTTAACTAACTTAAGGAGCCGATATAATGAAGTCGTTAAAGAAATTGAGAGAAAAAGAGTTGAATCAATAGTAGAGCGCAAGAAGATGATTGTTGAAGAAAAATTGAAGAGAGGCGAGCGCAAGCTGACTCTAGAGGAACTCCAATTACTATACGGCAGTGTTGATGAATTAATAGAGCCAGGGGGCTAGTCCAACAGCCGTTCTGACCTAGCGTTAATTCCCATAACGCTAGTTCTTCCCCCCTCACTTCATTGGGGGTTTCGCCCAATGGATTTTACGGGCCTGTGAACGATTGAAGACCTCGCATCTACATCTTTTAACCCAAGCTCACTCGGGCTCAGTCTATCCCACATACTGGGCATGGGTTTAGAGCATTCCTTCAATTGAATGAGTTTAAGGTAATAAGCTTTCGCTGGGGAGAAATAGTTTCAAAGCCCCATTAAACATCACTCATCTACCGAACCTTCTTTCCCTAACTTGATACGACCTTACTGCTCTCCAGAAGTCTATTTTCCTAAAGTCAGGCCAGTATGCATCGCAGAAGTATAGTTCTGAGTAAGCTATTTGCCATAGCAGGAAATTGCTTACCCTAACTTCTCCAGAAGTTCTAATTACTAGATCTGGGTCAGGTATGTCTGCTGTGTAGAGGTGTTTTTTAAAGTATTCTTCAGTCACGTGCTCAGGCTCTATATCGCCGTTCTTTACAGCTATAGCTATTTTCCTCACTCCATCAAGTATCTCCTGCCTTCCCCCATAACACAACGCTATGTAGAGATTTCTCTCATAGAGATCCTTGGTCTTCTCCTCCACTTCTTTGGCTACTTTAACTACTTCGTCTGGAACAAGATCTAGTTTTCCAACAACTCTTACTCTAACTCCATACCTGCGTATTTCCTCACTATTCATTAATTCCATTAGCCCTCTTTTCACCAAGTCCAGTAAGTGCTTTCTCTCCTCTTCATCCCTATAGAGGCAGTTTTCAGTGGACATAGCGTATATTGTTGCGACCTTAGTACCTAAGTTCCATATCCACTTTAATACCTCCTTAACTTTTTCATAGCCATGTTCATGGCCTTCAATGGAGTTTAAGCCCATTTGCCTAGCCCACCTTCTATTGCCATCCGGTATTATTCCTATGTGCACTGGCATAGGGCCTTTCCTTATCTGTAGCCAAAGCCACTTCTCGTACGCCTTATAAATAGGCTTTAACAGTAAGTTAAAGGCCCTTGCTAAGTATTTTGAGACGCCCATGTCTTATCACGATCTACTGCCGGCTACTGCACTCATTGTTTTCTATTCCTATTGAAAGTATTTAAGCATCTATAAGGGCTTCTTCAATCACTCTGGATCGTTTTATGCACTCTTTCTTTATATAAAGCGTTAGCCGAGCCCCGCAATAAAGCTTAAATGGCTGAGTGCTTTTAGACTTGAGTGCTGTTTGCAGGTGAGCAGAGTGTCTTATTACCAAGGCAACGACTTGAGGAAGCCTAGTGGTGGAGTTAAGAGTAGGAGTAGGGGTAAGAGAAAGCACGAACTCGGATCTCCACCTACGCTCACTAAGTTAGCTGAAAGCGACTTAAGGAGGGTGGTGAAAGTAACTGGGGGGAATATTAAAGTCAGGTTAGCTAAAGCATCCTCAGCCAACGTATTTATACCTAGCGAGAGGAAATGCGTAAAAGCAAGAATACTTGGAGTACAGAGTACGCCAGCCAACGCTGAGTACTCCAGGAGGGGTGTAATAACTAAGGGCGCAGTAATTAAGACTGAGCTTGGATTAGCTAGAGTCACTTCTAGACCGGGGCAGGATGGAGTGATAAACGCAGTCCTTATTGAAGGAAAAAGCGGTGCTTAATTCTTGAGCCGTGATTACGTAGGTGAAAGAGCAGTAGTCTACCCAGCCTATATAGATAAAACTCTTTCTAGAAAGAAGGGGAGAAGGCTTCCCATTACACACGCTGTTCCAAACCCAACAGTTGATGAAATTGCTCGTGCAGCAGAGCTCTTAGGGCTTGAACCAGTAGTTGAGGAAAGAAAGTACCCTAGGGATGCACACAAGTATACCAAGGTAGTTGTAGTTAGAAAAATGCATTCGAAGCGCTTAACTTTAGTTAACTTAGCTATGAGAGTTAAGGAGTTGAGGAAGCCTTCTTGAGATAAATAGATCTATTGCTTTGACTCTAAGGCCTTACCGAGTAGTACAGCCTCTTCCTCTTCCTCCCTTTATTCTCGGCTTTAACAAAGACTATTTCCCCTATCTCTTGAGTGTTCTTAACGTGAGGACCTCCATCGGCTTGTACATCTACTCCAGGTATTTCAACTATCCTCAATGTAGCTATGCTTGGGGGCATTTTAGAAGCCAGCTTGACTACTCCAGGTATTCTTAAGGCTTCCTCCCTGCTTAACCAATAGATCTTTACGTCAACCCCTCTCTTTACGACTTCGTTTGCTTCACTCACGGCATCCTTGAATATATCTAGATCGAAGGACTCTAAGCTGTAGTCATCGTATGCATACTCCTCATAAATGCTTCCGCCAGTTATCAATGCTCCATTCTTTAAGTACATTATTGCAGAAAGAATGTGGGCAGCTGTATGCAGTCTCATAACTCTATACCTCCTACTCCAATCTATTGCTCCACGCACGATATCTCCAGGCAGTAAGTCGTGTTCTGAATTAATTACGTGCACTACATTCATCGACTCCTTGTCTATTTCAACGTCTATAACTCTGTATTCCCTAGAAGCTTTGACTAGGTAGCCTGTGTCCGGGGGGAGGCCGCCCGACCTAGGGTTAAAGGCAGTCTTGTCTAAAACAACTCCCCTTCCACGAACTTCTTCTACAACTGCGTCAAACTCCCTTACGTAGCTGTCCACTTGATATATGAGCTCAGTCAATTTAATCACTTCAGTAGACCAGTGTGAGTTACAGCAAATAAGTGTTTCTAAAACTTAAGCTATATAGACAATAGATATTTACCTCAAGACTGTCATACATATATTAGTGCTGCGGGGTGATGTAATGGAGGACTTAGTCCTCTACGCCGTTGACTATGCTAGAGGCGCCGGGGCAACTTATGCTGAAGCACGCTACCATAGAAATAGCTTAAGAAGCATTGTTTCAAACAATGGTTTAATACTTGGCGTTGGAAGCGAAGTAGTTGAAGGCATAGGGATTAGAGTAGTGGTTGGAGGAGCCTTAGGTTTTTCAGCAACCAACAGGCTTGAGAGAAGCTCTATAAAGGCTGCAGTTGATAGAGCGATTGCTCAAGCTAAAAACGCGCTTAGACTTATGAAGCACCCCGTGGAGCTAGCTGAATCTAGGCTTGGGAGAGCCAAGTACTCGGTTCTAGAAGCAAAGCGCTTTGACTCACTAAGCTTTGAAGAAAAGGCAGGCTTCCACAGCGAATTATGGAAGGCGCTGTCAAGATCTATTGGTGAAGCTAAGGCGAGCGCTCTATTCGTAGAATACGTGGAGAGCTTTGAGGAGAAAGCAGTCGCCAACAGCGATGGAGCGTTCATAGAGAGTAGAGTGCCTCGAATAGCATTGTTCTACAACTTAGTGATAACTCATCCGCAAAAAGGCTCTATACAGCGGTGGGAGACTCTTGGTGCAAGCGGCGGCCTAGAGTGGCTTGACAAGTGGGGGCTTATTAATAAGTTGGAGGAAGACGCTAAAACATATGAAAAGATACTCTTAACAGCTATCGAACCCCCCAAGGACCCCATAGACTTAGTTATTGGAAGCGAGATAGTTGGATTAATGGTTCACGAGAGCTGCGGGCATCCAAGTGAAGCAGATAGAATACTCGGTAGAGAAGCTGCTCAAGCCGGCAAGAGCTTCATTAAGAAAGGAATGGCTGGAGAGAATATAGGTAATGAAAATGCGACAGTAATAGATGATCCATCCATACCCGGCAGCTATGGCTTCTACCTATATGATGACGAGGGAGTGCCAGCTAAACCAAGATACCTCTATAAAGAGGGAGTGATAAATGAGCACTTGCACAATAGGTGGACTGCTAAAATCTATGGAGTTGAAAGCAATGCCGCTGCAAGATCCATGGACTACAAGAGCGAGCCCATAGTGAGAATGGCGAATACGTACCTTAAGCCAGGCAACTATAGGCTTGAGGAACTAATTGAAGACGTGGAGCTAGGAGTCTATGTAAAGAGCTACATGGAGTGGAACATAGATGATGAAAGGTGGAGTCAGAGATACGTTGGCTTAGAAGCATACTTAATAGAGCGCGGCGAGATCAAGGACTTCGTTAGAAACCCAGCTCTAGAAATTACTACAGGCGGGTTCTACAGCAATATAGATGCTGTAGGTAGGGAAGTGAAGTTCTATGCTGGGACTTGCGGAAAAGGCGAACCTCCCCAAGGAGTTCCAGTATGGTTTGGAGGCCCTGACGTTAGGTTGAGGAAAGTGAGGCTTGGGGTGAGCGTTGCATGAACGAAGAGCTGCTTAGAATATCAGAGGACCTAGTTAAGAGGGCTTCTGTGGAGGGATTTAATGAATCTGCAGCATTGTCCATAAATACTAGGAGGACTATGCTTAAGATAGCTAATAGTGAGCCATCAGTAATACAGCATTGGAACTCGCTCAGCGTAATCACTTACTTAGCCAAGGACAGGAGGATCATTATAATGGAGTTCCATCCTAGGGACGAATCCGAGATCTATAAATCTATGGCTGACCTACTTAAAGTAGCTGCTAAAGTAATGGAGTCACCTCTATATGCTCCACTGCCTGAGCCAATTGAAGTAAAGCCTTTAGAAGGGCTTGTTGACAGAGAAGTAATTGAGCGATTAGAGGAGCCAAGTACGTTAGCTGAAGTAGCTATTGAGGCAGCCCATAGAGAGAAAATAGACTCCGTTGCTGGAACAATAGATCTTTGGTATAGGGAAAAAGCATTATCAACTTCCAGCGGAGTTTCCCTACATGAGGATTCAACAGGCTTCCAAGCCTACTTAAGAGCCTTCGCCGAACCTAGTGGAAGCGGTCAATGGAGTACTTGTTCAACTAGGCTCAACTCGAGAGGCGTTGAGGAGGCTGCGTTAACTGCAGCTAAGTACGCTGTGGAGTCTAGGTATAGGGAGAAGGTAGAGGTAGGTAAGTACGACGTCATAATGTCCCCCATGGTGTTTGGAAACCTGCTTGAACTAACTGTACGTATGGCTTCAGCGTTCAATGTGTTAATGGGCTTATCAATGTTTATGGGTAGAAAGCCAGGCGATAAAGTTGCTTCAGACAAGTTGAGAGTATTCGATGAGCCGAGGAATACCGAGCTCCCCAGAGCTACAAGCTTCGATGATGAAGGAGTGCCTACTCACAATAAGGCAGTGATAGATGGCGGAGTCTTGAAAACCCTGCTTCATAACTCTAAGACAGCGAGCAAGATGGGTGCAACTACCACTGGTAATGCCGGCTGGATTTCCCCAGCTCCGTGGAATATAACGGTTGGCCGAGGAGGCTATAGTCTTGATGAAATGATAGGTGGAGTAAAGCGGGGAATATTAGTTACTAATAATTGGTATACTAGGTTGCAGAACTATGTTGAAGGAGTTTTTTCAACTGTAAGTAGAGACGCAGTCTTCTTAATTGAGAACGGCAAAGTAACTAAATCTATTGAGAAAATACGTATGGCTGACAGACTTCCAAACATACTGAACAACATCGAAGCCCTCGGGAAGGAAGCGTACAACATCATGTGGTGGGAAGTAACCATACCATCAAAACTTCCATACGTATTAATTAAGGATGTAAGTGTAACAAAGCCAACCCTCTAACTGCTACACTTAAAGGCAGATGCAACAACTTCCTCAATATTTCCATAAAACTCATGTTTTTTAGATGGCTTTAGGCAGTGCCTCAATCACTGCCCCCAGAGCCGCCTTTAGGATTAGGAAGCGCCGGGGGCGGGATTTGAACCCGCGCGGAGAGCAATCCCCACTGGCTCTCAAGGCCAGCCCCTTAGGCCGCTCGGGCACCCCGGCTTAACCAAGTACTATCTATACAATAAGGGGTTAAGTAATTTATTGCCGTGCCTTACATAGAAGGTCTATCTTTGTCTAACTATCTCTGCCTCCATCCATATCTCCGGAGGCACCCTTATCCTTATGAGCTGCCTCATGACTCTCTCATCCGCTGCCACATATATCACCCTCTTATGTATCCTCATTTCCCAATGCTCCCACTTCTTTCTCCCCTCTCCATGCGGCAGTTTCAGCGTTGGGACAACGAGTCTTTTTGTTGGAAGAGGTATGGGGCCCTTTACTTTTATACCGCTTCTTTTAGCTACGTCAACTATCTTGAGTATGAATTCATTCAATCTATCTACGTCTGTACTCCAAACCTTTATTTTAACCATTGACACTTCTGACACCGCTATCTCATACTACATAATCTTACTTAACTAAGTAAGTGCTTTCAAAAATATGCACCCCTTTATCCACGCTTTACTTAGCCTTTATTTCTACTTTCGCTGGAACGAGATCTAAAACTACCCCTATTCCAATAGTCTTACCCATGTCCCTCATGGCGAATCTTCCAAGCTGCGGGAAGTCACTGAACTTCTCTATTACTAAGGGCTTTATGGGCTTAAACTTCACTATAGCTGCATCGCCCATCTTTATAAATGATGGGTTGTTTTCAACTACTTTACCAGTCCTAGGATCTAGCTTAGCATCTATTGAAACTATTCTACAAGCTACGCTAGCTGTATGTACGTGGACTACTGGAGTATAGCCTGGGGCTATAGCTGATGGGTGCCATACTACGAAGACCCTGGCCTTGAACTCATCTACTACTGTCGGCGGATTAGTCAAGTGGCCCACTACATCGCCTCTCTTCACGTCTTGTTTACTAATGCCTTTAACGTTGAAACCTATGTTGTCTCCAGGCTCCGCCTTCTCAATCCTTACGTAGTGAGTCTCAATGCTCTTCACTTCACCTATAACGCCTGGAGGCATGAAGACCACTCTATCTCCAACTTTAAGTAAGCCTGTTTCAACTCTACCAACAGGCACTGTTCCAATGCCACTAATGTTGTAAACGTCCTGTATTGGCAGTCTTAAGGGCTTGTCTATAGGTTTAGGAGGTATTGACAAAGTATCGAATGCTTCAACAATCGTGAGGCCATTGTACCAGGGCATGTTGAGGCTTCTCTCAATAACGTTATCTCCAAGCCAAGCGCTGACTGGAATGAATGATATTTTACTGATGTCGTACCCTATAGACTTCAAGTACTTCTTCAAAACTTCTGTTACTTCCTTAAACCTTTGTTCACTCCACGGAGGCTCTGCGGCATCCATCTTATTTATAGCAACTATGAGCTGATCTATGCCCATGGTTTTAGCTAAGAGGGCGTGTTCGCGTGTCTGCCCCTCAGGACTCATGCCTGCCTCAAACTCTCCTTTGCGAGCACTGACTACGAGCAATGCTGCATCCGCTTGACTAGCTCCAGTAATCATGTTCTTCACGAAGTCTCTATGCCCTGGGGCATCAATAATTGTGAAGAAGTACTTTTTAGTCTCAAACTTTATGTGAGATAAAGCTATCGTTATCCCTCTTTCCCTCTCTTCCTTAAGTTTATCTAAAAGCCACGCCAGCTTAAACGACTCTTTGCCAGACTTCTTAGCTAGCTCTTCAACGACTCTAAAGGCCTTTTCTTCAACTAACCCCAGGCGGTACATTATGTATCCAACTAAAGTGCTCTTACCATGATCTACATGCCCTATTACCACTAAGTTCAAGTGGGGTTTTTGCGCAGCGCTCATATCCAACACTCTCATACAGCTTCTAACATCACTTCTACTTAGACTGTAGACGCAGCTTATAAAGGTTACTTTAAGACACGTTCAGAAATTCCATATACTAATGAAAAATCGATTTAATGCAATCTCATAAGACTAATATCAATTCAGACATTAATTTATATGAAGAATTTTGAAAGCTTACCTACTGCTTAACGCTATTCTCTCTATTTCCTCCTTTCTTTGTATAGCATAGCTCTTTGGGTCGCTGCGAGAAGCCATAATTATTTCATCAGCTAAGGCCTCTTCTATAGGTATCGTATTGTTAAACGCCTTTGCTCTAGCTCCTTCAGTTATATGTCTTAAAGCTAAGTCCACTCTTCTTTGTGGAGAGACATCTACTGCTATATGATAAACTATTCCTCCATACATTATTCTAGTCGTCTCCTCTCTTGGAGCACTGTTCTCTATGGCCCTTACTAGCACTTGTAGGGGGTTCTCATCAGTTTTTAAGCAAATTATGTCAAATGCCTTCTTCACTATGTTGTAAGCCAAGTGCTTCTTACCCATGTTCTTCCCAGGTCTCATAAGTTTATTCATTAATCTCTCAACAATAGGTACTTCTGCTTTGCTAAACCTCCTATGCTCATGCCTTCCACCTGTATGTGGAAGATAGATAGGGCTTAAACATATGTACCTCTTGAGACTTGGGTCCTTAATCACTATGTTGTCGTAGCTCCACTTACTGAACAACTTTATTTCACTGACTTCAAACTCCATAGCTTCCCTACTTGACTCCAGCATGCTACATCACTGCCGAACTGCTTTATACACAAACTTTAGAGAGCGATAAAAACTTAACTTACTGAACACCATTAAAGTGCTGTGTGGTGAAATGATGCAGAGTGAAGGCCTAGTCAAAGTAGTGGATGTTGAGGCCTCTATAAGAGTTCTAGAAGAATATAGTGAAGGCGATGAGGAGCTTACGTATGAGTCCATAGAGACTTCAATTAAATGCTTTCTAGAAGACGGAAGACACTTCATGCTTTATACAGTCCCTATAGATGTTGTAGAAGCCATAAGAAGACTTAAGGGGGAGGAATCAATGCTTCCAAGAGAGGGTGATGAAAGAGAGACATTCTTTGATGTAATCACGACGAACATTTTATTGAGGGAAGCTCTAGGAAAGTACTTAAGTAAAGTGATCATAGATTCTCTAGACGTAGAAACATACACTTATGCAGCAGTAGCGGAATTCGTTGAAGGCGGCATAATAGTTAGAAGAAGGATGATTCCAAGCCACGCAATACTGATGGCCTTAGTTGCAGGAAAGCCTGTTTACGTTAGAAGAGAGCTCGTTGATCAGCAGGAAGCTATGACGAGGACCTAGGGAGTGATTTGACGGTAATTTAATGCTGCTGCAGCTCACCTAACAGGCTTTTGCTTCTTGCCAAGCCATATGGCTTTTAATGAAACTCCATTAACTTTTACGACCTTATACCTGACTCCAGGTATGTCGCCGAGGGATTTTCCCTTAGGCCCCCCTATTCCCTCTATAATTACTTCATCGTGTTCGTCAATGTATGTAATTCCTCCGTCAAGCGGCACAAAGGCTGTCACTATCTTCCCATTCTTAACTAGTTGTACTCTAACGCACTTCCTCAATGCACTGTTTGGTTGGCGTGACTCAACTCCAACCTTCTCTAAGACTATTCCTCTAGCCATGGGAGCTCCTTCTAAAGGATCGGCTTTCCTCTTTAATTGAAGCATTCTAACCTTAAACTCCCTCTGAGACCACCTGAATTTAAGTCTCTTTCTCTTCAGCTTCCTGGCAGTATATAGTCCATAGGGAGCCTTCTTTCCAGGCATAACTATCTACCTCATTCAACTGACCTTACTGAAGTTTAAAAACTTTAATTACTCTGCATCAGGGAATCGCTATGTAATTACTACGTTGTCTATATCATGGTATCTCTTCAATATAGTCTTTAGGCGGGCAACGTTTTTCCCATTTCTACCGATCGCTAGTCCTTTGTCGCTAGGCTCTACGTTTACGTAAACAGTCTTTTTCCCAAGTCTTTCAATTATCCTTACGTCTCTTATTCTGGCGGGCATTAAGGCGTATTTAACTAATTCCTCAACTCTATCGCTGTAGCCGACGATCTCAATGTTTCTACCCACTATTTTCTTAATTCTCAGAACGTTAACGCCCTTTGCACCTACAGCTACGCCGACTTCATCTGGATTAACTATGAATATTATTCTATCGAATTCATCATCTATTATGCAGTCTCTTACGTTAACCCCCGTTAATTCATTTAAAAGCGCCATATACCTTATTTCCTCTGGCGTTAGCTTTATACTATTCAAATTACTTTCCCACCTCTATCAATGCTTTAACTAGTTCAACTATATTTGATTGCCCTGGATCAACTATTGCTAGTGAAGCTATGCTGAAAGGCTTTCCACAGGCTGCTCCAAGATCCATGTTTGTCCCAGGATAAATGTATACGGCTACTCCAGATAGCTTAGCGTAGTATTCAATGTCTCTCCTTACTTCAGGCGGAGCATTTGAAGCAACTATCGCTAACTTGGCTCTTCCATGCTTTACTAACTCCATAGATCTTTTACTCCCTAATACTACGCTCCCCGTCTTTATAGCTGTCTGTAGAGCTCTTACAACATCTACTTCACTGACTTGACTCATCCCTCTCCTCCCTCAACCCCGGCTTAACGTATAGCTCAACCATACCTGTACCTACAGGTACTATTTGCCCAACTATAACATTTTCCGCCACTCCAGGTAAGAAATCTACTTCTCCTCCTAAAGCAGCTTCAACTAATTTTTGTACAGTCATTTCGAAGGCTGATTTAGCGAGCACGCTTGATTTCTCACCTGCTACTCCATGTCTTCCTATTTGTTTAACTGAGCCACTCCAAGTCATGACGTCAGCCACCAGCATTACGTGCCTTATATCGACGTCCAACCCCTGGTCCTCGAGCACGCTAATGATCTCTCTTATTATTGCATTACGAGCTGCTTCAATGCCTAGTATTTCCTCTACCTCCCTAATGTTGTTTGTAAACACTCTTCTATAGTCAACTCCCTCAACACTCATTACATCCCTTAAGTTGCTTCCCTCAGCTATCAATACGTATTCCTCTACTTCCCTACCCTCTCGCTGAATAGTCCTCCTCTGTATAATCACCTTCTTTACGCCCTTTACTCCCTTTATCCTTAAGCTTAGAACGTTTCTTCGAACTTTTTCAAGCTTAGAGAAATCTATCAATTCCTTGGGAACAATACTTATGGTTGACTCAGCTTCATCAGCTAATATTTCGCCTAACCTGAGTTTTTCAAGGGCTTTTGAGACGTCGTTTATCGTCACCCCCTTATCACCCATCATTTCTTTGTCGAGCACTATGGTTATTCCAGTAAACGGATCTATGTCTATTTTTTTAACGATGTTTTCCACTGTCGTAGTCTCTATAGCTCTCTGGACCTCCCTAGCTTTATCCTCACTGCCGCTATATTCTTCAACTAGGTGTATCTCCATATAGGGAGTCGAGGGCTTCTTGCGGGCATCAACTATCTCTATCAATCTAGGTAGGCCTAGAGTGACGTTAAACTCCTTTACTCCAGCGTAATGGAATGTTCTAAGAGTCATTTGAGTCGATGGCTCGCCAATGCTTTGAGCAGCCACAGTTCCTACGGGTTCCCCTGGTTCAACAATAGATCCTTCATAGCGCTTCACGACTTCATCTGCTATAGCTTTTAGCTCATCTATGTACAGGCCGTGCTTCCTCCAAGTTTTCAGCACTTCACTCAAGATCTCTTTATACATTGTTTGACTAACTCTATTAGCCAAGCTCTTCCTTAAGTACTCCTCTACTTCAGCTTCACTACTCAGTTTCTCAGAAGCCATGTTAAGTCCTCCATCCAATGACTTTCTCTATAACTCTCAATACATTGACTGCCCTCCCATGATCGCTTTTCATTGGGTCAACACCGTCCTCTCCATAAATGAACTGCACTATTTCACCCGTAGGCATTCTCACGCTCCCATCATATTCAACCCTTAGATCCTGTAAAGCATTTATAAGTCTACGCTGCATATAGCCGCTCTGACTAGTTCTAACTGCTGTATCAACTAATCCCTCACGCCCGCCAGCGGCGTGGAAGAATACTTCTAGTGGAGTAAGCCCTTCTGAAAACCCATGCTCTATAAATCCTCTGCACTCCGGGCCCAAATCCCACTGCTTAAAGTGAGGCAGTGAGCGCCCAGTATAACCTCTTACAATTCTCTTTCCCCTAACAGTCTGCTGGCCAAGTAAAGCGGCCATTTGCGTTAAATTAACGGGGTTTCCGCGCGCCCCAGTGCGAGCCATTATTATTACTGGGTTTCTTAAGTCGAAGTAAGGCGTAATTGCTTCTGCAACTTCGTCCAGAAGCCTCTTCGACAATAGATCTGTTATCTCCTCCTCAAGAGTTTCCTCAACAGTCCTCCCCGGCTTAGGCTCGAGTTCTCCTCTCCTATACTTATCTATGAGTTCTAGAGCTTCCCGCTTCTTAGAGTCAATTATTTTCTTTACATTAACTAAGACTTCTACGGGGACCTCTATGTGAGAGTAGGATAGCGTTAATCCATGTTTTTCAACATATCTTAAGAACATTCTGTAGACGTTATCCATGAATTTCCTCCCCGCATCCTCGCCGTACTCCTTTATTATCCAGTGAAGCATGCTCTCGGGCTCCTCACGCCCTATGGAAGCTTTATCGAGAACCCCCTCCAGCAATACACCCTTCTTAACTATCACAATGCTGTCGTGGGGACAGTCTTCGTCTATACACGCTAATACAGCAGCTTTACCTAGAGTAGCTCTCCTCCTGTAATTGAAGTCCTTTGGTAGAAAGAGGCTTATTAACTGCTTCCCGGTCCAGCAGTGCCTTGGCTTAAGGATTGCTGGTTCAGGTAGAGGACCTCTATACCCAGTTACTCCAAGCAAGTCTATCACGTCCTCTCTTGTAAGTATAGTGCTCTTTGAAGTCAGTAAGTAAGCTCCGCTAACGTAATCCTGTAGCCCGCCTATGATTGGACCCCCGTACCTTGGGGTAAGCATGTTCTTCTCAACGAGCATTAAAACTCTAGCCTCAGCTATTGCTTCAGAGCTTTGCGGTATGTGGAGGTTCATCTCATCTCCATCGAAGTCAGCATTATATGGAGGGCATACCAATAAGTTTAACCTAAATGTCTTGCCAGGCAGTACTCTAACTATGTGAGCCATAACTGATATTCTGTGGAGGCTTGGCTGCCTATTGAATAAAGCTATGTCTCCATCAATTAAATGCCTTTCAACAATCATTCCTGGAGCAAGGGATTCAGCAGCTGCTTTTCTATCAACAAACCTCAGGTCTATTCTCTTGCCATCTGGCCGCACTATATAGTTAGCTCCAGGCCACTTATCAGGCCCGTTTAAAACGAACTTTCTTAGCTCATCGATGTTCCATGAAGTTACTCTCTCAGGTACTGTAAGAACCTTAGCTATATCTATTGGAACCCCCACTTCATTTATGCTTAAGTTTGGATCGGGTGATATAACTGTTCTAGCAGAGAAATCCACTCTTTTACCACTTAAACTGCCTCTAAACCTCCCCTCCTTCCCCTTAAGCCTTTGCGCAAGGCCCTTAAGGACTTTGCCAGACCTATGTTTAGCTGGAGCTATTCCAGGAATTTCGTTGTCGAAGTATGTTGCAACATGATATTGTAAGAGATCCCATTCCTCCTCAATTATTGCATTTGGAGCGCCGCTATCTACGTGCTCCCTCAACCTATTATTTATCTTAACTATGTCAACTAGCTTGTGTGTTAAATCATCTTCACTCCTAATACCTGTTTCCAAGAGTATTGACGGCCTCACAGTCTTAGGTGGAACAATTAGTACTGTAAGCACCATCCACTCAGGCCTAGCATCCCTAGGATCTCCTCCGAGAAGCCTCACATCGTCATCAATTATTTTCTCAAGCCTCTTCCTTACATCACTTGGATTAAGCCTAACTAGGCCGGCCTCCTCTCTATCCTCGTAGAAGACGTACGGTTTCTCAAAGCGCACCCTGTATTGCTTGGCGCCACAGTGGGGGCACGTACCTGTCTTAGAAGCCTTTCTCCTCACATACTCTACCAACCTCCTCTTAAGAGGCTTAACGTCCAGTTTCTCAAGTCTACTGAGTAGCTCTAAGTATCTCTGCACCTCCTCCTGGTTTAGAAGTATTCTTCCACAGTTTCTACACGTAGTCTTAATGTATGTAAGTATGTGTTTAACGAAGTTTACGTGTATAACTGGCTTGGCTAACTCTATGTGAGCAAAGTGCCCAGGGCAATTCTCCCTAGTATTCCCACACACCGGGCATTTCTCGCCCGGCTCAAGGGCTCCAAGCCTTCTGTCCATCGCTCCTCCATCAACTGGCAGGCCGTCGTTGTCGTATACTTCGCTTGAGAATATTGTTGTAACACTGAGCTTTCTAATTTCATCTGGACTAAGTATTCCAAACTTCACCGCCTTGATTTTCATAGGGCTTGACAATTATTTCACCTCTTTACAACTCCTTCAAGAACCATCCTCGGCATAATGTTCATACTCATTAGCTCTTGTATAAGCAGTTTAAATGCATATGATACCTCCACTGGATACAGCTTGCCTTTATCTCCATGAACTGGGCAAACTGTTTCCTTCCTATTCCTATCATACCAGCCTATATGCCCGCAGAGGCTGCAGACGTAGATAGTCACCTTATCGCTTTTATCAACTAACTGCTCCTTGAGAAGGGAGGCAGCTCCATAGCCTATTAAACAATCCCTCTCCATTTCCCCCCACCTTAAGCCACCCATCCTAGCTCTTCCTTCAACAGGTTGCCTAGTCAGGATCTGTATCGGTCCTCTAGCTCTTGCATGCATTTTGTCTGCAACCATGTGATGCAGCTTCTGGTAATACACTACTCCAATGAATACAGTGTTCTTGAGTAATTCACCCGTCCTACCGTCATACATTGCTTCCTCCCCCGTATGCGAGTAGCCAAGTCTCCTCAAGGCCAGCCTAATTTCATCAACTGGCTTCTTATAGAATGGAGTTGCATCTATGAATTCACCCTTCATGGATGCTACTTTACCAGCTATGCTCTCAATTAACTGCCCAACAGTCATTCTACTTGGGAAAGCGTGCGGGTTTATTATCAGATCTGGTATAACTCCCTCTTCAGTAAACGGCATATCCTCTTGGGGAACCAATAGGCCTAGAACCCCCTTCTGTCCATGCCTGCTCGCGAACTTATCGCCTATTTCAGGCGCTCTTAAGTCTCTCACAACTACTTTAATTACATAGTTGCCCTCCCCATCGCTTGTAAGCATCACTGAATCAACTACTCCCTTCTCGCCATGCCTAGTTACAACGCTTGTGTCTTGCCTAACTAATCCAGCGCCAACGCCGTACTCCTGGACTGTGAAGAATCTGGGTGGACTAGTCCTCCCTATCAATACGTCTCCGCCTTTCACCTGTGTCTCAGGAGCTATTATTCCGTCTTCTTCAAGCTTCTCGTAGGCCTTTAATCCACGGAACCCCTTAACGTTAGGACTCGGGATCTCTATTCTATCCTCTTGCCCTCCGGGATACTTATATGCTACTGTAGTATAGAGCCTAAAGAACGTGCTTCTCCCAAAACCTCTATCTGCACTTCCTTTATTCATTATTAAGGCGTCCTCGATGTTGTAGCCTGTGAAACTCATTATGGCTACAACTGCGTTCTGCCCAGCTGGCCTTGCATTATACCCCATTATATCAAGGACTTTTGTCTGGACAAGGGGCTTCTGCGGGTAGTGCAGTAAATGCCCCCGCGTATCTGACCTCACTTGGAAGTTAGCCGAGTACAACCCAAGAGCTTGCTTAGCCATAGCTGCTTCATAAGAGTTCCTGGGGCTTTGATTGTGCTCAGGA
The DNA here is from genome assembly GCA_938045475.1 of uncultured Sulfolobales archaeon. GTDB lineage: Archaea > Thermoproteota > Thermoprotei_A > Sulfolobales > Desulfurococcaceae > JANXDZ01. Next base: position 45,642 of record CALIML010000009.1, read on the forward strand.
TAAGGTATTATGGATGCAGTTATCCCAAGAACTGCTGGTGGATAGATCTCTAAATGAGTATGCTCACCAGTGATTTCACGTGGCTCCACAGCTATGTACGCGCTCTCCTCTTCATCAGCATCTAAGTACTCAACTATACCCATTCTAACTAAATCGGAGAACAGTATTTCCTCATTCTTAAGTAGCTCCATGTGTTTAGGAGTAAGCTTTAAGCGACCATCATCTACTGTAAGGAGAGGCCTCCTTATTCTACCAGGATCGCAGTTTACATAAACCTCCCTGATGTACTCTGTCTCTACGTAAGCTACATTCACTTCATGAATTCTATCGCTTAAATCCTTTAGCTCAGCCCTGATCTTATGTTCTCCTCTATCGCCATACCTCCTAATTCTCCTCACAGTGTTCGCTAGCTCCACTCCATTAGGGTGGTAGCCTATGAGCCTCCCATTAAGGCACACCTTACTCCACGAAGATGCTTCTTCAAGGCTCAGCTCACCCCTTCTAACAGCTTCCACGACTTCATCTATAGGCATTACACCCAGCTTATACAACAGTCTTTCAACTAAAGCTTCATTAGCGCCGATGCTCACTACAGCCATTAATGCCAGGTTCTTCACTAAGCCTATGTTGGTTCCTTCAGGGGACTCAAAGGGACATATCCTCCCCCACTGTGATGGATGTATTTCCCTTGCCTCGAAGTGAGGTTGAGTTCTAGCTAAAGGCGATATGACTCTTCTTAAGTGGCTGAGGGTGCTCATTAAGTTAGTTCTATCTAACAACTGGCTGACTCCACTTCTTCCACCGGGCCAGTTGCCTGTAGCCATTGCGTGAAGAACTTTATCTGTTAGAAGACCTGGCTTTAGCAGAGCTTTTAACTCCCCCCTCCTCTGCCTAGTGAAGACTTTTTCAACGTTTGACTTGAGTTCTCTCACGAAAGTTCTTGCAAAGTTGTATCTAATTAGTTGAGCCAACAGATCTCCAGCTAACTTAAGCCTCTTATTCCTATAGTGATCCTTGTCGTCTGGCTTCCTCCATCCCTTAACTACTTCTATTAACTTACATGTTGCCTGCCCAATGAAGTATGCTTTCTTCCTCCTGTCAGCGGGTCTATTACCTAAGTGGGGTAGGAGTGTTTCGTCGAGAAAGCTCTTGGCTTTATCTATTCGCACTTGTTTTGGCTGACCTATTGCAAGTCTTGAACCAATGTAGTCTTGAGCTTCTTCAGGGGTTTTAATGTCCTTAGCCTTAATTAGCGTTGGCAATAGCTCCTTCTGAATCTCTGGGTTGAGGCTTACTGCAAAAACTATCTCTTCATCACTTTCAACACCTAAGGCCCTCATTAATGCCACTACTGGCACTCTTATCCCCTGTAGGTTAGCGTATATTACTCCATCCCTCCTCCTCTCAATTACTAGCTGGCTCTTTCTCCCGCGGTAAACACTCATGACTTTAGCTACGTGAGTTATGGCTCCTCCCTCCTGCCCGTAGTCCACTAATACGTTGTTATTAGCTAGATCTTCTTGAGCTACTAACACTCTTTCAGAGCCATTTATTATGAAGTAGCCGCCGGGATCCTTAGGATCCTCACCTATTTTCATGAGCTCTTTAGAAGACATCTTTGACAATGGATCTACGCTTGACTTAAGCATAACTGGAATATTCATTAAAAGGATCTTTACTGGGGAATACGTTTCCCCCTCTACTTCAACTCTAAAAACTATGTTTACAGGAGCTGAATACGTCAAGCCTCGCAGCCTGCATTCCAGTGGAGTGACTCTCTCATAGTATCCTTCAACTTCCTTTACTTTAGGTTCCTCTATCTCTACGTCCTCTATAATTATTTTACCATTTATTGTTGGTAGAGGTATCTCTCTATAATCCATTATTATTTCCTTAAGGGAGCTCTCTATGAAGTCATTGTAGCTCTCCAAGTGTTGTCTTACAAGGCCTTTTTCCTTAAATAATCCCTCCACAATGAGCCATTTATCGTCAGATGTCGGAAAGTCTTTGGCTTCTTGGGCAACTTTCATAGAATTCACCCTTACTCTACATCAACTACTACGTATCTATACACAATTGTTTCTCCAGATGTATGGCTCCTCCTATGTATCTTTATGACTTCTCCAACTCTAGCGCCAATAGCTCTTACTATAGGATCGCTTGCCTTTATCCACGGCAATTGTATAGGCTTAACGCCAAGCTCTTTAAGTACTTCAGCTGCTTCCTCAGGGCTTAAGACCTCGTGCTTTGGAACCCACTCGTGTTCGAGTATATCGGCTTTCTTAGACTTAGACCTAAGCATATTAATCGACTCCCAGTATTCACTAATCTACTACTTATATTTTTTGTAGCCCGTCTCCATTTTATCCACGAGCTATGTTCAAACAAACACTCAGATGGTTTATAAACTTCGATGCCCCCTATGGGGACAGGTTGATGGGATGCAGGAGTTGCGGTGCTATAATGGATAGGAACGTAGTTCCGAACCTTTAGATTGGGGAGCCGTGAGTTCATTTAAAAGGGAGCGAGAGCTCCAAGAGCTACGTGCGTCCATCAAGGACTACGCAGCTCAGAATCCTTAAAAGCGGCAGATCTCTCCCCCAGCACTTGCTTATTCCTAAATGCTATTACTAGAGCCGACGACGTCAGTAAGGCTATTGACGAAATGCACAGTGCTGTCAGAAAAGATTGTTGTGAAAGAGCTGGGTATAGGAGAGCTATGAAAGCCGCTCCAATAGAGCTAAAAGTTATTACAACGCCTGAAGCACTTGACCTAAGCTCCTCCGGGCTGTATAGTGCAGCTGAAGTATACATAGCTACATCAATTAAAGGGTATAGAGGTATTTGCCACAATATGACTATGAGTAAGTCGCTTGAGAAGTAGAACGCTGAGGCGTAAGCTATGTAAGCCAAGTTCATTAGCGCTAGCAGGCTTAATGGATTCACTTTGCTAACTAGCTTTCCTGCAAGCAGCCTCACTGGAATAGCTAGCATTGATGAAGCCACTCCATAGATTACGCCGAAAGCCTCATGAGTACTCAAGCCGGGGAAATTAATTGAGGAAACAGCTTGGCTAAGCTTAGCAGTCAAGTGGACGAATATGTACTCTCTAGCGAAAGTAGATGCAGCTATTGCAATAGCAAAGAGTTTGAGTACCCCCATCATCTCCAATAGATCTTCCTTAGTGGCTCGCTCAAAGCCTCGAACTCCAGTAACTTTATTGATGAAAGCTGTGTAAGCCGTTAGGTATAGTGCTGCCATTAATGCAAATGTTCCCGCCACTCCTAAGCGCTCATAGGTGAACCCGGATGTAGTTGACCCCAAGCCCCATCCAAGCCCTATGCCTAAGCCAAACTTACTGTACTTCACTCCGATATTCCTTCCCCTAAGCACGTGGGATAGCACAGTAGGCCAAGCTATGGCCCATGCAAGTGATGAAGTGCTCAACATGAGTGACAAAAGCGTTGGCTCAGTTACCAGTGGTGCGGCTAGAAATGGAATTGCTCCAAGAGCACCAATGTATAGAGGCCACTTACCCCCATATCTATCAGCTAAATAGCCAGCCGGTATCGCTAGAAAGGCAGCAAACCACTCCAGCCCAGTAAGTAGTGTTAGAGCTTCAACACCTCCCCCAAGATCTTTAACTATGTATATCCTTGTAAATGCATAGTACATGCCCCACGCCGTAGCGTGAAGTGCTGCAGCGATCTGCATCATAGCGCTCCACCCCTTAATGCTCTACTCAAGCAACATCACTTGATTCAAGCCCCCGTATATAAAGCACTTAAAGAGTCTTTAAGCACTCATTATAAACACTTTAATTGTGTTGCAAGCGCGTAAACATTAGTAAGAGCATATAAGGAGAAGAGTAGCTATAGTGAGAGCAGGGCCGGGGTGCCCGAGCGGCCTAAGGGGCTGGCCTGGAGAGCCAGTGCTCCATACGGGGCACGCGGGTTCAAATCCCGCCCCCGGCATCAATGTTTTTGGGTTCAAACCCCCTCCTTCCGCGGCGGTTTGCGATTACTTTCGGTTTAGTTAGTAATTTCAAAATGGCTATCATTTGCTGAGTTGGGGTTTCGATAAAAAAGGCTCCAAGTTAATGTTTGCAAGGCAATCGCACATTGTATCGATTTGCTTATCCGTTAGATTAAGCAATGAAGTCATCAATTTCGCTTCGAACTCAACTCCGCTAAACAATTCGCTTTTTAACCACTTATTGTAATCAGATAATGCCTCACTTGAGCGCCGTTTTTCTGCAGCGCATTTGAGACTGTAACTGCTGCTTCCTTTCCCATAAGCATAGCTATAGCATTTGATGAATGCCCGAGTGGTGTGACTGTGTCGCCTATGCCAACAAAACCGTTAGTGACTAGCGCTTTTGGTTTCTTGGAGAAGTATCCAATAACCCTTTCCTCCAGTTATTGTTCCCTTATGGCAAAGTTCGCTTATCCAAGAAACCCTTGAAACATACTCATCTAGGTAATCAGTTAAACGTCCACTGTAAGGCCATTTGTGTTCAGACAACAACACGCCGAAGACTATCATTGCTTTATTGTGTCCAAGCAAATGCAAGGTGTCCATTGCCTTTGGCAAACTTGAGTATGCACTTCCCAAAGCGCTCCTCCGACCTAAATCATTCTCGTGCAGTTTCAAGTTTTCTAAGTAAACACATAAGATGACAAAAAAGAGGAAGGTCTCTCGGCAAAAAGACCTGCTTCGTTAGAGAGTTTGCGCGCAATCCTTCAGCGATATGACAACTGTTGCTCTCACCTCGTTACGACAGACCATTAAAGGATTATTTAATAAATGGGCTTAACTTGACAGTATCAGCGACTGAAAGAGTAATGCTTATTTATGGGGGAAGCTGCTTTTAGGAAGCATTTTTAGGATGCCTATCTTTATATTTTTAGTTGGTGTTTAGGTTGAAGGTTGGTGAAAAGTTTAAGCCTCATCCGAACTTGAAGAAGGTTTATGGTGTTTATCTTTTGCTTATGGCCATCCTTTTTTGCTGCGGTTTTGCCCATTTGGGCTGTGTTTACGTTTGAGCCTCAAATTTGGCATGCGGCTTGGCCTTTTACTTTCATACCCCTAGTTGTAGCGCTTGCAGTTTTCGGTTTTATAGCCTACTGGATTCCAAAGTATTACAATTCTATCTGCCTTACTCTTAATAAGGATGAAGTGGTTGTTGAGAGGGGTGTGTGGTGGAAAATAAAGCACGTGGCTCCATACCCGCGCGTCATGTCCGTAGACGTAATTCAGGGACCCGTTTCGAGGCGGTTTGGCGTCGGTTCAGTTCATGTGCACACAGCTGGGTATACGGGTCCAGCCGGTGGATCCGCCGGTCCTGGAACGCGAAGTGCGGAAGCAGTGATATGGGGAGTTGTAAACTTCACTGAGATAAGGGATACGATAATTGGTATGGTGAGAGGTAGACCTCTCTTCGGCGCAGCCGGGGCAGCACCCGACATAAGCTTAGAAATTTTAGAAGAGTTGAGGAAAATAAGAAAGGCTGTAGAAAAGTAGTTCATTCACCTTCAACTCAATTCAACATTAAAAAGCCGATATCAAACCCCTTTTCATAAAGAAACACAATTGAAATTAGAGAGGATAACTGACATAACGATAAGCAGAACATTCTGGGAGAGAATCTGCGGCGTAAGCGGGCTGATTATGAAGGAGATTGAATCGGTTCCAAAATATTATGGATACTACGGATATAGTTTCAGATGGGGCTTCCCAACGATGATAGCGGTGCCAAACCCTGAGGAAATGCAAAAACAAATCCTCGAATTAATCAGCAAGAAAGTGGGGAGGGAGCAAACTCTGAAAGCATAACCAGCATGCCCCTCTCTTAGTTGCCGTTAAGAAGCTCAGGCGTCTCTATAACTTTTGTTCTATTTCGTGGATGAGCCTTTTGCATGTTTGTTCTAAAATATATATTTGTGGGGGTGAAGTATGCTTGTGAGCAGCAAGGTGAGAAGAGTTGATTTGGATTTGAACAAGAATATTGCCGTCATAGTTGTTTTAGCAACTATGATCGTGGTTAGCGCATTTCTCGCTTGGTACATTCGGCTTTCTGATTCCGGGGAGCAAACTATGAGGGAGGACTTTGAGGACGGATTTGGTGATTGGGTCATAGATGCAGATGTGCCGCTTGACCCAAATAATCCTGGGCATTACGTTGAGTGGAGCATAACGCGTTCAACCGATGTCGCCAGCTCTGGACGATACTCATTGAAGTTTTTCATTGACGGACGGCAGGATGATGGAACCATATGGATAGAGAGAAAAATAGATGTGCAAAAAGACACTCAGATACGAGTTAGCATATCCTTCGATTTCTACAGCGATCATGAAAGCCTCGCAAACACTATAGCCGTCATATGCGCTTATGTTGGCCTTCAAAAACCCAGAACTGAGGAGCATTTCATCGTGATTGGAAACGCTAATGAAGTTGAAGGGTGGAAAAGATACAGTTACACGGCAAGTATTAACACAGGCCCCCGCGGAGAAATATGGGTTGCCTTAGGCATTTCAGTACGCTGGGAAACCCACATGACATACTACATCGACAACGTAGAAGTAAGAACCATTTAATTTCGCACGGAACCCCTCTTTCACATTCCCCATTTTCAGCATAAAAAGCACAAGCCTGTAGCAGAAATAAGAGCGTTAGAGAATAGTTGAAAAGCAAATATAGTGGGATATGAGTTATGAGACATTTCGAAGCGTTAGAAGATATCACTGGATGCGGCAACTTAAGATGCAGGTTTTCACTTGTTTTCTTTTATGTTTGGCGTTGAGACTCTAGAATTGTTGTACTTTTAAGCGTTATCACTAAATCCATGCTTCGAAGAAGCATTATGGCTGAAAGGGTGGGCAGCAGAATAAATACCCACTCTGTAGTAACATAGAGCCGTTATGGCGTTATTTAAGGCTGTTTGACTAAAAACTTTATCAAAGTTAATCACTGCGTTCTACTAAGGTGACTGATGGAACAGCCGGGTTTAGACATTAATCTCCTACTTTACTTCATTACTGTTCCATGACTATAGTCCCTTACTTAAGGACCGCGCTCTACATAGAGCTTTACATGAAGTTAAAACGATTCGTAAACGCGCTAAAGATGGTTTAATCAAAGGCTGCATCAAGCATTGGCTTGAGGGATTTGCGTAACTAATTACAGTTCCGAGAACTCTATAGCATGTCCTCCAAGACATTGCAGTGAGGCGGTCTCCCGTTACATCAAACAGTTTGCTGAAAGCAGTGAGGCTACATTAGACGAGGCTCCACACGTAGTCTTCGAGCACTTAAGGCTGATCAACGAAAGTGGGAGACCCGTCGAGATCTCGAAGACCTAGGTTGCGGCTGAAAACCCAGCTTCTTTAGGCAGGAAGGTTAGATGAATTCGCTCAGAAGCTGGGCTGTAGCCTGACCTCTTATGAAGTACGCATTCCCCTGGAAATGAGGGTTTTACTTACTTTAGATGCAAGCATGCCGGCTATTCTAAGGGGTTCAGGCTCAGGCGAATACATTTGCGACTTCCTAAGGATGTCTAGCGCAGTGCTTTCACTCAGTCCTATTGAAGTATATTCATAAACCCCCCACCAAGTATAGATCTTAGCCCTCCACTCAAGAACTCTCTCTATTACACTCAGCCTCAGCTCATAGTCATGGAAGTGCTTTACTAAAGCTCTCCTTATTCTATCTATACTTAGTTGATGCCTAAAAAAGACTATTGCTGGGCAACTGGTTTCGCTAAATAGTTTATATGGATCAACTATGTTGAATCCTGCGTAAGTAACTCCATCAAGTATTATTGGTGCGTCAGCGTTTAATAACTTGACTAAACTAATGGCTTTATTCGTTGCATCAAGACCGTCTATTAGTACGTCGCTAATGGCTGCTGCTTCAACATTCCTATCACTTAAATCATAGATTATTGCTGTAAGCACTGTGCTTCCCTTAAAATACTTGTAGTACACGGGGAAAAAGCCGTCGTCTATGGCCAAAACTCTTTGTTTAAGCAATACGCTCCTCCAAGTAAATAATTCTCAGTGGATAAATATGCTTATGTAGGCCTCTCCCCAACTTGAAGAACGAGCGCTCAATTGCGGGCAAGCGATTAGTGATTATGTGTTTAGGCAGTCAGTTATAGTATTGATGACTAGCTCAGGTATTTTTATTACTTTAGTCTTTCCATACCTCCCCCTATTTACTACAACTGCATTGACGAGACCGAGCATGTCCAGTTCGCTAACTATTTCACTGATCCTTCTTTGAGTTAAAGGCTCTACGCGCATTTCCTTAGCCATCTTTACGTAAGTATTGAAAGTCTCACCAGTTGTGGCACTTCCCTTTTCACCAACTATAGTCACTATTGCTTTAAGAACGAGCTTTGAGTGAAGGGGCAGTGATGAGATCACCTGCTTTACTCTACCGTGCTCTATTTCTAGAAGAGCTTGCTTCACGTGATCTATTGCAACTATAGGATCTTCAAGTCTCTCAGCTATTTCACCAGCAATCCTCAATAGATCTAATGCCCTTCTAGCATCTCCGTGCTCTCTAGCTGCTAAAGCTGCAGCATACTTTATTACTTCAGGTGTTATAGCTAGAGGGTTGAAAGCTAACTTAGCTCTCTCCTGAAGAATGTCTTCCAGTTGTTCAGCATTGTATGGAGGGAAAACTACTTCTACTTCCCCCAAGCTGCTCCTCACCCTTGGATCAAGGCCTTCAATGAAGTTTATATCATTAGTTACCCCAATTAATGATGCTTTAGCATGTTTAAGTTCTTCATTAACTCTAACGAGCTTATATAAGAGGTCGTCCCCATGTCTTTTAACATAGTAGTCAACTTCATCGAGCACCATTACGTGAATGCCTCCCCAACTGTTTAGAGCTTCAACGTATCTCCTGTAGACTTCTGCAATAGCTATGCCAGTCTGAGGTATCCTCAGCCCTATGCTTCTAGCTATTTCAGATATTATTCTATACGTAGTGTCGGCTTTCCTAGTATTTACGTACGCATACTTGAACTTTGTAGCAAGCTTTTTAGCCTTCTCTTCAAGCCATCTTAAAGTAAACAGTGTTACAGCAGTCTTTCCAGTGCCAGTTAAGCCATATATCAGTACATTGCTTGGCCTAACTCCCTCAAGGATTGGGACGAGTATTGAAGCTATTCTCTCGATCTCCTTTTCGCGGTGGGGGAGTTTTTCAGGTATGTAGTCTGGGTGAAGCTTCTCCTTGTCTACGAATATCCTTACTTTCTTAGCCAGCCTCGACTCAATCACTTTCTCTAATACGTCCTTACTCAAGCAGAACACCGTACTTCTATTTGAAAAGACTATCCCGTGATTAATAAGCAATCTTGGGTTATGCATTGACGCAGGCATGGTTGCCGAAGTTCAAGCCATTGTTTAAACTACGTAATATTTTTAAAACGTTGTTAAAAAGGCTTTTAGGCAGCAGAGGACTTAGTTCTCAATATGTATTTAAATGCAGCATCAGCTGCTATAGCTCCTTCAGCCACTGCTGTAATTACTTGTTCAAACCTATATTTATAAGGTCCTCCAGCAGCATCTCCTGCAACGAATATCCCTGGGAGGTTGGTACTCATGTCTGGCTTCACTACTGCATGACCGCCGTCATCTACTTCCAAGCCGATCTTATTGAAGAATTCTCTATCAGGCTCTAAACCTATTTCTACAAAGACTCCATTTACTTTAACAACGCTTTCTCTGCCATCCACTACATTAATTACTCTTATTGCTTCAACTCTCTCTTCACCAACTACTTCTTTTACAATAGAGTTTAGGAGGAGCTCTATCCTTGGGTTGGCTTTAACTGCCTCCACATAGGTTGGGAAAGCTCTAAAGCTACTCCTCCTGTGCACTAAGTATACTTTAGAGCATATGCTAGCTAAGTAAATGGATGACGATAGAGCGGAGTTTCCTCCTCCAATAACTGCCACGACTCTATCCTTAAACAATGGGCCATCGCATGTAGCGCAATACGATACTCCTCTGCCAATAAGTCTCTCCTCCCCCGGGGCTCCGAGCTTCTTCCTCTTACTTCCAGTAGCTATGATTACAGCACGCGTCCTCAGCCTTCTCCCCCCTTCTGTTGAAACGATCCAGAGGGATTCATCGCGGGTTACTTCAATGACTTTATCTACAACTATTGGAACTCCATATGTCGATATGTGCGCTACAAACTTCTCCAGCAATTCAGCCCCCCTTATGCTTGGAAGGCCTAGGTAGTTATCTAATAAGTGTATTTCACTTAAGTAACCACCAATTTTTTCAGTGACTACAATTGCCTTTAGGAAATACCTGGTTGAGTATAGTGCAGCAGCTAAGCCAGCGGGTCCGCCGCCTACTATCACTAAATCATATTCTACGCCCATAGGTTCCGTTGGCTCTAGCGCAGGCTTTAACTTGAGTTTAAAACTCACTATCTACACCTCTCCTATACTTCATAGAATCTATTGAGTATATGAATCAAACGCTTATTAAAGTCTGTGGTTTGATAATGCATACAACTAGCTTTACAGCGGCAGCGGTGGCTTGAGTGAGCTTTAACAACATGTATCTTTTACAGCAGATTGCTGCAGCACTAATGCTTGCAGCCATATTGTCGTACGTGATCGCTGGGCGCAAGTTAAAGAAGGCTCTGCTGACAATGCTTCTCTTAGCATTAATGCTCGTTCACTACTCCATTGTCTTCAGCATAGCTTTATTAGGAGTAAAGATAGCCATCTACCCACTCGTATATGCTGAGGTCTTCGACTCCTTTAGAAGCTTAAGCTTAGACTATGGACAAATATCGATCATGGCAATCATAGCAGTATGGCGTAAGGAGGTGGCACAACTCGCTAAGAGAGCTCTAAATTCATTTAAGCAAGTAGTAAGAGAAAGAAATAAAAGTAGAAGCAGTTAATCAACCTAAGTGAGCCGCCGTAGTATAGCCCGGTCAAGTATGCGGGCCTCTCGAGCCCGTGACACCCTCCGGGCCCCTGGGTGCGGGAGACCCGGGTTCAAATCCCGGCGGCGGCACTTAAGAGTACTGATATTAGTTAATGTTGTTTAAGAGTGTAAAAAGACCTGTTGAGGTAAAGGATCATGTTTCACTATATATTCCATAGAATCTCTCACACGCCTCTATTATTCGTGAAACAACTATCCAGGCTTCAAGGACTTCGGAGTAAATTGAGTAAATGGATCTGGCTAGCGAATATGTTGTTTCACTAAATGAGCCGTGGGGGAAGCACCCTATACCTATTGCACACCCAGCACTACAAGCTTCTTCAATTACTCGATCAGGGCTTGCTTTAACCCCTTCTTCGCTAAGCAATATTAGGCACTTACTCCCTATTTCTGTGAGGAGGCTCCTCAAGTTCATCTCCTTTACGTAGAGCAGTGGCTCGCCAGCTCCCGGCGGTGCTCTGCCATACTTAAGCAATTGTTCGAAGAGCCCAACGAATCTATTGTAATTTCTAGGAATCCTCGTCCTTGGATCTATGAAAATGACTAATTCGTTTACTGTGTGTACATATAGCTTCAGTAAACCCCTCTTATTCAATGGACTTCCAAGAGCGTTCAACAACGATATGTGCACTATGTCTGGACGCCCTCTTTTCTCAAAGTTCGTTAGATCCTTCATGGCGTAGTAGTGTAAGCTTTTATCTAGCAGCATCTCGCCCGGCTTCTTACGCCTCCTCCGGGCAGTGTTTAGTACGGCTGGGTGACCCCAAATGGATTCTGGGACTAGTTCTATGGATGACTCAATCAGTACTATCGATAGAGGTTTCAAATGCTCCACCAATTGCTTAAAGCGATCTCGGATACGCAGCCCATCCAGTGTTTAAATTTTATAGAGGCCTATATTTAGGGTTCTGGACTGCGTAGCTCTTGGGGTTCATTAGTCTAAAGCCCCTCTCAAGTTCACTGGAGCTCTCACAAGCCTCACCCCCCTTCACCAGCTCATCGAAGGGCTTAGGGGGTGGAGGAAGACCCTCCATCTGAAGGCCCAGCGACCCTCTTTCGGGGCACTGATCATCTCGCATCTAGAGCGCCACCTTCATCAGCGACTTCATTTAAGCTATAAATCAGCCCTGAAACTGTTGCCGGAGGCGTTCAGTATTAATGGATTGTATGAAGACATCTAAGAGCATTGTTTACAAGCCTCATCCCCTCACTACATAGTTGTGAGAACTGTTAACGAGAGTTGAAGAGTTGTTGACGTCTGAAACCACAGGATCATCCTGTGAATAATCAAAGTGCAGGAATCTCGGGGATCCCTAAACGTATCCAAGCCGAGTGAAGCCCTAAGAGTGGAGCGTAGGGAAAACCAGGTGAGGCCGTGAAAATCGTTAAATGAATCTAAACCTCAAACAGCTACCTAGCTGTTACCTGTTCTAGCAAACTGGGTTTTCCATATTGATTCCCGTAGTGCTCGCACTTATGTGAGCGTTAAATAGTTTCTACAAGACTTTTATGAAGCTTAGAATAACTTGTCTTGTAGAGTATATAGCTTACCTAAGCTTACACTAAGTACTTGGTGAACACTCCTTGATGGCAGCTATTTTAGCTGGAGGCTTAGGGAAAAGGCTTAGACCGTATACAGAGGAAGTTCCTAAGCCACTCATTAATGTAGCTGGAAAAACCATTCTTGAATGGCAGATAGAGTGGTTGAAGGAATACGGCTGCTTTGAGTTCGTGCTGCTAGTCGGATATAGAAAGGAGAAGATAATTGAGTACGTTGGCAGCGGCTTAAGGCTTGGTGTAAAAGTGACGTATGTTGTAGAGGATGAGCCATTAGGGACTGGTGGAGCGCTTAGAAACGCTATGCATGTACTCTCTAAAAACGAGTACTTCCTAGTCCTTAATGGAGATGTAATAACTGACATCAATCCCGCGAAGTTAATTGATAAACTATTTGGCGAGGAATTTGTAGGAGTAATAGCGGCAGTCCCTCTGCCAAGCCCATACGGAATACTCGAAATAAGTAATGGAGTAGTTAAAGGCTTCAGAGAGAAACCTAAGTTAATGGATTATTGGATTAACGCAGGCATATATGCGTTAAAGCCAAGCATATTTGATTATCTTCCAGAGAGAGGAGATATAGAGACGATGACCTTCCCCGATCTTGCGGGCAAGGGGCTTCTTGGAGCAGTGAAGTATAGTGAAGTATTTTGGAAAAGTGTAGATACGCACAAAGACCTTGAGGATGTGGCTAGGGAACTCGCCAAGAGAAGCCGCAGCAGTATGTGATGCACTAACCATTTTTTATAGTTCTTTGATCCCTAAGCAGTTCCTCAGCACTGCATGAGAGCCTCGTAAAACTCTAGATCCACGTAGAGCTGAGTAGACTCCTAGAGATGAACTAGTGTTTGTTCAGCGGGCCCGCCGGGATTTGAACCCGGGACCTACGGGTTAAAAGCCCGCCGCTCTACCAGGCTGAGCTACGGGCCCACACACGCTAAAACTGATAAAAAGCTGTTCCTTTTATACGCTACTCCTCAATAAATTAATTACTAATGGTCCTTCGACCCAGATTATGGGGATCCCCAAGGACTCTTCAACATAGTCTCCGACTTTTAAAGCATGGGGATTTGGTAGGAGCTAAACGCTCTTTACGTATATCTCTCTTAAAGGGGGCTCAGCATCACTATGTGTGAGCTACATTACTTCTTCATTTAAGAATGCCTCTCATTCAATGTTGTTTAGCGCTTTTCCACGTCCTCGGATATATGTCTGGACTCATATAGACTCTCTTGGTCTTAACTATGATGCCTTTACTTAATGCAGCCATTTCCTCAGCGCCGTAGAGCGCTTGACCTAGTGCAACTAGCTCTCCTTTAAGAGTGAATAGGGCTGCTGTTGAGCCTTTCGTTACATCCTTAGTTAGCATTACTAAACCAGGGGCAGCTAAGCTAGCTCCATGCGCTATAGATCCAACGGCTGTATCCCTAATTACTATCTTTGGTAAGTGGGCTACAGCAACTTCAACTGGCTGCACTACTTTTCTAAGTAAGCGCTCATCATTAAGGACTCTCCACAAGTATAGAGCTTCAGAGACATTCTGCATTTTGACTAGTGTTTCATCCTCCTTGAATGGCCCGGCCCTAGTCCTCCTCAGCTCCCTCATATGGGCTCCAACACCTAATATTAGACCTATATCGTGCGCCAGCTTTCTCATATAAGTTCCTGGATCGCATGCTACTTTAACTAGTGAGTACTTCCCAGAGTGCTCTAGGAGCTCTATGCTATGGATCGTTTTGACTCTAATAGATCTCTTGACGCTAGATCTTAGCGGAGGCTTTTGATATATCTCTCCAACAAATAGATTTAGAGCTTCCCTAACTCTCTCCTCAGGCACTTCGCTGTGGAATTGCATTACCATTACATACTCCTTCAATGTATGGACAACGCTCCCTATAATTTTAGTTGCATTCCCTAAAGCTATTGGAAGCACTCCGGTGACCTTTGGATCCAGGGTTCCCCCATGACCAGCTCTACTAATGCCGAACATTCTCTTTATCCATGCAACTACCTCATGGCTTGTTGGTCCAGGAGGCTTATCTAAGTTTATCACACCATTCTCTAAAAGGCTTCCAACATCCCTACTGTACGGTGGAGTTCCATACCTAGGATCGGTATCCTCATCTCTTATAACTATCCATTCATGCTTTACGCAAGCTTTAGCCGCTAGATCGTTGAGGAAGGACAGCCCACTTCTTTCACTCAAATACAGCACCGTGTTAAGAACGTGTAATTGCGCTAAAATAGCTTATCAACTTAAATGGGTTTTACCTCGATCTTCACTCTCTCCTTCATAAACTCCACTAAACCCGCTTCCCCTAGTGCTTTGAGGACATCTTCATCGCTTGCCCCTCTCGGTATATTGATTTTAACGTCAAGAGGCTCTACGTGCTTTATGTTAACCCTTCTTCTCTTTACGCCAGTTAAACTCTTCGGCCCAGTCACTAGGACGAAGTTGTCGTCAACTATGTTCACTATGATGCACTTTAAGCCAGCCTCTCTACCAGCCACTTTTACGCATATTCTCCCAACTTCTATTGCAGGCATAACTCTCCCCTAGCTCTCCAGCTTAAGTAAGAGAGAAAGCGCCTTAGTTTTTATTGTTTTCTCCAGTTGCTCCCAGTAGTTTTTCCACAGCCATGCCTATTATTGGCTCAGCATCCTCTGGACTCAGCTTATCTGTATTTATGGTTAAGTCAAAGACTTCAGTGTCTCTAGGATCTATGCCATAGTACTCTATAAATCTCCTTAACTGAGAGTACTCTCTAACTATTGTTTCCCTTAGTGAATCCTCGAGTTTCTTACCATCCCTCATAGATACTCTCATAGCCCTAGCCAATAGAGGGGCTGTTATAAGTATTCTCACATCAGCTAGATCCTTTAATATCCATGCCGTAAGGTGGCCATCCAAAACCGCGTTTTCTTTAGATAGTTCAACGCTTCTCCTATCTATTTCCAGGTCTATCGCAGGCTCTCTCATAGCTTGCACACTTAGTTCTTCAAGACTTACTCCTCTTTCAGAAGCCATTGCTCTAAATATGGAGCCAGCTGAATGATACTTTAACCTAAGTTTCTCAGCTAACTTAATTGCTTGAGTAGTCTTTCCCCCGCCAGGAGGACCGCTTACAGCTATTACAACCAAGTCCTCCACCCAGTCGTTGTCTAGCTGTGAAAGGCTGTATTTAAATAAATGGATCCTCGGCAAGCTCCATTAAAAACGCTGAGAGTTCAACTCCTATGTAGCTTAATCGCTCTTACGGCTTCCCTCAATATGTTGGCTAGGCATCTACGACATAGTGTTCCTCCATAGATTCTCTCAGGCCTCTTTTCAGTCTTAGCGAGCTTTCTTAAACTACTTGGGTTAAGCCTTGGGACTCCGCCTAGTTGAGCACCGCATGCAGAGCACTTAGCTACGTTCACATTCCTTAACTCATAGTGGGCAACAGCTACACCGCTGGGAATCCTTTTATACACTCTTCTCCTAGAACTACTCTTCCGCCAGGGCCTCGGCAACATTACCTCACCTCACTTATTGGTTGATTTCACAAGTCCGGGGATTTATAAACTTCTTGGATTCTAAGGACACAGGCTATGCCAAATTGAGTGTGACTGGTGACTCTCTTTGCAGTGAGGCACCTGTAGATGGGGGCCTCCAGCGGGAAACGCTTCACATAGAGTAGAGCTTTGACGCCCTAGTGAATAAGTATGAAGGCGCTAAAAACCCAAGTAGCGCCAGTATCACTAAGCTAACCCTGTGCGAGCCATTCATAGAGTAACTCACGAGCGGAATGTATATGGGTAAAGTGGCGTAAAAATCTCCGCCAGCTAAGTAGTAGGCGGTGAAGTACGTAGCTACTATAGCTGCTGTATAGGATAGCATGAATACCGTGAAGTTAATCATGAAGAGTACGAACATTCTTCTCCTATATCTTCCAATAAATCCCTTCACTTTCCTCATCTTTCGAACACTCCTCTTATCTCTGCCGACTTCATCGCTGCGGATTTTTGAGAGAAACTCTATTGCTTCAATAAAGTACCTTCTCCTAGACAAAGTATTTGAAGCTGCTGTGGCAAGAAGCGATATTGATGACCCGATGAGTATAATTATTGAAGCAAGCATTTACTCTCCCACAAGCTTCTTTAATAACGGGTAGGCTTCCAAAGCCCTCTCATAAGTAATTAGTGAGTAGTACTGCTGCACTATTCCTACAGCCAGTAGGAGCCCCATTCCCGAGCCATAGGCGCCAGCTATATCTGCAGCTATAGCTATTAATGCAACTATTATTGAGCTAAGGATCGTTAGTGGAGGTATGATCCTCTCAAGCCTGTCCTTAAGTATCTTAGGATTCCTCCTTAAGCCAGGGATCTCTATGCCTGACTTAATCAGTTGCTCAGCTTGTGCTTCTGCATTAAGTCCCGCAACCTCAACCCACAGGACTCCGAAGAGAACTGCTAACGCAATGAAGCTCGTGGAGTACGCTAAGGCCTTAAATGGATCAGCCAATACTCCATAGATATTGCTAGGCGGTGAGAGGTAGTAGGCGAGGCCTCCTATAAGCCTGTTGTCAGAGTCATACTTAGCCATTACATCCGCAATCCATCCTGAGCCGAACATCCTAGCTATGTTAGCGAATATAACTAGGTCGCTGTACAGTATTCCCACGAGCAGCACAGGTATGTTAGTTACATAAAGGAACTGTAGAGGTATCTTAGTCTTTATGCTCCTCAACTTAGGCGATGAAGCAGGTATTTGTATAGTCATGCTCTGTAGATACACGACTATAAATACTACTGCTATTGTAGCCGCCAATCCAAGCACATCTGATCCATAAGCCCTAACCAGCACATTACTTAAGCTCCCCCTAGCACTCAGCACATCAATTAAGTGTGGAACCAATCCGAACTTCTCTCCGTAGACAACTACTGGGGAGAAAGTGTTCCAGAAGATCCTCTGTGCTACGCCAGCCAATATGAAGAGACTTATGCCGCTTCCAATCCCCCAACCCTTTTGAATCATTTCATCGAGAAGTATCACTATGTATGAGGCTAGGAATAATTGAAGGGATGTCAAAGCCCTACTCGCGAGAGAGGCTGTACAGCCAAAGAAGGGGTTTTGGCCTGGCGTAACCGTCCAATACCTGCATCCAGCTGCATACATACCTGCTTGAAACGCAGCTAGCAGGACTGCAAACGTTTTTTGCGCCGCTGTAAACTTCCTTCTATCACCAGGATCACTTAAGTCCATATCTATGAGTTTCGCCCCAACAAGTATCTGCATTATTAAACCTGCAGTAACTATGGGGCCTATTCCAAGCTCCATCAGTGTCCCAGCGTTTGAAGCAAACACTATTTCGAGGAGAAGTATGTTTTGCTGGGCAAAGCTTATTCCATAAAGTGGAGTATTTGACATAACTACATACGTCACTAACGCGACTGCCGTCCAGAAAAGCCTCTCATAGAGGCCGGGCTTTTTAGCAGGCTTGATGGCTGAAGGCAAGTAATTCGCTGCATTCGCCATTAAATCGAGTACACCCATGGCTCCTACTCCTCTGCAGCCACAATTCATACAGCTAATTAGTAGCTAATTAACTAGATACTTAATAAATTAAACTAATGTACTTCTATTCGCTGGTGGGAGAAATAGCTGGAGAGCTATTGAGGCTGTGGGAAGATCTACTTATTATAGAAACTTCTCCTCCAGCTTCCTCTATCTTTCTTTTAGCTAGTTCAGTTATTGAAGGAGTTATTAATTTAATCTTTTTATCGACTTTTCCTCTGCCGAGCACTTTATTGCAGCCCAGCTTCGCTACATCTATCACTATCTTATCGCCTTCTACTTGAGCTAGACCCTTCTTCACTAACTCGTCTACTGCTTCACTTAATTCCCCAACGTTTACTTCATTAATCTCCAGTGCTATAGCCCGCGGGCTCTTAAATCCGTGCTTTCCATACCACCTTGCTTTCAGCTTAGTGACCAGCGACCACTTGTGTTTGTGGTATCCAACTAGCCCGAAGCCTCCTCTAGAACCGCTCTTCCTATGCTGGCCTATTCTGCCCCAGCCCATAGTCCTTGTTCTCCCCCTAAGCTTTCTGCTTTTACTTCTCCTTCTAACAGTCATTTCATTCCACCTAGATCATTCTTTTTAATAAATCATTTATATCCCCATTTCTGTAACCCAGCTCTCCGCCATCATTGTACGGCTTCTTAATGCTTCCCTTAAACCCCCCCTTAGGTGGATGGAGCCTAAACACCTTCTCCACATGCTTTAATCTATGGTAAGCCACTTCCCCACTCATTATTGCTTTAGATAATGCTTCTATGCCCCCCCTTAATCCGAGGCTTTTCTCAACGAATTCATCCGTTAATGGATCTCCGCTGGTTATCCTCCCTCTTTTTCTAAGCAATTCAGTCAACACCTCTTGGCTTATCTCCCCCCACGTAACCAAATCCTTGGCCTTATTTAGCATGCCCTTCAACCCTGGCAGCGTTGATGGATATATCACAGCATGGTATTTCTTCACTAATCTAAGGAGCTTCATTGTTGCCTCAACTTCCCTTGGAGTATTTACTCCACCCCTAATCCTGATTATAGCATAGACAGCCATAATTTCCCTCACCTACTCCAGTCAACTGGAGTTACAATACTGTAGGTTTTCCTTAATGCATCTAAAGTAGCTGCAGCAAAGTTATACGTAGTTTTAGTTTCACCAATTGTATTAGTCCATGCATCACTTACGCCGGCTAGGCTTAGTACTTTCTTAGCTACTTCGCCGGCAACAAGGCCTGTTCCCTTAGGAGCGGGCTTCACTGTTATTCTTACACTTCCTGCTTTTCCAACAACCGTAAATGGAATGCTGTGGGGCTCGTTACATATACACTCCCAGCTCCCACAGCCGCGTCTCACTGGAACTATGTTTAGCTTAGCTGTTCTTAAAGCCTTTTGAAGAGCTATGTTGTACTGCCTAGCCTTGCCAAAGCCTATTCCAACAAATCCACCTCTATTCCCAACTATGACGACAACTCTAAACCTAGTAATCCTACCTGCATCAGTCATCTTTTGAACTATTGTTGCATCAAGTCTTTCATAAACTAATTCAGGGAGCAGGTAATCAACTATTTCAGGCTCAATAAGCGGCATGTTCTTACTAAACAATTCACCTAAGCTAGTTATCTTACCCTCCTTCACTAACCTACCTACACGCGTTCTAGGAACCCAGTTCTCAAGGCTCCTCTTATCAACTGCTGACACAGCCACTATCCACCACCTCCAATGACATCACTGTAATCACTCATAACTCTACTCCTTACTTCACTAAAGTGCTCTGGGAGAAATATGGGCTCAAACCCCCTAGCTAAGTGCAGGGAGAATCTCTTAAAGTAAAGATCGGGGCTAGACTCCTTAAGTACTTTTGCATAGGCAGCTATGTGTTCACCCCGCAGCCTATCCTCTAAAGGAACTACTTCACTGGATACAGGTACTTTCAATCCAACGTCATTTGCAGCCTTTATAGCAGCAAATACTTTTGCTCCACGAGTAGGCTTATGTAGGCCTATGTATGGAGCAGCATACTTAACGCCCGCTCTTAGAGCTCTTAAAGAAGCTAGAAGACCAGTTAAGTATGCTGCTGGAACATTCTTCGTCCCGCCTTTCCAACCATACCTCTTAACTAATTCCACGCTGTGTGCTGCAGCAATAGTTACATCACCTTTAACAGAGGGCTTAACTACCTGAACCAATACATACTTATTAGTCTTACGAACTACGTAGATGTAGTGCCTAGAGGATACAAGCCTGTATCGCTTGTAGTAATTCGTCTTACCCTCCCTCCTCCTTCTCCTTCGGACCTTATACTTCGGCCCGCGCGCCACTCCTACTTCACCTCAACGCCCAGCTCCTTGAGGCTGGTCTTTAAGTGAGCCAGGCTTCTAAACGCTCCTCCCTTAGCCATTCTATACAGCCTCCTGTAAGCACTTCTATCAATGACCTTGTTGTCCCTCAAGTACTTCAAGTACCTCCTGATCTTCCTCACAGAGTTCATCCACAATGCTTTCTCATCCACTCTAGCTCCCTTAGAGCCCTTCCTCCTGCCATGCCCCCTCCTTCTACCTCTCTTAACTTTTTCACGCCTCAACCTCCATCTCTCCCTCGAATTACTGTGAACCGGTTTAACTCCAATCACTCCATCGTGTATCAGCTGTTCAACGTCTTCCCTCGTTATTGCTTCCGACACTCTATCAGCCTCCCTAGGGTTTATCCATATCCTCGACACACCTACGCCGAGTATCTCTGAAGCAAGCCTCTTCTGAAGCAATAAGTCAGACACGTCAATCACCTTGCCATTGGGTTAGCTACTTTAAACCCCCTCTTTTCAGCTTCTTCAACTATTTTAAGCTTACTCCTGAGGCCTGTGGTGCTAGCTACATAAATTACGTGCTTCAGTGGATCAAGCTCTTCAAGCTCGCTTAAACTATGTACAACTACGGGCTTTAAACCAGTTGGATGAAGTCCTCTAACAGCTCTTGGAGCCCTATAACCGGCTTCAACTAGCGGCGGATACCCCTTTAGCTTAAGCCTAGCCTTGTTATCTATCCCCTTAGGCTTCCTCCACTTAAGGTCGTTTTTAAACACGGGCTTCTTCCACCATAGATACCTATGGAACTCGGGCTTGGTTGACTTAATTTTTCTCCTTAGCTCAAGCAGTTTCTCAACAGGCTTCTCAGAGCTCAATTCCCTCACCCTTATCATAAATGTATATTCCATCGATAAATGCTCTCCTATCTCTATCAACAACCTTTGTTGCTAACTCTATGTTTGCAGCAGTTTGGGAAACGGATTCTAAGTCCACTCCTTCAACTATGATGTCATCTCCTTCAACTCTCACCTTTGCGTCACCGACTATTCTAGCCACTCTATCGCTTTTCTCGCCAAGGAAGTTCTTTACTACAACGATTCTTCTTCCCTCATCTACTCGTACTGTTATTGGAAAGTGCATTGCAATGACCTTGAGCTTATACCTATAGCCCTCTGCAACTCCCTCAATTATATTCCTTAAGTGAGCTGCCACTGTGCCCGTTAAAGCCCTTAGACGCCTATTGGCAAAGTAGGCCTCTACAACAATTCTACCATCCCTTACTCCAATTAAGACTCCTTTAGCGTAGCTGAAGTCCCTTTCAATAAAGCCCTTAGGGCCCCTCGCTTTAATTACTCCACCACTTACTTCAACAGTTACCCCGCTCGGAATAGGGACTTCGTAGTATATGTGGGCTTTCTTAGCCAACTACAACACCCCGTCAGTAAACGTACGCTAGCGCCACTCCCCCGATCTTCCTTCTTAAAGCCTCCCTATGAGACATGACTCCTTGAGGAGTTGACAGTATTATTATCCCAATGTCTCGAGACGGCAGGTATTTCCTGAGCCAGTGGGGCATTACTTCAAGCTCCCCATGCTTAACTGAAGCCCTAGGCCTTATTACTCCACACTTGTTTATTCTTCCAAGCAGCTGTACCCTTATTTTACCCCACCTGCCATCATCTATGTACTCAAGTTCACCTACGTATCCCTCAACCTGCATAACTCTAAGCGTATTTATTATAAGCTTTGACGCCGGCATTATGAGTGCCTCTCCCTTGGCCCTCACCTCACAGTTATATATGGTGGCCATAGCGTTCGCTAAAGTATCGAGCATGACCATTCCTATCGCCGCATACACTTCGTCTTTAAAGCCTAAAGACAAACACTACTTAATAAATTCTCAACACTTTAGAGTGAAAAGCCTTGACTAGGCGTCGTCGTCAGCAATTACGGAATGGGGGAAATTATGAGTTGCTAAGCATTGGCGTCGCTCCAGGTGTGGTGGTCTATGCCTTGAAAGGAGCGCTGAGCCTTCAGATGGAGGGTCTTACTCTACATCCAAGGCTCTTTGAAGAACTCATGAGGAGGTGGAGATGGCTCACCCAGGCGGGGGAGGAGGCTGGTGAACCACGAGAGCTGCAAGTCCATCAAAGACTACGTAGCTCAGAGTTCTGCTTCAAATAGAAGTAGGGAAAGTTGAGTTAATGCTTGGAAAACAACTGGGCCGCAGTGATTGAAGAATTAGGGTAAAGCAGTGGAGAGCATTAAATGCGGAATCTATAACTAGGCACAGCTCTACATGTATTTTCTAAAGCCCATGCTTGGCGCTAACTCGCGGAAGCACTGCCTACATAAATATATTCCATACTTTTGGATTACAGCATCTCGAGAGCCGCATCTCCTGCATTTCCTAGACCCCTTCCCAAACTTATGGATCTTCGGCTTCTTATACTTCCCCAAGCATTTCACCCAAGTTCACTAAACTATCTCTACATTGAAGAACTTATAAAGATAAGTCATTGCCTCCTCCCTTGCAACTCTATGTCTTCTCGGAATACTCCTAGCCCTCCTATACCTTCTCCTCAACACTCTAAATCCAGGCCTCTCAAAAGTTATGCAGACGTCCATGCCGAATATGCCTATCTCAGGATCATATTTCACTCCCGGTATCAGTATGTGTTCCTTTACTCCAAACGACACACTTCCATAGTCATCGAAGCTAGCGGCCTTCAATCTATATCCAACAGCTGCTAAAGCTTTTTTAAGGAATTCAGCCGCCTTCTCCTTCCTTAGAGTTACCGCAACACCTATGTTCTCTCCTTTACGTATGCCGAAGTCCTTTATAGTCCTCCTAGCTTTCCTTGGAACAGGCTTCTGCCCAGTTATTTCCTCAAGAACTCTAGCTATTCTTGGAATTCTCTCAGTTAATGCACCTGCTCCTACATTCACAGTTACTTTAGCTATTTTAGGCGAAAGCATTGGATTCCCCTCCCACTTCTTCAATACTTCATCTACGTTTTTCACGTAATCAAATACAGTCATTGCCACGCACCGCTGGGTAAGTGTATCAATGGATTCTCAACGCCTATTGGAAGTACGTAGTTTAGACTTGTCTGAAACTTCACTCCACCCCTATCCTCTAAAGTAACAATGCTTTTAACTCTCTTAAACCCCCTCTGAATGGATACTATTCTCCCCACTCTTCCAACATTCCTACCCCAAGTCACGATGGCGATAACACCTTCTTTTAACGGCACATAGTCAAGCAGCTGCTGCTTAGGCACCGAGATCTTTAGTGTGCCCAGCGTTTCGTAAACATCTTCAAGTGGATTCCTTGGATCAGAGACTCTAATTAAGTAGCTTCGCCCATCATGCAGGTTTAGTTGTATGTGCCCTCCTTTAACTACAGTTTTGTTTTCAATACGGCATAGTTTAAATGAACCCTCTTCTCTAGGGACTTTAACTAAATCCATGTACTTGGTTGAAACTGGGAGAACTCTAAACACTTCACCTGTAGCAACTACTTCAATTACATCCATTAATCCAACGGGGTACTTGTAGCTTCTTCTAACAACTCCATCTACTTTAAAGTGTCCTTCAGCAATAAGCTTCCCGGCCTCCCTAGAGGTTTTAGCGTAGTTAAGCATGTTTCTTACAACTATTAAGAGAGGTATGCATCTATCAATTGGATGAGGCCCCGGCGACGGTTTTACAGCCCACTTATACTCCTTCCTAAGTATTGGCCAAAAGGCTGGAGCCGCCAATGCTTTTAAATGCCTGCTGCCCCCCATACCGCCCATGATTCCTACCTCTCTCCACCTTCTTTAACTCCGCGCTCTTCTTCAACTACTTGAACTCCTCCCCCACCCCTTCTTTCAACGATCTCCCTCCTCCAAGGATCGTCTAAGCTTAGCTTAACGATCATTACTTTAGATGGATGTATAGGATAGTAAACAGGGGTTCCATCAGCTTTCTTCACTTGCGCTCCTTCAATGAGTAACTTAGCTCTCTTAAGGTCTACTCTGACGACTTTACCTTCATGGCCTGCCCAGCCTCCTCGCACAACTCTAACAACGTCTCCAGCACGCACTGGAAGTCTCTTAACTCTATGTCTCTCCCTTAGTTCCTTGGATAGCGGGGCCGTTAAGAGCTTGTGCCTCAAGTGCAGGGGCATAGTGTATAGATTCTTTCTCTGCTTACCAGGCTTACTTGATGAAGAACTCAACTCTACCACACCCGCTCCTAAACCACTATTGTAGCTATGTTTGCTATACTGGGCCATCTTTCAGCAGCTTCTCTAGCTATTGGGCCATGTATTTCGCTTCCCTTAGGAGTCCCCTCAGGAGTTATTATGACAACTGCGTTATCTTCAAAGCTTACCCAAGTTCCATCAGGCCTCCTATAGGGCCTCTTCTGCCTAACTACTATAGCTTTCATCACTTGCCTCTTCAACTCAGGCCTACCCCTCTTAATTGAGACAACCACTAGATCTCCTATGCTAGCCCTGGGGACTCTCCTTAACCTACCCTTGTAGCCCGGCACCCCTATTATTAATGCCTCCTTAGCACCACTGTTGTCAGTTACCTTAACTGAGGAACCCACCTGTAGGCCGAATTGAAGCCTCTTCCTAGATAAAGCTGGCTTACCTGCTTTAACTCTTTCCGCCGGCACTTTCCCCACCTCTCTTAACTACTCCAAGCACTACGAAGTGAACTGTCTTCGATATAGGCCTAGTCTCCCCTATAACTACTACATCTCCATCCCTAGCTCCTATGCACGGAGGATTGTGAGCGTGAATGCTCGTACGCCTCCTCTCATACCTCCTATACTTCTCAACGAAGTAGAAGTAGTCACGTCTCACTGTAACTGTTCCATGAGCCTTGGAGCTCACTATTGTTCCCTCAAGGATCAGCCCTCTAACCTTCAGACCTCCATGCCACGGACACAGAGGATCATTGCATGCCTGCCTAGGGGGCTCGACGCCTGGAACTCCAGCATTCCTAACGCTGACTTCACTCAAGTTCTCCACTTCCTCCTCCTCACTATGTTCTTCAGCCTATCCTCAGGTCTCCCTAAAATTTCTATTCCTCTAACCATTACCTTGACCCCGCTCGGCAATGTGAATTCAAAAACTCCGTGCTCTTTCAATACTCTAATCCTCCTAGAGCCTTCCTCTAAGACGAGTGTATTAGAGGTTTCATCGATTACGAGCCCTCTTCTACCAATAAGGGTCCTATCAGGGTGCTCTACTATGGCGACGCTTAAGCCTATGAGCTCGTGATAAATTGCGTTTTTCTCCGTATATTTCAATGCCTTACCCTTACTCCTTCTTGGATGACTCCCTAATTACTGTCTGAAGCCTGGCTATATCCCTCTTGATACTCCTTACCTTAGCCGTATCCTTAAGAGTCCCTATGCCTGCCTGTAGCCTAAGCTTTAAGAGCTCAATCCTTAGTTCAGCCAGCTTCCTAAGTCTATCCTCAGGGCTGGCCTTCCTTGCATCAGCTGCCTTCAATGCCCTCACCAACTGCCCCGTATCCACCGGCTTCTTGTTCGCTAGCTTGCTCTATGAATCCCTCCTCGACTTCAACCTTAAACTTATCAAGTTCCTCGGGCTTAACTTCTTTTATAGACACGTGATCGGAAGTTATGCCGGGCTTTACTATCACTACTTCAACTCCATAAACTCCAGGCTTTAATAGTGCTTTAGCCACGGCTCTATCAATTAAACAATCGACTTGCTCGCCCGCCTTATACACTTTCCCAGCCCTGAGCTTTAAGTAAGTAGCTCTCTCAGCCCTAAGCTTTCCACTAATGACTATCTCCACTCCAATAGCTCCCGCCGCCATAGCTCTATTGATCATTACTATGGCCACTCTTCTATAAGGTATCTCCTTTTCAAGAGCTCTAACTATTCTGAAAGCCACTACTCTAGCATTGAGATCGGGGGTGCCCACCGGCAAAACAGTTATGTTTGGATTCTCTAATCCAAACCTCCTCTGTAGAAGCAGGGATAGCTTTCTTATCGTTGAGCCCCCTGGACCAATTATCATTCCCGGATACTCCACGTATAGAACTAGTCTGTAGCCTGTTGGAGTTTTATATAGATCCAGGCCTGCATAGCCTGCCTTGTAGAAGTAGGAGGCTAGGAATTCATCGATCATGGATTTAATGGCTCCATAGTTTACAAAGTACTCCCTCACCTTAGATCCAGTCAAGGCCTCTCTACACCTCTCCTACAATTACTTCAACATTGGTCCTCCTGTCAAACTTCCCAGTGGATCTTCCGAAAGCCCTCGGCATCCACCTCTTTAAAGTAACACCTCTGTGAGCTGCTATGTGGATTATTCTAAGCTTGCTTAAATCAAGGCCTTTTACCTCTGCGTTATTCCTAGCGTTCTCCAAGAGCTTCACGAGGTATTTAGCTGCCTTAACTGGGTATCTACCAGCAGGCCAGCCCCACTTGTCTGCAAGCCCTCTTTTATGAGCTATCTTACCGCTATACCTTCTAAGCGGTATGGGCTCCCTTAAATCAATGACTCTCCTCAACAAGTCCAAAGCTTCATCGAGGCCCATCCCTCTCACAGCATTGCACACCTCCCTCATGTCCTTTATCGATGCATCTGCGTCAAGGATAACTGCCTTAGCTACTTTCCCCTCATCCCTTAGCTTAACGCT
Source organism: uncultured Sulfolobales archaeon (assembly GCA_938045475.1). GTDB lineage: Archaea > Thermoproteota > Thermoprotei_A > Sulfolobales > Desulfurococcaceae > JANXDZ01. The sequence continues at coordinate 72,716 of CALIML010000009.1, forward strand.
ATAATGCCACGTAGGCAACGCAGTTCACTTCCCTAAGTCTTTAATGATACGAACAAGCTGCTTCTAGTGGCCTTTAAACCGGGCTCTCCATGCTCTACGCGCTTACACGTTGGAGCGAATTCACCTAAGTAGTGACCTATCATTTCAGGCGTTATATAGACTGGCGCGAACTCCTTGCCATTATACACAGCTATAGTTACTCCAATCATTTCAGGCAGCACAACCATGTTCCTCACGTGAGTTTTTACAACAACTCTCTTTCCCTCGTTAAGCAGCTGCTTAGCCTTCCTTATCTTTGCTAGAAACTTTACTTGAGCTTCAGTAAGCCCTCTTTTCAAACTCCTCCTCTGCCTAGCTGGAAGGAGGTTTATGAACTCGTCGAGTGGCATTTCAAGTAGCTCTTCAATAGTTCTCCCCCTATAGCTATACCTCCGCCACTCCGGCTGCAGTAGCGTAATTGACATACAGTTGCCACCACTTCGCATCCTAAGCTACTGGCACATCTCCTATAACAGTAGCTTACCTTTTAAACCTAGCTTTCGACTTGAGGATAAAAGGTATCTCTAGGGGGGAGCGGACTTCAATTACTTTAACTCCCAGAGCCTTAATTGATTCAGCTACATCCCTATCGTGGTTCTCCGGCGCAATTACCACTACATCGTTGCCTCTATCAATGGCCCTCTTGAAGGCAGCTACAGGATCTCCAGGCAAAGTCTGCTTTAAGTCACTTATAACTACTATTAAGGTTCTTCCACGAGAGTTCCTTAAGGCGGTGCGCAGCCCGGACTCTAAATCAGTGTAGCCTCCAAAGCCCTCCTCAAGGACTTTCTTAAGGAACTTGTATGCAACCCACCTAGTGATGCCTCCAACTCTTACAACACTGCTCTTACTTGAGAAAAACACTACATACTCAGCCCTAGGGATCAATGTAGCTAGTGACATCACTGCCCAGAGAGCGTGTGTGAACATGGAGCCACTTACATCTATTACAACAATAGATCCTCCTACGTGAGTGTGCAGCCTGTACTTAATTGCATAGTTCATTCTAACGAAGTTATATAGAGTAGCCCTAGGATCAACTTCTCCCTTCACAATGCGTCCAGCCGCTCTACGCTTCACAGTCTTTACGCATAGAGCCTGTGGAGAAAAAGTCTGCAGCATCTTTAATCCTAGCTGCAGCGCTCTCCTAATTAGTTCATCTCCATAGCTGCTCCTTAACTCGCCAGCTCTCCACGCAATGTACTCCACTACTGCATACTTATCTAAGTCTCTCAGCTTACTCATGAATAGCTTAGGGTCTTGCCTAACTAAAGACTCGTATAGAGGCTTAAACTGCGTGGGGAGGCTTTCTACACTAACTCTATCCATGAAGAAAGCGCTGTAATCCAAGTAACCTCTATCTAACGTAACTAAGTAATTAATGTGGTTCGCTAAGGCATTAGCTAAGTTAGTTAAACTACGTACGACTTCGTCATTCACCGAGCCTGCGTTAGTGAATGAGAGTACGTCAAGCCCGTTGAAGGCCTCCTCCACACTTAACACCCCCTTCTTAAGCAAGTTCGGCAGAACCCTCTGCCTCCTCTCCATAGGCATTGCCTGCAGTTCCTTCAGTAACCGGCCTCCATCAATTTGAGGAGCGTCTTTACGCACTTCACCAGTCAGCTTTAGCAGCAGCTCAGGATCCTTCTTCACCCTCGATCTAATTACATTGATGAGCTGCCTCCTCTCACAAGCCTTAAGGCTTGCTGCATCACTAACTCTCCTAACTATTTCACTAACTACTCTCTTATTGAGTGAAGAGCTTCTGCTTGAAGAAAGCTTAGCTAACTTAATTAAGTCACGCATGCCCAGCTTAGCGAAATCACTATCGCTAAATACGTTGCTCCAAGCTTCCCTAGGGACTTCGCTTATGTACTTAACTATGTCCCTTGGAGTTACATCAATTTTGCTAAGCCTACTGCGCAATTCCCTATACTCAGCTGCACTACACGTTCTTAACTCTCCGCCCCTAGTCCTTCTAATGACTCCGGCCTTTCTAAGCGCTACATACGCCTCTACGAGTTCCCTAACTCCCCCCCTCAATAGGCGCTTTAAGTCCACTCTGTTGTTAAAACCGATCCTCGATAGCACGTCTTCGACGTGCGTTAGCTTTGCGTAAGCATATGCCTTACCGCTTGAATCATGTAGTTCAATTAATTTCGACCTGAGTCCACTGCTCCAATCAACCAATGTGTATACTGACGAAGCTATGTCCAGCAGCTCACTTAAGCTCAACCTACTGACTCCCTTAAGGGCTGCGTATGTCTCAGCTATTTCAATAAGGGCCGTGGATTGCGATATAGGGATCCTTATGCCTAGCTTTAAGAGGGCTTTGTTTATCCTCGATACATCCCTCCAAACGCTACTCCTTAAATTGTTTTTCAACAACTTCTCTGACAACTTCTTCATCCTCAGGGTTCTTTACTAACACTGCTTCTCCAGCCTCAACGATGTCTCTTGCACTAACTCTATTCAACTCCCTGCTCTTAGCTATCTTAATTGATAGAGCCAGCCAGGAGACGGTGTCTGACGTACCTGGCTTATATAGTGCTTTCTTCCTCAAGTACTGCACTACGCTGAGAGCTCTTGAAACGTGCTCCTTAGGAATGAGTTCATAGTCTTCCCCAAGCCTTAGCCTAACTATCTCCTCTTCCTCCCCAGGATCTGGGTAGTTGAACTTTATTCTAATAACTCTCCTGAGAAACGCGTCGCTCAGCTCTCTTTGAGCTATGTCCTCTGGATTACTCGTAAAAATTACTTGGAAGCCACTGCCCTCCTGCTTGTAGACCCTCTTAAGCTCAGGTATAACGATCCTTCTCTTATCAATTATGTCTAGCAACATGTTTTGAAACTCTTCACTACTCCTCCTAATGTCATCAATTAATACTCCTGCGTCAAGTATTAAGGCAGCTAACAGAGGCCTTGGGATAAAGCTCTCTTCATTGAATCCCTTGCTCATAGCTATTAATGGATGGAAGTCCCCTATGACTCTATACTCATCGTAGCTCTCGCTGCACGGCAATACAAAGGCCTTCTTACCAGCCCACAAGCTTAGTATAGCTTCACCAACCTCAGTTTTACCCGTGCCTGGGGGGCCCTCGTATAAAACCGGCTTATTATTCATGAATGCAGCTATAGTTAAGTACACAACGTTATTCTTAACCAATAACTTGTACCTATCCCTAAGGGCCTTTACCATTAACTCAGGGCTTCTAATGGGGTTAAAGGACTCTACTACCTGGCCATAGATTTCCCTAACTTTCTCAACCACAGGATCTTTCTCCACAAGCATTTACCCTCCAGTGTAATTAGGAGAAAATTGCTTATAAGGTTTAAGGAAAGGACCATGGTTGAACTCCGCTGCATGGAGGATGCAGAGAGAGGGGGCATTCAAAAAATTTGGGTTTAAATAAACTCACTTCTACGTTAAGCAACTTTGGCTCTGAAGTAGTGGCCATTAGGGCACTTAAATAGGCCTATCTCTACGCCCTTCCTACCCTTTGGTGCTAGAGTCCACGTCTTTATGGATTTTGCTACTTCAGCTCCGCACTTCGGGCACTTTGGCATGATCTATCCCCTTCACTATGGTTATATGCGTTGATGAGTTATAAACCTTTGCTCAACTTTGTATAATTAATACATGGGTGTTGGTTAAATATGTTTAATTATACATTAAACATTGTTTAATTAATAATACCCTTTTTGCTTGGCGGCCCTCATAAACATTGCATTAGTTAATGAAAAAGAACGTCTTTAGATCAAAGCATGTTATTTATAAATATTAAGTAAAAGGTCCTTCATTACCCCTTCCTTCTCCCAGCTCTACGTGCAGCTATGTGGCCTACCTTAGCTCCAGGCGGCGCATTCCTTGATACTGTTGATGAAGATGACACGCTCTGGTGGCCTCCCCCACCATGTGGATGGCTTACGGCATTCATCGCTACTCCCCTCACTCTAGGCCACTTTCCAGCCTTAACTCTCCACTTATAGTATGAAGCGCCTGCTTTAAGCAACGGCTTCTCAATTCTTCCACCGCCAGCTATAACTCCTATCATTGCTCTACAGTTGTTCAGCACCTCCTTTGCTCTACCGCTCGGGAGCTTAATTATAGTCTTGTTTCCAGTTCTACCAACTACTAATGCATATGCACCACCCGATCTAACTAATCTACCTCCGTCGCCGGGCCTAAGCTCTACGTTAGCTACTTGAGTCCCCTCAGGTATTGAGCCCACTGGAAGGATGTTTCCATTGCTGATGCTGGCTTGGGGGCCTAGTTCCACTATCTGACCTACGTACATTCCTTCAACTGCTGGCGCATGGAATTCAACGCCGTTCTCTAGGGCTATTTTAGCTAAAGGAACCCATCTCCCAGGATCATGAATTAATTCAACCACCCTTCCCTTAAGGCTAACCGCAGGTTCTAGTTGTGGATACTTAGCTTGCCCAATCCTTAAATGGCTTGGGCTCTTAAATACTGACGTACCCCTCCCAGCTCTCTGAACCAGCAGCCTTTTGCCCACAGCTACTTCACCTCAAAGCATTCCCAGCTTAGTAGCTACTTCTGACGCCTTATATTCAGGTGATAGCTTTACGTAGGCTTTCTTTAAACCCCTCGGAGTAATAACGGTTCTCACTTCATCTACTTTGACTTCAAATATCTCCTCAACAGCTCTTTTTACATCGTGCTTTCCAGCTCCTCTATCAACTATGAAGACTATGGTGTTTTGCTCTTCAATCAAGCCCAGAGCTTTCTCTGACTGAATAGGCTTAACGATGACTTTATACAGTTCACTCATACATCGACACCACTCTATACTTATCTCCAAGAGCCTTAAGTGCGCTGTAGGATAAGACTGTAAGTCTTCCTGGAACGCCCCCTGGAGCCAGGTGGATTACGCTAAGGTTGCTCGGCGTAGCTACATCTACTCCAGGGAGGTTTCTTACAGCATTGCTGAAGTTGCTCTTAGAGTTCTTCAATATGAATAGCAGGCTCTTTGGCTCAACGTACCTCCTGCCCCTCATCTTCCCCCTACCAGATCTTATTCTAATGCCTCTCTGAGCTCTAACTACATCACTCCACAAGCCGAGCTTCTCTAAGAACTCCCTTGCCTCACTAGTCCTCGAGATCTTTTCCTCAACTTCGTCAACGACTACTACTGGGAGATTGCTTAGGGAGAACTCATGCCCTCTCTCTTTAACTAATTCAACAACGCTTGTTGCAGCTAATGCTGATGCAATTGCTCTAGCCATCTCCCTTCTATTGATGTCCTCCCAAATAATTTCCGCAGTTGTTGGAGGGAAGGCTGCATGGCCTCCTCTAGCAAATGAAATAAACCCAGCTCTACCAGTGGGTACTCTCGGGACCCTCGCTAATCCACGCCCCACGCCCCAGCTTCTAGCGCTAGTCCTCTTGCCAGCCAATGGATCCCTTCCCTTAGGCTGAAGCCTCCCAGTAAAAGCTGCATGGAAAGCCCTTCTAACGATATCCTTTCTAACGAACAGTGAGAATACCTTCGGCAACTCCACTTCACTGACTACACCTCCATCTAGGTCATACAGCGGGGCTTTCTTTAACTCAAGCTTAAGCGGTTGAACTATCGTCCACACCACGTTAAACACCTTCAACCACTCACCTTGCTTGCAATGCTTAAGTAAACTATCCTTGGGTAATCCTCTGGAATCCAGTCTGGAGGCCTTATTGGATACCTGAGCACCAGCTGCCTCTTCCTTGGGCCAGGCAGAGTCCCGTAGAGGACCACGTATTGTGTTCTAACCAACCCATAGCCGGGGAATCCTCCGGATGGAGTTGCTTCAAGCCCATTATCTCCAATAGCTACTATTCTCTTATTGTAATCCGTCCTCCTGTGGAAGCCTGTTTGGCCTGCCTGGGGGACGGGACTTATGGTCCCCATGGCTGGGCTTCTGGAAGCAACCTTCCTACTCCCCTTCCTATGCTTATGCCATCTCGGAAGCTCCTTTACTCCAAACCTTTTAACAACTCCCTGAAAGCCCTTTCCCTTAGTGACAGCTACTACATCAACGTACTTAGTGTACAGCAATGCATCTCGAGCAGTTACGGAGCCCCCAATGATCTCCTTAGCGTACTTAGCTCTATCAATTATGGAGCCTCCCCCAATTTTCACCTCAAGCAAATCAGGGATCTTCCTCCCCACTCCAGTAAGGATCGGAATTGTTGAAGCTATGACCCTTAGATCAGCTAAATTCATCGATAGAAGCTGCTCAAGATCTCTCCCCCAGTCGCCTTCAATGAACTTGTATCCATACCTCCCCCCGGCTTCCTCCTTAACTATGCCTGGGAGCTTCTTCCTTAAGCCCTTCAAGTATCCTCTAACTATCTCACTTGAATCTCTATTGACTGCAGCCCTCTCGCTATACTCTTCAGCCAACTTAACTAGGGACTCTATGGGGCTTCTCCACACTTCTCCAACAGTTATTAACCCCCCTTGATCTATTGCATAGCCTCTTACTGCAAGAACTGTCATTGGGGGGGTTTCGACTACGGTCAGTGGAGCGAAGACCTCTCTACCGTAAGTCATTGAGTTAGGCCTATCGTCGATAACTATTGCATGAGTCATGCCTGCCTTATAGCCTATGAAGCCGAGTAGCACTGGCTTAGGGACGTCTACTTCAGGCCAGCTCCTTACCTTGGGAAGTATTCTCGCAGCTCTCTTCCTCGGCCTAAGCCCCAGGCTTCCACGCCTCGGCGCTTCCTTCTTCCTATGCCCCATATACTACACCTAAGCACTCATTGTCTAAACTGCTGTGGGATTATTAAGCTCTAATCAACTAACAAGTTTATAATTGTTAACGTAGAGTGTAGAGCCTCCTCGCTTCTAACGCTCACAGTTCCCTGCCTAGGCAGAGTATTTAATACAGCGTCAACGCATTCATCAAGGCCCTTATTGAGCGACTCAAACATAGCGTACAGCCCTCTATAAGGTGAGCCGAACAGTACTGCAATACAGTTCTTCGCCAACAACTCCCCCCTCAGCTTACGCAAGTAGTCTAGGGATATTTCTTTGCCAAGCCTGCTTGTAGCTATGACATAGCACTTCTCCCTGAGGGCTCCGGCTTCCTCAGCAATGTTGTCAACGAACTTGAGTGCGGGGCCTGTGTATACCTTGCTGTAGCTCCTGCTGCAAGTGATCTTCAATGGATCCACGGACTCCACTCTGACTACAGCTAGTTCGCCTGGCTCAGGGCATTCATCAATGCACTCAGCTTCAACATCCCTGCTCAACCCTATGCTTACCTTAATGCTCCTCAAGCCCCTGACTGATTTAACTAATCCAATCCTATATTCTTGCTCTCTAGCGCTTCTACTAACGCTAAAGACTGCCAGCCTAATTGGATGCAGTTCCCCAACGTATTTAAGCAATGGATCTATGGGCACAAGCTTCTTCCTCAAGTAGGGGGGTGTAGTGAAGTACTCGTGAAGTTTCTCCATGAGTTCCCTGTCCTTCTCCAAATTCCCTTTGTATAATGGGTCTCTGAAAACTACTAATTCATCCACTCTAAATACACATAAAGTCCTGAGTATTTCGTGGAACTTAATCGACTTCCTCCTCAAGTCCCCTACGTTAGATAGAATAGAGTCAGGTATGTAAACCAATAACTTCCTATTCCTCTTAAATAAACCCCCTAGAGCTATTTCTTCTGAGTCCTCTTCTCCTTTTCCACGCTCTCTCCACTGCTTGCTGAAGCCCTCCTCTCCTTCACCACGAATATAGTAGTCCTCTGCCTTCCACCCAACAGTAACCACCCTCCTCTAAGGGTAATTCAACTAGTTTTTAAAGTTAAAGGAACTCATCATACTTTAGAGCACAGTCCACGCGACCATTATACTATGAGGAAGGAATTGGAGGAAAGAATTAGTTGGGGAAAAAAGTTTTGGTTTAGCTTAGAGAGACAGCCGCCTTAAGACTTCTTCTTAAATATGCTGAACGCCAGTAGGGCTATCGCGATCACTACTAGTACTGCGTTCACTGCTCCAAACGTTGTTACAGAGCCGCTTACTCCAGCAACAGCATCCTTTAATTCCTTGGAGGCGTCTTCAACGCTTGACTTAACGCCGCCTACATCAGTCTTAGTGGCCAGGTTCGGTAGGGCATTCTTAATGTCTGCCGCAAGGCTCTTAGCGTCTGTAGCTAAGGACTTTACGTCGCCCACCTTTTCATCAACTCCACTGAGCGCTGCAGCAAGCTCATCTAGTTTATCTGATACCCCGCCCACACTGGTCCGCAGAGCATCTATTCTGCTAAGTATTGTGCCAGTGTCTACTGGGAGCCCGGCCTGAACTAATCCCTTAACTGCATCTATTGAAGCAGTAATGTTGCCGGCCGAAGTCTCTATTAAAGCCTTTACTTCACCGGATGAATTAACTATGAGATCCTTGATCGCTGCTTGCCCATTGAGTAAGTCCGTTAAGTTAACTTTAATAGTTCCAACGACAGTCTTTACGTATGCAACGTCTCCAGCTACACCAACAATAGTGGCGTTGAGGGCGTCGAGCTTAACTCCAATGGCTGCCACTACTTCGTCTCCCTTAGTTACAATTAGTTGGGCTAGGCTTGAGTTGACGTTGCCTAACTTCAGAACTATGTTGTCTCCAAGAGCGTTAAGAGCGTTCAGCAGCTCCTCGGTCTTAACGTTTACTACGCCTATCACTTCATTTCCTTTAGCTATGATTAGTTGGGCTAGGCTTGAGTTGACATTGCCTAACTGTATGCTTAATGCATCAACTTTATCTCCAACATTAGCTACATCGTTCCTCAATAGACTCACTAAGTAAATTATTTGATCAGCTGTCAGCTGCAGCTCTGAAACCTGGCTGCCCAACTGCATTAACAGTAGGGCTAAGTCATCAGTAGTGTTTCCAAGCACTGTGAATAACGCAGTGAACGCTGGAACTCTTTCACTCACTGGCCACCAATAGAAATACACTGGGTCATGTGGATATAGAGCAACGCTGTGCAATCCTGGAGCAAGCCCAGCTGCCACTAGCTCCACGTACAGTCTCCCGAATTCATCTGCTATAATATTAGTCATGTACTGGTTGTCAACTACTACGCTATAGACTTCTCCGGTATCCCAATAGCTGCAGAAACCTGTGCCTATTACGGCAATAGTGCTTCCATCAGGCCTAACGACGCTCGGCTCAACAACTAGCTTTGGCTTAATAAAGAATTCTGCTACAGTTGCATCACTAATCCTATTACCATACACCCAATAGAAGTACCCTAGATCTCCTTCATTACCTATATCCGTAGTTACAATAATCAACTTATTTTCGCATGTAGCGTTTGGAACTATTATTGTGAGAGTCCAGTTAGCTGTAGTTACATTGTACTCCTTCACTAATAGAGCATAATAATCGTTTACTTGGAACCATATGTTTATGGTTTGGTTTATGTAGTCGTTGAAGAAGTACCCATAGATTGTGACTGGGTCTCCTACAAAGCCTTCTTCAGGGCTTATCTCTATGTATGGAGAGATCTTTACCCATATAGTGAACCAGTACTTGAATCCATTGTTGTCAGTTATAGTTATGTTGTATGGCCCAGTGAGAGGCACATCTGTAGGTATTTTCACGCTGTAAGTTGCATTACCGAATGCTCCGAGAGTAACGTTTGCAAGAACTCTCACGTAGCCGAGAGCTACGTTCTCTATAGCTGTTACAGCCCAGCCCATATAAGTGAAGTTACCAATGGATACTGGGTACTGAGCACCAGTGTCACAAACTATAGTACCTGAGTAATCTCCCTTATGATCTACAGGTAATCCATTGAACACTGCCGCTCTAGGCAGTTCATATAGTGTGGGAGGTAGAGTTACGTTACCTAGGCTTGGAGTGCTAACAATTAATTCCATTGCTACTGGTCCATCCGGTGAAGCTAGCCTGAGATCCGGAGTAGGCACTGTAACGTTTAGAACACTCCAACTCCAAGTACCTCCAGTGTATTGCGTGGATGCCTCCCTAATCTCTGGTGGGTAAGTGCCTAGGTTTATGGATTTAACACCGTATTTAACGTATATTGTGTGATTTTCATCAGGTACGGCTCCTCCAACAATTGTTATTGGTTCATTAGGTATGACTCCAAACCCGCCCTGGAATTCAAGGCTGTTAGCAGTTCTATACTCATAGCTGGGCATGAACACTAGTCTGTTTGTTGAAACGCCTACATCAGATGAAGGTATGGCTGTCCCTATCTTTGGATTGACGTCGGTAACTTTTATCCAATAGAATTCTCCTCCAATAAACATCCCTGGTAGTTGAGTTATGTTAACCCATCCATATCCTACGGTGACGTTTACTTTAGCTATGGCTATCCTAAATACGTCCATCACATCGAGCGTGAGATTTTTCTCATCTCCTGCATATATGTCGTTAATGTATATTCCGCCTATGTAGACAGCGTCTCCAGGCACTATTAATGCGCTTCCATCACTTGAAAACCATATCCACACCAATGCTCCACTTATAGTCATATCCCTGAAGTCTATGGCTAAACGCTGGCCGTCAGCTAGAATGGCCGGTACTTCAAGTGGGTCTCCGAAGACGTCTGTTGTCCCATCGTAAAACCATACTACTGGCCTGCCAGTAATAGTTGCATTAACTACTTTAATTGAGGCTAAAGGCAATAGTAGTGCTAGAGCCAGTAGAGCTATGTACACGTATCCAAGTAGTTTATTCATATCCATACCTCACAATCTGCCTTCACTATTGCATTCTCTGTACATAGGCGCAGTATATAAAGGATAGCTCTCTTAAACTAAAGTACTAAGACCCCCCTCAGCCCTGGGGGAAAGCGGAGTCAATCACCCACCACTGAAAATACTTAAATGTATTGAGCTAGGCAGGGGCGCGCTAACAAAGGGGCTATTGAAGCAGCTAAGGCCCTTGGCTTACTAGTGTTCTCGTTAAACATGTAGTCGTATCCTAGCTTATTACCTGCGGCCTTCTAGAATTATGGGAGGGAAACAGCGTCAAGTTATGTAAATGGTATAGAACTCGATCAGCTCTAAGAGGGCTAGACTACTTTAAAGCCCCTCTGTATCCTTAGTATTTCAGGCCCCGTAGTGGTTTCTCCAACAAGCACTCCATTATTGTTGGCGACAAGCCCAGCTTTTACAAACGGTATCCCAGAGTTTACTGTAGCTCTCTCTACTTCAACTCCCATTACTTCCTCTACATACTTTAAATCATCATCGCTCACATCCGGGTGTATTACGCCGCCAGAGCTGTTTACTACAGCTATAGAGCCAGGTATGCTGAGGTTCATTAAGTCTCTCACTACTGCTTCGACTCCAAGGCTATCAGAGATCTCGGAAATTGCTCTACCTTCGATTCTGCCGCCAACAATTGCTGCCTTATCGTTTACTAAAACAATGTTTCCAAGAGCCGTCAGCCTCGAATCAACTACTCCTACATTAATGTGGTGGCCTTTAAGCAACTTCTTTAACTCACTTAGCTCATGCTCCCTTGAAGTCTTTGGAACAACGATCCCATTGTTGTTTCCAGCGACAAGTACTCCAATAAGTATTGAATCAGATATCTTTGCTTCAACAACTTCAACTCTAAGAGTTTCTTCAATAATTCTCCTCTCGCTCTCAGCAATGCTGGGCCCCACTATCGCTACATAGTCATTCGCAAATATGTAAACGCCGATGTTAGGTGCCCCAAGTATGCTGAGCTTGCTGAAGTTCATTGCAAAACTCACTCCTCTACTTAAAGCATTTGGGTTCTCAATCTCTATCTCTTGCGAGAAATACTTTAGCCACTTCCTCGTCTTGATCGAACGATATAATTACTTTTATTCTCCTAGGAGGCTTCTCAACGCTCCTCTGCCATATGTATTCATTGACTTCACTGTTTATGACTACTCTCTTAGCCTTCTTGAAGTGCCTCTTTACGTACTCTTTAAGCAGTCTAACGGCTCTAGCAGCCCTATTCCTCCTCCCTTTCCAATAGACTCTGCTCAATGGAACTACGTGTTCCACTCTTACTACACTGCTTTTACCAGCTGCCAAAGCCCTCGCCTCATGCCTTTAGCTTAGTTCTACGCCAATGCCTGAGCTTAAAGCCTCTCCTAACTCTAAAGCGGGTCTTAACAGTGACCCAGACGGGGATTGCTCTATTGCTGTTGGCAGCTGCAGCAAGCCTTAGCTTTTTACCTAAAGGCTTGTTGTGAGCCATGGTCTCAACCCTACTTCTCCTTGATCCTTATCTTAGTCTCTCTATGCAGCTGGTCGTATATCCTAGCTAAAAGCTCCTTAACTACAGTCTCACTTATAGGCACTCTCACTCGGCCTGTTTGAGCAAGCTCTATCAATTGATCTTCAACTACTCTAGCTATCTCCGGCCTTACAAGCTTCAAGTTATACAGCCTCTCCTTAGCTTTAGGCTCCAGTATCTGCCTTAGGAGAGCCTCTCTACGGGCTTCAAGCTCCTTCCTCCTCTGTTCCTCAATCAACCGTCTCTGATACTCCTGAAGCCTCTTCATTCTCATTGCTTCAAGCTCTTCATCGTAATACTCATCGCTCAACGCGCTCACCAAGAGGCCCTACTTAAGCTGCAATGGAGGCAGGTACTTCTCCAACTCATCGTTATCCTTAGCTATGTCTGACAGTACTTCGAATGCAATTCTATCTAGTAGAGCTCTACCAGCTGGCGTGAGAGCCCTCCCTCTTTGATGAAATTTTGTAACCAGCCCAGCTTTCTCCAGTTGCTGAAGGATTTTTCTAACTATGCTTCCACCGCCTTTAACGAAGCGCTCTGGGGAAACTCCATAGTTTTTCCTACCGCCATATATGGTTCTAAAAGCCTCTATGCCTATGGGCTCGCCGTACTTGTATAACTTTCTAAGAATTGATGCAGCTCTATAATACCACCACTCAGGGTTCTCAGGAGGCCTCTCTTTATGAGCCCCCGTCTTTACTGCTAGAGCCCACTTCGGCGGCCTTACTTCAGGAACCTTTAGCTTTAAATGGCTGGCTAGCCTTTCAATGAACTTATCTGCGGGTACTTCGAGTGCTGTAACCAAATACTTCACCCTCCATGCACTCCAGCTATTTAAGGACAGAGACCTATATTAGCTTTGTCTTAAATGAAGATCTTTGCTTAAACCCCTCCTCCTTCTACCAACAAGTATGAATGTACAGCCCCTTACGTCAGCTAACTTAGCTCCAACTCTTTCAGCTATGAGTGAGGCCGCGCTCCTTCTATCAATTGAAAGAGCTTCAAGAAAGCCCTTCAGCACTCTAACCTTCACTACTCCTTCTCTCTCTATCCTACGCTTTATTTCCCCCAAGACTTCCTCACTTATCCCCCTCTTCCCAACGTTCACGTCGGCTCTCCCATGAATTTTCCTCCTAACGCTCAACAGCGCTCCACTCCTAATCTCAACGAACTGTTCTTAGCTACATAATGCTGCACTCTTTTAAGCCTATTCAATGCTGTGAGCTATTGCCCCATTAATCTTAACTTATGTATAGCAGTTATTAAGGAAAGGATCTCGTCAACGGTCTGCCTCACAGTTCTTATAGATCTGCTTGTAAATAGGCTTTTTATTGAAATGACGTAGGAGGCTTCCGAGAGTTCATCTAAGATCGTTATGCTTGGAGGAGCATCCTCATTGTCTGGGGAAAGCGATTTACGGACGCTTTGAAGAACCGCGGGCTCTCCCTCAATAACTATCTCAAGCCTTAGCTCACCCATTACTTCACCTCAACGAGTTGCTCACTACTCACTTCACTTATCGCTAACCCAGTTCTTATAGCCTCCGCGAGGGATGTATACTTCTTATTTAAAGCACTATCGTAGAGTACGACAGGCCTTCCCTCCAGAAAACCTGAGTCACTCAACACTTTTACATATACCTCAGGTCTTTTAACGAGCCCAGTGCTTATAGGCAGGGAGTTTAAGTAGCTAGAGTAGTTTCTGCTTACTTCACTAGCTATTCGGCCCACTAACTGCTTAAACAACAACAGCAGGCTCTGCAGCCCCCACGGGCTTTCAGCTAAGTAAAGTAAGTTATTCAACGGGATTCCCCCAAGGGATGTGGCCACTACGTACGCTCCATAGATTTCGTGAATATAGGTAACTTCATTGTCTACCTGCATTCCATAGAGTTTCCCAACGAATTCCACTGCATCCCTCTTTTTCTTAGAGGACTCTGTGGCTTTAGCCACTAATTCTTTAGCGAGCTTTTTAAATAGATCTTCGCGCTCCAGATCTCCTACAGTAGCTTCCTCAGGCTTGCCCACTCCAACATCCTTTAGGAACTTTACGGCGCTAGCGCTTAAGCCACTTAACTGAGGTATGAATGGCGTCAGCGTGTTGCTCAACATTTCAGCTAAGCTCTTCTTCTTCCAGCCCCAGAGCCTTAGCCCTGCTTCCTCAATAATTACTCCTTCCTCAATTAGTTCAGCTGCGATGTCTCCTTCAATTCCCCTAAACCCCTCTCTCCCGAGATCCTTGCCTCTATCAACTCCCCCCACTAGTGCGCAGGCCTTATCTACGTAAGTAAGCTCGCAGATGTCTTTAACTAAGCGTAGGACTGTTGAGGCAATGCTGGAGTTAGTGTATGCCACTACTCTCTGTCCTTGGAGGATGCTGATGCCACTGCCGTAAATTATTGAGAGGCTTAATCGCTTAACTTCGCTCCTGAGGTCTAGGAGTAGGGCGGGCTCTCTATGCTCATCCCTTGGATTAAAGTTAAAAGCTACGTCTAAACCGCTCTTGGAAAGGCACTTCGCTAAGATAGATGCAGCGGCAATAGAGTCTACATTGACAGCTGGAATTACTACAACTCTACCCCACTTCCTGCATGACTCAAGGAATTCTTTGAAAGCCTTCTGCAAGTCCTCGAGTCTACTCAACTAAACCACCTCTCAATAATTTACGGCAGCCTAACACTTTACTAACTATGCTGCAACCTATATTAAAGAGGGAAATGGGAGGGCTAAATCTAGCTGGCCTACACTAGTTGCCCCTATAATTATTCCCTCGCAGCCCCCAGCTCCTCTAAGCCGGGGGTCGTGGGTTCAAATCCCACCGAGCCCGTCGAAATTCCATCAGAAGGCGGGACTGTCCCAAAGCCAAGGGGTCTTCGTGGACATCGACAAGCCGATAAAGGCATATCAAATAGCGGAGAGGATAATCGACGGAACGGCCTTGAAAGAGGCCGCGTCGGACGAGCCAGTGGTATGGGATGAGGAGGTTAAAGGACGGTTCATTAAATTTATGGAGGCAAATGGGAGGAGCCAACGCTACATCAGAGACTGCGTCCTCTACTTGGACAAATACGTAACGGAGATGGCGGAGCCAAGGGACGTAATAGAAGCGTTTGAAAAGTGCAAGAAGGGGAAGAACCATTTGTACAAGGCCCTCTCTAGTCTGCTGAGGTTTTGCGAAGTCATTGAGGGCTATCCAAAGCCTTTCCTGAAAAGCTTTGGATAGCCATGCCCAAGGCCAAGTCAAACGTGGACTACACTGAATGCACGGATGAGGATGTTGTAAGGACCCTCGCGCTCCTTAAGGATCAACAGTTTAAGTACAGAATATTCTACTAGCTGATTTTGGAGAGTGGCGCGAGGCCTGAGCACGTCCTCTATATGCTCAACAACTTCACCAGGGGAAACCTCAAGGAGGTAGATGGGTTCTGCAGGTATACATTGGGGCTGGAGAGAGGCACTAAGCACTGTTTCTACATATACATGAGGAGGAAGACTGCCAAGGGTCTCGAAAGCCTATCCATCGGCAAAGACGCACTGTAAAGCCGAAACTCCTCAGGAAATTCGCCTATAACAATGGTCTTATGCAGCATACCTGAGACCGTAGCAGACTTCCTGAACGGGGGAAGACCTAGCACCATAGGAGGGCAACACTACATGTGGCTCAGAGAGCAGAGCGACTCGCACTATCCAAAATACGTGAAATACTTAGATGAGCTCACGGAGAAGATCAACCAACGCTCCCAGCCCCCCGCCCACGGGCTATCTTGACCAGCCGGGCGGCTAGAAACAGCTCGACCGACTTCTCAATGCTCGGCTCTTCCAAGGCCTGTAAAACGAGTTCAAGTATCTTAGGGTCTAGGCTGGAAGACCGCTCCTTTCCCTTGGGCTTGGCATCCTTGGGGCCCTGGAGTCTAGACAACCGAAAAACACCTTTGCAACTAAAAACGGGGAATGGAGGGGGGATGAGCTCATCCCCCCTCCTCCATCTTCTTGATCTCATCTCTGAATCTGTCGAACGCTTTATAGCACTTCGTGTGAAAGTACCTCTTCTCGGCCACTATCTTCTTAACAGATTTACCGCACACGGGGCAAGTGTCGTACTTGCCCCCTCTTTCATCCTCTTCTTCGCCGGAAGCCCCTCCACGCCGCACACCTAGAACCCCGTCAACTCTGCTCCTTACCTCTCTAGGAGACGGGTCTTCGTCCGCTACCCACTTTGCCTGTCTATGCAACGCTTCGTGGTCGTTCTTGATCCTAAGTAGCTCATATATCTGCGTGTACTTGCAGTGTCGCAAAATCCGTTTAATGTCCTCCGGCAACTCGCACTCTATGAGTATGAGCTTGTCAACCACGCCCCTCGACACACCAAGGGCTTTGGCGACCACATAGCGTGAGCGATTGAGAGCTTTGGTTGCGTAAACGGCCTCCTTGGCTTTCTCAAGGTCACCGAACTCGACACGCTGGTGTTCTCTTTGACGTGGTGTTCCCACCTCTCGAAGTCGCTTCTAAATTCCCTGACCCTGCACCTGAGAGGCTTCCCCATTTTCAGGTGGATGAGGCACCTGCAGTATCCGGATATCAATTGTGGCTTCCCATCTATGAGCTCGACCGTTGGCTCCTCATGTAACTCTCTGAGCTCTATATCCCACCTAAGCTCCTCGAGGTCTTCCTCGAAAAGGTATTTGCGCTTAACCCACTCTTCTACCATTATCTTCCTAGAGTCTAACTCCATAAACTTTTGCGACATCGCAAGCACTTTAAACCTTCAGCTGTGCCTTACAGCGCCAGCAGAGTATGCTATCTGGTGGATTGTCGACTCCACACTTCGGGCATTCGACGGCTTTCGGAAGCTCCACCTCCTCTGCAGGAGGCCAAACCAGGTAGACGACTCTGCGGCCCTATTATTGTTTCACGCCTTTCAGTAGCCTTTATTGTCTTACCAACCCATTTAGAGGTTTCGTAACCCCAAGCTCGTCCTATGCGCCTGATGCTGGGCTGGTTCAGCGCCAATTCGCTGTCAGAGCCTTTGAATTTCACTGGGAGGACTGGCCTGGCTCTATTCCTTCCGTCGGCTGCTTGAAACTCCTCCACAAAACCCCCACCTGCGACCTCGGCTACGTATTCTAGTTCCACTTCCCCAAGTGGCACTCGCTTTAGAAGCCTTTTTACATCAACCATCGCTTAACCCCTGTTTTTGCGACGTCGCAAGATTCTTCTCCGATGCTTCGCGTGCTCTCCCGCCGGCTTCACTGACCCATGATTCTGTGATCCTATCCTTTAGCACCATTCTCAATGCGTTAGACTCGTCAAGCATGTGAAAATAGGAGGATTTTTGTTGCACTCTTTGAACGGAAAGATGAAGAAGAGGTTGAAACGCGTCAGAAGCGGCGATTGGGTCTATTATTATGCGTACAGAGGGCCCCTCGTCGATAGGAGACATGTGGGAAGGGCGAGGCTGTCGCACATATTGAAGCTTGGGAGGCTCCGAGACTTGTTCTACGTGGCTAGGACTTTCTTCTTTGCAGAAGGCGTTGCCCTAAAAAGCAAGCAAGAAGGGAAGCGTCAACGTCTTAGAAGACAATCTCCGACCGTAAGCGGTGTGATGAGGCTGATGAAGCCTGCAGTGAACACTGTTACAACTAGCAGGGATTAAATAGCCCACGGCCATCCATAGTATTGGGTTCAACAAATCCGATATGGCTAAGACTACTTCAGCCTCTAATAGCTGAAGTTGGAAGTGGAGGGAGCAATAGCCTATGAGCATGACACTAAAGTCATAAATAGTTGTCATATCATTATTACTTTAAATGGGGGTACACATGGATCCTATTATAAGACTTTTTAAAGGGAGGCCTGAAGTTTTAGAGCTCTTAGGAAGGGTATGGGATATCCTCTATGTGGAGGGAAGCACACCTGACATTGGAAGAAAGAGGGAACTTTTCCTCAGAGTATTATTGGAGAAGGAGTTCAACCTGAAGGTTACTCCAGCTCCACCGATGGAGAGGGGATATGACTTTGAAATCGTTATAGACGGTGAAAGACGGCTCTACAGCGTTAAAACGACTGAAACTGTGACTACGGTGAAGGTGGCTTGGAATGGATTCCCCTCTCTGGAGCGGGCTAGAGCCTTCGAATTTAAACACCCCATACTCTATGTCGTGGGTAATAGAGCTTTGGGGCAGATCAACGTATACGTGTTCGACCTTGAGGATCTAGGATCTCTTAAAAGCGAAATGGGGGATAGAATGTGGTGGATACCGACTGGAGGGACCAACCCGAGGGGGTTTGGTATAAATAGCTATGCTGTTCGAAGGTTGATGAGTAAGGCTGAAGCGAAAGGTAACTACGTATCTAAAGAATACTCATCTATAAATGTTGCTAAAGTGGCAAAAGAGTACATGGATAAGTACTACGAGCTGTTAAAGGAGTTAGCTCTAAAACACGCCAGGTTAACTTGAAAACTCCGTCAGTTTTCTGACTACGAGGACCTCTCTTATCCTTTTTTCTGCGATTTTGACGTACTCCTCCTCCACATCTATACCCACAAAATGTCTCCCACTACGCAGAGCCGCTATACACGTCGTACCGCTTCCAACGAATGGATCTAGCACGACATCTCCTTTAAACGTGTAGAGCTGTATGCATCTGTATGGGAGTTCTTCTGGGAACGGTGCTGGATGACCTACCTTCGTAGCCGATTCTGGTGGAAACCTCCAAACGCTCCTCGTAAACTCTAAGAATTCCTCTCTAGTTATCGTATCCTCTTTACAACCTTTTTCCCTCTTAAAATCCCCCTTCGACATCACTATAATGTACTCATGTTGATCCCTCAGTATCGGATTGGAAGCGGAGCACCAGCTACCCCACGCGGTAGAGGAACCGCTGACTGCATCCCCCTTATCCCAAATTATCTCTCCCCTGAATAGGAAACCTATCTCCTCAAACCTCTGGATCAGATATGCATGAAGAGGGATGTACGGCTTACGGCCTAGATTCGCAACGTTGAAGCAGATCCTCCCACCCCAGACCAAAACCCTATAGACCTCCCTCATAACCTCCCCTATAAAGTCGAGGTATTCGCCTAAAGTCAGGTCTTCATCGTACTCCTTGCCTACATTATATGGAGGAGAAGTCACCATCAAATGGATACAGTTGTTAGGAAGCTTCTTCAAGACTTTTCTAGCATCGCCTAGAATAACCTTATCGAGAAACTCGCTGGGAACAGGATATTCCCTCAAACTTTCAGTAGAAGGCTTTAAGGGCTCAATTTCCCTGTAGAGCTTACGGTTATAGAACGGGGTTGAGTCGTGCCCCCTCCTCCCAGGCGAACCGAAACTGCTAGTCCTAGTCCTCTTCCTTGGGGACGTCATCCCTTACCCACTCATAAATTTAAAGGTTCCGTCAGGGTTTTTATAAAGTACGATAGTCTTGCCAGCCTCCATAGGCCCTTCAAAAAGAGGAGACGCCCAAATTCTACCCTTAGGATTGAGTTTAACTATTATCTTACGTTCATCAACGATTATATCGAATGGTTCACCCTCCCTAGGGAATAGGTCTCTTGAACCCTTAGCAACGTATATGAAGTGCCGCTTCGCCTCCATATTCACCTCACCGTTTTCCATCGGGCTTACGTCTTTCCATGTATTCCCTCAGAGCTTTTTCAAGCTCCTCGCTGAGCTTCCTGGCAAAGCCCGTCTTCTTCACGACGAACAATGTCCACTCTCTCCACAGGTCGTCATTAACCATGAACGAAGTCTTCCTCTTTATCATCAATATGAATACTAAGGTAATGCCTATTTAAGGCTTACGGTTTGAGAGTAAAGTTTAAATAGCGAAGCTCTATCTGTGAACAGAGGCATTTTCGCATCCAATAGGGTATCCGGGTCGAGCCTCAACAGACCAATTTTCAACAACTGGAGGCGTAAGAGGTGGTGTAGTTGAACGCCAAGCCACTCCAAGATCACCTTTTCTAATTCAGCTGCACGAATCCATCAATTTGGTACACGGTTGACGCGCTTGAGAACACATGCATGTGAAAGGCTTCAAGTACAGAGGCCATTGCAAGCACTTGAAGGCGTTGAAAGAGCTTAAAACAGAACACGTGCTCTAACTTTCGTCAGGTGGAACGCATGCCGAAGCCTGGATACACGATGTTAACCCTCAAGTGCGAAGTCGCAAAAACCTTGAGGCTTAAGG
This sequence comes from uncultured Sulfolobales archaeon, assembly GCA_938045475.1. GTDB lineage: Archaea > Thermoproteota > Thermoprotei_A > Sulfolobales > Desulfurococcaceae > JANXDZ01. Next base: position 93,209 of record CALIML010000009.1, read on the forward strand.
CTAGAGAGCACGGGATGGAGCTGAATGCCTTCCTCGTGAAGCTGTTGAATAAGGACTGTCCCTCTGAGGCGGGGAGTTAACGCTTGACTTTATACATGTATCTCCTAGTCCAGTTGCATAAAGTGCATGTGAGAACTACTCTAGAACCACTCCCCTCGCTCTGCAGCCTTACTCTAGCCGTTAATCCAGGTATTAGCGGTGCTTTGCACTTCCGGCAGTATCCCCTCCTAATGTACTCCGGCGGCCTTAGACGCGCCTTAGCACTTATCCTAAGAAGTATTTCAACATACCTTCTAGCTAGATCTATGTCTCCCGCCCTAAGTCTTTCAACAGCTTCTCCATAGAGTTTCTCAACTCTCTGTAGAGCTAGATCTATTAACTTATCCCTCTTCAATAAGCATCACGTCCGCCCGGGATCTGCTGGCTTTAAGCTAGGTTAGGGGAGTATTTAATTGTAGTCAACCGCCCCAGACTTAAAGAGCCTTCCTTAAACCACTCTGTTTCCAAGAACTCGAGCGGGTAGGCATGGCAAGAGCGCTTTGCATTAATGTCGTCCTCTCAGAGAGGGGCTACATGCTCTCAACTCATACTTCACGAGCTCAATAAGGGCTATTAGCAAGTTTTGGAAGCGGCGTGGATTTAATGACGTGATCTCATTCAGTCCTTTATTTGACACAGGTAAAATTTATAAATCTCCTGCAGCATATACTGCTCCGGTGGCATGTATGAGTCAAGCTCAGGCAAGTAGAATTGAGTCAATTAAGAAAGTACTCAGGGAGCTTCATGAAGGGAGGAGCTTGGAGGAGCTCAAGGAGAAGTACAGCGACCTACTATCAACGATTAGCTCGTTGGAAATAGTTATGGTTGAACAAGAGCTAGTGAAGGAGGGCGTCCCCATCATTGACATACTTAAGTTATGTGATCTGCACGTAGAGTTGTTTAGAAAAGCCTTGTCTACAAGAGAGTTAAGCAACGTTCCAAGAGGGCATCCACTAGACTTACTGATTAGAGAGAATGAGCTCTTACTAAAGCACGCCGACGCACTGAGCCTCTACTCATTGACGGCGGCTAATGCGCTGAGTAGAGGTAGCATTAGTGATGCTTTAAGTAGCTTAAGCAATGCAGCCAGCTTGTTAAACACATTGAGGAGGGAGATCAGGCTGCACTACAGGAAGAATCAAATGCTCATCTTCCCCTACTTGGAGAGAAGAGGGATAGTCGCTATTCCAAGAGTTATGTGGGGGCGGGAAGATCAAGTAGTAGTTAGGATGAGGAAGCTGTCTGAAGAACTGGGAGAAGGCATTAAGGGAGAACCTGCTTACGAAAAGCTGAAGGCAGTGCTTGACTCAATGCAGCAATTAGTGAGGGAAATCATAGACTTAGTCTTTAGGGAGAACAAGATACTCTACCCAGCTGTCTGGGCACTACTCTCCGAAGGCGAGTGGGCTGCTATAGCGGAGATAGCTGAAGAAATGGGCTACATAGTTGAAGTAAGTGAAAAAGAGTGGAAGCCTAGTGCAAAGCC
>CALIML010000010.1 GCA_938045475.1 uncultured Sulfolobales archaeon
TTACCCAACTGGTGCTCCACCAGAAGTAGCTGGCGTTAAAATAGACTTAACTCCAATAACTAAGCACGAAGTATTGATGAAACCGGAGAGATATGCGTATCCAGGGTGTGCTATAACTGTTAGAACAAGCTCTCTACTGAGACTAGCCGACTTCCCGTGCTTCATAACTTCAGAGACCGTTACTGCAACTCTATCTACAAACGCTGTAGCATTCAAACCCAAGACAGTGTTCTCGCCAGCTAGAGTAAGGAAGAACTGTGCTGTAACAGCATATATGCCATCTAGATGCAGATACTGCCAGTGGTTTAGAGCTGTCTAAAGAAATCAATGCATTCCCCTAATCTAAATATTTTTTAAACAACCGTTCTCCGCTCATCGGGCAGCCTTTAACCCCTTCCTAAATGTAATTAAGGACTATGTCTTATCCTTGATAAATCTCTTGGACACGGGTTTAGGCCTTTGCCCTATGCGGGTTAAGCTAGGCCCGAGTGGGCGTGAGTTAAAAGAAGTGGATGCAGAGTCTTCAACTGCTCACCCCGAAAGCCTCCATGGAATGAGGGGGGAAGGCCTGGCGCAAAGAAAGTTAACGCTAGGTCAGAAGGGGGTAGTGGTTAAAAAGTTGACTGCCTGCAATGGCAGGTGAAAGAGTTTTAATAGCTCTCTGTAGTTAGTTACTATATAGCAGCAATGCGTTTACGTACGTGATCTAGTTTGACTAAGCAGCATAGAAAGAAACATTCGTGGGATCCATATACAAGTGATGTGCAGAAATTCAGCATATACCCACAGGTTAACAAGTACGAGCACGACAACTTAAGGGAGGGCTCTATAATAGAAGTAATTGTAACAAGATCTGATCCAAGAGGCAATGGCATTGCGCTGTATAGAGGCAAAAAAGTCATTATGAAGGGGGGAAGTGTTGGCTCTAAAGTAAGAGTCAGGGTAACTAAGATACTGGGAGAAACTATTTATGGAGAAATTGCCGGAACTCTTTCTGAAAGCGGCGTAGAGTATTGAAGCCCTACGAAGACATCCTTAAGAGAAGACTCACTAGGAAAGGCCTAGAAAACAGGGTTATAGAAGAATTTCTGTCAGGAGGAAAGGTATTCGACGTAGATGCCTTCATTATTGCGGATGAATTAAGGAAGTTAGGAGCTGAAGTAGTATATGAGAATGAAGTTGGAGGCCTTCTTGAAACTCCAACATATGCAGTGGTGCTAAGGCTTGGAGGCCTAGTTGCTCTCTATAAGGCTTCAAGCATTGAGCACTCTATAAGGACTTATGGAAGCACTAATGATGCTGTAAGGGAAGCAGAAGCATTCATCGGCGAACAATAAGAGTCATTATTTTCACAATGTTTGAAGGAATGGAAGCTACTCCAGGCATTCGAGACTCATGGCGGTCTATGTGGAAAACTTGGAAAACTGTAATGAGCAGCCTATGGTTAGGGAATCACCACTGTTCCAGGATTACCTCCTCTAATTATTTCAAGTAGTGCAGCGGGATCAGTGTACTTAGCGATGTATATGGTAATACGCGATCTTTCTGCAATGATGGCGCTGACTTCGTCAATCAACTGATATTCTCCCGGCAAGCTCCTAGTCTTAAGGAACTCCTTAAGCTCCTTAAGCCTCACTTCTTTAAGAGGCTTTGCGCTGGCGTCTATAGCTGGATCATTAGTGTAAATGTAGTTGACGGTAGTGAAGTACACTACTGTTGATGACCCAAGAGCTTCAGCGGCTTCGAGAGCTGTAGCTATAGTTGATTGACCGGGTGTAACGCCTCCCATAACTGTTATAGGTCTCTGATAATATACAGCTCTAAGCTCCTCAAGATCCTTAGGTATTATAGTATTGGAGAAAGGCTGCAGCAAGTGTGCTAGTATGTATGCATTGACTCTGGTTACAAAGATCCCTACTGAGTCAAGTACATACAGAGATCTTACTCCAATTCTCTCAGCCAACTCTATGTAATTTCTGCAAAGTCTTCCCCCACCAGTCACTACAATTAACCTTCGACTGCTTTCAACTACTTCCCTGAAGACCTTTATGTATGAAGAGAACAGCTCTCTATCCCCTTCATCAAATAGCTTTCCAGTGAGTTTCACTACAATTACTTCACTCACGCTCTACACCCGTGGGCTTTGTAGTAAGCAGTAGTTAAGAAGGCTTATTTATTTAAGTGGCTCACTATGCTACTCCTGTAGTTAGCTAACTTATCCGGGTAGTCACTGGCTATAGCATCAACCCCCCTCTTAACTAACTCAGCTACTGTATTCAACTCATTTACAGTCCATGCAACTACTGTGAGGCCTAGTCTATGGGCTAATTCAATTGCTTTTTCAGTCGCCAAACTATATTTTGGCAAAACTATTTCAGCACCTAAGCTTCTTGCATCAACTACTCTACCCGGCGGCTTGCTGTATATTAGGCCTGCCACTATCCTCGGCTCTATTTCCTTAACTGCCGCAAGGACTTCATTGAAGAAGCTTATTATTGCAACTTCATCAATCGTTCTCTCCATAAGAACTATCTCTACCACTTTACTAGTTATGTCGGGTTCCTTTACTTCAATCAATAGGTATTTATTAAGTTTCTTCACTAAATTTACTACTTCACTTAATTCAGCCACATCCTCCCCCATAACCTTTAAGTTCTCCTTAATCCACCTATAGCTTACATCCCTGGGCCTAGTTGAAACGCCTGATACCCTTGAGAAGTCTTCGTCGTGGAGAAGTATTAGGAATCCATCGCGCGTAGACCTTACATCTACTTCAACTACGTCCGCCCCATTACTATAGGCGTATAATATGCTTGAAACAGTGTTCTCAGGCTTTACTCCAGCAGCACCACGGTGGCCAACTATTGAGAAAGGCTTTTTACGTAATTCATCAATAATACCCATGGGCTCCCCCCCATCAGCTACAATACCTTCCTTAAGTAAAGCCTTTAATTAACTCTATTGGATGTAGATGTTTAAATTGCGTGAAGCAAGGAGTTCTGAAGTAGTCATTCCATAAATAATTTTAACCAATTCCATTAAATATATGATGTAGCAAATGTACTCAATGTAATGTGGTGCAGCAATGTGGAGAGATTTACTTGGGGGATAGAGGGCCTAGATAAGTTTATTGGAGATTCTTTAGCACCAGGTTCTCTAATTGCTATAGCTGGACACCCAGGCGCAGGCA
>CALIML010000011.1 GCA_938045475.1 uncultured Sulfolobales archaeon
GTTGTATGTGTCGCTGTCTCAGTTAAAGTATTGGTTTTGGTTAGAGTTAGAGTGTTAACGATGATCATTATTGGCGGTGGAAGAGCTTGAGTCGGGGGATTCATTAGTGGATACCTATCGATATTTCCATCATCGATGACGAGCGGTTCATCGCCTATTCCATCGCCATCAGCATCCCTACCCATGTAGTCGCTCCAGTAGTTCCCTCCTGATGGATAGCCGTCATCCCAAGTATTGACTGATCGAGGCTCCCCATAGACTATGAGAACTTGTACATCGTTACGTATGATTGAGTTGCGATAGATCTTGTTGTTCGAAGAATTCCTAATGTAGAAGCCATTGTCGTTAAAGGCCACGCTATTTCCATATACTGTGTTGTTATAGGAGTTTAGGAGGGTAATGCCTTGATCGAATGACATAACGCTATTCCCCGCCACTTCATTACCCGACGATCTTTCTAGGTAGATGCCGCTCGCAAACCAGAGGATGTGTGGTTCTCCTAACGCCACGTTATTCTCTCTCACCACGTTACTCGATGAGTCTCTCAAAACTATGCCACAGTACTTGGCCCAAGTCATGTTATTCCATGATACCGTGCTCCTCGAAGCGTTTGAGAGCTCAACTCCATTCCCGAAGTTCACGAAATTAAACGACTTTATCGCCACGTTCACTACATTAGCTAGGCTTATTCCACTATAGGGCTCGTCTCCAAATAGCGTATGACCAGCTCCATCAACTACGATATCGCTTCCCTCAATAACTATTCTACCGTAGATGTCGCCTGTAAGAGTGTATGTGCTGCCGTCCCTCATTATCGGAGCAGCCGGCGGGTCGATGCTCCCGTCAGCTCTAATGTAGATCGTTGTGAAAGCCTGTGCTTCAATTGGTTTAAACAACTGGGGGTCGATTGATATCATTAAGAGTAGTGCTAGGAGAAGCAGGGGAATAGCTTCACTTCTCATGCAGCTCTCCTCACGTACTTTTCTCTACATAGGCTGCTTTAAAGACTAAGCAAGTTATCAAAAGCTAAAGGCATTCACGTATCTCCACCACCCTCCTCAACTTCCCTAAGCGCTTCCAGGAACTCCTCGTTGTCAGGGCAGCTGGAGCTTTTCACTCCAACTTTTATCGTGGGTGGATGGACAAGGAGCTATCCTTCGATCATACAGCTAAAGATGAAAAGTTAAGGATCAAGCTAGTAGAGTTATTGGAAGGCTCGCTGTGAGAAGCATTATCATTAAATAACATTTGACTTACGTAGTGAAGGGCATTGCCGTTTAAAGCGTGCTCTATGAGTGGCAATTTAAATGAACTGAGTGAGCACGTCATAACGTTAGATCTCAGGGCGTGAGCGCGTCTCTATCGTTCCCGAAGGCCACTAATGAAGCACTTAAAGCAAAGGCGGAACGAGCAGTTATAAAATGGTGGACTACTTGACGACTGTAGGAAGGCCTTAACTATGTGCGTAATCACTTGGCCGAAAGACATTTGAGCTCTGTTGATAATGGCTGCAGGGTCTTAAAGCTCATTAAGGGTTAATTGACTACAGTTGTTTGGGGATTTAAGGTGGTTAAGCTCTTCCTCTTAGGGTTGGGTGGCTGGGCTTCAAACCCATTTATGAACCATACGTCATTGCTGCTTGTGAGTGAGCGCAATAGGATTTTGATAGATGTTGGTGAATGCACCTACAGCTCCTTAAGGATGTGCACTCCCTACGATGTTAATGACTTAGACTATGTAGTCGTCACTCACAGGCATGGAGATCACTTGCTAGGCCTCCCCACAATGCTTATACACGCTAAGCGCTTAGGGACTAGGATTAGAGTTGTAGGCCTTAAAGACGTCTACGAAGCCATTAATGAACTGCTGAGGAGCATTGGCATCCCGGGCTACTCCTCCATAATGGAGTTTAGGGCAATTGAGGATGGAAGTAAATTAAGGCTAGGCGATGCGACTCTAACAGCCATAAGTGCTATACACCCAGTTCCAGCACTAATGCTTAGATTCGACATTGATGGTAAGTGCATAGCGTACTCAGGCGATTCATCCCCTAACGCCAACTTCATTGATTTAATAAGGGGATGTGGTGCGCTAATCCATGAGGCAAGCGCGGACAACGAGTTTAGGGAGGATGCTTTAAAGTACGGCCATAGCACTGTAGGCGATGCCGTGAGGGTTGCTAAAGAAGCTGAAGTAAAGCGGTTAATACTCGTGCACAGGGACTTAAACCCATTGACGCTGCGTTCAACGCCGATCCCAGTGGTGCTGGTGCATAGATGCGATGTACTCGACATATAATGTATCTAATCCGGAGGAGGCTCCAAGAGTAGTGATTGACGCTACGAAAGCTTGCGTGGCCATCACGTCATGAAATCCTTTGATAAAGTACTTTGACTTAGTCTTAAGCTTCTTAAACTTGCTTCTAGCGCATATGTATTGGGGGAGCTTGTAGAGCTTGCTCAAGCATTACTTACATCCCTCGTATGTGCAGCTGTCTTTACTACGATCTTGGTCTTAATGTTTAGGCGTGGCGCTGGAGTCAAGTTCTACGGCCCATTCGTATTTAGGGCTAATCCAGCAGCCCTGGGCAGTCGCAGCATCGATCGCTTCATGGATCGCTATTCCTGTCGTCGCTGGATGGCTGAAGTTCGGGAAGGAAAATCTATCCCAGCGACCTCAGGAATACCTCTGTGTTGCGCACGAGAAGTTCCCCTCTCGCTAACGCCTCCGCGGCCTCTATGGTCCCCACATCAACGGAGCCTGTAGCCGTAGTTCAATAATTACTGAAACATTAGATGGCGTACTCAACTAACGCATACTTAGTTAAATCCAGAAATTCCTTAAGTACGCCATCCAATGTCTGCGAGACTAGCTTACATCTAGAGGCAAGCCGTAACGTTCACCGGTTTTACTACCTTACGGCCATTAAGAAAGACTTCATCATTACTCCTCGCCTTCCCTACCTCCCTTGGTCGTAGCTAACTCTGGCTTCAGTAATAATTTAGGGCTTACTAAGGTCTGGACAATGTTTAGGCATTCTCAGATGTTCAGATGAACACTTCTTAAGGCTTAGATCGTTCCCCCATGGTTTATCATATGGCTGGCGGAAGTGCAACAGCGCCATTCCATAAGCCAGCTCCCCTTCTCTTAAAGAATCAAGTCGTTGCCTTTCGACCTCCTTAATCAATTACGGCATTGCACATGAGCTCTTCATATTCATGCTGCTGGTTCTCCACGCATTTCCGCGCTTGCTTACCACCACTTCACGCTATACCCATAGTCCTCAAGATCTTCATTCTCGCCCGGCTTTCTAAATATGAAGAGGTGTTCGTGAGCTATTAGGTAGAAGTCTGTCCAGCGGCGTTTATCCTTGGGCTTCTCAACCCAGCACTTCTCAGCAGTCCTCGCTAGGCCTGCCCACTTCCTGCCAGTGACCTTGGTGCGCCATTGAAGCTTGATTACATCCTCCTTCAGTATGAAGCCTGCTTCGAGGAACTGCTGCATTGCTCTAAACGCTATTGGGACGTAGTGCCTACTCATTCTAGTGTCGCCGATTAGTATAGCGCAATACCTCCCGGGCTTCAGTACTCTAAAGCTCTCTCGAGCTACCTCACGCATGCCCTCCAGGTATTCCTCTAGGCTAGATACTTGAGATAAGTCGCCCTCTACTCTCTTGCCCTTGGAGTACGGTATTATGCTAGCGTAAGGCGGGTGAGTGGCTATTAAATCAATGGACTCATCCTCAATTAAGTCCAAGTTCCTGGCGTCTCCATGGTACACCTTGATGGCGGGCTCTCTATAATCTCCACCTGAGGGCATATACGTGAAGTTAAGCCTATCCAGCGTAAGTATGACGGCCTCGTAGTTAATGTCCACGCCTATAGCGTTGCGCCCCAGTAGCTTGGCTTCAATCAGTGTTGTACCGCTTCCACACATCTGATCTAAAACTACCTCGCCCGGCTTGCTGTAACGTAGAATGAGGTTCCTAGGTATTTGGGGAGCCCAATTACCCCTATAGTCGCCTCTATGCGTAGCCCAACCCCCTCTATCTGGAAAAGACCACACAGTCGTTGTCTCTAGAGGGAATTCCTCGGGCTGATACTTATCAACCCTATGAAGTCTACCAATAGGTATCTCCACGTCTCCTATGCGTACAAAGCTGTGAGCTTTGACGTATTCCAAGTACTCCTCGAACGTGACGAGCCTCATGGACATATACTTGCTTCTCCCAGTATTAGAAGCAGCTTCCATGAAGGCTCACCGCAGTTCAACAAAGTCCCCAGCTATCTCCGCAGAACCTCAACTCTCTGGCCACAGTTCTCGCGGACATAGTGATCTCAAGTATAGACTTAAGGAAGTACTTACAGCATCCACAGGGCACGGAGCTCCCCTAACGGATTTAATTGAACTCTTTTTAATAAAGGTGACTTCGGCTCCTCACGCATAGCTCATGCTTTAGCAATAATTGATGGAGCGTTTGCGGAATCTGCTTAAGCCTATATTCTTTGGAAGCGCGTGGTGCAATGCTTGAAGGATCTTGAGTGGGAGAGGAGTGTAGGTAAGTACTTGTAACTTAGATTTTCGAAAGAATGCTTGAGTACTTCTCCACTCTCATCAATCTCCCCTCAGGCTGAATAAGCCAGGTCATCCAGCAGAGCTCTATGGGCCTGTACCCGCAAGTTAAAGCAATTTCCTCAGCTTTCTTTATGAACTCCATGTCGTTGTTCACGGGCTTTAACCCGGCTTTAACTAGGATTTCATTTATCACTCTCTTAACGATTTTATCAGGCATCACTGTGTCAACACCACCCATCATTCTCAAGTACTGGAGTGTCACTAGCCCAACCCCCTTAATTCTCCCAACTGGATCCTCCCTCCACTTATCAAGCTTCGCATTCCTAGCCCAATCCCTGAGGGCCTTCCTATCGTCATTGCTTAGAGTCGATAAGTGGGAAGCTGCGCCCTTAGCGACAGCCCACGACCTCTTATTCCTCCAAACACTCATCAATTCTTCTAAATCCGCTTCTGCAAGCTCCCTTAAGCTCCTCACTCTCCCGCTCTCCACAAACCTCCTATTGAATTCCTCAACTTTTGGAACAATTGTCGTAAAGTAGTTTAAGCCTATTGAAGTAAAGGCAGCATCAACAATCATTAAAACAACGCTTCTGCCCCACCTCTCCGTCCTAAGGCACCTGTCGCAAAACTCTTTCAACTCAGGAGCCTTCTGCATGTAACTATCAACTATCTTCTTCAACAAAGACGTCATTACGCTTCCCTCACTAACTTAACTATCTAAACTTGAAGCTGGATTTGTACTTTACCTTACCAGAAGCTCGTCCACGCCATTTCACGGTAAGGAATTCTTGAAGCAATATAGAGACCTAACCACAAAGTTATTAACTGCGTACTTACGCACAAACATCACTTAACTGCTTCACATCAAGAAGCCTTCACTAATGCCGCAGCTGCCGCTAAGATTGCTTCAAAGGCTATTAGACTGCTGTTTAGATTCTAGAGCTTGAGCATAGCTCTCCTCCTGCGAAATGTCGACATCGTGTCATCAGCCACCAGTCTGGGGAGCGGTTTATTAGGGGTGGCCGGGCCTAAGATCATGGAGGTGGTGTTGAGATGAGCAGAGTGGTAGAGTTTAGGATTGGGAAGGGCATTACGCAGCGTATTCCGGGAAGTGAGACGGAGCACGTGCGTAAATACCTTGAGCTTACAGTCCGTCTCCCAGATCAATGCACAGAAGAGGATTTCCGCGAAGCCCTAGCTATGGCGGAGCGTGTTTTAGACAACTGGCTTGGGCAGCCAATAACTCCTCCAGCAACGCCTACTCTGCCGCCAGCTCCAACGACCACGGGGACTGTGCCGCATCCCTCAGCTCTCTTCCCAGAGGATCTGAAAGAGTTGCTGGAATTCATAGATAAAGGCGAGTACTGGGAGATCAAGCCCCGCAAGTTCCTAGGCCCAGGGAACTTCGCGAAAGTAGCACATATAGTGAGGGAGCACGGCGGGGAATACTATCCAGCGGGGAAGGAGAGTCACTTTAAGATACCTAAAAGAGAAGACCATGGTCGTGGGGAAGAACTTCAGGGATCTTCTGGGGCCTCGCCATAGATATGTTCCGCTACTTCATCCGCCTTTGCCTCAACTAAGTCTCTTGAAATAACAAAGCTAAAAGAAGACTGCATGCTCTACATGTGCTCTTCTTCAGCTTCTCGAAATAACAATAGGGGTCCGATGTAAGGCCGTGCCCTCGTAATTCTTTAAAATGTTAAAGCTCTTAATACTGCTAGAACTCTCTGTTAGAAAAATCATCTGCCAGAAAAACGCTGTCTTAGCTTATATAGAGTAAAGTTTATAAATCCACTTACTCATCTGTAACCTGTTTCAAAAAGTGAATAGCATGTGTGGTGTTAGGTGATGAAAGTAGAGCAGGGAAAAGCGGAGCGAATCACTGAGGTAAGGATATTGGATTGCTGCCACAATGTAGCTGAGGACGAGAACATGATCTGGGTCTGCAGCGGCGCGGTTAACGTCGGTGAGATAGCACACAAGGCCGGGAACCTGCTTACTTACATGGGGAAGGGCAGGACTTGCTGCACAGCTGCAGTCGCTACTGGCTCAGAAGCACACGTTAAAATCGCGTTGAAGGCTAAGAAGAACATCGTTATAAACGGGTGTGGACTGAGGTGTGCTTCGAAGATCCTGGAGCACGTTGGGGCGAGAATTGATTACGAAATAGTCTTAACAAATGACATACCAATGGTGTTAACTTTCGACGTCTCCGATGACGACGTGAAGAAAGTTGCAGAGAAAATCGTTGAGGAAGCCAAATTGTGAGGCACTGATGTACAGAGGCCGAGTACACAGATTATCCAGAAGCTACGTTGGCGAAGAAAGCTTAATCCCGTGGAGAAGATCAGGCAGTAGAAGAGGATATGGCGAAGCTTTTTAAGCTAGGCTGGGTTCGCTCTTCTGGCCTAGCGTCATCTTTCATTGCACAGGCCTCCTCCTTTGCGGAGACTGCGCCGCATACAATGATGGGTTTAAACGCTTGTAGACATGCTTAAATACTTGAAGGAGCTGAGCAGAGGGTGTTTAAATACATAGCTTCTAATGATCTGATTTGCAGTGAGGAAGGCTAGGATGACTAGAGTATGCAGATGGGGGCCAAGTAGCGTTAGGCTCGACTAGGCCCCACGCCCTGCGGATGATGGGGGAGGTTCCACAAGTAGGGCCAACGCCGCAAACGGAAAATAGGCGTAATAGATGTCGCGGGCGAGGATGAGGTCAAAGTAAAGGACGTATCAACAATGTCCACGCTCGTTGAGCGGAAAGACGGAATTAATGCACTAATACCGGGCGGCTCAATCATAAGGCAGAGGGCCTCTACAAAGTAGCAGAGAATCAAAGTTTTCAACAACTTTTTCTCGGCAGTAGAATATCTTAAAAGCATGAAAAATTAAAGATTTTCCCACCATCCCGTACTCAAGATCCCTCATGAATGTCATCAGCATCACTCAGATAATTGCTTGACAAAGCAGGATTGACTACCGCTGCACAAGGCCCAACACGTAGTTAGTGCCGTTGAACTCCAGCTTATCACGCAAACCACGTCTTTCGTTCAGAAACAGGATTGCGGAATATTCGCTAGCCTTAAGGGGCTTTGAAGCTTTGTCCAGCGTTCTAGCGTAAAGCTCATCAACTTTCGCATCTTCAAAGCAAGCTGAAGTGCCTCTGGAATAAAGGTAGATCAAAGCGTAACGAAGGATAGCGCTAAGTCGGAACGGTGGGCGTGCTGAAAGCATTATGTTGAGCAGTAGCAGTTAAAAGCTATTAGCTTCAATTAATTAACAATACTGTGGGTGTAGGTGATTGAGGATTAACGTTAAGTTCCTAATGATGGCTAGGGATATCGCTGGTGTTGGCGAGGCATTCTTTGAGTTAGCTGAGCGCAGTAGCTTAAGGGATTTAATTGCAAAAATCATTGAGCGCTTTCCAAGGATCTCTAGCTCAGTGGAGGAATTCCTAGGCAAGTACATTGTTATCATCAATGGAGCATCCCCGAGAAGCATTAATGAACAGCTGAGCGACGGAGACTTAGTTGAAGTAATGCCCCCAGTCTCAGGTGGCTGACTCATTGAGGAACGTGTTCATAGTCACTTGCAGGCCTGGAAACTACGCGCTATGCGAAGAGGAAGTCGGCAATGCACTATATGAACTAGACCCAGGCCTCTCACTTGAAGCAACGAAGCATCCTGGAGTACTACTGCTTTACACAGAC
>CALIML010000012.1 GCA_938045475.1 uncultured Sulfolobales archaeon
AGTTTAGCTCCAGCCCACCCCCTAAGCCCGCCCATTAAAGGGGAACGTGAGCTGGGTTTAGACCGTCGTGAGACAGGTCGGGCTCTACCCACGGGGGGTGCGGGCCGCCTGAGGGGAAGGTGCCCTCAGTACGAGAGGAACGGGGCGCCGCGGCCTATAGTGTACCGGTTGTCCGGTTGGGCAAAGCCGGGCAGCCACGCCGTAGGGGGTAAGCGCTGAAGGCATCTAAGCGCGAACCCCTCCCCGAAAAGAGGCGGCCAACTCCACCCGGGGAGACTCGGGTGGGGGGAGGGCTCCCGTAGAAGACGGGGTTGATGGAGTGGGGGTGTAAGCCCCGAGGGGGCTTCTCCGAGGGGTTCAGCCTGCCACTCCCAATAGCCCGACGCCGCTGTCTGTAGCCTGGGGGCTCAGGGCCCAGAGTACTTGAGTGCACTTCCAGGGGTGGAGCACGCTTTACACTCCTATCATACGGCGCAGGCCTTCCTTCTATAAGGCTGAGGCTCCTTGCCTATTGGTTGGCGGGCTCGTAACTAGGCATGAGCTCTTGAGAGTGGGCTTAAGCTAGCTGTGGGGAGCTCGTGGCCGCAGTAAATGCAGTACTTGGCGCCTGGCACACTCTCTCTACCGCACATAGGGCAGTACTTTACTTCACCGGCGTTAAGCAGGGGCTTTTTGGATTCAAAGACCTTTCTATAGCTGTCCTTCAAGTCCTCTAGAGTTAAGTGGACGTAGGCCTCAGTAGTCTTCAAGTCGCTGTGACCCATTAGTCTCCGCAGGGAGAACACGTCCAGCCCCCTCTTTAGAGCTAAGGTGGCGAAAGTGTGTCTAAGGACATGGGGCCTGACAACCCTTGGATCAAGGCCTGCTCTAGACGCCGCCTTCTTCACCCTCTTGTAGAGACCGCTGTAGCTTAAAGGAATAACTCTATCCATGGGCTTAAGCTTCCTCAACTCACTCCACTTCTTCAGTAACTCAATGACTTCCTCTGTAACTAGGACTTTCCTAACTCTACCGTACTTAGCTTCTCTAACAGTGACTTCACCTGATTCAAAATCTATGTCGCCAAGCCTCAGGCCTACAAGCTCTCTGCTCCTCAAGCCTGCTTCAAGCATAAGCTTTAAAACTATAAGGTCCAGTAAATCAATTGAAGAATCTAAAAGCCTACTTACATCGCTTTCACTAAGCACATTCATCCTCCTCACAGGCCTCTTTACTGGAGCAATCCCTAAGTCTATTCCAAGCCACTCAAAGAACCTCCTGATGAAGATACTGTAGTAGTGTAGAGTCGTAGCCCAAGAAGACTTATCTAAGCTCCTAGACTTAGGGAACCCCTTCCTAAGCCTCTCAACCCTCCACTTATTCAAGTCGCTGAGCGTAATGCTCAATAAATCTTTACCGCCCACGAAGTTGAGGAAATCCACTATAGCGGCTCTATAGGATTTAACAGTGCTATCACTTGCACCACTAGCTACAAGAGCTGAGAGAAACTCCTCTAATACCTCGTAACAACTCTTGCCAAGTAAGTCGCTGGGCGGCTTGCTTAACTGCACTCTACTAGGCACAACACCCCCCTGAGTAGAGTCCCAGCCTCCGGCTTTTAATGCGCGCCCGCTTCAATTGAAGAGAGGCGTTGGCTCAGGGGATTAATATAGCGAGACTTTGCATACGTTAGTGCTTGAGGGAGAGAGCTTTTGGCTAAAGCTATTGCCGTCAGCTCAGCTGAACTAAAGGGGATTGGCGTTGCCTTAGCAGAGGACTTAGCTCAAGCAGTCGGCGTTTCAGTAGGGGACTACGTCTTGATCACGGCTAGCAATGGAGTAAAAGCCCCTGGAATAGTGTCAAGAACAACTAGCCTGCGCAACACATGTCTACTCAGCAATGAATTAACTGAGGCTCTGGGCTTAAGCAAAGTGAGCATAGTTGAAGTCGCTAGGCCTCAAGTGGACTACGCTAAAAGGATTTACGTAGAGATCATTGGGGGAAAGCACGTCAACTTAAATAACTTGAGGATGCACCTATACGATATACCATTGTTGAATAAGGCTAAGGCAATTCTATCGATAAATGGAGAAATGCTAAGAGCCGTGATCACTGTTGACTTAGGCGAGGAGAATAAAATCTATAGAATCGATAGTTCTACAGAAATACATATATTGGCGATCAACTTTAATGCTGAAGGCGGGGAAGCAGAAGTCGCGCTTGGGGGACGGTGAATTATTGAATGCCGAGCAACTGGAGGTAAGTGGAATTTACAAGGATCTCGCTTTAACTACAGTGAGATTAGAGCTCCTTTATGCGCATAAGCTCTCCAACGATCTTCTTAAAAGCTTTCCTCAAGTGAATGTTCACTGTGACTTTCGATAAGTTTATAGATGTCCCTATGAGCTCCTGGCTCACTCTCCTAGGGTAATCGAAGTACCCGTGTCTGTACGCTAGCTGAAGTACTTTAAGCTCTACATCAGTGAGTTTTTCAAATATTATGCTCAACATAGTCCTCTTTAATAGAATGTGGCTTATGTGATCCAATCTATTTATCCATCTGTACGACACGTACTTCTCCCCATAGTACTTAAGCACTCTCTCAATGTAGTCCTCTAAATCCGCCCGCATGCCTAAAGCTACGTACTTCCTGCAGCCTCTGTCAAAGATGTATGGTGAAAGAATGGCTACATCGCTATCCTCGGCTATCTTAAAGAATTCGCACTTAGACTTAACTGCTATAATGTAGTGCAATCCTCTATCCTCCCAACGACTTATACTCCTTATTTTGCTTCTAGTGAGGTACTTTTCATCACTAAGTATTGAAGCAATGCATTTATCTATGTCCCTGCCATAGGAATATGCGAAAACCATGTAGTTCTCTACACTAGGTATGTGTATTACCTCCAAGATTATTTTAGATGACGATAGCTCACTTAGCTTAGAGAAAAAGCTATCCCTAGATCTTTTGACTACGAACTCCACTAAAGAACTATTCCCCGGCAGCGCAAGTCTCTCCTTCATTGAGTATACACACCATTTAAGCGCTAGGAGTATATTAGTGCTTGCCAGTAATATATAAGGTACGGTCTTCTATACAATGTACATGCATTCACCTATTTCTAAACAACCAGTGCCAGCCTCAGCACCCTACAGACTGTTCTAACCTAGCGTTAGCTTCCGTAACGCCAGTTCTTCCCCACTTCATTGGGGGGCTTTCGCCCCACGGGCTTCGCAGCTCGTGAACGGTTGAAGGAGGCGCATCCATCTTATCATTCATGCTTAATGCACTACGCATATCTGCCATCGGCCGATAGTATTGGAGCAGTGGAGTTAGCAAGCTGTACCTCCCCGTTATTGAACTTATGGAGTCTCGAACTAAAAGCTGAGGGAGAAGTGGTTTCAAAACCTCTCTTAACTCTACTACAACCCGGCGTCCCTGAGCAGTTAGCAGCTACGTCAGCCTCCAAGCATTCCCTCGACTAGGCTCTAAGGCGCTCCCCATTAAACGCCTGATTGAGCTATGAATTGATCGCGGGGTTACTTATTTAAATGAGCTCTTCGTGAACTGTGCTAACTAGGTGATTGATTGCTCGCAGGATTCGTAAATGGAACTATATATGCATCCTTTAAGCCTCTTAGAAGAGTTGAAGCTCTACTTGTTGCTGATGGAAGAGTCATCTATGCTGGAGGCAGGGAAGTGGTTGAGGCAGCCGTTAAAATGCTTGGAGGTGAACTAGTAGATCTTGGTGGGAGAGTAGTTCTACCGGGTTTCATAGACTCCCACGTGCATCTAGATGAACTCGGGATGCATTTAAACACGCTCGATCTAAGTGGCGTAAGAAGCATAGCTGAATTAAAGGAGAAGTTGGGAAAGCATGCTGAGAAAGCAGGGGCTGCGTGGATACTTGGGCATGGATGGGATCAGGAGTTATTCAAGGAGAAGAGATGGCCTACAAGATGGGATCTCGACGAGGTAGTAAGAGATAAGCCAGTGATGCTTACAAGAACTTGCTTACATGCAGCCGTCTTAAACACGAGGGCTATGGAGTTAACGGAATTACTGAACGTAGATTCACCCAATGTAGTGAGAGACGAATGCGGCGTTCCCACAGGAGTCGTGAAGGAAGAGGCTTTCGATAACGCTAGGGAGAAGCTAAAGGAGACTCTAACGGAGAGCGATTACGAGAAATTCATTGAGGATGCCGCTCGTTACGCGGCGTCGCAAGGCGTCACTACAGTTGGGTTCGTAAGCTGTGATGAAAGATCGCTGAAAGCGTTAAGCAAGCTGAGGGGGGATGGGAGGCTCTCGATTAGGGTAAGAGTTTACTTAACCCCTGGAAGACGCGTAAGCAACGGCCGGGAGATGCTGGAGGCCCTTAAGAGGCTTGGCGTGAGGAGAGGATTCGGCGACGACGTACTTAAAATAATGGGAGTTAAGATACTCGTTGATGGAAGCCTTGGGGCCAGAACAGCGTGGCTTACGGAACCATACTCAGACGATCCATTGACAAGCGGTTATCCAAGCATTAGCGAAGAAGTCCTTGAGTCTATAGTTAAGGAGGCTCACGAGGCTGGACTGCAGGTGGCAATACATGGGATCGGCGATAGAGCAATAGACGTGATTCTCGGCGCGCTCAAGAGACTTAGAGAAGTTAAACTCAGGAGGCATAGGATAGAGCACGCCTCTGTTATAAGGGAAGACCAAGTTGATGAAGTGTCCAAGCTAGGCATCGCTGTCTCAGTGCAGCCTCACTTCATAATAACTGATTGGTGGGCTGGGAAAAGGCTTGGAGAGAGGAGGATGCGCTGGCTATACCCATTTAAGTCAATGATGGAGAAGGGAATCGTAATGGGGTTTGGGACAGACAGCCCCGTTGAGCCGCTTAACCCGTGGGAGACTGTGTATGCTGCAGTCACTAGAGGGAGATACGAAGGCATCTCATACTACGAGAGCACAGCTAGAGAAAGCTTAACATTAGAGGAAGCCCTTCAAGCATATACTTGGGGCTCGGCACGCATTATGTTTGACGAAGATCTTGCGGATCTCACGGAGGGCAAGCTGGCGGACTTCATAATAATTGATAAAGATCCATTTACAATCGAAGAAAAAGAGTTGAGAAATATAAAGATCCTTGAGACATACGTCGGTGGAAGACGCATCTGGCCGTAGCCAGCATATGCAAGGGTTTCTTCTTTAACTCGAAAAGACGGCTTAGAGAGACAAAACTGCTCATCCTAAGCTAGGCTAAGGAAAAAGCTATGGAGAAATCCAAGTCTTAGCAGACATAGGCTCCGGACTCAATGAAGAGAGGAAGAACTTCCTAAAGCTCTTGGAAATGGTCTCTGAAAGGAGGGTTTCAAAAGTAGTGGTTGCCTATGAAATAGACTTACGAGGTTTGGATTCGAAACAATGAAAGATTTTTCTCAGTTTTAGGACTGAGGCAGAAGTTATAAACCATGAAGAGAAGACCCTACAAGAAGAGCTCGTCGAGGATTTGATAGCAATAGTTTCGCATTTCGCTGGAAAACTCTATGGAATGAAGTCTCACAAGTATAAGGAAGTTGTAGAAGGCGATACTTCGTCGAGGCCCTATTCCCAGTGCAAGCCTTGAAGAAGTGGCAGCTTGCTTTTACTTAAGTTAATCCAAGTGCCTTAACCTAATGACTCTCCACGGCTCAAGCTTTACCTCCGCCCCACTCTTTGTCGACACAATTAGCGAGCCGTACTCATCTACTTCTACGGCTCTTCCCTCAACAATTCCATCAGTGGTTTCAGCAACCACCACTCTATTCAACGTAGTTAAGTTACTTAAGTACTCGTCAACGAGCTTGCTTGGCTCAATAACTAGCTTAGCTACTCTAGCTAAGTAACCAATGAATGGAGCTAGCACTCTATTCCTCGGAGTTAGCCCAATGATCTTCTTTAATGAAGTTGCTTCAGGAATTCCGACATAATTGTTGACATTAACGCCTACTCCTACGTAGACAGTAATAGAGTCCTGAAACGCTACTCCCTCAATTAATGTTCCGCCAAGTTTTCTTTCCTCAAAAACTATGTCGTTGGGCCACTTGATCCAAGTCTTTACCCCGATACTCCTTAAAACTCTTTGCAGAACTAGAGGAATCGCTATGTTTAGGTAAGGAGACTTATCGGCTGGCAAGCTTATTACTGCAGTAGCCCATATTCCACCCAAGTTAGATTCCCACACCCTCTTATGACGGCCATAGCCGTGGATCTGGTGTTCAGCAATTACAATGCTCCAGGGGGCTAAGCCCCTTGCATACACTTGAGTAGACCCCACTACTAGTTCGTGGCGGATGCTCCAGCCCCACGGCTTGATCTTTGTTGGATTATCTCTTGAAGCAATTGCAATAAACTCCCCGTCTCTCTGAATAACATAGCTTTCGCAAAGCTCGTTGATCACTTCAATTAATCGCTCCTCGCTGATGCCCGTTCTCCAAGAGAGCTCCCTTAAACTCCACTTGTCTTTCTCAAAAAGCGCTTTGAGTATTACTAGCTTCTCAAGGAGATCTATCAAGGACTACACCCATAGATTTGATGCATTGGCGGAGGGATATTAATCGTTTGCCGCTTTAGCTAACTTGATCTTTTCAACGACGCCGTGGATTCCTAAAATATAGGGAAGTCTAGGGTTATACCTTTGGAGCAAAGAGTATGCATTAATGAATCTATCGGAGCCCATGGGAGGAGGTTTCTGCATCAACTCCACTAAACCCTCCCTCCACAAGTTAGACAGCAGTGTCGTAATGACTAACCTAGCCCTCTCAGCCTCCATCGCTGCCCTATACTCATTAGGCATGTACTCCTTTATGAAGTTCGCGTCGGCTTCAAAGTACTTGCTTATAAGCGGCTTGTGAGCCTCTATAACTGGGCACCTAGTGGAAACTCCGTAAACGACTTGTGGAATAATTAGCTTTAGCTCGGAGTTAACTAAGTACTGTACTTCTCTGGGGACGTATGGATAGGTTCTGCAAATAAAGGGCTTGTAAATGCTGTGTAGTAAGCACATATTGTTCTTCGATAGGAAGGGGCATCTATTGTCATCATTTAAGTACAGCGTGTAAGACAGCGCTATCCATTGATTGCTTAAAGCATCGTAGATTGTGTAAGCAGGCGCTATCTCTACATCAATGCTCATAGATTCCGCTAATAAACTAACCAGCATCTCCTCAAATGATTGGAGAGTTATAGGAGATGCTTTACAACATAGGCCAGTTAATGAGCACTTAAACCTGATCATTTCTCACTCCCAGTGGTAGCCTGGTATTCTGTCCCTATAGAGCATCGATACCCTCGACTCTCCATCAACTGAATCCACTATATCTGCCACAGGTTTTGGAACTAACTCCCTCCACTTAGGGCTTCCTTCAGCCATTAGCTTCCTAATGTAAGACCCTCTATATACTTCCCTGTTGTATTCAGGGGGGCGCATTATTGCATAACCCTCCTCCTTAAAGATCCTTTCAACTATTGGGTTAAGCGTTACTACTGAAGTGAATGGGGGGGAGTAGAGCTTTACGTAATGTACAGCTACTCTACTTACTTCAATAGTTGGGAGAGTTACAGTTATTACTTTATCTAAAGGCATGTTGTCCCACTTAACTGTCTCTCTAACCATGAGTATTCTCTCTCCAGCTGTAAATGGGTTCTCGGGCGTGTGGCTTTGGCTAGCCATACCTATGACTACAATGACTTCATCGAACCTACTGAAGGCATCTCTTAACGCTACTAAGTGCCCGTAGTGAAGCGGCTGAAACCTAGCTATTAAGAGACATCTATCAGCCTTTAATGCCACAGCTATCGCCTTGCATCACTATCTCGAATACTCTTCCCCTTATTAAAAGCATTACCGGAGTTCTGTGGAAGCAAGCGGGGCTTCCGTGCACCCACTCATTGCACTACATTGCACTGCTCAAAATAACTTAATTACTTAAGAGCTCCGTTAATGCCTAGAGGAGCTTAACTGGTGATAGCTTGAATCACTTAGCTATAGACTTAAGTGGAGGGAATCCGCTGAGCGCCATTGACTGGAGCATTAAGAATACGGCTGGCGATGCATTTCACTTAATGCGGGAATTAGTGGACGCTGCTAAGCCCAGAGCCTCGACTCAGATCAAAATGCTTACGCGTTCAGCCAAGATTGAGGTGGGGAAAGGAAATTAATGTGAGCCATTAAGGAATAGCTGGTGTTAGCATTGACTAAAGTGGTCCTTATAACGGGCTTACTAACCTTTGATAGCGGAAAGACGTGGTTTACGTATAATGCAGCTAACTACGCCTTAAGCAAGGGGCTTAGAGTATCGATATATAAGCCTGTTGCAGGCCACGATGCATGGACACAGTATCACACTGTTGAGATAAGCAGGGAGTTAAAGCTGCTCTTAGGGCACGACGTCTCTCTATACGCTGAGCTACTTAGAGTCAAGCCAAGTGAATTACGCTTGGTTAACCCAATAGACCTCCTCCTATCACCGCTGGACGTAGAGCCCTACCTCAATTCAATGGAGTCATTCTATAGAGGCATGGAAAACCAATTCTCTAGAATAGTTCTCAGCAGAGTGAGCAAGTGTAGGGAGGGGGCGTCGAGCCACTTCCTAGTAAAAGAGAATATAGCTAAAGTACCTAGGTTCTTAAGAGATGAAATAAATTCCTTGGCTGAGGAATTGAACGCTGAAGCAATTGACTTAAAGACTCTTTTGAGCCTGCTTACATCGCGGGAAGCGTCAATCGAACTAAGCTACTGCTTAGAGGAACTGGCGGAGGGAAGAGACTTAGTTCTAGTAGAGTCTTTTAATAACGCTGTTCTTCCATACATGGATTTGAGGAACTCTGTAAGCAAGATCGTAGTAGTGTCCGCAGGCAAGGCATTAATATATGATAATCCTAGAGAAGTGTGGAGAGTCATTGATGAAGGATTAAAGGAGGATGTTCTACGGCCATTGATGACCGACTACTTTATTAGAAGAGTTAAGCCAAGCTCTATTGTAGGCATTAAGCCTAGGAGGAGCATAAGAGCCATAGACGAGGATTCAGCTATCGAAATAATACGTTGAAGCTAAAACAGGCCTAGTTTGAGCTTTCCCCCACTAACGGTGCTCTCGTTAGTGAGTTGCCCTATCTATGGAGCCACTTGCTTCATCATTGGGCATGGAGTAGGCCTCCGTCTATAGGCAGATACCCCATCGCATAGTGGATCACATTCTCCAAACACTCATATCGTTGTTATAAAGTGCAGCCTACTTCAGGAGCTTGACCATGTATGGAGATCCCTCTAACCTACTGTACCCTAATTTCTTATAGTATTCCCTAGCCCCTATGCCTGAAAGAACCAGTATTTTACTCCTATCATACTTCTCTAAAGATATCCTTTCTGCTTCAAGCAGCAGTCTTTTCCCAAAGCCTTTGTGTTGTGTTTCCAGAATGCTCTGCGGCTTAGCGCCTATGGGAGTCATTAAGCCATACACGTGTAGTTCTCGAACTATTGCTGTACTTGAGTCTATCTCAAGTCTGTGAGCTCTCTCACTGGGAATCCTTAACCTTAGGAATCCTATTAATGCATCACTACATGCTTCTTCCACTGACAGAAACACTTCTATTCCTCCACTAGCTTCATAAGCTATTCTCTTCATTTTAATGCAGCTCTCTCTAGGAGCTTTATTTAACTTGTAGATCTGCCTACCTATTTCCCTCCACCTTATTTCCCTAATAGCTATGCATTTCTCCAAGCACTTCTCCTCAACTAGCTCTCTTAAGTTCCCCCTCCTAGGACCGGCCTCAATGTATTTTGCTGGCACATCTCTCTGGACTCTAATGACTCTAACGTATTCAGGTATATGCCTATACATTTCGCTTATTAATTCAACGGCTTCCTCATCCGTATATGGGGTATATGAGCCTTTAATCCAGAGCTCATATAGTCCCGTTTCCTTGACAACTATTGTTGGATATATTTTCAAGTAATCAGGTCTATAATCCGGGTTACTGAATATCTCCTTAATCATCTCTAAGTCTCTATCGTAGCTACTCCCGGGGAGCCCAGGCATTAAGTGGTACGTTACTTTAAGCCCCGAGTCCTTAGCTATTCTAGTTGCCTCTACAACATCTCTAACTGTGTGGCCTCTCCTAACCCTCTCAAGCACGTCATCGTAGATGCTCTGCACCCCCAGCTCGACTCTAGTGGCGCCAAGGTATAGCATGGAGTCAATGTGATTTTCGCGCGACCAATCGGGCCTCGTTTCAATAGTCATAGCTACGCAGCGCACGCTTGCCGTCTCATTCCTTAGCTGAGCGCTAGCTAAGCCCACTGTTTTAGGCGCCTTGTTGCATGGGTAGTCATTCATGGCCTCTAAAGCCATGGCTATAAACCACTCCTGATAGCCCCTGGGCATGGCTGGGAAAGTCCCGCCCATAACTATTAGCTCTACCTTAGATGGAAAGTAGCCCAGCACCTCGTGATACTGCTTAAGCCTACTCAAAGTCTGTAGGTATGGATCGTAGTTAACTCTAATGGCTCTCATGAGAGCAGGCTCTTCGCCTACGTAACTCTGCGGAGTCCCTTGATCAGGGCCCCCTGGGCAGTAGAGGCACCTCCCGTGAGGGCATGGATAGGGTTCAGTCATTACTGCTACTGGCGCTACACCTGAAAGCACTCTGCTCAACTTCCTTAAGCGCTTCTCCATAAGTATGCTCCGCATTAAATAGTGCCTCAGCCCTTTATGAACTTCTTTAACCCCACTACAAATAGGTTTTTCTGTAAAGCATTAGCTCTTCCCGGAGCAACGTATTTACCTGCCTGAATTACTGCGAGCCCTGACCCCTGGACTTCTCTCTTGAGCTCTCCCAACATGTATAAGTGGTAGTATCTCCTGTAGATGGCTCCCTTAACTACGCTCACTTTAATGCAGTCGCCCAGGCTTATGGATGGCTTAACAAGCTTCTTAAGGAAGTTCATCATTACACACTTAACGAACGATCTTTGGGTAATACTCCATGAAGTGACGAGCACTACTCCTTCATCCTTAAGAACTCTGCGTGCTTCCCTCAATGCGTTGATCCTCCAAGCCCTCTTCGGCAAGTGATGTATAACGGCTATGTATAAGCAGAGCTCCATTGATTCACTCCTCAACGGAAGGCTCCTCACATCACTTACTACGAGCAGCGCTCTATGCTTTAGCCCTGCTTGTTCAACGGATGATTGCGCTCTTTCAATCATTGCTTTGGATAAGTCTATGAGCACCCCCCTCGCCTTAGGGTACTCGCTGAGCAGTAGGACTGCATTATGCCCCGGGCCGCAGCCTGCGTCTAGAAATACCTCCATCCTTCTGCAAAGCCCTGCAGCCTGCCTAACTATAGGCCAAGCCCTCCTCCTATATGAAGGAGCTATTGCTTCATAAGCTTCTACAGTGCTCCACACGACTTCCTCGCTATCCATGGAGTTACCCCATTAATTAAAAACATAGCTCCACATAACGCTTAGAGGAAAACGCTCTCACCCACTCTATTTAAAGTTGTGCAGTTCTAAAAGCTTAAAGCAGTACAGTGAGTGGTTGGAGCAGCCCATGGCTTCACTCAAGTAGTGGAGAAGGACGGGCTGAGAGCTATGGCTGGCTTAAAGTTGAGCGGAGTTGAACTCCACATAGGATTTGACGACGTTGACTCCCCGAGAGGCGGTTGTACAACGGATTTAGCGTCAGAAATAGCTATTAATTGGAGTAAGCGTGGAGTAAAGTTCATCGACTACCCTAACTTAGTTAGGCTAAACCCTGCAATACCTTGGAAGACCAGGGGGAATGGAGCTCTATCGCTAAGAGTGCTTGCAGAAAGCTATGAGTTAGCTAAAGAAATGTGCAGCGAAGTAATAAGCATTGCTGAAAGCTATGTAGCTGAGTTCGCTCATCCAAAGAGGAGTCCACATGTAGCTTGCTTTATAGGCCGGGTTCCCGGGGAACTCGAAGCTATGGGAGAGAGGGCTGTAAAGGATGTAGTGTTAATTGATGAAGCACTAAGTATTGTTGAGAAGTACTTGCCTAAAATAATTACGTGGAGCAATAGCTCCAGTAAGAGGGGGCTTATTGGGGCTCTAGCCGCAGTGGGCAATAAGCTAACTAAAGACCATACGTATGAATTAATCGCTTACAGAAGCAGGGATTACTGGGGGGCGCCTAGGCTCATAGATCCAGTAAGCGTGTTTAAAATGGATGAAGAAACCAGGGGGATGACTTTCCTAAACGTCGATAGGGAAGCCAATAGAGTGCTCATAGCTCCACATGGGCCAGACCCAATACTGTTTGGGATAAGGGGGGAGGAGCCTGGTGCATTAATTAAAGCTCTAAACGTTATAGAGACGGGCGAACCCATAGCTAAATGGATCATATTTAGGACTAATCAAGCAACCGATGAACATCTAAGGAGAGTGAAGAACCTCTGTGAAGCATACGCCTATACAGGCGTTATAGCGTTAGGAAAGATCTCCAGAAGCCCCAGGACAATAGCTGGAGGACACGTCATACTAGCTATAGCTGATGAATGCGGGGAAATCGATGTAGCTGCATATGAGCCAACGGGGAGCTTTAGAAGCATCGTTAAGGAGTTAAGGCCGGGAGACGTAGTTGAAGTGTATGGAGTTGTAAGACCTCCGTCAAGCACTCACGGAAGAACAATTAACTTGGAGAAGATTAGGATAATTAAGTTATCTGAAGCAGTTAAGTACCTCAACCCAGTTTGCCCGAAGTGCGGTAGGAGAATGACTAGTTCCGGCAGAGGGAAGGGGTTTAAGTGCGCTCACTGTGGCTACAAAGATCCAGCTGCATCAAAAATAGCAGTTGTTGAAAAAAGGAGTGTAGCTGAAGGATGGCATCAGCCTCCGCCGAGAGCGTTTAAACACTTAATGAAGCCCCTTGAGAGATTCGGGAGGGAGAAGAACAGTTGGAGCGGAGTAATGATCGAGAAATGGCATAGCTGAGGGGACTACTTATGAATCGTGGAACGCACATATTCATAGGCTTAAGCATGGGCTTACTTATCTGTGGCCAGAGAACGGATCTAATAGCTCTATGTACAGTAATGGGTGCTGTAGGAGGATGGTTTCCGGACATAGATTTGTTCCTTAAACACAGGAAGAGCCTCCACAACATTCTATCGCTATTAGCTACAGGCGCTGCAGTATACGCAGCGGCCTACTTTTTAGCCAAGAACTTTGCTGCAAGCCCGGCCTTAATTGCTTCACTAACTGCCTACTCATTCATGGCTGGCTACTCCATGCACATATTCGGGGACTCCCTGACAATAATGGGGACATACGTGTTCTGGCCTCTCTCCAACTACAGGCTTAGGCTAGCTAAGATGAAGTCTAACGGCTTCCTTATCAACTTCCTTGGAGCACTATTAGGACTGGCATTCATAGCCGTGTGGGCAAGGGACTACGTGTACAGCACTTTAACTTTATTGGGGAGATAAGAGAGTTCATTGAGCCGCAGTAGCTTCTTTATGCAGCAAGATAGATTGTGTGCAGTCACAAAGCCTTAGTACATTTAGCTGCGGGCTTTTGAATACACCTTTAGTAGAGATAGAAACACGGCCAGCGCAATTATGGCAGTTGACGTAACTCCATAGATAGCGTAAAACCTTAGATCGTTTTTAGCCTTTTCAATCTCTAGAAGCTTACGATCTATTGCTGTAAGGTTCTTGGAGAACTCCTCTAGCTCTACTTCGCACTGAGCTAGCTTTGACTTTAAAGCTATCAATGTGTTGTTGAGGTTAGCTATAGTGTTGTTGAGGGAGCTGACTGTTCCACTTAATTCCACTACTTCGCTCCTACAGCTAGCTACGCTATTAACCAATGCTTTCAAACCCCACTCACCGCCTGTTAGAAGGGCGTTTAGTAGGCTGTATTGGTTGTCCACGCTTATGGTGCCTGTGGAAGTGCTTGATGGATATATGAATATGTGGCCTTCACTTACTCCAGTCCACCCATCTTTAACCAAGATGAGCTTCTCACCGCCTAACGCAATTACTTCAAACCGTGCTCCTTCAATAACTAGCTTTTCTACAGCTTCCTTCGAGAACTTAACTACGCCGGGAGCGATTGCTTCTCCGCCAACTAAGTACCCTTCGCTATTGGTGCTCAGCGAAAGACTGTATGGTGAGATAATTAGTAGAGCTGTTGCCCTGCCTCCAAGCCTTGAGAGAGCAACCGAAATCAGTGAATCCAGGCCTCTATATATTTCCTCAATGATTTCCTCAAGAGTTTCCCCACTAGTTACTCTAGAAATCTTTTCGGCTTCATTAATTAAAGGATATGAGAAGAAGTAAACGCTGCCTCTGTAAGTAATTGACGTATACCAGGCTAAGCTTACGTAAAAGCTTGCGCTTTCGTTAAACAACCACTTCACTACTTGGGGGTAGCGCCTAACAATGCCTTCATCTATGTTACTTAAGTCAATCCACGGCAGTACCACCTTATCGAACCCGGTGAAGCCTGATGAAAAGCCATCCCCCATCCTAATGCCCCCAGTTGATGCAATCAAGTAATCTCCGCCTTCTAGAGGAAATACAGCGAACTTAACCCAGTAGGTTCCAGCATTTAAAGTCCAGTTCTCTTCAATGCTTATGTCTACTTCACTTGATTCCTCAAGCCCTCTCTCAATGACTACTTTCTTTTTCAATTCACTCAGCGTTAATTCATAGTGTGTCTCGTTTAGTGAAAAAGATAGCGTTGTGTTAAGTTCTCTCCAAAAGACGCTGCTTCCATTGCTTAACTTAAAGACTGCTGGACGTATAGTTGAATTACTCGAGATTGCTGCAAAGCTCACAGTATGGTTTGTAGTTGTTGGTAGAACTAAGTTAGTGTTGACTAATGCTACATCACTGTAATTAATTGATGCAGCAGTTTGATTAACTAAGTCACTGTAGTGAACAGGCATAGTTGTCCCATTAATCCATATAGCCGTTGAATTTATTGGAATACCCTTTGTGAAAGCCCAACCCCCGGGGTTAAGGAGTAGCAGCTCATAGTGTATTGGAGTGTATGGCGGCTGTAAGCCAATGCTGTATAAAGCGCCTTCAGTTACGTAATTGCTTGAATTAAACCTCTCAATAAATGACGGTAAGTGCACTCCAGGAGCATACACTATAGCCAGCCTATACCTGGCATCAATGCAAGTTTGCGAAAAAGCTATTGAAGACATCACTATGGTTAAAGTAATTAAAGCAACTAATATCCGGGCATAGTTCATTTAAGTACACCCATCATTTAAAACAGCTTAGAAGTAAATAAACTTGTGAGCACGCCTAATGCCTGCTTAATGAGACTACGTCGCATGTCCACTATTCATGGAGTGCTGGTCGCCGGGGTCCGCTGACTGTTGCTGAGTTCAACTCATTTTTAATGGTTAAGGGATTTGCACATCTTTAAACTTCTCACTAGCCTGCTCTCCGCCAACGCCCCAGTTTTCCCTCGGGATCTCGTGGATAATTACTTCAACAGCTCCGGCCGGTACTCCTATTTCTGCGAAAACCTCTGTAATTCCCGAAATGATTCTCCTCTTGGCTTCGCTTGAAAAATCCCTCCATACGTATACGTGGACTACAGGCATTGTTCCACCAATGTATTAAGGGGATTAACTGAGATTTATCTATTAAAAGCGGGGCTCCATTATTTAATGATGTTGATAGGTGGTTGTTTTAAACTCTACCTTAAGATTAATGCCTGCTGGGGATTTAATTGAGAAGAGCTCTCTTCATAGGTAGGTTTCAGCCGTTTCACAAAGGCCACTTATATAGCATTAAACGCATTCTCGAGGAGTTTGAGGAAGTAGTAATTACTGTAGCGGCTGCTCAATACAGCTACACTGTAGATAATCCATTTACAGCTGGTGAAAGAGTTGAAATGATTAGAGCGGGGCTTGACGATCTATATGATAGAGCGTACATAATCCCCGTTGACAATACGTTGAGCAACTATGAGTGGCCCCGCCACGTCTTAAACTATGTTCCAAGAGCGAGAGTTGTATTCAGCAACAACAAGTTAGTGCAAGCACTCTTTAAAGCATATGGGCTTGAGGTACGTGAAACCCCCGTGCTTCCAGGCGTTAGCGGCAGCCTTGTGAGGAAACTCATGGCAGAGGGAGGTGAGTGGGAAGCAATTGTGCCAGAGCCTATTGTAGACTTAATTAAGGAGTTTAATGGAGTTGAGCGTGTGAAGACTTTGTGGGCTATGAGAGTTAGGATGAGTGGCGAGAGGTTTGACAAGTAAATTAAGGGCATCAATCATAGCTATAGGCACAGAGCTCACGAAGGGCTTAGTTCAGGATGTGAATACATACCAACTCGCTAAGGAGCTCGCATGCATTGGAGTGGAAGTCGGCAGAATCATCATAGTACCCGATGATAGACGGGAAATAGAGTGGGCTTTAAAGAAGTGCCTTGAATTAAGCAATGTAGTCATTACAACGGGGGGCTTGGGTTTTACAGAAGATGATGTAACAATTGAGGCAGTTGCTTCAACACTAGGGCTGCCCCTAAGGCTCAATAATGAAGCGCTTGAAATGATTAAGTCTAGAACTAGCGGAGAGGTTAAATGGGAAGTTAAGGCTGCATACCTCCCAATGGGCTCTAGGCCCCTATACAATAGAGCGGGCATTTCACCAGGTGCTTATGTGAAAACTGATGGCAAGCACTTGTTCCTCCTACCTGGAGTACCAGTTGAAGCTATGGCGATATTTCAAGATCACGTTAAGCCTTTTTTAGAAGCCTTGTTAAGACAGCGTGTAAGTAGAGCAACTATAGTCGTTGAAACAATGCATGAAGTTGAAGCAGAAGTAGATGAAAAAATACGCCAAATCAAATCGAAACATCCATCAGCTTACTTTAAGACACATGCCTTTAAACCAGTTAAGTTAATCGTCAATGTCACTGCTGATAAGAAGGATTTAGAAAGGCTAGTAAACGAGATCTTGAATGACTTAAAGCTAGTTATAAATATCAGAGATGTGAAGGTTGAAGTAAGTCTTTAATAACCGTTCCCGTGGCGTAAACTTCCATACGCTAGTTCCTCCCCCTTCTTTTCATGAGGGAGCTTTCGGGGTGAAGCCAGTGAATAGAGTAATTTATTCAGAGATATTTAAAACATCGAAAAGTGTCATCAACCTATAGTGGGCTCTATATAGAAAATATTTATAAGGCTTCATAAAGTATCTCCCTTCAGGGACGGCGGTAAGGCGCGCGTAGAGAGCCCGTGACCCGGGTTCAAATCCCGGCGGCGGCGCTCTCTACACTTAAGGTTTCACTAGCAAGTTTCTTTAGAAAACAACATTTAATATACCGAATGCGTATTTTGAAAGCTCAAGGATGTTGAGTGGTTAGAGGGATTGAAGTATCCCTTAGACAAGATCTGTATAAAGAGCGGCATGCTGTGTCCCAGATGCCAGAGAATTGTTGATAGTGGAGTCGTAAAGGACTTCGAAATCCCCATAATGAGGCGGTTAATGGATTTAGAAGACTCAGTTAAGGAACTTAAGAAAGCAATCTATAGAAAGGCTGCTAAAAGCGGTAAACATGTAGTAATTGTAGTAGAAGGTGTAGGGAGCTACGCGGCCTTAGAGAAAGTTAGTAAGAAGTTGAGTGAAGAGACGGGTTTATTCATTAAGTTAGTTGAGCAGAGCACCGATAGGAGAAAAATCATAGAGCAAGTAATTTCGCCAATTACATTAGCGGCAGTAAACTCCGTCTGGCTGCCTGATGGAAGTGAAATAGTGGTTGCTGTAGTCCCTAAGAAAGAGCAAAGATTTCTTGGCGAAAAAGCGAGGGACTATGAAGCTATACTTTCAAGTATACTTGATACACCAACTAGGATTAGATACGCATAAATACGTTGAAGCTAGCCATTAGAGTTAGAGGTATTTTAGGAAGACCTCTCTAGTAAGTACTTCTAAGCCTCCTTTAACAACTACTCTGCCGCTATTTAAAACCAGCACTTGATCCGCTATGCTTCTTGCAAAAGCATAATCGTGAGTAGCTATAACGATGGTTTTCCCAAGCACCTTCATATTCTTCAGTAACTTAAGTAATGAAAGCCTGTCTTTAATGCTTAAATCGCCCGTGGGTTCATCTAATAGCAATATGTCTGGATTATATGTAAGTATGGATGCTAAGGCAACTTTTCTCCTCTCGCTCCCACTTAAAGTAAACGTAGATCTTTTGAGTAAATGGCTTACTCCAAGCATCTTAGATACATCCATAACTATGCTCTTGACTTTAGCTTCATCGCTGACTAGCTGTCTTAAAGCATAAGCGAGCTCATCGTAAACTGTTGGATTAAAGAACATGTCATCCGGGTCCTGGAATAACACGCCTATTCTCCTTCTAACCCCTGGGAGAAGACTGCATAAGGAAGCTCCATCGAGCAGCACTTCTCCACTAACTGGGCTCAGTATACATGACGCAACTAATAGCAGTGTTGTTTTACCTGATCCCCCTGGGCCCATAACGCATGTTACTTCCCCCTCACTAAATACAGCACTTACATTGCTGAGTGCAACAACGTTATTTGGATAAACGTAGCTTACGTCTCGTAGTTCTAAAACCATTTCTTTACACCGAAGAATATGTAAAGACATGCCTCTAAAAATGTTGTAAGCACTAGCGTTAGAGTAGCCTTATAACTCGCCTTAACAACATGCGTAGTTAAAGGCCTTTCACTAAGACCTCTAGCCTTTAAAGCTATGGATAGCTTGTTCCCTCTTTCTATGCTTCTCGCAACTACTTCCCCAATTACATTAAATAAATCACTCAACTTACTCCCACCCATGTTTCTTGACTCACGGGCCATCAACAGCCTTAATATATCCCTAGTCATTAATGGAGCGAACTTATTGAAGAAGTACGCTGATTCCACTAAAGGTTTTGGAGCCCTTAACTTCACTAATCCAGATACGACTCCGCTCCAGCCAACAACGTTCATCAGCGAGATGAGCCTGAGCATGGCGGCCGTTATTCTAGCTATAAGGGCAGAGAAGTTCGCTAAGCCCGTTAAATCCCCTGTAATTAATTGAACTATGTATGGAGAGCCCAAGATGAATGCGAACGCCAGAGCTATTTTTATCAAGCCAGCGGACTCCCTTAAATCCCCCCCACTCATCAATACAATCATTATTGAAACAGCTGCACTCAATGTAATGAACGTAAAGCTACTTGAAGTGGAGACTAAAGCTATGCTGATGAAAGAAGCTGCAATTGCTATTGCTGGATCAGCCTTTACATCTACGCGCTCGAAAAAGCTCAGCGACTTAATTGATCTATCCAAGAACTCCCCTATAGTCCTTGATAAACTAATCAATTCCTTTTCTTCCCCACATATGTTAAAGCCTTGTCTAAAATGAAGATCGTTAAAGCTACTGCCCCCACTCCAATGAATCCCGATGCAATGTATCCTAGATATGGATCCAGGCCGGGGATCGAGTAGTCCTTCAAGGGCCATTCATCCCTCCACTCCTCTAGGCCGAGCATTTCAATAGCTATATCCAAGGGCTCGCTGTATCCGACTAAGTCAGCTAAGTATATTCCAAAAAGTGGGCTAACCAGTATTAATGCTACAACTATTATAAGCCAGCGCGATGGCTTCATCACGCTACACCTCAATAAGCTGGGGAGCTTTCCTTTTCACATACACTATTGCTGAAGCAGTTATAGCTCCTTCAACAACCCCCAGCGCTGCATGCCATAAAGCCATGACTATCAATGGAGCTATAGAGAGGGGGTTTGATAGCCAGAGCTCTATTCCACAAAGAGTTCCAGCTAGAAAAACGCTTAGCCAGCCCGATGTAAAGCCAGCTATCCAGGCGCTTCTTTTAAGTACTTTATACAACACATAGCCACTGAATACTGCAACTACAGCCATATTAATTGCATTCGCCCCAAGGGCCGTCAACCCTCCATCATGGAATACGAGTGCTTGAACTAGGAGGACTGTTAGCATAGCTGTAAAGCCCGCCCAAGGCCCAAGCATTATACCGCTAAGAGCTCCTCCAACGAAGTGCAGGCTTGTTCCTCCAGGTATAGGCCAATTAATCATTTGAGCTGCGAATACTACTGCAGCTATAGATGAAGTCTTTCCAGTAAGACTGCTGCTCCAAACCCTAGAGATCTTTGAAAAAGCTGCGTAAGCTACCCCTACTAAAACTGCGTACGTTGATACAACGACGTTTATTGAGAGCACTCCATCAGGTATATGCATTAGTGCACCCTATTTAAAATATTGGTGCACTTCTATATAAACTTGCTCCAATGATCACTAGGCGTTATTCCAGAAAAACGGGCCTCGTTAAGAGCACTCCCGTAACTCCATGAAGCTCCCTGTAGAGTTCCTTCACTCTACTGACGTCGCCTCTAACAATTATCGTCAGCAGGCATCTCTCTTCATCTAAATGCACGTGAATTGATGAAACTATTATATCAGCGTACTTATGCTGCACTCTCGTAATCATTTCATCAGTTCCCTTAACACTGTGGTTGTACAGCAATCCTATTGCACCAGCTATCTTTCCACGAACAATCCTCCACTTGTTTTCAACTATAAAGAGCCTTAATGCCTCCTGAAACAACTTCGACTTGCTACTTAAGTCCAGCTCCTTTACGAGGTAATCTAAGTCGCTCTCAATTTCCTTAGGCAAGTATATTCCAAACTTTCTCCCAGATCCCGGTGGCAAGGCGGATGCTGCACCTTTAATTAATATGTTGCAAGACCTTAAATAACTTCATAAGTTTATAAAACGCTTTCCCCAAGTACTCTCTAGCATCAATGGGTGTTGTATTTGTATGGCGCTGTCTACAGGAAGCATGGCTGGAACTTCCTAAGAGACCCCATATACAACTACGTTGAATTCAATAAGATTGTTGAAGAACCCGTAATAGATTCAGCGCCTCTGCAGAGGCTTAGATGGATCAGGCAGCTTCAATTAGCTAACATGGTTTATCCAGGAGCTGATCACACGAGGTTTCAGCACAGCATTGGAGTAATGCACTTAGCTGGAGCATTCTCTCAAACACTTGTAGAAGAATTAGAGGACTGTGGAGACTTAGGGGGCTTTAAAGCTGAAGAATTAATTGAAGTAGCTAGAGTTTCAGGCTTACTGCACGACGTGGGGCACGGGCCCTTCGGACACGCTTTTGAGGAAGCCATCTACTGGAGTAAGCAGCATCCAATAAGAGATCATGAGGAGGCTGGAGCATGCCTCATTAGGCATAGTGAGATATCTGAAGTCCTTGAGAAACAGGGGCTTTTAGACCCCGCTCTTAAAGTCCTTGGAGAACAAAGGCCCAGTGAAGCTCCTCTAGCACTAATTAGGCTCACTGTCAAGGAGTGGATATACCCAGCTGACGTAATGGACTTCCTGATGAGGGACAGTTACTACACTGGAACTCGTGAATATGGGTATGTAGACTATCAGCGCTTAATAAAGTTGAGCCACGCTAATCCAGAGGATCATGCTGAAATATCTCTTGAGGAAAAAGCTCTTGGAGCATTGATGGGCTACTTGAGGAGTAGGATAAACATGTTTCTACACGTATACATGCATCCAGTGACTACTGTCTATAGCTATACAGTTGGGGAAATAATGAGGATTGTAGATGAGTATACGGGCAAGTATAGTGAAGCTATTAGGAGCCTTTATAAAGGAGATCCAGAGGCGTACATTAAGTTGAATGACTACACAGTTATAAGTGATGGAGAAAAAGTTTCTGAAGAGCGAGGCGATAAACGCCTTAAAACACTTGTTGAAAGCATAGTGTCGAGAAAGCACTTGTGGAAGCTACTCATTGAGGAGAGAATAGGCGTAGGCTCTAAGGAATTGATAGGCGTAACTAGCGCATTAATGATTAGAAATAGCCAGTTACTTAAGGACTCTATGGAGAAGGAGTTAAGGGAGAAGTTAAGGGACTCAGGTTTTAGCGATAGCGCTGACTTATTCTGGATAAACATGAGTACTTTAAGGCCCCTGCCGCCGATCCCCAATAGCTATATACAGTTATGTAAGTCAATAGATGGAGGAGTTAGAAATACCCTAAGGGCATTCATACCCGAGCTCCTTGAGAAAGAGGGAATAAAGCTGACGGTATTAGTGAGAGTATATGCCCCAAGGGACATAGTTAGAGACTTAAATAGATCTAAAGCAGCTTCAAAGATATCGGAAGAAGTAATAAGTGAACATATATTCCTTGGGGGATTATTTAGTGGAGTAACTATGTAGTAATAGGAGCTCTGTGTTAAGGCCGTGCCTTATACAACGATAAGTAGATGTCTGTAAGCATCTCTACAATTGAGTGTGACTGATAACCCTCTATGCAGTTTTGCATGCGAGGTATCTGCAGATGGAGGCCAAGTGCATCGGGCTCAACTTGGCCCCACTCCCAGCTAGTGGGGCAAGGATCCCGCGTGCAGGGCCAACACCGCTAACAGAGATAAGTTAGATATAGCTAAGCACCGTTAGCGGGGAAACACTCCCCAACTCTATACAGCTTCACGCCTTTATGAACTAGAGTTTGTGAATAGGAGTTAAGAGTTCTTTAAAAACCCTCTGTCTATAGAAGTATGTTTAGGTGGGGGAAATTGTCGTTAAAGAAGCTTGAAGTAGTCCAAATTCCTATACCTCAAGGATCTAACGTAATTATTGGAAGGACGCATTTTATAAAAAGTGTTGAAGACATTTATGAAGCCCTCGTAAACAGCGTTCCTGGAATAAAGTTCGGCCTAGCTTTCCTAGAAGCTAGTGGTAAGAGGCTTGTCAGATATGAGGGAAACGATGAAGAACTCGTTAAAATAGCTATTGACTCAGCCTTAAAAATAGGTGGAGGCCATTACTTCACTCTATACATAAGGAACGCGTACCCGATAAATGTCTTGAATTCATTGAAACAAGTGCCTGAAGTAGTTAATTTAATTGTAGCAACAGCTAACCCAGTTGAACTAGTGGTAGCTGAAACAGATCAGGGGAGGGCAATCCTAGGGGCGGTGGATGGATATCCCCCTCTAGGTGTAGAGAGCGCTGATGATAGGGGGGAGAGGTGGGAGTTCCTTAGGAGGATAGGGTATAAGAAGTGATTCTATCGACGTACCGCCTCCAGCGCTTTCCAAAAGATCTTTGGCCAGTGCCATAGATATGTAGCATGAATGCAGCAAGTGTTAATACATATACCAAAGTAGTGGCCAGCCTAAATATGTAAATGTTTCCATACAAAATCTCGTGAATAAAGAGCATGTATTTCCCAGAGAAGGTCAATAGAAAGCTTAGCAGCTCTTCCCCCCCAGGCCCATTGAAGGATTTAATTAGCAGTCCTCTAGCATCAAGCCAGCATAGATTGCATTTACTGAAGTTGAGTGGGCATGCGAGTAGATCAAGGGGGTTAACGTTTTCTATGTAGAAGTACTTCTCTCCTAATACTGCTGCTGAATATAGCTCAGGATACCCTGCAGCAAATGTTATAAAAATGTGGAAGAGGACGTAATAGGCTTTGGCCCACTTGTTCCTTACTTTACTTATAGTTAGTGCAGTGAATGGAATGCTCCATACTAGGTATGTTGGATTACCTACTTTATTTAATAGAAGCAGTGTAATTACTATAACGCCCATTCCTTTGAAAACATCCACGTAGCCCTGCTCTTCAAGCATTATGAGAGTTGCTAAAGCGGCTAAGTAGATTAATATGAATGGAGTCATCCACATTGTGGTAAGAGCTCTGGGCAGCCTACATACATCGTCTCTAACTATGTGTAGGGGGATAGCCCATACGCTATAGAACTGAGGATACCTCGTTCCATGGAAGCTTATCACTTGATTATAGAAAGCCCATGGGTCCTGCATGAAGAAGGGCAGTATGGTAATAGCGATAGGTATCAAGAGGCCTGCTGCGAAGAATGCGAAGCTACGCCAGCCATGTCTTTTAAGAATTACTAAGCCTAGGTATGGCGCTACTAGCACTATTAAGTGCTTGTAGAGCGTTGACAGGGCTAGAGATGCCCCGCTTTGAATAAATGATCCTCTTTTATAAAAATAGTAGGATAGAAGGACTCCTAGTGCCACCATTATATCGAATTGATATGCAAAAACATTTGAGTAAATGAAGTACGAAAGCATTGAGTAATAGAGAGCTTCCTTACCGAACTCCTTATACATAACTATAAATAGGAGCAGCAGCGAGATCACTAAAGGTATTTTCACAACCACTCTAACTAAATCTATGTTGATCGAGTCTAGGAGCTTCATCGATAAACGCTCTCCTGCTTTATAAAAATAGTAGAACGTGGCTATTGCAAGAGGGGGGTAGGCAGCTCTATACGCATATTTATAAACGCTTAGCAAACCATGCTCATCAATTACGTTGACCCAATCAATGAAGAACTGAACGTCATAGTAATTCCACGCTAAAGGCATGGATATAGCTAGTAGTGCTATCGCAATTAATGTTGCTAATAGATATTTGCGGGAAAACCCGCTGATCACTGTTAAAGCACCAAGTCAACGTTTCTAAGCTCTATAGAAAAGAGTAAGGCGGCTTAAGATATAAGTGTTTGGGCAGCCGCCCATCACTTATTGCGATAGAGGACTTAATGCGTGTTTTGATTAAGTTTAATAAGTAGAGGAGCTTTGAATACGTTTGACAGCATGGAACTAGGTGTAGTAAAGTGCCTAAGCGAGTCGCTGCGAAGCTGGGGATCGAGTTAGCTAAGAAGGGCTTAAGACTCCTCGACGTATATAGGTTTAAGAACAAGGACTTTTTAAGAGTCCTCGACTTAGCTAGCCGCAGGGTCCTACTTATTGAGTCGCCGCTTCAGTTGACTAGCATTGCATCTAGTGATGACTTAGCTAAAGTTGTTGAAATAATTACTCAAGCCTCAAAGGAAAAGTAGCTCTATTACTAATGAGCGGCCCCTGAAATGCTCTAACAATCACTAACAACTAGCTATTTAATGCCTTAATGTAATGCATTATCAACGGTGTCTTCGCTGAGCCGTGTAGTAGTTGTTGGAGGAGGTGCAGCAGGGGCTTCAGCAGCCAGTAGAGCTAAGAGAGTTGATCCAAGAGCCGAAGTCTACTTAATAGAGGCTACAGACGTAATTACTCATGGACCGTGCGGGATTCCCTACGTGATCTCCGGCATTATTGATAAAAGTAAGCTTGCAGTCTACACGCCGGAGGCTTTTGAAAAAGAGAGAGGCATTAGAGTTTTAGTCAACAGTAGAGTCATCGATATTGATGTTGATAAAAGAATTGCTGAAGTCCATAGAGGCGGGCGATTCGAGAAGATTAAATGGGATAAGCTCGTTCTAGCTACTGGAGCTCTGCCAAGGATCCCGGGGATTCCGGGCGTAAGCTTAGGTAACGTTGTTACTATAAGGCATCCAGCCTACGTTGATGAAACCGTGAAAGCCTTAAGCGACAAGAATGTCGTGGCAGTCGTAGGTGGAAGCTATCTCGGCATAGAGGTTGTTGAAGGACTCTTAGAGCGCAGTAAGAAAGTGTTATTATTTGAAATGTTCAACCACTTGCTGCCAGCATCTATAGATGAAGACGTGGCTTCAATAGTTGAGGAGGAAGTTGTAAGCAGAGGCGTAGAACTACGCTTATCGGAGAAACTAATGGAGATCAGGGGTAGGGATAGAGCTGAAAGCATAGTCACGGATAAGGGCGAGTACAGAGTTGACGCAGTAGTATTAGCTACAGGCGTTAAACCCAATGTAGAGTTAGCTAAGAAGATAGGCTTAAGGATTGGGGAGACGGGGGCTGTAGAAGTCAATGAGTATATGGAGACAGGCGTTGAAGACGTATATGCAGCCGGGGACTTAGTTGAGAAATACCATAGGGTTTTAAGTAAGAAGGTTTGGGTGCCTCTAGCTACTACAGCAAATAAAGAGGGCTTAGTGGCTGGAGCAAATGCTGTTAAACATAGATTTCTGAAGTTCCCCGGCATAGTTGGAACAGCAATAACGAAGTTCTATGATTTAATAATAGCTAGAACTGGGTTAACGGAGAATGAGGCAAAGAAGCATAACATACGTTACGAGGCTAGAGTTGTAAAGGCGAGGACTAAGGCACACTACTATCCTGGAGCAACAGAAGTTCACGTAAAGCTAGTAGTTGAGGAAAACACGGAGAAATTAATTGGAGCGCAAGTCATAGGGAAGGATCACATAGTGGCAGGCTACATAGATATAGCATCAATAGCTATTGAAAGAGGAATGACTATAGAAGAATTCTTCTTCTCAGACTTAAGCTATATGCCAGCTACAGCGCCGGTATGGCATCCCTTAATAGTGGCCTCAAGAGTGTTGTCAAAAGGCAGGCTATAAGAACAGCGACGTAGCGTTAGTAAGCGATCTCGCATCGACGATATTCATTGGAGGAGCGGCCTTTTCCAAGGGTCTTTCAACAGATCTTTTTCTTGTCTCTTAGCATCTCTTCATACAATGGATCACGCGCTTCATCCTCATATAATACTAGTAAATCCAGTGGAAAACCCTTCTTCCTCAACAGCCTAAGTCTTTCCGCTATTTCAAGCACATCAGCACCTCTATCTACAATTGCTACTACATCGAAATCGCTGGACGCCACGTTATCCCCTCTAGCTCTAGAGCCAACTAAGTATAGTTCTTTAATCAACTCGCTTCTACATACTTCTTCAGCGTATTCTTCGAAAACTCTCTGCCATCCGGCTATGCGAGCGCTGAGCATTTTGATGAAGAGCGCCCTGTCTTCATGGGTCAGCAACATTCTTCACCCATTCAGTTATGATTCTAGCTGATTTTAAACACCTATCAGCTCTATCCTTAGTGTACCTTATAGTGCGTTTCCCAGGGTAACGCAATAACGTGTAGTGGGGAGTTAAAAGCTCTGAGGAGACTTTGACTTCCTCGCTTGCGTCAAAGCCTGCTTCAATAAGAGAGTCGATGAGTTCTGATAAGTCATGTGTATAGGGGTGCAGCCCCGTTATAGAGACAAGCAGTGACTTCAAGTAGAACTCGGCGGCTTGATGAGCTTCAAAGCACGTCAGCCAGAAATCCCCGTTGGCTAAATGCCTTTCAGCATCGTTGAGGAAGACGTCGGCCTTCTCGATCCATTCAACAGAAAGCTTAAAGCCTTTCACTAAGCACACCTCGCTAGAGTAATTCCCTGAGAGCGATTTAAAGATTCACAGGTTAACACAAAGTCATAGAGATACGTGGCTTAAAGATTGTTGAGGCGAGTGGTTGCCCATGCCCATTGCCTGAGCTGTTTCAGGCATTTTGGCACAGGCTTCCCCCTCAATGCTTACTCACTAGTCGTGGGTTCACTGGGGCATGATGCAAGTTCGTCAGCTGTTAAAATCTCACGAGTTTTTATAGCTTAGTGGAGTTAGCGTTAAATTGGCGGTGCGCTTGGCGTTTATTGGCGAAAAACGTTGTTCACATAGTGCTAAAACAGTAGGCTTAGTGAGGAGCATTCTCAGCAAGTTTAAGGAGAGAAAGGCGACTCTTATTTGCATTTCCCCAATATCGAAGTACGTTGTTCTTGCATCAATTAGTGCTTTAAAGAAGGTTGGGGCCCCCATAGCTTACACAGCCTCCTTAAACCAGGTTGATGTGGATGGAGGATATACTGGCTGGACCCCGGAGGAGTTTAAGGCCTATGTATCTGAAGCTGCCGAAGATCTAGGCGTCAGCAATGAAATCCCGATAATTCTGCAGCTCGACCACGGCGGCCCCTGGCTGAAGGATAAGCACATAGCTTTAAACTACTCATACCACGAAGCTGTGGACAGCTTTTTAAAATCCCTTGAAGCCTTCATCAAGGCAGGGTTTAACCTCATCCACATCGATGCCACAGTAGATGTGGAGAGAAGCGATCGGTCTGCGGAACTCGAGGCTGCTGCTAATAGAACGGCAGAACTCGTATCACGTGCTGAAGAGTTTGCAGAGCAATACGGTAAACGCATTGAATACGAAATAGGGAGTGATAGGTGGAGTTATAAGCCTCCAGAAGTCCTTGAAATATTCATTAAAAGAGTCCTGTCAGAGCTAAGGAAGAGGGGCATTGATGAATCTAAAGTAGTGTTTGCAGCAACAGATGTTGGAACTGAAGTTAGGCCAGGCAATAGGGCTGAGCCATCAATTGTAAAGGCGTTTTCATCGCTAGCATTGAATCACGGCTTGCACCTAAAGGTTCACTCCGGCGATTACTTGGAGAACCCTGAAGTACTGCCCGAGAATAATGTGGGAGGCATTAATGTAGGGCCTATGTATGCTCACGTCAAGTATTCCGCTGTTAAGAACCTATTACTCGAGAAGCTCAGTAAAGAAGTTGCATTAAAGCTCCTATCTGAGCTGAACAACTTAATAGCTTTCGGCGATAAGTTAGCTAAATACATAGGTGGGGATGTAAGTAGGGTAGAGGAGCATAGAATAGGCCTTGCATCTAGGTACATATGGCCCACTGCGCGGGCGGAGGAATTCCTCGATGAACTATCTAGTTGTACAGGAATTGACGTCAGGCTTTACTTAATCGACAAGTTGAGCAAGGAAATAGAGCAATACGCAGTAAAGCTAGGCCTCTCTAGCTCAGCTAAAGATCTCCGATGGTCTCTGTAAATGAATTGGCGGAAGCCATCGATCTACGGCTTTTAAAGCCCATATCCTACATTATTCTATGAACGCCTTCCACTATTGATTCAGCTATCCTCTTAGACAAGCTCAGTTCTTCAGCCAGTATGGCGGCGAGGCCTTTAACGGGCATGTATTGCGTAATTGGTTCAACGACATTTACGTTGGGCAAATACTCTTTTACACTAGTCATGAAGCTATTCCTCAGAGTCCTCGATGAATATACGCTGCCTACTCCCCCCACCGTGAACTTGTCTTCACTTACATAGATTTTGTCGTATACGGCTTTAGCCATTAGTGCGAGCTCTCTTCCGCCTCTTATAAGTATTTCTTGAGCCAGTTGATCGCCTTCTTCAGCAGCTTCATCAATAACTCTGGCTAATTGCCCTAACTCACCTATATCTTCTCTCACTTTTGAATAAACTGCGTTGATTAACTGAAGGGGGTCTTTTACTTTGAAGAAGCTAAGCAGTTTTTCCCCGATCAATGTTTTAGGCCCTCTTCCATCAAAGTATTTGCCCGCTGCTTCAACAGCCTTCATAGCTATCCATATAGCGCTTCCTTCATCTCCTCCAAACCATCCCCATCCACCGGCTCTAGCGCTCACATTCCTTGAGTTTCTTCCATAAGCTATTGAGCCAGTGCCAGCTATTACAGCTATCCCCGGGTCTCCTAGAGTTACAGCATAGTATGCAGTGACGAAGTCAGGTACTATTGCTGCATCAGCTTTGAATAAGCCGAGGCTCTTAAGCCTTCTAGCGAAATACTCTTTAGCTTCCTCAGTATCTATGTCTGGCAATCCAAGTACAGCTATGTCTATCTCACTAGTTTCCAAAGAACTCTTTCTAACTGCGCCTACTATTGACTCCACTAGGTTTTCTAACGCTCTATCAAAGCCTACGGTAGTCCAGCCTGAAGAACCGCTGAGGGAGTGTCCTAGTATGCAGCCGTGTTCGTTGACCACTATGCTTAAAGTCTTTGTCTTACCTCCTTCTACAAGCACAGCGTACATGGATAATTACCGGGAATTTATTTTCAGAGCAATCTTTTTAAGTCTTAATTGAGCCTCTGAGAACGCGGGAGGGGTTGTGGTTAGAGTTCTAGTGGATGGAGTATC
This sequence comes from uncultured Sulfolobales archaeon, assembly GCA_938045475.1. Classification (GTDB taxonomy): domain Archaea; phylum Thermoproteota; class Thermoprotei_A; order Sulfolobales; family Desulfurococcaceae; genus JANXDZ01. The sequence goes on from CALIML010000012.1 coordinate 29,749, forward strand.
AAAGAAGTATGGGAACACTTATGCATTGAGAGATGTGAGCATGAGGGCGGATGATGGTGCTTTAGTCTGCATACTGGGCCCAAGCGGGTCGGGGAAATCAACTCTTTTAAGAATAATTGCTGGACTGATGCGCCCAGATAAAGGTAGAGTGTACTTTAATGATACTGACGTAGTGAATCTGCCGGCTTGGGAGAGAAACGTTGGATTCGTATTCCAAAACGTTGCACTGTTCCCGCACCTCACAGTCTACGAGAACATAGCTTTTGGACTCAAGTTAAGGAAGGTGTCCAGGAGCGAAGTCGACAGGAGAGTTAAGGAAATGCTTAAGCTAATTAAGCTTGAGGGCTACGAGAGGAGGAAGCCCCGTGAATTAAGTGGTGGAGAAGCACAGAGAGTAGCTATAGCAAGAGCTCTAGTAATCAACCCCAGCGTCCTATTATTCGATGAACCTCTAGGGCACTTAGATGCCAAGCTTAGGGAGGAGCTTAAGTTCGAGATCCGTAGGATAGTTAAGGAGACGGGAAAGACCTCCCTCTACGTTACACACGATCAAAGTGAAGCATTTGCTATAGCTGATTACATATACGTAATCAATAAAGGAGTCATAGAGCAGGGAGGCACACCTATAGAACTCTACGAAAGCCCTAAGTCCCCCTTTGTCGCTGAATTTATTGGAAGCACCAATTTCTTGAAGGGAGAAGTAATTGAAGTAGATAAAGCCAGCAACATAGTTAAAGCATCTGTAGGCAGCATAGAGATACATGCTTTAGCTAGGGCTGACTTAAGAACTGGTGAAAGCATTCTAATTGGCGTAAGGCCTGAAGACGTAAGGGTAAGCAAGCACATTGAAGAAGATCTGGGGAAAGAGCCCTCAGCAAACATCCTTGCTGGAAGGCTTGTGAAAAAGCTGTTTGTAGGCCCTTACTTAAGACTTGAAGTAGATATCGGAGTAGAGGAGCCCATAAAAGCCGATGTATATGGAGATAGGAGGTATGAATACTTAAATATAGAGCCTGGAGATAGAGTCTACGTAGTATTCGATAAGCCAATAGTGTTTAAACGTTAATTACTTAACCCTCCTTCAATTCCAGCGTTAAATCATAGAGGCTTAGTACAGCTTCTTCAAACTTAATTGAGTAGCATTTAAAGCCCGGCGGGCTGTAAATACAGCTGGATACACTCATGGTTTCCCCAGAAACCATTGCCGAAGCAAGAGAATACTTCTCCGGGATGTTTACGTATATGTACGGCCTGTCGTTAAAACCCATGTTTAATTTAACTATGTACTTTCCAAGGACTAAGCTAGGCTTGACTACTCCCTTATAGGCTATTGTAACTCCCTTCACATCCCTGGGTACAAGCGTAACGTTCAGCAGCAATGTCTCATCGCAAGGCATTATTGAGATCAATTCGTCCAGGCTCTTGTTAACAACGCGTGTTCCCAAGCCTCTAAGGGGCCACCAAGATCCATTTCGGTACGTTATCATTCCAACGTATAGCTGGAGCTCTAAGTACTCCTTCAGTAATTTAAAGTCGCTTAGCCTGGGTGCGATGAATATCTTGCTTGAATCTCTGTGGGGTATCTCTATGTCCCAATGCCAAGCGGTTAAAGTGAAGTTTTCATAGATGTTTAATAATATTCCCTCAGCCTCTATTCGTGGATCCTCAATGCTCAGCATGAAGTAAAAAGGCTTTTCAGCAATCACTGAGCCCCGATATAGCAAGTATACATAGCCCTTGAATAAACCCTGGAGACCTAGTTGGTTTCTAACAAGGGCTTCTAACTTGATTGAATTGTTTAGCCGCGTTTCACTGATTGCTGCAAATACTTCGCTGGGCTCTATGAATATCCTTAAGTCTTCCACACTCTCTCCCCCAAGCACTTTAATTAACACGCGATCGCCTTCTCTAAGGCGCGTCGAGTTTGAATAAACAACTATTTGAATTATTTTAGGCACGTAGCTGGAGGAGTGCTTCATTAAATTGCTTGAAATAATTAATGAAGAGACTAGTATGAATAATACTATTGCAGAGAGCGCTGCGAAATGCCTCTTCCCAAAGGTCTTCGCAGTCAAAGGGCGAAGCCACCTTGGTACCTTCTTCCAACAGTCTTCAAGTAAAGTAGCGTAACGGCGAATGTAGCTATTTGAAGCGCGCTGGCTTCAGCAGCTACTCTTCCAAGCAAGCCCCACCACCTGATATCAGAGTACAGCTTTACAGCTAATAGATCTATGGCCGGGCCCGTTATGAATAAGGGCAGTAAGTAGTTATTTATGCACCAGACGAACGTTAGTACGAAGCCACTGAATATGCCTGGCCCTATTAATGGGAGGACTACTTTAATCAGTACTTGGAGGGGCTTAGCTCCAAGGGTTTTTGCAGCATCTTCATATATAGGGTCAAGGGTTCTGAGAGATGCAAATAGTGGGAGCAGCATCATTGGATAGCTAGTTGATGCTAATCCAAGCAGTGTGCCTATGAAGGTACCGTATAGTCTGTAGTATCTAATGTAGGTGCTGGCCAACCCCACTCCAGCTACTACATCTGGTGTAAACATTGGTGCAACCAAGATGGCTGTAAGTATCTTCTTAAACTTGAACTCGTACTTCGCTAATACATATGCAGCTGGGAGAGCTACTACGAAGTCTATAGTTGAAACTAGGAGTCCAACGATGAGGCTGTTTACGAGAGCCCTCCAGTAAGCAGGCGTTATCTGACTGTAAAACTTTAACCCAACGAACGTTGTGCCTTCATAAGTCCTGTAGGTGACAGATCTATAGAATATGAATATGAATGGCGAAAGTATTAAGAATACGATTAATGCTAGATACAAATATTTAATTATGATCCATGGATGCTTAAAGGCCATGTCATCACCCAGCTACTTTCGTTACTTTAAACGTGAAATACGTTGAGAGGAGGGTCATTGCTATTAATATTGTGGCGAGTGAAGCTGCTAAGCCGTAGTTGTGTAGTTGGAGAGTTAAGTGAACTACTTTTACAGTAACTACATTGCTTGCTTCTACACCCCCTAGGAGTAGCGGTATTAAATAGCCTCCAAGGTTCCATCCAAAGCAAGCTATGAAACCTGAGACAGCGCCCGGAGCTGAGAGAGGCAGCGTTACCTTGAGGAAAGTCTTTAACGGTGAAGCACCTAGAGTGTGTGCAGCCTCCTCTATCGATGGATCTACTTCGCTGAGAGAAGCAGATGTATAGAGAACCATGAATGGAAGCGTGAATATGGAGAAGCCTAGTACAACAGCGTAAGGCGTGTAGAGCACGTGTATATAGGATAGCCCAGTGATTGAGTATAGAGCGTCGAATACCCCGCCCGGCAGAAACATGTTCCATAAGCCATAGGACACGTATATGTCGCCGAAGTATGGAAATAGAAGCGACGCCCTTAGAACATTCTGTAAGAGGACCTTTCTACGTACAAGTAAGTAGGCCAGCGGATATCCAGCTATGAAGTCGATGAGAGCTGCAGACAGAGGTAAGATGATCGTGTTTCTTACGGTACTTGCATAGCTCTCTATTACAGCAGCATAGTTCTGTAACCCTATGTAACGTGGTCGCCCAAGTATGAATGATTCTCCTTCAGTGAAACTAATGATCACTATGCTACTTAATGGAATTAGCCAAAAGAACACTAAGTACACTATAGTCGGCAGAACTAGCAGTATGTAGGAAGCCTTTGGAACTCCATTCATACAACCACCTAGCATTTTACGCTATAGGAATTATTTTTTTAAAAAAAAAAAGATTGTTTACGCGATTCCAGCCAATCTATTATACATCTCTGACCATTTCTCCGTTTGTTGCTCGATATAGCTGTAATCCGGTATTACGTACCACTCAGCCATTTTAGCTAGCGGGTATGGGTATACGTTGGCGTATATGGGCTTTATCCAGTCGGGCAACAAGTCGAAGTTTGTATCATTCAATAAGTTCTGGTGAAGCATTAGGAAGTCCTCCCTAGACTCTCTATATTGCGGGAAGTCGAGAGCGAACCAGAACTTTACACTCATTAGGAAATCAATGAATATCTGGGCTAACACTGGGTGTTGAACGTTCTTCGGTATCCAAGCTATTCCTGGAACAAATACGCTTCCCTGAGGCTGGGCTACTCTTGCCACTGGATATCCTTTAACAGCTTCTACAGGAGCTAAGTACCACCACCATGCAATAGCCCATGCTTCGCCTCTCTCCATAAGCTCCATGATCTCTGCTTCAGAAGTTGTGTACCTCAGCACGTTTGGATGTATCTTCTCTGCTGCAAACTTGATTACTTCCTCCATGTCGCTGGGGTTCTTGTAGTCCTTATCCATCGCTAAAGCTAAGTTTACGAGGAAGTTTGCGAAATGAACTGTGCCAGGCGTAGGCAGTATCACGTGCCCCTTCAGCCTTGGGTCCGCTAGATCTCTATAATCAGTGATCCAGCCGGCTTTATCAGTATTTATTAAGAGGCCCGCTGTATCTATTGCTTGGAATATTACGCCGTATGGTTGATATTTAATGAAGAATGCATCTACATACTCTAGATTTCTCATAAGTGGATTACCTAAGTATATGGCTGGCTCAACGGCTCCAGCGCTTAGCGCTCTAAAGAAGAAGGGGGCTTCAATAGCCATTACGTCATAAGGGGATGGGCTGCCTGCTGAAACAGCCATAAGTACTGATGAAACCATGGCTTCAGGCTCTTGTGTGCCAATCCACGTTACTTCTATGTCTACACCATATTTTTCCTTAACGTATTTCTCAAACGCTGGTGCATGGTATGTCTCAACAAGCCCTCCATAAGTCCAGTCTGCAACTATTATCCTGCCCTCCCGTCTTATTTCATTAATTATTTCACTTTCACTCATCCACCTATTAAGTATAGGAATATAGTATATTCTCTCCGCTGGAGTCACTGTAGGTGTAACTGTTGGAACTTCTGTTATAGGCCTCATCCAGCCATATGCGCCTATAGCTCCTACAATTACTACGAGCGCTATGAGTGCTGCCTCAAGTTTAGATAAAGCCTTCACGCGGCTCACCCGCAGAAAGTTCCTCTTGTCAATATACGTAATAGAGGGATATATACTTAATCGTATAATACAATAGATTTTTACGTCTGCTCGTCGTAAACAGCATGCATCGTTAAATAATGAAGACTACTACATGTATTCCGCTTACGAGAGGGACTTGGGCCTCGCAAACGTTGAGCCTGAGCCAAGCAGGCTCGTAGAGGCAGTAATGAGGTCAGTCACGGTGCTGAAGCAGCTCCACAAGAAAACGGGTGGTGAGCCCGAGGCAGTTAGAAAGCTTAAGCACACAGTAGCATTACCCTATAGAATAGAAGAATACTTAAGAAAGTCAATAAGAGGTCTGGAGGAAGAGTTGAAGAGCTATGAGTAGATCATCTCTTCGACAAATTTATCTAAGACACTCTCGTAATACGCCCCAGCTCCCCACATCTGAAGGTTTAATACAGCAACTACATCCCTATCCATTATAGCGCCACAACTCATGCATCTTATTAACCTGCCCTCATAGGCTGCCATGTAGCCTGAGCAGAGAGGGCGAGTTCTCGAATATCAAATTGAATTATTGAAGGGATATTTTAAACCCGTGGTTAATCAAATAAGTTAGATGAGCTATTCTAGAATAATGTCTAATTGGATTACAGTAAATGAGGGCTTAAGAGTTATGCGAAGCTCTAACGGCCCTTCAATGCAGGAGTAAAAACTTAATCCAAGGAGGGGCATCGATGCATCAACTCCTCCTAGAGTACTTCTTAACGTACGACATAATTTCCCTCGCTCTTGGACCAGCTAAGAAGCTGATCATTTCATTGGTCAGTCCGTATGCCATGGATATCTTTGCAGCGTACTCCGGGTTATTTTGGAAAACAATGTATAGGTATGGCAGTACTTCTGCAGTAAAGCTTCTCTTAGACATAAGGAGCCTGTTTGAAAACGCTTCAGCAATAGCTGTTCTCAGCTCTCTAGCCCTCCTTGATTTAAAAACTAAGTCGAATCTTTCAGGTCTAGTGAACTTAACCCAATGAAACTTAGTGATCTTCCTGGATAGCGCTACACCAGGGCCAGCCATATCCATTACGTATGTAAGTAAATCCCAGTTTCCAGTCTTAACTATCCTGCCCCTATATACGTCGGCTCTGCTAAGGGCTTCGTAAGCTCTCCAAACTTCCTCTGGATCACTGAAGTAAGTTGGGATGTGTTCATTGATCCACAAGAGCATTTGCTCATAATCTATGTTTGACTGTAGGAGAGCGTTTCTAGCCATCCAAGCATACCTGGAGTTAAATAAATTCCTCAATGCTTCAAACGGAGCATACTCTCTATTCCTATATGCAGTCATAGCTTCAACTAAGGACACAGCTACTTTACCATAGGCTTCACCTATAGCTTGTAAGTCGTTAATAGCGCTTCTTAAATCCCCCTCACTTCTATCAGCAATAACTTTCAATGCATCATCCTCACAATATATTTTCTCTAAACCACAGATCTTCTTTAATGCTACAACTACGTCGGTGTTTCTAAGCCTTCTAACTTCAATCATTCTAGCTAAATCCCTAAGGGGCTTAAGGTCGTGGGTCCAGGGATTGTTTGCAGTCATTATTATAGGCCACTTAGTTCCCTCAATTAATTGCAGTATGGCTTCTGCCCCACCTTTGTCAGCCATCCCGGAGAGTCCATCTATTTCATCCAATAATATGACCTTGCCTTTTCCAAACAGGCTTCTCTGAAGCGATGAAGCCAAAGCGATTCTCTCAATGTCCTCCCTCCTCCTAAAATCGCTTGCATTCATTTCAACTAGCTCTAAACCCATATCTCTAGCCAGTGCTTCAACTAGACTTGTCTTACCGCAGCCGGCTGGCCCATACAATAGCACTGCCTTCTTATCAAGGGGCTTTCCAGACAGCCATTGCTTAATCCACGACAGCAGCTCGTTTTTAGCGCTCTCTTGATCTACAACTTCACTTAAGCTCCTGGGCCTATACTTTATAGTCCACGGAAGCTTTTTATCCATTATGACACCTTGAATTTCTTCCCCAGTAAAGCTAGCCTAGCTAGAAATGCATTCAACTGTATTTCGTCATCAGAGCCCTCCGTAAGTCTATACTGTATTTCGCCAGCGTAATCAGCTATCAGTACTTTGAGTTCCTCGGGGAGCTTTAGCTCCGCCCCAAAGATCTCTCTATGCACTTGCTTAATTACATCGAGGCCCGATAGGCCGTAGCTTATCATTAATTCCCTAAGCCTGCCTCTAGCTCCAGTAAAGTCGCCTGCTAGTGCTGATTTAACCATCTCTCTAACCTCCCTTGGGTGGGCTAGCCCAACCACTCTATACACATATTCAACAGTTACTTTGCCTAGAGCTGATGAGGCCTGCAGCACATTGATGGCCCTCCTCATGTCTCCCTCGCTTAACTCATATATGACTTCAAGAGCTTCATCCTCTAACTCAACTCCCTCCTTCTCAGCAATCCACTTAAGCCTACTCACTACATCGTCTTTGCTAAGCGATGTAAACCTGAATACGGCGCATCTACTCTGAATGGGCTCAATTATTTTGCTAGGGTAGTTCGCTATTAGTATAAACCTAGTGTTTATAGTGAAGAGCTCCATAAGTCTTCTAAGCGCTTGCTGAGCATCTGGAGTCATGTTATCAGCCTCATCTAGTAGCACTATTTTGAAAGGCACTTCGCCGGACACAATAGATCTAGCGAACTCCTTCACTTTACTCCTAATGACTTCTATGCCTCTCTCATCTGAAGCATTTAATTCAAGTATGTAGGCTCTATAGTTATCCCCATAGAGATCGTGGGCTAGGCAGTGGGCGGCAGTAGTCTTGCCAGTGCCTGGAGGGCCTGCAAATAGTAAGTGAGGCATATTCTTCTCTTCAACAAACTTCCTCAACCTAATCACAGTGTCCCTTTGATTAACTATTTCATCAAGAGTCCTCGGGCGGTATTTCTCTGCCCAGAGAAGTTCGTACTCTTGAGCTGTACTCACATATTACACCTTAGTTTAAGTGATTTAGAACTCCTTTATAAACAGTTGCACATACTCTCTTGAGGAAGATGAGCATAAAGCCTTAGCGGCAGGAAAAATGCATCGGCTAATGGAGTAAAGGCATTCCATAAAAGATTATAAGCTAGGGAGCCTAGTGAATGAGTTGATGAATGAGAAGCGCCTTAATATATGAGTCCACGAGCTCCAAGCAATGAAGACCTCAGGCCACGTTGAATAAAGATGTGGCCCGGGTAGCTTAGCCTGGGTAGAGCGCCGGGCTGTGGACCCGGAGGCCCCGGGTTCAAATCCCGGCCCGGGCCTGTTTACATTCGTGAAAAGTTTTAGATAAACTATTGAAGGAGGGCTTTCAGTCGTTGAGTTAAGTGGGAGCTCTGTAGAGCTAGCTCAATATTTAGCGCTATCAGCATTAATGGCGTGCATATAGTTCTCTAAGCATGGCTGAGTCAAAGGCCAAGGCTTAACTACCAGCGTCTTGGAAGCACTTAATTGGTGGACGCTGTGAGTTTGACCATAGGACTTGTGCAAGCTGACTATGGCGTAGATCCTCTTAATAACTATGAGAAGACTAAGAGAGTTCTTAGAGAAAGCTATAGTGAAGCTGCCTTAATAGTGCTACCTGAGTACTCTATGAGCGACCCGCTTCAGTTAGCCAAACCTGAGGAAGTAAATGCAATAGCTGAGTACATTGAAGACAGCGCTTACTTAAGTAAGTTGAGTGAGCTAGCTGCAGAGCTTGGAGCATCAATATTGGCGCACTTCATTGAGAAAACAGATGGAGGAAAGCCCCTCAGCTCTAGCGTAATGATTCACCCTAGTGGGGAATTTGAAAAGCTGTACAGTAAGATACACCTCTTTGACGCATATGGATATAGGGAATCCATGTTCTTTGAACGCGGAAGAAGCGTGTCGAGAAGCATAGTCATCAAAGACTTAACTGCTAGGGCTGCAATATGTTTTGACATAAGGTTTCCAGAATTATTTAGAGTATATGCAACAACGGGCTCTGAACTAGTCATTGTACACAGCGGCTGGGTGAGGGGCTTGCTTAAAGAAGAAGCATTAGAATTCCTGGTGAGAAGCAGAGCTCATGAAAATACTCTTTGGATAGCTGTTGCAAATAGATGGGGGGAGAAATACGTTGGGAGGAGCATGGTCGCAGATCCTTTTGGAGTAAAGGTATTTGAACTAAGTGTTGGAGAAAACTACGGAGAATACACAGTAGACGGAAATAGAGTCCGTGAAGCGAGGAGAATCCTTCCAACAGTAGAGCTAAGCAAAGGGCTCTGGAAAGTGGAGTTAATGGACTCAAAATAAAGAATTGTTTCATAAAAAACTACTTGCGTTTAACATACGGCGCTAGCTCAATTAATAGCGTTAAAGCGCTAATAGCTACCGACAGGTATACGACTAACGTTATTACTGCTAAGTCTCTAGCCATGCTTGATTCCAGCTCGCTTAGCCTACTTAATACATTTGACTCTGCTTCCACCGCCACATCCCTCGCTTCATCCATAGCCTTAGAGCTGGTTTCCCTTAGAGCGTGCTCAATGGAGGCGCTCGATTCCTCCACGTTCTTACTCAAGGAGTTAACTGCTTCAATTATAAGTGATGATAGTGAGGCATTCAGCTTATTTAAGCTACTCATTATTTCCACGGCATTCCCTATGCTTAATAACATTGATTCATTTAAATCGTGAAGACTTATCACTATTTGCTGGAGAGCTCTAAGGACGTCGCTGTACTGTGTAAGTAGCTTCTCCTTAAATAAAGACTCCTCTATATACACCTCCCTGAAAGCTATTAATTCCCCGTCAACCGTCCTCAAGTTAATTAAGTGAACTCCACTGAAGTAGTCTGGGATATTTAGTTCGACTATTAATGGCTCAACGCTCTTAGGCCTTACGCTCGTAATGTAGTTATCGTCAATGTAAATCATTATAATTGAGTCCACTGGATGCCCAGTTATATTAAGCCTTACTCTACCTCCCTCTCTAACTCCTTGCTCTCCAATGATATCTATTTTAGTGTTTACATAGAATACTTTCTCCCCGTAGAATAGTCCTTCACTAATCAGTACTATTCTATGAAGCCCTCTCCCTAAGTAGGGTACTCTTACCCTTATAGTCATTGATTCGTTTCTGCCAATAATGTTCTCTAAAACAACAATGTTATCTATTAGTATTGAGTAAGTTACTCCAGGCAGTGGAGGAATCTCTATTGTTAGTTCTTCACCAACGTATACGCTAATAGGTCTTACGGAGATGTCGACGGGCCTTAGAGAAGCCCATGCAATAGATCTAAGGAGTATTTCCTTTGCTTCATAACTCCAATGATCCATGTTAGTCCATAGCTCAGGAGCTAGGCCGGCGAGCAAAACCCACCTAGTTCCATATGGTGTTGTCTTTACTCCTATGCCGCAGCCCTTCACACCAGCTGTTTCAGCCCCTATGTATGCAAGTACTTCGCCATCCCACTTGCTGAACCAGGCGTAATCATAGTCGCCCCCATATACGATGTAGATTCTTTCCCCAACTCTATACCCCTCAAGTATTGGGTGCTCCTTGCTTACAACGTAGTACACAGGGCCCTTATCGTAGTCTGAGCCAACGCTGCCCGGATTTCTATAGTAATAGTACAGTATGTTTATGCCATATGGATATTCTTTTAAGTACCTGTACTCAAAGTAATTATTTAAGAATACTATGCCTACTCCAAGTTTATACGTTGCATTAATAAGTCGTTCAAAGACATCTCTATCGGGCCATAGATCAGGTGAGCCAACGTATTCTCCTGCAAGCACTAGTACATCGTAAAAGCCCAGGTCTCTATACAAAGTACTCCAATCTCTATACGCTTGTGCATACCACCCCATGGATAGTAGAAGCGTTGTTATTTGCCCAGAGAAATCAATCATTACGGCTGCCCTAGGCTTCCTAATTAAAGTCTCCTCCAAGTAGCTGGTCTCACCTACAGATACTTCTACAACGTGATCCACGCTATAGTACCCACGAGCATCTATCCTTACTCTAAAGACTCCTTCAGGCAGCCAAAGCACAAATACTCCTGTTTCATTAGTAAACGTTTTTACGGGAGTGCCTACAATAGATACTTCAGCTCCACTAATCGGCTGCCCTGTATCGCCTGCAGTAATGATTCCCACAAGCCATCCGTAAGGCCTTCTTTCAAGAACGATGTTTAATTCAGTGAACGCTGATATTGTTGGCCAGTCAAATTGCATTAAACTCAAGTTCATCCATCGGGGGCCTTCTCCTGCACTCCTTACCCCCAACGCATACTTAACCACATTGTATAGCAGCCTCGCCATGTTCTGCGAGTACTTCATGTCCTGGCCTTTCTCCATGTACTTAGCCCAGTGATAGCTTCCTCCAACACTCATGAATACCCAGCAGTCTTCTCCAAAACCTTTGTTCCAAACAGTTATGCTAAAGCCATATACTGTTCCTCCATAAACGATCTCCCCTAAGTAACTCAGCTCGCCAACAGCTGGCTGACGGAAACTCTGATATGCAGCGTAGTCAACTCTATCAGAGGGGGGTGAAGCTATGTAGAATCTGTAGTCTTCATCAAAGGCTACTCCATCAAATATATCGTTATCAGGATCTAGGGCGTGGATCATGAGGCCTTCCCTATACCCATCGCTTCTGTAGACTGGAGAGGGGTATCCATGTTTGCTGATTGCTTCACCGTACTTGTAAAGAACGTATCCCGCAAAGTGGTAGTATGCCCCCCATGAATCGAGGAATATAAGGCTAGTGTTCTCCTGATCCATTGCCTTAAGGAAGTTAATTAAAGCGTCTACCCCTGGATCTGTGCCGAAGTAATTGATTACTATAACTCTATATCCAGCCTTGGCCTGCAATGGGTCGAGGAGTTCTACAGCGTAGCTAGGGTATCCTTGAGACACTATGGCTTGCCTAATGTCTTCGCCGAAGACTCTCGAATCCATGGACATCACGCCGATCAGAAATGTCGTATCTATGGATAGCGTTTGCTCCCCAGGCAATAGAGCTGCACTATATACTCTAGTTGCATAATGCTTCTTTGATACTACAATAGTGTACACCCCGGGAGGTATTCCCTCCAATACAGCTATGCCCGATGAATTCGTTTTTACAGCCAACCCTAGTTCTCGTAGAAATACATCGGCTTCCACTATGGGTAGCTCAGTAAAGTACTCATATACGTGAACGAAGAGCTTTGCTTGAGCACTCAGAGGATATAACTGGAAGTCAGCTACAACTACTTCTCCTTCTCCAACAATGACGTGCTTGGAATCACTAAAGTATCCTTCAGCGGAAGCAATTAGAGTATATCTGCCGGGCTGGACTTCCGCCCAGTAATAGCCCTGGGGGTTAGTTTTTGTGAATACATTTGCTTCAACAATGCGAATAGTGGCGTTTGCTAAAGGTTCTCCAGAGACTCTATCTCTCACAGATCCAATTATTGTGCCGTTATATAGGACTACGTTAACTTCAACTCTTTTCTCATAGTAGCCAAATCTGCTGAACACAATTGTGTAGCGGCCTGGATCTAGGGGTAAAACATAGTAGCCTGATGCATTGGTTTGTGTATATGCAACAAGCTCGCCGTACTCATTGTATGCAAAGACGTCTACGTACTGAACGGGGGATTCATCAACGTTATCATAGACGTATCCCTTAACACCGCTTAGCTTCGCTACTTCAAGAGCTTTTTTAACGGCTGCATAAGCATCAACTATCCCCCACCCATACCTAGTATCCTGGCCTACCGCTCCTAAGTCTAGTGAAGTCGACTTCAATACTTCATAGAGTCTCTCAGGAACATCCGCTACTTGGTACTTATCCCACTTAGTTGCTTGATACAGTAAAGCCATTAATCCAGCTACGTGAGGTGTAGACATGGATGTACCGCTCCAAGCTGCATAACCCCCTCCTGGAATACTTGAGATTATCCTCACTCCAGGCGCAGCGAAGTCTGGCTTAATGTACGTTGATGGATACGTGTCGTTGAAAGGCCATTCTGGAGGAATGTATGGCCAGTAAATAATTGCTCCTCCAGAAAAGCTGGCTACATTATCGTTTTCATCTGTAGCTCCTATAGCGAATACGCCCCATATGTTTCCTGGATTATCATGGGTGCCTAGCCCTCCATTGCCTATTGCAGCAACTGGAACTATGTTTAGTAAAAGCAGGTGTTTCACTGGTGTAAGGAATTCTACGCCATAGTAGTTTCTAGCACCCCAACTCATTGAGACGATGTGCGGTGGCATCCCGGTGTATACTCTTTCACCCGTACGCGGATCTATGTAGTATGGATCAGCAGCCCACTCAATTGCTGCAAGCGTTTGTGCAAAAGTACCTCTGCCATAGGGTAATGCTAGGACGTGCATAAGTGTTGCTCCAGGAGCTACTCCAATCAATATGTTTTCCGCATCACCGCCTAGGGCTGTACCACTAACGTGCGTTCCATGGCCATGGGTGTCTTGGGGGGCCATAAGCATTGGTCTACCTGAAGAATCGAAGGCCATCCATCCGCCTGGATAATATGGGTTCTCCGGATCTAGCGTTAGCATCTTCCCTCTAAGAGCTGGATGCTCTATGTCCACGCCAGTGTCTATAGTGCATATCCTTATTCCAGAGCCATTATAGCCCATGCCCCATACTTCGGGAGCGTTAATTCTCTGTATCCCCCATGAAGTGACTTCGCTGGCTATAGTGAAGTTTTCCTCCTTTACTAATTCACTTATTTGGACTTCGAAGTTAGGAACGATCCTTTCAACAATATGGCTCTCAGCTATGTAAGGCAAGTAACCTGTCTTAATTCTAACTAGCATTGCGTTAGCTATCCAAAAGCTATTCAATACTACTCCTCCAAACTTAGATATGAGTCGCTCAATACTGCTTTGAGTGCTATAGGCATATGATTTAAGAGCTCTCCTAACTCCATCGACTCCTTGAGAGAACTTTATGGTCAACAAATCGCCATAATCATAGTTCTTAAGGATTATGACTACATCTCTTTCTTCATTACTCTGCACTGCGTCAAGAAGCCCTGGATCAATTTTATATAGATAGCTTTGCTGCCACATAGAGGATACGGGAATAAAGCCAACTACTAACAACACCAGTATTGTTGATGCAAGTACGATTACTCTCCAATTCATAATACATCACCCTGAATTGATACGCTATAGTGTAAGGCGAGGGAAAAAACTCTATCTTTTAGAGACATGCCTTAAGACGAAGTACCCTACAACTAGTCCCATAATAAGCATGGCGGTGCCTAAGGCCGTGGTTGTACTAACATCTAGCACTGTTCTTGTAACAGCCTCTGTTTTAGTGACAGTAGATCTTTGTACTTCAGTTGTTGTATAAGTCAAGGTGTCTTTAACGATATTTGTAACTACACTTGTTGTCTCAAGAGTCTCTGTAACAGTTCTTATTGCAGTAGTAACTGTTGTTTCTGTAGTTGTTATGTTGAAAGTAAGCACTTCAGTCTCTGTAGTTGTCTGCGTCTCTGTAAGAGTTGTTGTCTTAGTTGTTGTTCTCGTGAAAATCATTGTTTCAGTAGTTGTTTGAGTAACTGTCGTCGTTGTCAACTCAGCAGGTGGATTACCTGTAGCTGTAGCTAAGTGAGTTGGCGGCGCAATCAAGCTTCCAAGCAGCTCGTAATTGTTGACAATGGGGCTTACATATTTTACCCCAATGTATACACTGGAGAAGTTCATTGATGGAGTTATTGATGGCACATCGATTCTAGACACATTGACGTTCTCCGGGAAATCCCTGTAAACCCACAACAAATCGCTGGGATCTTCTTCAAGTAAGTACTGTTTGTTAAACTTAGCTATGAAGAAGTCTCTACCGCCTTCAGTGAATGAAGCAGTGTGACCAGATACATATACGTAGTCGGCATCAGACTTAACTCCATAAGCTATTTCAACCTCTGGCCCACCGAAGTGTATGAATGAAGCTATTTCACCTGAATCCTTGTCCAGCAGTGCGACAAATGCATCATACTTTCCGAGTTCTCCAGATGTATAGCTCTCAGTATATCCTGCCACATACACGTAGTCATTATCTACGTGTATGCTGTAAGCGGCTTCGCTTTTATCCCCCTTGAAGCTCGTCATCCAGACCAACTGGCCTTCAGGGCTTATTTTTGCTGCAAGAACGCCAGGTGTGTTGGCACTATATGTAGCGCCTGCTACATATATGAATCCATGCTCATCTACAACTACTTTCTCTAATCTATCGAGTTCGGGAGTTCCAAAAACTATAGACCACTCAAACATACCTTCGCTCGTCAGCTTTAAAACTAAGCAGTCATAACCTCCGCCAACCGTAAAGCTATTAGTTTGACCAGCTACGATTACGTACTCTTTTCCAGACGTAGAGTCATACCATGTAGTAATTCCCCAGCCATAATCAAACTGGCTTTCTCCAGCTATTAAACTCCACAGCACTCTGCCACTGCTATCAAATTTAACTATAAGAACATCAACTTTAACGGCGCCGAGACCCATGGTGTATCCAACGGCGTAGATGGCGTTATCTCTACCTAAACTTATACGCCAGAGCACATCTAATGCTGATGAACCAATTGTTGTAAAGAACTTTACTGTGCCGTTTTCAAGAAAAGCCGTTAGATAGGCGTCTGTGCCTCCAGCTCCATAGCCAGTTACTTGCCCTACAGCGTAAATAGCCTTTCCAACTACGGCTAGATCCCTGCCCATTAATGAGCCGTTGCCGTATATGGCGACAGTCCTAACGTTTTCACCGTATCTGCTTGCCTTAACTACAATGAGAGGTATGTATCCCAGAGGCCTCCACGAACTTGATTGACCTGCTGTATAAACGTATCCCTGTTCATCTACTTCTACCCCCCACCAAGGGTAATCATCCTCTGATCCACCTAATGTAAGCATCCACGTATTTGGATACGCTGCAGAACTGGGCTGTACGTACCTATATACGTAGCTTTCGTCAAACCCCGATGCTAAAATTATGGAGGCAAAGATCAATACTATTGCTATTAATACTGCAGCCCACTTCATATAAATAACCCTGTAACTTACTTAAAACCTAGCAATGATGGATGTTTTTAAACCTGTCTATCATCGGCGACCTCTGCTGCACTTCCAATCCATCCTCCGCTAAAGCTAAAGAGGGGGTGATTAAGCAGTCCATTAATGTTTTATAACTATATCTCCTTTACGGGGGTTTAATTATGGCCCAGCCTTAGATGCATTACCTCCATCCACATGTAAAATTTATAGAAACCCATGCCTTAAGAACAGAGCTTCTCATATTCTTTATTTTATCGCATGAAGTCAGTTCACATAACCCTACTCGATCCAGTCATTGGTCTGTATTTTCTCAGGTATGTAGACATCTGCCAAGAACTTCAAGCCCTTGCTAGCCATAGCTTCTATCTCTAGCTTAGCCAATGTTTTGAAGAAAGTGCATGCCTCTCTTAACCACTCTGGAGTTCTAAACCATGGGTAGCCGTTTACCCCCTCCTTCCTCCTCACTCTGCTCTTCACCTCTCTGTCATCAAGGCATGCCAGCGCTATATCATATCCAACTAGCTCTACAGCTCTCTCAACATCTCTAACTTTCGCTCTTATTACGTAGTTCCTCCTTTCATCGGGGGTAAGGTATGGTTTTTTCTCAGGCAATTTAGCCATTGAGTCATAGAGTGCTTCTCCCAAACTCCTCAAATCT
>CALIML010000013.1 GCA_938045475.1 uncultured Sulfolobales archaeon
GCTATTTGCATTAATGCTCTACTTGGCTCTTAAGCCGCGTCCCCCAAGCCCTGGGAGGACGGCGGCTTTCTGCTTCACTGCACTACTTATAGCTTTAGCTATTGCATTTACACTAACGAGAACTCGCTTAATCCCGACTGCACCCATTCTGCCAACTCACTACTTGCTGTACATAGCTCCATTCATAGCGGCAGCACCTCTAAGCGTATTAGGTCATAGTGCTTCAGCTGGAAGCCACGACTTCGCCGTTGCCTCAACTTCATGGCTGGCCGTCGTACTAGGGCTTGAGGCTTTCACTGTTTTCAGCGACGTTAATCCATCGCTAAGGCTAACTCTCGCCTACCGCAGCGTGAACTTCCTCCTACCCCCTCTACTAGCCTTATGTTCTGCAGGCATACTCAAGCTACTTAATGCAGGAGGCAGTGACTCGGGGTTGCGTAAGTTGATGAAGGCTTCAGCTGCCCTAACTCTAATAGCTTTTGCAGCCGTAAACATTTACGCATTCCACGCAACAATATTCTTAGAGGAGCGTTACTTAGGCTACTTCTGGCTCTTTAAGCCACCGGAGTATAGGGCTGGCCTATGGGCTTCAACTTCATGCAGTAATAGGACTATTGCGGGAGACGTGAAAGTCAACTACCTCTTAAGATACTACTTTGGCTTAAGAGTCGATGTATACAGAGGGCTCAACTACTTGACTGGGAAGAGCACTGTTAAACCAGACATCCTACTAATATACGATCAAATGAGGAGGAACGGCTACGTACTAGGCGGCGGATACAGCATTGACTTACCTGAAGAATGGGTTGAGAGAGCAAACGACTTAAACCTCGTGTACTCAAATGGCGAAGTAGACATCTATGCTCAGTAAGTGCGTTAGATTCTCTAAGACTACACATCGACTAAGGCAATAGTTAAACACTGAAAGCTTTGCTTAAACAAATCCTCTAAACTACATCTTCATAGCGGGAAGAGGGGCTTCCTTCAGAAGCACTACTGCAGAGGAGGTCTACTCTTTAACAAAAAGCTAGTGAAGTAAGTGCTGTGAACACCCTCTAGCCGTTCTAAGCTTTTAACTCCCGTAACTAGTTCTCTCCCCCCGCTTCACGGGAAGGGCTTTGAAAATGTTTCTCCCTAGTGTAGAGAAGGTTAACGCTGGGCTAGAACGGCTATAGGCAAGTAAGAAGCTTTTTCCACATACTTTCTCCCCATTGCAGCATCTTGGATTACGTGCTGGTGGAAGCCTTAAATAAAGACTGCTTAAAAGTACAAGTAGGGGAGAGTATAAGTAGGGTTTAATGTGCCTCTCTTGAAGGCGTGAGCTTTGAGCTATAGCGAAGTCGCTTTACTTAAAGATAGAGCATTAAGGATGCTTGAATCAAGTAGGAGGAGCTTGCGTGAAGGAGACTATGACATTGCCGCCTTCATGGCTGAACAAGCCGTTCAACTATACCTGAAGTCCGTGATATTTGAATTGACTGGTGAAGTGCCTCGAGTTCACGTTGTTAGGCAACTCATGTTCGTCCTCAAGGATTTACTAGGCAATCAAAGCTTCTTCGACGACTTCGTTCGAGAGAACAGGAGTTTGTTCATAAGGCTTGAGGAAGCCTACATAAGTTCGCGCTACATGCCTAGGAGGTACGATAGAGAGGAGGCTGAGGAACTCATAGGTTTCGCTGAGAAGGTGATTGAATTTGTTAAGTCTGTTAAGAGCAAGAGTTAAAATCGCCCAGATTGCCCGCCAGTGGCGTTTCTGGGTTGAAGCAATAGCTAGAGCAGCCAATGAAGTTCTAGGCCCATGTAGCGTCTACGTATTTGGAAGTGTCGCCGAAGGACTTGCAGTAGGGGGGAGCGACGTAGATATTCTAATAGTTGCCGACAGCCTGCCGAGGGATTTCAGGGCTAGGGGAGAGGCAATAGCTAGGATAGAGGAAGTAGCTAAGCTACCCCTCTACCACCCATTTCAAATACATTTAGCGACGAGGGAGGAGGCTGAAGCCAACCCTATATACAGAGAGGCAGTCAGTAAGGGAGTCCATTGCCGTGTAGTTACGAAATGCTAACCACCAGGCAATGGTGGAGCAGGAGAGAATGTACTTAGGCTAGCAGACTCCCACTGCTTAAACTGCTAAGAGGCTACGCTGCAGTTGCAAGCGTTAAAGTGGACACAATAATTAAAACACGTCTAAGCACTTGCCTACTGTAGGGGGTCTGCATCCCATACATGTGCCCCAGATCTATATTGTAATGTGGAAGAATGTTATTGCTGGAGGGAGTGTGGTGGAGTGGCTAGGGCAGTTCTAGCTATAGTAGTGGTTCTCGCTACTGCTGTGGGAGCCCTGGGATATACTGCTGTAATTGAGGGGGAGGCTGTTGAGAGCCTCGAAATTGAGTTAATTGATGTCTCACTGGAGAGAGTTGGGTTAAAGAGCTGCGACATATCGTTAAAGCTTAAGTTCACTAATCCAACGGAGCGCGGGGCCCCGATATCCTGGATCAGTTCATACTCCATCTACATAAACGATAACTATGTGGTAGCTGGAGCTCTGCCACTAACTAGAGTTCCAGCAAACTCAACTATCTATAGGGAAACCAAGATCGTAATTGAATACGAAAGCAGCTGAAGGAGTAGCTTATACGGAGCCCTTTACAATTACTTCCCTCCATTATGCGCTAAGCGTGCCCATTATCGATAGTTAGTTGGAGTGCGTGGAGTTATTAGTCACTAATTAATAGGGACAAGTGGAGTGGTGTGCAGGCCTTGAGTTCTACTGAGTTTAGGACTAGGATTGGCCATGTGTACCGCGTTAAGAGGAGGATAGGCCACATATATCCTTTAAAGCGTGGTGCCCCCTATGGCGGTGAGGGTAAGGCTCAGGATAAAGTCTTTGAGAAGCAGTAGGGAAGCGGTTAGCTCAGCACTCGTTAACTCAGGTTTTGAAGCAGAAACTCCTCAGTTCCTAATCCCTAGGAGGCTGGCGCTCGAGTCGACTTCGCTGAAGTAATATTGAAGCGTTTTCCCAGGTGTTTCAATGAGTTTAAGACTTCAATGAGTGGTACGAGTTTGTATTCACGTAAATTCGGCACGTAAAACTCCACGTTTACGGCCCCATATTTTCTCAAGAAATTTCTTAGGCTCCATAGGTCTCCGAGATAAAGCAATGCTGGAAGGTTCCTTAGAACGACCCAGATCTCATTGATTCCAGGGACATCCTTGTACTTGAGAGCTGAGTCCCTTAAGTTTAGGAGTGGTGCAGAGCCTGATCCGTAAAGCGTTTCAACCTCTACAACTAGACCCCGCGTCCCAGCGTAGAGGTCCGCTATGACTCGTTCACCGAGCCTCTTCTCCGTTTCGATCTTCTCAGCATCAACGTTCTCTACTTCAACTAAGTGTTTAATAGCAAGGATCTTCAATGCCAAATGATCTTCGCTTTCATTTTCACCTCGCTTCACTAAATAAAGGTACTTCCCCAGCTGTAGCAACTTATCTACGGCATCCCTATAATCCCTTTCAGCCTGAGCTATTACATCACTGGGATCTGGTAGGAAGAGCAATGGCTTGTCCTCAGGCTTGCCCTTCCACAGGAGCTTAACCACACGGTAAAAGAGATCTACGTGAGACTCATCGATCTTGTTCTCAAGATCGCTCAAGTCAACAATTTTTGGCTTGTAGGGCTTGCAGAACAACTCGATGTATTCACGTAGCTTTACTGGGTTCTGAGAAATGAAAACAAGGAAGCCTAGTCCTTGAGAGAACAGCTCGCGAAAAGCATATTTATAGCTCCTAAGTTCTTCAAGCCTGTCTATTTCAAGCTCGAACACCAAGATCTTGTCGTGGAACTTCTCCCCTAGTGAGAGAAAGTCTCTTAGCTGATCTATTGAAGTAAAGAAGTATGGCTTGGGGAAGCCTCCACGAGCCTCCCTATACAACTCCTTACAAATCTCGAGTATGACATAGTGGTAATCGAACTTTCCCTCTTTGGGGAGAATTACGATTATGGTCTCACCAACGTACTTAGCTCTAAGCCCTAGTTCATCGAAATTCCTATTGAACAACGCTTTAGTTAGCTCAAAAGCACGAGCAACCTCCTTCAAAACGATTTCTTCAGACATTCGTCCATGGCTTATAGATAGAGGTGAGAGCTGCACATCTTTAAATTTAATGGCTTGTTGTAGTTTTCCCAAGAGCACTTCTGCACGCTTTAACGGCGGCTCAGCTATTTTAACTAACATAAGCTTTAAAGAACATGTCCTTACATATCTAAAATCAAATAATTTACTGAATTTAAACTGCTGATGCTTAAGTTGAATAGAAGTTTCAGTGGTTTGTATGTCTTTGAGCTTGGATCTAACGGTTTCCCTTTGCATTAACTTAATAGGAGCTGTAGAAACTTTAGAGATCTGTTTAAAGATCCTCTTTTTTGAATTTATGTAGACACTTTCAAATTTTGGAGTGTCGAAGGCGCATGTCTCAAGGATTGTGATGCTTAGCTTGTTTAGCTCCTTTGCGCCTTCTTCGTCTACTACTATGTCTCTCTCTATAACGGTGTCACGTCTCTTAACTCTCTTCTTAAGCAATAGTCCTGCTTCTACCACCATCTCCGTATGATCACCCCTCTTCTTTTGTCCGCAGTTAAAATTAACTCGTATTTGCCCAAGAACATAGGTGGCATTAGAATATCCCAAAGTTCGAAAACGGAAAACTTTGAGTAAAGCTCGTATTCACTATAACGTCTACGCAACATCGTTACAGCGCAGCCTTCAAACTCATATAGATAATTATACTCAGATGATTCCGCTGCGCTAATATAATAGTGCTTATTTTCCCATCCGACTTCTTTGAGCATCTCATCAACCATTATGAAATAGTTTCTGAATGCATCGGGGATTTCATAAGCTGTAGCTATGCCAGGTCTCTCCATTATTAGTTTCCATAATGCATCGTTTAGCTTACATATTAGACCGCCCAACGTTGGTTTATCTTGTAGGCTTAAAATCTGAAAGCGGAATTTATCAGGGAGTTCATAGTGTATTTTAAGGAGGCTCAAGTAATCTAGGTAGGCGTAAACTCGATAGTCTTCAGCGATCTTTGACTTGATCGGCGGAGGCTCCCAGTAAGTGGACCAACCTAAAATCTTAGTAATCTTGTTAAATTTTTCTGGATCCTTTAGCTCAGGATAATGCTCCTCTAAGTAGCTTTTCGTAATTTTCCTAGTGCTCCAAACGAAGAAAGTGTGCTTTGAATGACCAGCGGTTGTATTAATTCCTATTTCAAGGAACTTCCTAACGATCTCGAGCAAGTCCTCTTCCGGCAATATCTTTATTTCACTCATGGGTTCCCCAAAAACCTCTTCTGCAATCTCAATAGCTTTTCCAGCTAGATCCTCTATTTTCTTTGCTTCTCCGCGAAGAGGGTCAGAAGCCAGGTTCTCGGTCTCAGCTAAGAACTTCGCCAAATCCCGTAATGGAACCAGAGTGTTTTGAACAAAGTTCTTCCAAGAAGAGACCTCCCAGTAATGTATGTCCTCCAACATCTTGCTCCCAAGAATATGTTTTCAGTATGCAAATATTTAAGTCTTCAGATGTCTTAGCAGACGTAGATGAACACTAAAGGGACAGGGCTTTAGCATAGGATATCAACAACAGAGTACTCCAACTACTTTACATTCTCTCAACTAGCCGTATTTTCAACAGCCTAGATGCAGTTATTCAGTACTCACAAACCTTCCCACAATAGGCTTTCTGCTTTCCCATGAGATAATTCCTTTCCATAACTTTTGGACGGAGTGCGCTTGCTTAATAAGGGATGCTCCTTTAAATCAGTACTAGCTTCTTCTCCTAACTCATCCTCCTTTCAACGTTACGCCTTCCGTATTTTGCCTACATGTTTTAAGGAAATCGCAACGTAGTGTTTTACATTAAGTGCCTTAACTTAATCTTAATATTACATCCTTTGAAGCTATTGGCTACTTCCCCACACTTACGGAATTTCGCTCCATAGAGATTTTCCGCAAAGTGCAGGGTGTTCACGGGTTTGTCTCTTTATAAAGGAGAGCTCTCGTTTTTCTAGAAGAGCCGGTGGGTGCTGTGTCTAAGCAGTTAGTAGAGCTTTCATCTCTGAGGAGGTTTGCCTACATATCTTCTCTGACTGCGCTTGCCGTAGTACTTAGGTTCTTCGAGATCCCCTATCCTTTCGCTCCATTCCTTAAATACGATATTTCTGGAGTGCCGCTGGCTCTGCTTGCCTTAGGGTCTGTGAAGTATGCCTTAATGGCTATTCCTGCCTACTACTTAGTGCCTGTAGCATTGGGGTCTGATGCAATAGGGATGGCTATGAAGGTAGTGGCGGAGGCCTCTACGTTTACTCCACTATCTCTTCTCGCTAAGAGAGTGGAGAAGGGGGTTTGGACTGCTGCAGCAGCTATCCTCTGTAGATCGATAATAATGATGGTGCTCAACTTGCTTGTAACACCCTACTGGGGCCTTATGGCTGGCTGGTTTAAGACTTATGAAGCTGCACTAAAGTATACCTTAGCGATACTGCCCCACGTCTTCATCTTTAACTCCACTATAGCGCTCATAGTGTGCACTCTAGCCATTAGCACATTTAAAGCAGTCAAAAGCTATATACCGGCAGTTAAGTAGTGTTGAATAGCGATAATTGTAATGCCGGCGGTTTTCCCAAGGTGCCTGCAAATCATGAGCATTACTGTAGAGTTAGAGGACGTGTGGTTCAAGTATGGAGGAGGGAAGTGGGTTCTAAAGGGAGTCAACCAGCGGTTCTACGAGAAGGAAGTAGTTCTCGTAATAGGGGGTACTGGCAGCGGGAAAACCACTCTAGCTAGAGTAATCAGCGGGCTGTGGAGGCTCTACGAAGGGGAGCTTAAGGGGAGGATTTCAATTGGAGGAGTGGATGCAACAGATGCCAACCCCACTGCCTCCCACTGCTCAGCCTCACTCGTAGGGCAAAACCCCTACTTGTACTTCGCTGAGCCAATACTGCTCGACGACCTCCTATCCCACGCAATGAGCGTCTGGAGGGATGAGGGTGCAGCAAAGAGAGCAGTAAGTAAGTATGTGGAAGCCCTACAGATATTCAGTATAGTCAACAAGTACTTCTTCGAGCTATCTGGAGGCGAAGCTAGGAGAGCTCTAGTAGCTAAATCCCTAGTGTCGAATCCAAGCGCAATACTCTTCGATGAACCCCTCATGTGGCTTGATGAAAGAGGGGTAAGTGAATTCGTAAAGCTAGTTGAAAGCCTCAAGCTCGCAGGCAAGACAGTCATAGTTTTTGAACACAGGTTCCTCCCAATCACTAGGATTGCCGATAGAATCCTCCTACTGAAGGATGGAGGGCTCATAGATATAACTGATAAACTAGTGCTTGAGTTAAGAAAGGGAGTTAGACAGGGAAACAACGCACTACTGGGAGGAGGGGGGAGGCCCGCTGGCAGTAGAGCAGTCCTAAGGGCTGTGGGCGTCCACCATTCATTCAATTCAAAGCCCATACTCAATGGCGTAGAGCTTGAAGTAAGGGAGAGGGACTTCATCGCTGTCTTCGGGGAGAACGGCTCGGGGAAGACGACTCTCCTGAGAATCCTAGCTGGGTACATAAAGCCGAAGAAGGGGAGGGTTGAGAGGCTTGGCCGAGCAATATACATTCCGCAGAACATACCATTGTTCTTCACTGAGAGCTCCCTTC
The DNA here is from genome assembly GCA_938045475.1 of uncultured Sulfolobales archaeon. Taxonomy (GTDB): domain Archaea; phylum Thermoproteota; class Thermoprotei_A; order Sulfolobales; family Desulfurococcaceae; genus JANXDZ01. The sequence continues at coordinate 7,703 of CALIML010000013.1, forward strand.
AGAGAGAGGCTGAAGCAATATGCAGGAGCTACAGCGGGGGATCTGAGTGCGTGAAGAATGCGTTGAAGAAGCTGGAGGAGATAGGAGTGGATCTGAGTGAGTCCCCATTCAATCTATCCCACGGCCAGCAAGTTAAGGTAGCTCTCGAGCTATCTAAGTTAGTGAAAGACGTTTCAGTAGTCCTATTAGACGAGCCCTTCTCTGGGCTGACTTACCTAGATAGAAGGAAGTTGATTGGGGAGCTCGCATACTCAGAGAAAGCAAAAGTGGTTTCAGTAAGCTACCCAGATGCAGCCTACTTTACTCCAGGTATAGTAGGAATGTACAGGATCTCTGATGGGAGGCTTGAGCCTCTGGAATCCCTGCAGCACTCCAGCTTCCCCCTCGACGAGGAGTTCCTTAAGGAGCTCTATGGGTGAGAGCCTTTGCTCAGAGAGCTTGCCTACATTTTCCTATACAATGAGAAGTCCAAGGCCTACAGTACTTTAGGTAAAGCAGTCTTCTCGCTCTCACTCATCTCCCTACTCTACTTCTCCACTAAGCTGGGAGGCGTACTATACTACGCCTACCCAATTGCGATTGCGTGCGTAGAGCTTTGCTTAGTCTCATACCTCAAGGGATTCTACAGGGCGTTGAAGGCCGTAACTACTATAGCGTTCTTCATAACTCTTGGATCAGCAGTATTCGCCTTCAATAGATTGCTCGGATACCCATCCCCCCAGTACGGCGAAATAGTTGTGGGAGCAGTTAGGGTATTCTCGTTTTTCCTAGCGTTCTCACTGTTCTTCCAGTTGATAAGCCTGAGTGAGTGGAGGGGGATTATGATTAGGCTGGGCTTCAGGAACCAAGCATTGATAATATCAATGATAAACATCCTCCTCCCACTAACCCTAATACACTTCTCTGAAGCGCTCGTCACTGTAAAACTGAAGTACGGGGGGAAGAAGCTGACATCCCTTGTAACGCCCCTGGCATTCCTGGCAGTCATGAACTCGAGGAACATTGTTGAAGCTTACTCACTGTATCCTCCAAGGATTGAGGGCGAAGCCTCCTTATTTAAACCAAGGGATTTAATCCTGTACGGAATAGTGATTGCCTTAGCCGCTCCTCTCATTAGTCTAGCGATTTCATGAATGCACTTGAGTTATTAATTTAGAGGAGTGCTCCTAGGAAGTAGGGGTGGAAAGCGCGGGAATGCCTTGCTTAGCGGTGGTCGTTAATCATGGTTTCGCCAATGGTTTTACTGAGGAGAGCCTTGGGTAGGAGGTGGGTGTTCTTACTGCGGGATGTTTTCTCCGGCTTAGCGTACCGCACTGGCCTCTATGAATACGCTGATTCCACAGGCAGAGAGGAAGGTATTTCAGCACTCATGATTACTTACAATGAGGAGGATTGGGTTGAGCCAGCGATACTTTCAGCTAAAGACCTTGTGGATGAGTACGTAGTAGTGGATTCCTCTAGTGATAAAACGCCCGTAATTATTGGGGAGTTAGCTGAAGCCCATGGGCTTAGAGTGAAGCTATTTAGAATGCCTCCGGGAGACATTGCGGCCGCCAAGATGGTTGCTTTAAAGAACTCTTCGTATAAGTGGCTTATGCAGATGGATGCAGACATTGTTTTCTACGAACGTGTAGTTAAAGTAGTTAGAGAATTAATTAAGGGACTTGACTCAAGGAGGCACTACCTCATTTACTGGAAGTACCTATTGCTCTGCGGAGACATATACCACGTCTGCAGCAGCAATCCATACCACGTAGAGCACTGGCTCTTCACTTATTCAAGCAAGCTAACCTACAAGTACTTAGATTACGGCGGCACCTACTTTGAAACACTAATAGCTCCATTGAAGCTATACAAGCCGATCCTCATTGACGAAGTCCTAGGAGTACACTTAACTGGCGTTAGAAGACCTGAGAAACTAGCCTTAAAACACATTAGGCTTAAGCACAGGAGGGAATTGCTTGAGGAAATAGGCAAGGGCTTGAGCATTGATGAAGCACTAGCTAAAGTAGCTAAGCAAGCACACGGCGTAGACGACCTAAGGGAACTAGGCGAAAAACTACTTAGGGAAGCAGTGGAGAAACTACCTAAATACGATGAGGAGAAGTACGGGCCTCTACCAAAAGCCCTCATCGAGTACCTTGGGAAAAAGCCTTAGGCAATCGCTGTCCCCACAGCTTCTAAAGGCTTCCTGCAGCAGCGTGTCTTTCTTATTAAAACTGCACTCTATAAGGATCTTACGTAGCTTACTCCGCCTTCATTTTCTACTAGGAATACTCTATCAGCTATATCCATGACTTTTTCATCGTGTGTGACAACAACTACTTGCCTTAAGTTATTTGCGACTTCCTTCAGTACTTTGAACAGCTTCTCCTTGTTTTCATCATCTAAATATATGGTTGGCTCGTCGAGAATTATTGTAGTTGGAGCCTTCTCCATGAGCATTTCAGCTAGGGCAAGCCTTAAAGCTATTGCAATACCTACTTTCTCCCCCCCGGAGGCATTCTTTATTGGGAGTTCCTCGCCGTCAATTACGTAGCTTATGTTGAAGTCCTCGCTAATCCTTATTGAGCTTACTCCAAGCCTGAAGTGCTTCAGTATGTCGTTTGTGAATTCCTCCAGTGTTCTCCTAGCTTCAGTAGTTAGAGCTTTCGCGAGCTCACCGCTTTTACCCAAGTACTTATTGCTGAAGCTTAATAGAATGCTGACGACTTTCTCCTTAACTCTCAGCTCATCCAGCTCCCTCCCCAGCTTACTTAACTCATCGTCTACCTCACTTATTCTCGCTTTAACCTTCTCCAACATGCCCTTGACTTCACCCAGCTTAGCGCTTAAATCACTTAACTTACTGTTGTTCCTCCTCAACTCCTCTTCAATAGCTCTTAAAGCGCTCATCAACTTAGATCTGGTTTCCGCAGCCCACTGCCTATTGATTAAAGCTAGTGAAGCATCTACGCTTACCCCTAAGTCCCTTAGGTAGTGGGCTAGCTTAGCAACCAGTTCGTTTAATGGAGACTGCGGAGGCTCCCTCAATCCAGCTTCAGACTTCAAGCTATCGTACTCTGCTTTAACTCTAGCCAACTCATTCTTCAATTCCTCCAGTAGCTTGCAGCAATTGCTTAAATCGCTTGAATCTACGTTGAGCTTCCTGCATAGGTTTAACGCTTCCTCCCCCGCCTTCCTCAATTCCTCCACGTACTTGCCGAGGATCTTGGAGGCGGTCTCCCCGTAGTTTACGAGAGCCCTCAATTCATTCAATGCATTCGTTAAGCAGTTCTGCTTACTTAAGAGCCCTGCTTCCTCCGCCTTCAGTTTCTCTAACTCACTCTTTAATGCAATTATTTCACTCGCTAACCTACTCCTTATGGCTGCTGGATCATTGATTGCTGAACTGCATATAGGGCAAGTCATTGTTTCACCAATCTTATTTAAGTAGACTTCATATAGCTCTATGAGTGATTCAACTCTAGCCATGCTCCTTACAACACTCTCTAAGCTGAGGGCAACGGCTTTAGCTGCATTACTTAGCTCCTCTAAGCTATTGATGCTTACGCCGAGCTCTTTTGACGCATTGCTTAAGTATAGTCTTTCCCTCTTCCGACACTCATCGATCTCCTCCTCAAGAACTCTCGCCTTATCAATAAGATCCTTTAACTTCAATGGATCCCACTCGCTCAGCTGGCTTAAGTAATTCAACTCTCCCTCAAGCTCTTCGAGCCTTCGGTGAACTAGGGCTTGCTCAATTAAGTCAACTAAGTTGATTGCTTCATTTAAGCGAATTCTCTTAAGCTCTAACTCCTCGACAACTCCCTTAAGATCGCTTAACTCCCTCTGTTTTTCACCATAGTCTTTCTGGAGCTTAAGTGCTTCAGCCCTAAGCCTCTCCCCCTCTTCCTTAAGTCTCTGAATCCTCTGCTCTCTATCCATTCTCTCACTAGCTAGAACAGCCTGCTTCTTACTGCAAACGCTTTTAACTACCTCCAGTGAGTTAACTAAGTAGTCTAACCCCAAGAGCTTAAGTACTTCCTCACGCCTTTCAGAGGGACTAAGCTCAAGTATTCGAGTCAACTCACCCTGCAAGCTTATAATAGTGTTTTTAACTAAATCACCCACTGCCTCAGAACTACGTACCCCCAGGAGCTCCGCTACCTCGCTTCTAACGCTTTCAAAGCCCGCAGCCCTAAGCCTCCCCTCACCATTAGTCAACTCATATAGCCTAACTTCATCGCTTAAGCCAACGTTTAAATACCTGACGGCCTTAAACCTCCTTTCACTAACTTCAAACACTACGCTCACTTGACTCCTCTTAGAGCCTCTATAAGGCAGTAACTCCTTTTTACCGCCCCTAATCCCTGTGTGAGTGCTTGGGAATAGAGTTATGTAGAGAGCTTCAATAATTGAAGACTTCCCGGCTCCATTAGGCCCCACTAATGCATTCACTCCATCACATAAATCGATATCGGTGCTCTTATGTGAGAGGAAGTCAGCTAATTTTATAGATCTTATGATCATTTAGCTTTCACCAACTTCTCGAGTTCAGCGAGCAGAGCTCTATCTTGAGCCAGTATGCTCACAATAGTTTCCACATCCCCCTCCCTAGATGAGCTAAGTAGTGACTGCACTAACTGAATCACCCCCGGGTCTTTAAATAGCTTCTCTATAATTCTATCTAAGCTAAACCCCGCTCCCCTACGCTCCACACGTACTTCAGCAGGCTCTTTCTCCATTGAGACAATGTTGCAGCTCAATACAACCCCTCTGTCAATAAGCCTCCTGACTTCACTCCTAACTCTATTGAGCTCCAATGAGCTCAACTCCCTCAATACATTAATGTATAGCGCGGGCTTCTTAGAGAAACTCGTTTTGCTTAACTTACTTAGCTCAGTGAGCAACTCACTGTACCCAGATACATTGATTTCAATGAATTTCCTCACTCTCTCCAACTTTATCTTCTGGAATGAGGCTTCCCCCCCGCTTAAGTCAACTAGTACAACGAACCTCTCATCCCTGTACTCCCTTATGTCTAGAGCCTCTGTAGAGCCTGAGTAAATTACTGGAACACTTGATTTCTCATAGCTGTAGAACAAGTGGTAGTCCCCTAAGGCCACGTAGTCATAGCTCTCCACAGGCAGTTGACTTATTGAGACTGAGTAATTGCTTAAGCCAAGCTCTTGAATGAGGGCGTGAGCCACTAAGACTTTCCTAGCCGAGTCAGGGGGGTTAATCATCCCCACGACGCTGCCCGCCTGAGGTCTATCGAAATAAGGGATGCCCGTCACCCCCAGTTCACAGCTCTTCAACTTAACTAATCCGCTCCTCACATCGCCTGGAGCTTCGCCAAATGAATACACAAGCCCCATTTCACTGAGCACGCTCAGTGGAGAAGCCCCCCGGCGCTTCGGCTGATCGTGTTGACCAGCCACAGCTATGAATTTAACTTCACGCTCAGCCAGCCTCCTAAGAGACTTAGCTGCATATACGTACGGCCTTGGGGGAGGCCTAGGGTCGTCGAATAAGTCCCCGCTGTGCACTACTGCTTCAACCCCCTCCCTAACAGCTATGTCTATAACTTCATCAAATACATCGTAGTAATCCCTCTCCCTCTCAACCAGCCCAAGCCTAGTGAAGGGCCTTGATGAACCCAGGTGGGTGTCTGAAACGTGGAGCAGCAACATGCTCTGTACCTAGGATTGTTTCTTATCTAAAGCTCTATTAAAGATGATTTTTCAAAGGACTTGCGAGCGTCTTCAACAGATCTTTCCAACGCCTTCCTCCACGCATCAATAACTCTCGGCGAAGCCCCAAGCCTCTTCCCCACATGCTTATCTATGTGTGCATATACAGTGAATCTCCCAACCCATTCACCAACCAGTATGGCGTGGCCCGGGGGGAATGAAGGCATTAAGTCAGCGTATTCCTCACTCAAGATATCTGAGAACTCTATTACTTTACTCCTATCCGTTGACTGAACCAACTTAAAGAAAGCGAAGTTCTGCACTTGAGACACTATTGCTGCATCCAGAGTCCTAGGCCTTTGGCTAACTATGGCAAGCATTGCGCCGAACTTACGTCCCTCTCTAACAAACCTCTGTATAGCCTCCTTGGAGACAGTAGATCTTCCTTCGTTAAGGAATATGTGGGCTTCCTCTATGACGAGCAGCGTAGGCACAATGCCTCCACCCCTCTCCTTTAGAGCCCACAGGATGTCTTCAGCAATGACTTTAAGCATCCAGTCCTGCTCACTGTCAGTAAAGCCAGATACATCTACATCAATGATCCTTCTTGGAGCAATGTACTCGCTCACCCTAGGCATGTCTAAGCTGACTCTGTGCCATTCAAAGAAGTCATCTATTTTATCGATAACTGATTCAATGGCTTTATCGTCTCTACTGCTCCTCCCCCTTGCTGCTCGGCTTAAAGCTCGGCCGGAGGCTCTGTCCTCCTGCTCTTTATAAGCCCCGCGGACTCTTTCCTTAAGTAGATCTCTATAAGCCCTCAGTCCATCGGTTTCTCCAACACTCATGAAACTAGATCTTTCTTTGTGGAGCTCTCTATAGAGCTCTATAACGGCCTCCGATAGAGGAAGCCCTTTCTTAACTGCCCTCTCCTCTATCCCCTTGTTTAAATCCCTCAACGCATTCCTCAAGATCCTTCTCTGCTTAGTGGCTCCAGGCTCAGGCACTATAAATGATGAGAGGAGCCCTATGGGCGTCTTAACTAAGTTTATGCTTGCTTCATATGGAAGCACTTCAACAACTCCTGGAGCCTCACTCTCAATCCTATACTCTCCGTGAGTATCGAACACTACTACACAGCCCCCGAGGCTTGCAACTCTATCTGCAAGTATGGCAATGAAGTTGCTTTTACCAGATCCAGTTACTCCAGTCACCAGCAAGTGCTTAACCAATGAATTCACATTCACTCTAACTTCGACTTCCCCATGGCCTACTAAAGCACCCACTCTAATGCTCTCCCCCGGATCCTGGCTATACACAATGCTCAAGTGCTTTGGCAGAGCTAAGTAGACCCTAGTCTCAGGTGGAGGAGGGTATTCAGGGGGCTTAGGCGCTTTTCTATCAGTTACATCAGCTATCAGTATGGCGTTCATAACGGACTCCCGCTTAAGCTCAAGCAACTCCGGGTAGTCCTCTACAGGAGTTGGGCGTCCGCTGACTACTTGGATAAGCGACTTGAATTGAGTTGCTCCAACTAATCCAACGACTTCTCTCTCAGAGACTCCGCCGGTAACTGGGTCTCTGACTTCATACTTCAAGTAAATGTACGTTCCTACGGGCAGCGGGTGCTTAGACTTAACGCTTATCCTAGTGGGTGAAGACTCCTCTCCCACTAAGCCTACTTCCTTAAGCAACGAGCTCAAGTGAATTCACCCAGGGGCTCGCGGCCTGTTCTAAGTATTGAAAACCCGGCTTTAAGCAGCAGTGCATTGACTTCACTGGGCTTGAGCTTACATAAGTGGTGGGCTATCCTCAAAGGATCTGGGTATCCAGACCTAGAGTACTTCATTAAGCTCTTCACAACGCTATCCACCTCCCCTAATTCTTTGACACCTGGAATAGTTACTTGATAGTATGGGGCTCTATACCCTAAGCTAACGTAAGTTACAGCCATAGGGATTACTCCATCGAGCTCAAAGCCGGGCTTACCCAGAGGATCTGGGAGCATGCTTGAATCACTAATTACTACAGGCTCCACGTAGTGGGGCTCTAGAGGTAGTTTACCGATCCTCCTAGCGTACTCAAGGACTGCTATATCGTTGAACCTCCTGGCTTCCTCCACTTCTCCAAACCACTTCCTGACGTAGTGGCTTAGCCTAATAGTCTTAGCTACAAATACTGCAGTAGCTCTCTTACTTAACTCCCTAACTCTATCCCTTATCTCAACCCATAGGCTCCTTAACTCAGGGCGCTCCTCCTTTACTCCAAAGCTTAAGAACGATATCAGCGATCCATCGAATAGAGCTAGACATTTCTCACTGCCCTCTAAAGAGTCTTCAGCTAGCTTAAGCTCAAGCAGCTTTGACGACATCCTGGCCTTTCTTTCAACAACGTGCTCAGGCTCCCTTCCACTACTTAAGTGAATGTTTTTAACGTGCGTTGCACCCGCCTTAACTGTTGGCGAAGTCCTTGTAGGAGAACCCGGGTACTTTACGGAAACGCCCTGTATTATGTAGAGACTCATGTATTCATAGCTCCTGTATACAGTGCTTGAATCTGAGGCTGAGACTTCTTTAAAGACGCTGTCCCCGGATGGAGTTAGCTTAAAGAACTCTATGTCTAGGCTCTCCGCAAAGCCCTTGATTGCATCAAGATCTTTGCTTACGTCGCTAAATGCCTTTAAGAGCTCTCTAATAGTTACGTCATGTATAGGCATTACAGCACCAGCCAATTATTAATGCTCTAAGCTTAGTTAAGGCTTAAGCACTTAATAATGCTTCACCTGTAGGACTCCAGTAGCTTAAGCGTAGAGCTATACAAGCTCTCTAAATCGCTTTTAGATAAGTGAGCTCCCTTCCTAAACAGTATTCTTACGTCAGTTGCCTCCAATCGATCTCCGGCGCGCACTCCAACGATCTCTAAGGATATTGTTTCCCCAGCTAGCCCCCCGTAGTGTTTAGCTATGTCCTCAGCTCTAACTCTATGGTATAGGATGCAGTACTCCTTGCTGCTTAAGCAAACTTCTTCATCAATTCTCCAGGGGAAGCCATCCATGTATACATCTATTGAGACTATCACTTCATCCCCTGAGTCTACTGCAAGGACTCTGTAGTAGTTGTTGAACCAGAGCTCTGTGAAGCTGCTCAATGAGCGCCCTCACGGCTTTAGCCATAAGTCGTGTGTATGTACTTTAAACCCTATTTCCTCAGCATAACTATATGCCTCACTTATCTCAGAGTACTTGAGCCTCCTACTGACGTCCGGGTACTTGTCTGGGTTCCTTAAGACTATGTGCTCGGGCCTGTATTGATCCATTATGTTGACTATTGCTTTAGGAGTGTTTTCAGATATCCACTTCAGCACAGGCTTAGTGCAGCACTCAATGTGGTTTGGGAGAACTAAGTGCCTTATGATCATTTCGCCTGATTCGTAGGCTATTAAGTGATTCCTTGAAGCAACCTCAAAGTACTTCGGTACTTTAGAAAGCCTCTCAGCACATGCATTGCTCCCATACTTGAAGTCTGGGAGCCATATGTCTATTAAGTCCTTAAGCAACTTCATTGACTCCACCGTAAGGTACATGTTGCTGTTCCAGAGCTGCGGGACATTTACATCCAGGTGCTTTAAGCTTTCAATAATGAAGGCTAATTGTGGAGTTGGGTCGCCTCCTACGTGATTTATGTTCCTAGCTCCACTCCTCCTCAACTCAGCCTGGATCTTGGCTAATTCAATTGGCGATACTGCTAGACCTCTCCTCGCCTTAACTTGACTTATGTCCCAGTTCTGGCAGAATACGCACTTAAAGTTGCATCCACCGTAGAATATCGTTCCACTAGGCACTAGGGGGGCTTCTTCACCTACGTGGTGGAAGTAGCTGTGGACTATGCATTCGCCAGCCATAAGGCATACTCCTGCCTCTCCCTCAAGTCTTCTAGCGCCGCACCTCCTCTCGCAAATACTGCACTTCTCCATCAGTTTCCTGGCGAGCCTTGTTTTCACGTCGAGGAGGCTGTACTTAGGTGCATCGAGCTCCTTAAGCTCTACTTCACCTCCTCTAATTGCTCTAAAGATCTTTAGGAATTCCCCTACGGCATCGTCGTGAAGCCTCCACAGCTCATCAATAGACAAGGACTCGTCGTAGGGATTCAGCTCTACGCTAACTCTCTTAACTACTAGGAACTTAGCTGGCTTCAAATCCCTCATTACGCTGTAGTACCAGCTGAGCCTCTCCTTAACTAAATCCACGAACCAAATGGATATGGCGTCAGGCCTATATAACTCTAGGTAGCCGTTATTGTCCTCCCGCAATGCGCTGCCCTCCGTATACTAACTACCATACCTTCAATTAGGGTTAATAATGATTTATTAATGAGCCCCGGCTGCAGAGGCTTTAAGAGACATTGGAGGAGTACTTAGCGGAGGGGTTAGGAAAGCTTTGAATCCATTCATTGAGTTACTTGAGTCAAAGAAGAAGATCATTGAAGAACTTGGGGGGGAGCTAGGCGGGGAGTCAATAGCCAGGTCCAGCAGAGACCCCCATGCATTTAGGAAGCCCAGGCAGTGCGGCATAACTATTCATACAGGCATAGGCTGTAGCTACAGGTGCGCCTACTGCTACATATACGACATGGGTTTTCCAGCGAGGCCTAAGCCATATCCATTGAGCCCAGCTGAATTAGCTTACTCAATAGCGTTAAACCCCTACGTTGTTCCAAGGAATACTCTGGTTGCATACGGCTCTGTTACAGAGCCCTTCTTAAAAGAGACTGTGGGCAACGCTGTCGAGTACATTGTCAACGTACATAAGTACCTTAAGTTGCCCAGCCAAGTATCGACTAAAAGCTCTTTAAGCAATGAAGTTTTGGAAGCCCTAGCGCGTGGAGATAAGTGCTTAAGCATCTTAGTTACATTGATCACTCTTGAGAAGCACGGAGTTCTTGAAAGGGGGGCTCCAAGCCCTGTGGATAGATTGGAGGGGGCTTCAAAGGCTTTAAGGAATGGGTTTAAAGCAGCGCTGTTTGCAAGGCCAATAATCCCTGGAGTAACTGATCGCGAATTCGAGAACATACTTAGCTTAGCTGAAACCTATGGAGTAAGGGAAGTAGTATTGGGCTCGCTTAGAGCTACATACACTAACGTCGCAAGGATGAAGGCAGCGGGCCTAGATGTTTCAGAAATAGAGTCGAGGCTTCCAAGAAAGCCTAGAGTAGGGGAGCAGGTAGCTGTATACTCAGCTGACTTAAAGGCTAAGCTGAGGAAGGTGGCTGTAGAGAAGGGGTTTAAAGTATTTGAATCAGCTTGCGCCGCCAATGTCTCAGCCCACGATGAATACTGCTCCATGTGTAGCAAGGGCCCCTGCGGGAGCTTGGGGAAAGCTCCAAGAGTGTCAAGCGATGAAGTAGTGGAGTTCCTGCTTGCCGAAGGCCTGAGGGTCTGCGGGGCCAGCGTTAGTAGAACTAGGATTAAGGTAGAGCTTGACAAAGGATCTAGGCCTAAGTCTATGGGGGTTTTAAAGGCAGTAGTATCTCAGGCGTCGAGGAGAATGGTTGAGTTCTCAAGTGCTCCGCGGAGCTAGTTACTTAAGGTCGCTTAACTTACTCCTAGGTATCCTTAAGCCATCCCCTATAACCCAGTAGTCTCCATCACTCCTCTTCTCAAGCTTATATATTGGGACCTCCCTCTTAACTCTCTCCAAGATCCTTTCAGCTTTCCTAAATGCTTTCCCCCTGTTTTTCGCCGCTACAAATATGTATATTGCTGGTTCACCTGGCTTTAGTCTGCCGACTCTATGAACTACATAGACCCCAGCCACGTCTTCGTCGAGGGACTCTTCTTCAGCTATTTCGAGGAGTTTCTTGGATGCATGCGGTTCATAGGCTGCGTACTCCAGCTCAACTACGCTAGATCCATTGACGAGCCCCTTTACAAACCCTATGAACGACGCTAGTGCCCCAGCTCCAATGCCTGCAGTTTTTGAAACAAGCTCCCTAACTACATCGTTTACGCTTACTTCGCTTAAAGCTACTTCAGCTCTAACGACTTTCTCAGGCCCCACTTCAACCACCAGCTGATGGAGGTACTACAGCTACTTCACTTTCTCCAGCGATCAATTGGTCTCCGGATGCGCGGACTCCATTAACTAATACAATTGGTTCAACTAGTGAAAAAGCTTTAGAAAGCACAGGGTATTCTCTAGCTAGGGAGTAGAGGAGTTCACTAACTCTTCCACCCAGCTCTAACAATACTTCAACTTCACTTCTGCCCACTGCATCAGCGTAGAGAGAGAATAGCTTGACTTTAACTCTCTGCTTCAATTCCCCAACCCCCTCACATAGGTCTTCCTCCACACATTGCTAAGGCTAGTGTGCCTAAACACTCTGGCAGCAATGAACTTGAACAGACTCTAATTAATGAAAGCCTTCGCGGAGTTTATAAATGCAGCGCACAAGGCCTGCTGAGTTATTTAAAGACTCCATCTCTAAATTTTAAGAGCGGCCCCGGGATTCATCATCTTAGAATCTATGTACTTAGGCCTTCACGTTACATACCCTCATGGATTGCCATTAAAGCTTTTAAATCCTTATCTTGACTATCTATATGAGGTGAATGTAAGTGGTATCTAAATCTATACCCATTCAATTAATCTACTTAATTGTCGGCGTCTTAATAGGTCTAGCGGCAGGCTATGGAGTGTTTTCAATAACTGCTCCACCACCTGGGGAAGCACCCGTTGGAGAAGGCAGGACTTACACTATAGGATTCACTCTACCGCTGTCAGGGGAGCTCTCTTCAATAGGGAAGATCTGGGAGAAAGTGACTAGGCTAGCTATAGAGGATTTAAATAATGAAGTTAAAGCATATGGATTAAACGTAACATTCAACTACGAGATACTTGATGACGAAACTAAGGATGATAAAGCTCTGCAGAACGTGCAGACATTTGCTCAAAAAGGGATAAAAGTAGTCGTAGGGCCTGCCGCAAGCTCTCAAGTAAAGGTCGTTAAAGCGTTTGCCGACGAAAATAAGATAGTCATTATATCTCCATCATCTACATCGCCAACGCTTGCTTTAAAGGGCGACTTCATATTTAGGACAGTTGGATCTGATGCTGGGCAGGCCAAGGCCCTAGCTACGCTGGCCTATCAAGAGGGAGCTAGGAAAGTAATAGTCTTCCATAGAAACGATGAGTATGGGAGGGCTTTCGCAGACTTCTTCATAAATTACTTCAAAGACTTTGGTGGAACAGCAGCGTCTCAACCATATCAAACAGGTCTAGCTGACTACGCTGCTGAAGTAAGTGCTCTTGCCGCAAGAGTGCAGAGCGAAGGCTTTGATGCCGTTGTACTAGTGTCTTTTGATACTGATGGAGCAAACATATTGTCTCACGCAGCTGAATCAGCCATTCTATCAGGAGTCAGATGGTTCGTATCCGAAGGGCCTCATGGAGCAAGCGAACTGCTCACTCAATCCGTAGGAGAGTTTGCCGCTAAAGTAAGGCTTTATGGAACAAGGCCTTTATTCATAGCTAACCCGCTCTACGCAGAGTTCAAGGACAAGCTTAAGGAAAAATTTGGCTTAGAGCCTGCAGTATTCTGCGAAAACCTATATGATGCAGTTAAGCTAGCTGGATGGGCTATAATTAGGGCTGGATCATATGATGGAGACGCCATAGCTGGAGCGCTAGTGGAAGTAGCTAAGACTTACTATGGACCCAGCGGCTGGACAATGTTTGATGAAGCTGGGGACAAGGCTATGCAGGACTACGGGGTCTGGGCCATAGTTAAGACAGCTGAAGGAAAGTACGAGTTTAGAGACGTTGGAGTATATGAAAGGGGCTCCATAGTATTCATAGAGGAGGCTTACTAATAGCTTTAAATAGATTAAACTAATGTTTTTACACAACTACATACTTCCACAAGTACCTCGTGGAGATTGCTTGAGGCGCCTTAAAATGCCCCAAGTGCCGTGGGATGTATTGAGCTCTCTCACAGTTATGGTAGTTCAATACTCTCTTCTCTACATGATCTTTGCAGTGCCGCTGACTTTAAGCTATAGGACTACTAAAGTCATAAACTTCGTACACTCAAACTTCGTAACTTATGGAGCTTATGCAGCAATACTGCTCAACGGCCTCTACGGCAATAGGAACATGCTGCTGGCTGCTGCTTTAGCATTCACTGTTTCTGGAGGAATAGCTGTATTGAACAACGTTGCTGTATTTAGGCCGCTGGATAAGAAGGGTGCTAAGCCAGTTGCACTAATGATATCATCGATGGGGCTGTGGATATTCTATAAATACTTGCTTTACACAATAATTGATTTAGCAACGTACTTCAGTAGAATTAACTTCGTTTCATACCCAAAGATAGTCTATGAGTGGATTCCTTCATTAAGCCTCGGCTCAGTGAAGTTGAGCAGTTCATTTATAGCTACGTCGCTGAGCGCTGCAGCAATGATTGCCGGGCTCTACGCACTCCTTGAGAAGACTAACTTGGGGAGAGCAATGAGGGCTGTATCAGATAATCCAACTCTCTCAGAGATATCGGGCATACCTAGACACATGGTGGTTAACTTGACTTGGCTTATAGCCGGGGGAATAGCTGGAGTGGGGGGAGTCCTCTGGACTTCATACGCTGGTTCAATAACTCCCGAAGCCGGGGATTCAATGATACTCCAGATATTTACGGTTGGATTCATAGGTGGCTTAAGTTCTTTGACTAGGACTTGTATTGGGGCAGTGCTCGTAGCGTCAATAGAGAACTATGGGATAACTCTACTGAACCAATTCTTTGGAGTTGAAACAAGCTATAAGCCGTTTCTAACGTTTATTACGCTAATAACTACACTAGTGGTGTCTCCACCGCTGGGTGCTGGAGGAGGGCTCCCATATAAATTGTTTAGGAGGGCGGGGAGAAGTGCCTGAATTCGATCTACTTGGATTCCTAATCCAGTGGCTAACGATCTTTGGGCTCTACTCTATTCTAGCAATAACTTTAAACCTTGAGGCAGGCTTTGCCGGCCTAACGAACTTCGGGAAAGTAGTCTTCTACGGCATTGGCGCATACGTAGGGGCTACTTTAACTACGTACTTAACGCTGCACTTAAACAACGTTGATCCATTTGAATACCCCCCATACAGCATTGATGGAATCGTTAAGTTAATAGAGCTGGGGGGTAAGAGCCCTCCATTAAGCATTGGGTTGCTCGCACTGTCGCTGATAATTGCCTTCATAGCTGCTGGCTCAGTAGGCTTCCTTCTGACTTACCCTATATTGAGGGTGGGGCCTGCATTCGTTGGATTCACTTTACTCAGCTTTGGGGAATTGATGAGAGTGTTCTTAAGGCACTATGAGCCCGTCGGCGGGAGCAAGGGGTTGGCTGCTATACCGAGGCCCTTTAGCTGGGTTGGAGACCCTAAGTTAAGCGGGTTCCTATTCCTACTCCTAGTGCTTGGCTTAGTCGCATTTACTTACATAACTATGGATAGGCTCACTAACTCACCTATAGGTAGAGTGTTTAGAGCCGTTAGAGATGATGAAATAGCGGCTCTATGCCTCGGCAAGCACGTGCCTAGGATAAAGGCCCTCACTCTATTCATAGGATCGGGGTTCTCGGGAATGGCTGGAGCACTGATGGCTTACTACTTCACTTCAGTTAACCCAGACATGTTTGTCCCAGCAGTTACCTTCAATGTGTGGGCTATGGTGATACTCGGCGGCATGGGTAACTTCACTGGCTCAATCATTGGAGTGGCCTTATTTACGCTGGTGGACAGGCTCTTAGCATTTATTACTCCGACTCTTGGAGTTACAGCAATATCCCCTGACTACATTAGGTGGATGTTCGTGGGCCTCCTAATAGTCATAGTCCTGCTATTTATGCCGAAGGGGCTTCTAGCTGAAAGGCCTCTAAAGACTCCTGCAGCAGATGAAGCGAGAAAGCTTTTAGCGGAGGGGGTTGGGAGTGCCCAACATACTTGAGGTCAGAGACTTAGCTAAGTACTTTGGTGGAGTAAGAGCACTCGATGGAGTCACTATATCAGTGCCTGAGAAGAGCATTGTGGGACTCATAGGTCCAAACGGCTCCGGTAAAACAACTCTCTTCAACGTTGTTACGGGATTCTATGAGCCGACTAGGGGGGAGGTATTGCTTAGGGACGACGATGGATCCGTGGAGAGAATTGATGGATTGAATCCAAACGAAGTATTCCTTAAGGGCGTTGTAAGGACTTTCCAAGTGCCAAGGCTGTTTACGTCGCTTACAGTACTGGAAAACGTTCTCGTAACCCCCCCAGTTCAGATAGGTGAAAGAGTGCTTGATGCTCCATTCAAGTCCAGGTGGGAGAAGCAGGAGAGAGAGCTTGCGAGAAAGGCTGTAGGGCTTCTCAAGAGGTTTGGAATGGGGGACTACGTCTACTCAAGAGTTACTGAGCTCTCAGTGGCGCACATAAAGCTCCTTGAGACTATAAGGGGGCTCATGACTAGTGCAACGCTGTACTTATTGGATGAGCCTGCCGCCGGAGTAGATTATGGAGTTGCGAGAGAGCTCTTTAATTACATAAGGGGGCTGCGGGAAGAGGGCTTGACTTTCTTCATAGTTGAGCACAGGCTCGACGTATTAATGGACTACGTTGACTATGTCTACGTACTCCACAACGGCAAGCTTTTATCTGAGGGGAAGCCCAGTGAAGTAGTCAACGACCCTAAAGTCATTGAAGCATACATAGGTGGTTGAAGTGCTTGAAGCCTCTAACTTAAGATCAGGTTATGGGAGGATAGAGGTTCTCCACGGAGTAGATCTAAGGGTTGAGAGAGGGGAAGTAGTGGCAGTACTTGGCCCGAATGGGGCGGGTAAAACAACTCTACTAAATACATTGTTTGGACTAACCAATGTTTACAGTGGGAGCGTAAATTATGAGGGGAGGAGCATTGTTGGATTAAAGCCGCATGAATTAGTTAAGCTGGGATTAAGCTATGCTCCTCAGTTAGGCAACGTGTTTTCGGAGCTGACGGTCGTCGAGAACTTAGTCATGGGGGCTTACGTGAGGATAAGGGATCCAGGTGTGAAGAGGGATGTTGAGGAGGTATTCAAGCTATTCCCAGAGCTTGAGAAGAGGAGGAATCAGAAGGCGAAGACGCTTAGCGGCGGGGAGAGACAGATGCTTGCTGTAGCAAGAGCACTTATGTCGAGGCCGCGGGTCTTATTGCTCGACGAGCCTACTTCAGGGCTTTCCCCAAAGGCTGGCTCAGCACTAATGAGTAAGATAAGGGATGTGAGGAGCTCTGGAGTCACAATACTCCTAGTTGAGCAAAACGTTAGAAGAGCTCTTGAAGTAGCTGATAGAGTATACGTATTGATTGGAGGTAGAATAGTTAGGGAATCACCTGCTTCAGAGCTGAAGATAGAGGAAGTAGAAAAGCTTTTCCTAAGCGCTAAAGCGTGAAGTCCGCCGAGGCCTCATAGGGCATTGTGTGTAAACGCAGCTCGCCGTAAAGGCTTCATGAAGCGATTTACGGAGGGCTGGGGAAAGATATCTGAAGTACTCCTTGCACTACATTTATCCAACAATAGTTCCAGCTGTAAAGTAATACTTGCTTACATACCCCAATAGTACTTCACTGGCTTTCTCAAGCAATAAACACTAAGTAACTACTGCACTGCTTTCTTTAAAATGCTTAGACATAGGACCCA
Source organism: uncultured Sulfolobales archaeon (assembly GCA_938045475.1). GTDB lineage: Archaea > Thermoproteota > Thermoprotei_A > Sulfolobales > Desulfurococcaceae > JANXDZ01. Next base: position 25,069 of record CALIML010000013.1, read on the forward strand.
CTCTACGGTGGGCATTAGTTGAACGTCTCTAGCTTAGTATTAGCAATAGTTTACTTAACTCTATCACTAGTCCCAGTGCTGTACAATCACTATGCTTCAAAGAGCATTAATTCAGGCAGCAGCGGGAACGCTGGGGATTCAAGTATACATAGAGAAGGCACTGCTCTAAACGCTGTTTTGCCGAGGGGTTTAATTGTATTCATAAATAACTTAAGTGATGAACAGTTGAAGAGCGTTGCAGCAGCCATAGAAAGTATCTTGAGGAGGCGGAGTGATGGAGATGAATGGAGTTCTGAAGCCGAAGTACGCCATAAGCTTAGTTAGCTTTATATCAGGCATAGAGCTCACAAACATAGTTGTCTTAACTATGTTCGGCGCACTGTATGGCTATGTAGGGCTTTTATTATCAGTAGCAGCACTTGCTCCATTCATCTACCTACAGCAAGCTATAGCAGTGTTTGGAAAAACGTTTGGCAAATCCCCATCTAATGCATTGGCTGACCTAGGTAAGTGGCTGCAGTGGCTGTACCTAGATCTGGCGGTGGCTTCAAGCCTAGTCATACTCTTCGTAAACATAGCGTCCTTCTCAGCAATAGCTTCATCAATTATTGGAGGCAGCTGGCTGCACTACGCACTCCTATTAACTGGATGCATTATGGCTTTTGGCAGTGCCGATAAAGACATGATCTTAAGTAAAGCCGCGTGCCTATCCCTAATCACCATACTCCTATACCTAGTAGTTCTTGCATTAAACGCACCGAAGTTAGGCGCTGCGTGGAGTGAGCCCCCTTTAGACGTAGACTTTAGAATGTTCCTAGCTCTCCTAGGGGCTTCAGCATCCCCCTACTCCCTGTTGATTCAGGAGAGCGAGACCAGTGAAAAAGGAGTTTACTTAGCCAGTGTAATGGGTGCCTTAATTTCCCTTGCAGTAGTTAGCGTATCAATGCTGGCTCTGCATCCATCTACAGCATTCTATGTATCAGACGTTGTAAAGCCTTTCAACTCCCTCAGTTGTGTAGCTAAGTACGCATATTTACTCGGCATAGCCAGCACAGTCTTGCTTTCAAGCACATCGATAATTCTCGCCTGCTCCTCCACAGCCTTAAGGACTGTTGGCCTAAGGAGGTTCCACACGTGTAAATCCATTATAAATGGATTAGTGGTATTAATGATAGTGCTTACAGCACTCATCAATAGAGCTGGAGCAGGAGCCCTCGAGCTCCTCACTCAAGCAGTAGTAGTGGGAGCAGCGATCGTTGGAGCCCTCGCTTCACCCATGCTCATGCTTTTAGCAGCATGCTTCATGAATGCTTGGGTGAAGAGAGGCCTAAAGTTCTATGCGCTCAATTCATTAATTCTATTAACGATGTCCCTGGCGTCGACATGCCTTACAGCACTAGCTCTAACTCCACCCCCTCCCTGAATGACGGGGCCTTCAATAGCGGCCGTTTAACTAATTATTGTTGAACGCTTACTTGAGGAACTTCTCCTCGAAGCGCTTCAAGTACTGCACGCTCTGGCTTAAATCAATGAAGAGCTTCTTTGCTCTCTCAACATCTTCTACGCCCACTACACTACGCCCCTCTGACTCAGCTATTACTCTCGCTGGCTGAAGCAGTTGAACTGCATACCTAAGGCTTGTAGAACTACCTGTTTCTACAAGAATTTTGAGAGCTTCTTCGCTCAGCGATACCTCCTCTTCCTCAGCTCTAATCTTTATAATCTCCCTCACTTCATCCTCTGAGTAAGGCCTTGTAGGTATTATGAGAAGTCTATCCAATAGATCTAGTGGAATGCCGTGCGGGGACTCTAAGTCGGTCCCCCTAATCCTCGCCATACCTCTATTAGTGGCCAGTATTATTATTGGAGCCATCTCGCTCTCCATGCTTCTTGATAGGAAGCTGAATGCCTCTATATCAAGCATGTGGGCGTCATCTACGAATAGCACTCCAGGTATCAACTCCCCCCTCCTTTCCTCAATCCACTTCCTTACTGTTGCATCAACTTGCTTCCTGGCTTCACTCGATATCTCCCTCTCCGCGCCAAAGCTAAAGAATAGAGTTATTGAAGCTCTCTGAGCCGTGTAGTATAAGTCTAAGTCGTGTAGAGTGAGTACGTGCACTATCTCCTTCTCCTTCTTCACAGAGCCCGCCGGCATCTCTACGTACTTTGCTGCTTCAACATCGTAATACTTTGCTTTTTCAACTCCTTTCACTCTGCCAGCTCTATGCACTCTCCCCGTGTCGTGGTCAATCCATATGTAGTCCCCTCTCTTCACTCCAAGCTCTAGGAGTTGTGCAGTTACCTCCTCTCCAACGCTTAGAGCAAGCTCGTCATCTCTTGTTTGAAGAGTTATTCTAGCTTCACGAGGCACCATGACTAGTGGATTAAATGGATGCTTTACTCTGAGAACCTTTAAGTCCTTAACTACTCCTTCATATACAAGCCTCTTCTCCCTAAGCCTTACCCCAATAGCCCTCCTTAGGGCATGCATGAGTATTTCAGTTTTAGGGACTTCACTACTATATATCTCTGAGCCACTCATAGCTACGAAAGGCGTGTCTTCACCTAGCTCTCTAGCAATAGCTATGGCTAAAGCAGTCTTACCAGTGCCAGGAGGCCCTACTAGGAGTATTCCTCTACCAGCCACCCTCCCTTCCTTAGCTAACTTAACGAATATCCCTGCAGCTTCCCTAGCCTCAGATTGCCCTACAAAGCCTTCAGCTACCTTTAACGCCCTGCCCTGCTCATCTAATCCAAGCCCTCTGATATGGCTGTGAGACCCTATTCTCCTAAACATAGCCCTACTAGTAGGTACTTCCCTTATTTCAGCCAAAGCCCCCACCCACCGGCGGCATTCCTAAGAGATACAGTTTTCACCAGCAGAGCTTTTAGCTTTTATACAAAAGCTTCGTTAACTGCTGTTGAGTCAAGCAATTAGCTTATATTTTACAGTGTGTAAAATAGTATTTAGACTTAGGTGTTGTATGTGTTATCCAAACACCCATTCGAAATACCTCCTGAAAGAAAGCTAACTAAGAGTGAGATAACTGATGCGCTTAGATTATCAATAATAGCTGAGCTTGATGCAATAAGCCTATACCTGCAGCTAGCTAGATCTACTGACGATGAGAAGGTGAGGAAAGTCCTTGAAGACGTAGCTAGAGAAGAGAAGACTCATGCAGGGGAGTTTCTCGCACTACTGAAAGAGCTAGATCCTCAGCAAGCTGAAGAGCTTGAAAAAGGGGAGAAAGAAGTAAGAGGGCTGATCGGCGGAGGCTCTGCAACCCGTAACTCTAATAATGCTGCTGAGCAGTGCCTTGAGGAACTAGTTTCCAAGGAAGTAAGGAAAACAATGTTAAACGCTAGGCTAGTCTCCAAGAAACTACCTCTGCTTAAACTAGGTAGAGGTGTGGAAGCCGTTCCATTTGAAGGCATTATTGATGGAAAAGTGGAGAGAGGAGTGCTTCCATTAAGCGAGGTCTCCGCAAAGTTTAGAGTATCGCAGAGAGCCATTGATTATGCTAAGAAAACTGGGCAAGCAATAGAAATGCCTGATGCCTATAATGCAGCTCTTGAAGTAGCTTTAAGCGAAGACAAGCGCATTACGGAGTCCCTCCTAGGCTGCAAGAATGCATTGAGGATACCCCTCAGCAATTGGGATGAACCAGGCGTATCTGTAGCGGACGTAGCTAAAGCAGTCAACGAGCTTTTGAAAACCGGCGTAAGACGCCCCTTAATGCTATTAGTTAGCCCCGTTAGGTATGTTAAATTGCTTTCAGTTAGTGAAAAAACTGGCGTAACTGATTTAGAGAGAGTTAAAATGCTTGTAGACGAAGTAGTTTCTACACCAACTCTACCCGA
>CALIML010000014.1 GCA_938045475.1 uncultured Sulfolobales archaeon
CTTCATAGATGTAATTGCTAGCGTGAGAAGCCCCGACATGCCCACGATGTCAGGATCATATCGTTTAACCGCCTCCACGAATTTCGCCGGCGGGACGTCTACACCCAGATCTATTACCTCGAAGCCGACGACCTCCGCCATGGAGACGACTATGTTCTTACCTATGTCGTGTATATCGCCTTCTACTGTTCCTATGACTAATTTCCCGGTGACCTCCCTCGCTTTACCCAACTCCCCGAGCTTTTGTCTAGCAAGATCTGATACTGCTTTTAATATTTCGCCGCCGACTATGAGATCGGCTATGAAGAATTCCCCTCTTTCAAATTTCTCACCCATCACTTCTGCTGCTTTAGTGACGGCGTCAAGCACTATCTTGGGGTCGTCTGTTTCCTCGAGAATTCTCTTGGCAATTTCAATGGTCTTTAATTCATTGAGCTCTACGATAGCGTCTACGAGCTCTTTCAAAGACTTCCCCATATAGATAATAAAGGCTTCCTTATATTAAAATTTTTACGTTAAATACTATCAAGTGCTGAGCATTATGAATGAAAACATACTTGTCTGAATCCTGGATCAACCGAGAGTTCTAAGTATTTGACTTTGATCTTCACTGCTTCCTCTATTCCCCTACCCGAGCCCGGTAGATTTTAACGCCACTTTCGCATTAACAGTCGCACTTTCCCCTATAGTGTTTCATTACTCGGTCTCTAACTATGGAGTGATATATCTTGCCAAGAGTCTCGCTGCAGTAAAACTCTTTTGTTGGCTGTATCATCCACTAGCTGAGTATTTGAGGGAATTTTTCAACAATTCTCACGGCTTTGAAAACTAGTTGGCAGTTTATTTCAATGATTCCGCCTTCAATAAGGACTATTCAGCAATGAATACTACCGTAGTTGTTGTTCTGAACACTCTCCTCAGCTCATTTATCTGCGGCCCATATATGAATAATGGTTCCTTCAAGTGGCTTAGTTTAAAGAACCTGGAGACTACTTTAGCTGCCGCAGGTTCTCTCACTACTGCTGCCCCCTCTCCATACTTTGGATTAACTTCAATTATTATTGGAATTCGAATCATGGCTTCATCGCCTGGATCGATGTATTGATATAGAAGCTCTATTTCACTTGGATCAATTAAATGAATACTGCCATCCCTTAAAACAATGAATGGATTCTTCTGCCTGCGCAGTTCTCCTAGAGTAGGCCTAGTATAGGGTAAGTGTTTATTGATTATCCTTAAGAAGTCCTTCAATAGCTCCTCAATGTATTTATCGCTCACAGAGCTTTCCTCCTAGTTAACACTTGTTTAACTCTCTTCATTCTAGCCTTCTCCTCTCTCTCACGCTCTTCAAACTTCATTCTCAGATACCTCACAGTCCTTTCAATTGCCGGTATGAGGTAGTACTCCAATGCATTGACCTTTCTTTTAGTCTTAACTATCTCCTTACCTAGAGATTCTACAGCTTTATCCGCTCTACCCAAGTTAACTATGTTGCTCAACAATTCAACTACCTGGGCTCTATAGGTTTGTATGTAGGGGATCACTTGTTCTTCAATATAACTGGGTTTTGAGACTATCGCTGAATGAGTCTTGACCCCCATTATGTTCTCCAATCCAACGACTGCAGTCATAGGTTTTGACGTAAGGCCCTTCATGTAGTCGAAAATGCTTTCTCCGTAGGCTCCATAAAGGATCAATGTATCTAAGTACACCTTTGTAAGCTTTGAGTAAACAGCTTTCCTAAGTTCAACAGCCTCCCTAAGCCTCGTGAAGAACTCGTTAACTAATATAGTCAGCCTCTCTCTAAGTATTTTATGGACTTTTCTAGCTAGATCAAGTCTCCTCCTTAATTTAATTAACTCAATTTTAGTCGGCCTAACTCTCTGGAGAGATGTCGACAACGCTTACTCCCAGACGAAGCTAGTGACTTATTAGTTTATAAACGTCGTGTTTATAGTGAAGAATGCTCTATGTTCTCATTCTCCAACATAGTTCTTTAAATCAACTTCTCTTCCGCGTTTAACGAACTTTAATTTCACTTCAGGTTTTACTTGTACGCCAAGCTTGTTTAAGAGGAGTAGCGTTGTGTATCCATCGAACTCCTTTACGAGTCCTCTATTCAAGAGCTCGTAAAAGACTTTTACAACTAATTCATAATCTCTTGGGTAAAGAGCCTTTGCTTTCTCCATAAATTCCCTAGCTCTATCATCAGTTAGCTTGTTCCATACTTCCCTCTCAATATCATTGAATGCTTCAGAGGCTCTTTCCTCAATTACTCTGCGGATCATTTTCTTCATGACTCTTAGCTTAAGTTCTTCAGGTAACTCTTCAGACACCATTAGCACCGTTGTCGGGTAGTTAACGTTTTATAGCTATTTATAGCCATCTGTTCCACCTATTTAAATGCTTCACGGAGTGGCTTCCGCTGCCAACAGTGGGGGATGGCGCATAGGGAGGCCTAAGGCCGCGGCATGCTCACTTGGCTCAAAGCCGCACATAGAGCACGCTCCAAGTGACAACGCTCATCACCATGTAAGTGAATGGGGGGAGTAATTATAAAGTTAACTATTATTTAGTAACTGCTAAAATATCTTATCATGGAGTGTAGTTAATTGCTTCTATAAACTATAAGATTAACGCTTCAATCAATAATGTTAGCGGAGGTGTTGTGGAGTTGAGCACGCACTTACTTGTTCCAGTAGACCTAGTTATTGATTCACGCGAAGACTCTAAGAACCCCGAGTTTAGAGTTGAGTTAACTAAGAGAGGGCTGAAGGCATCTATTCAAAGCCTTCCAGCAGGGGACTTCCTCCTACTGGCCAGAGAGGATTTAAAGCCTCTGCTTGTTGAGAGAAAAAGCATTGATGACTTACTAAATAGCATCAGGGACAACAGGCTGTGGGATCAATCTAAGTTGTTGAAGGAGGCCTGTGAACTAGATGGATACCAGCCAGTGATAGTCCTGGAGGGGTGGCTTGGAGTTGTTGAAAGAAGGAGTGGCTGGAGAATACAGTCAGTTCTCAGAGCTATAGATAGCATTGTACTCGACTACGGAATACCGATAATTAATACTCCAAGTAAGAGTGCAACAATTGAATGGCTTGCCGCAAAAGCTAAGAGTCTTGGGAGAGTTGAGGAGAAGAAGGCTTTTAGAATGAGAGTTGAGAAGAAACCCATGGAAATACGTGAAAGAATACTGTACGTTGCCGAAGGCCTCGCTGGCCCCACTTTAGCTAGAAAGCTACTTGAATACTTTGGAACGCTGAAGTCAATAGCTAATGCAAGCACCCTGGACTTAATGAAAGTTGAAGGAATAGGTGAAAAAAGAGCTAGTGAAATATATGCTATATTCAACACTCCTTGGAAGACCTCTACGAACATCCAGTAAGCAAAGCCACCAACCGTGTTTTATAGCGAAGATTTATTAAATCACTCTCTTGCCCTAATCCATTAAAGACTGCTCCACCCACTTCCTCCACGGACCAGCCATAAAAGCCTCTTGCCAGTCATACTTTAATTACATAGTGGAAGGCTAAGTGGATGCACTTAGCCAACTATAACATAAAACCCCTTCTGCAGAGCGGTGGTAAAGAAGATGATCCCTATGTGGAAGAAGCGGATGAGGCCCCTGGGAGGGGAGGAGCCTCATGATTCCCAAGGGCGGAGCAGTTGGCATCAATTGATACTAACTGATATGAAGCTCGAACCCGAGAGACTTAGAAAGCATCATTAGCAGGGCGTTAAAGGAAGCTGAGCTATGCATCGAGCAAAGGACCTTTGGATTAAATGAAATGACCTAAGCCTATAGCTCTATGCACTTAGTTCCAAGACATGTCCAACCTTAAGCCTCGGGTTCTACATCGATGTGCTTACAATACTTTTTTAGTATGGATTTAAGTATCATCGACGTGCTATAAAGCTTGCCTTCAAGTCTTTCTCTGACTCTCTCTATTCTTACTTTACATAAGCCCTTCTTGCATAGCTCTTCCTTTAGAAAGCTTTCGGCGGGCCATTGATCTGGACCTAGGAGTATTAAGTCGGGTTCTACTTCTACAACAGGTTTTAGAAAGTCGGATGGATCTCCTAGAATAGCTTTATAGACGTATGGGAGTTGGGAAACTACTTGGAGTCTCTGTCCTTCAGGGACTAATGGATCTCTTCCCTTAAACTTCCTTATGCTTGAATCTCTTGCAACAATTACGTACACCCTCCCCCTCTTCCATGCCTCCCGTAGAAAGTATAAGTGGCCTGGGTGAATTACTTCAAATCCTCCGGCCACTAGTACCTTAAGCCTATTAGCTACTTCAGAGGAGGTTCTCCAAGAGATCTCTGCTTTCCCCAAGTACTTCAAGCTATCAAGTAATCCTTCTGCATAAGCTATGCACGATAATGCTGCCACAGGATCCCTTCCTTCACTTAAGTAATATTCTGCATCCATAGAGTATAGAGTTGCTTGCTCAATTAAGGCCTTGTACTCTTCAGGGACCCCTCTCTCCACTACATCCATTAAAGCGAGCCTGAAGCTCTCTACATAGAGTCTAGCTCTCTCAGCTATGTCCATATCTTTTACCACGCTGTCTTCATACCCTAGGCATATAGTATGAGGTAGTAAGCTATTAAAACCGCTACTTCCAAAGCCCTCTCTAAGCTATGTGAATGCTCAAGTGGAATGCTGATGCAAATAATAGTTGCTAGAGGAGCAAGTTATTATAGCTTTGCAAACTACTTTGCTTAGGTGAATTGCTTGAGAATAGCCGCCTTCCTACTAGCCAGCAAAGTACATGGAGAAAGCTACGTAAGAGCTCTTAGTAGAAAAATAATTAGTTGCCTCAGCAACTGTGCTGACGTAGATGTATTTGCCTCATTGGATGGGGAAATAACTGGTGTAGACTATAGTGTGTATGAATACGCTGTCTTAATTCACTTAACTGGTGGAACGAGCGGGGCTGCTAAGAAAATAATTGACTCACTAAATAGGCCTGCAATGCTTGTAGCTCATGGAGAGCACAATAGTTTGCCGAGCGCTCTATCAGTTAGAGGGTGGGCTAGAGAACTTGGCAAAAGAATTGCATTAATGTACTCTCCGTCGCTTAACAAACTATGTGAAGTGTTTAACTCAGCTTACAGGGGTCTTAAGGCAGTTGAATACTTGAGAGGCCTTAACGTGCTGGAAGTAAACAGCGATGGGTCGATCAGCGATGGAGCTAGATCGTTCGTTAAATTCTTTGGCGCTAAAGTTAAGGCAATTAGCTACAGGGAATTGCTGAAAGCGCTCGTTGATGTAAGTGAGGAAGAAGTGAGTAAGGTAGTTGAAGAACTAGGTGAGGCAATCCCCTTACTTGGGGGGGTGGGTACAGAGTTGAGGAATTCCATCAAAGTATATGTAGCGTTAAAGAAGGCTGTACTGGGCAGTGGAGCTAATTCTCTCTCAATAGACTGCTTCCCAATGATTATTGAACATGGCGTTACTCCATGCATAGCTGTGGCTTTACTAAATGACTCAGGGATTCCGGCGGCCTGCGAAAACGACTTCAATAGTCTTCCCCTACTAGTGCTAAGCCAATTAATTACGGGCGCGCCGGGCTGGATCGCTAACATAAGTGAAGTACTGCCGAGCGGATATGTGAGGCTATCGCACTGCACAATAGCTCTTAAACTAGGCTTCAGCTGCCTATTAATGAAGCACTTTGAGACAGGGAGGCCTTTAAGCATTTCATGCAGCCTCCTCCATAGGAAGGTGCTGGTGGCCAGGTTTTCAAATAACTACAGAGCTCTCGATGTATATAGAGCAGTAGTTAATTCATCCGGCTTATTGAGCACTAGTCAGTGCAGAACGCAGGCCTTAGTGAGACTCCAATCAATTGATCTAGGCGAATTCTTGGATAGAGCTTCCGGCAACCACCACGTAGTCATCCCCTGGATTAAGGGGGCGGATGAATCCATTAAGGCCTTCTCATGGGCTTTAGGCGTTAAGCTAAACATGTATTAATAGCTGTTAGAAACCCTATAGCGTAGCCCAGGTGTGCTTAGAGTGTTGTTGAGTGAGGAGGACGTCGTACTAAGAGTTATGAAGTACTTAAGCAAGCAGAGCTTTGGAGAACGCCTGGGGCCGGGGGATGATGCTAGAGACATAGTGCCGCGCTCCCATAGATTAATCGTCAGCATAGATGGCTATAGCGTAGAGTCAGTTAAGCTCCCCTGGAGAGATCTAAGCGATATAGGCTGGTGTTCAGTAACTAGTGCTGTGAGCGACGTTGTGTCGAAGGGAGGGTTCCCCTACGGAGTCCTTGTATCTATAGGAATCCCTAGGAGTTGGAGCTTAAGTGATGTTGATGAGCTTTATAGAGGCATATCTGAGGCTTGTTCATTCTACAATTGTAGGTTGCTGGGCGGAGACACTAATTCAGCTGCTGAAGCATGGATAAGTGTAGCAGCAATAGGGTTTACAAGCAATGCCTACCCTCCAAGTAGGGGCGGGGCTCTTGATGGAGACGCGCTAATAGTTGTAGGGACTTATGGACCCCAAGGAGTAGTGGCAATAGATGGATTTAGAGCGTCCAGTGAGTTGAAATGGGTTGTGGAAGCTACTAAAAGGCCTAGGGCAATAATTGATGTAGCAACAGTAATCTCTAGGTGGAGCAGAGCCATACATGCATCAATGGATGTAAGCGATGGACTCTCCTATACTCTCTACATAATGTCAGTTAGTTCAAGTAGGTGCATTGAATTAAGCGATCTCCCTCTATACGTAAAGGAACTAGAAGAGTACTGTGGTAGGAGCACGGAGTGCATTGCTGAAAGAGTTTTAAATGGAGGTGAGGAGTATGGAGTAGCCATAGCTGTTGACTCAAGGCATTTAAATAGAGTTTTGAAAGAAATGGATGCTATGAAAATACCCTTTAGAACAGTGGGTGTTGTAAGGAATTGTGATAAGCCTGGAGTTACGTATAAAGGCATGTCTATAAAGGTTAGAAGGTGGGATCAGTTTTATGGATGGAGGGACGCTAAAGATACTTATTAAAGGATCAAGGAATTACCTTAGGTGGACTATTGAGCAATGGCTTTATGAAGTCAAAGACATTGTTGAAAACGAGTATGGGGTAAGGTTAACCATTGAAGTAGTCGATGGAGATGAAGAGTGTCCATTAGTGATGTATGGCGGCAGAATATTCTTTGAAGGATTGCCTGGGGAAGAAGGGTATTTAATAGAGATATTGAAGAGAATTGTTGAAGAAGCTTTAGAAGCTAATCCATGAATAAGTCTTTAGGCCATCTGATAGCTGTATATAAGTACCCTGCGCTGTACAGCAATAGCCATCCTCCCGTGAATAAAGCGTTCCTGGCCACTAATAGAATTCCTAGACTTATGAACATTGTTAAGAACAGTAGTTCGATCGGGGTCCTTAAGCGCTCGCCCCTTGCCTCAAACGCTCCCTTAGGTGTCCTGCGATACCTTACTTTTACCCTAAGCAACGCCTTCAATATTCCTAAGAATACTTCGGGGGAAGCAGCTATTGTCACAGCACTTATTCTACCTAGGTTAATTATGGAGCTCAACGCGTCCTTACCTCTACGTGCATTTGAATCAATGAAGCTAGCCGTGTAAACCGCAGCAATGAACAGCCATACTAGGCCCAGTTGCCAGTATGACTTAAGCGGGTCGACTCCATTCATTACTGATGTAACTGCTAAAGCCGCGGCTCCAATGAACGTTAGCGCTAATGGTATGTATTGGAGTAGGAATAAGGCGAGTTCAAATTTCTCTAAGAAACTTTTCTTACAGCCCATGATTAGCTTAAGCTTTGACAAAAGTACATCTGTTGCTCCATAAGCCCACCTCTCTTGTTGAATGCGGAAGCTCTTGAATCTACTTGGAGCAAGCACTCCAATGGATTCTTCATCAATGTACTCTACCGACCCCCCCATCCAGTGGATTCTAACACCTATATCCATGTCGTCTTGGATGCGCTCCTCATCCCAGCCCTTGAGCGCATCGATGAGTACTTCTCTTTTAAACAAAGTCCCCGTGCCAGTCGGCATTATTAGTAAATTCAAGGAGCTCCTCCCTCTATAGATTGAGTCAACTATGTAGTTCATTGAATAAGATATTGCCTGGGATAGCCTTGAGTCTTCGTTAATTGTATACCATCTACCGACAACGCACCACGCCTTCCCCTCGCTAAGTATCTTTATGGATTTATGGAAGAAGTCTTCGTTAACTATGGAGTCTACATCCATTATATATACGTACTTCCCCCTCGATAAGTATAGACCTACGTTAAGAGCGCCTGTTCTATACCCCCTCGCCTCGCTTCTCCAAGCATAGTGTACCTTAAGTCCGTTCGCACGCCACTTGTATGCAATATCCTTAAGGTTTTCTAAGAAGGCTTCATCGTCAGATACTATTATTACTTCCACTTTATCTCTAATGCTCCAGCGATGGATTCTGCTAATGCATGCTTCAAGTAGTTCTAGAGGCTCTTTCCTCACGGGGACCACCACTGAGATCTCTTCATCAATGCCCCGTCTCGGGGCTTTTTGAGCGAGCCTTCTCCCCTTAAAGTAGTAGATGCTTTGAAGAACCATTGTTAAGGCGCTTGGAATAACTACGAGCGCTACAGCCATCAGGCTGGCAAGGCTAGCTTCATCCAAGGCTTTTCCTCCCTAGCTATTCAACTTCAGCTAGTGCATTGCGCTAGGACTATAAAATCGCTTTACTTAAAGCCCCTACGCTAGGAATGTGTTTAAATATGTGGTTGCGTGAACAATACTTTGTTTGAGGCGAGGGGTTTAATGAAGTTAACTCTAACTATCGGGACTTCTCTAGCTTTAATAGCTATAGGCATCTCTTTAATAGTTATTGGAGCAGCCACAGCTTACTCATCATTTCTACAGTACATGCCGGTGCTTCCAGAGTCTTCAAGTCTCTCTGAGGCCGTCACTAATACCGCCTATGAATTAGTGAACTTGGTTGCTAAGCTCGCGTTCCTGGGCTTAGTAATATGGAGTGGCAGCATCTCCCTAAAGTACGGGCTTAATGCATTAATACAATTCACTAAACCTACGTCTAGGTCTGAGGGCGCTTAACTTTGCTTCAAGCATTCAGGCTAGGCTTTATGCTAGTGTCAGTTATGGTGCTGCTAGCTGTAGTTGAACCACTATTAGTCTTTGTAGCAGAAGCCATAGAAGATCCTGCCGGCATTTTTTCAGTAAACGCTATTGAGGAACTGGAATTAAATGAAACTCACAGCATTGTGAAACTAGAATTAAGGTATGGGGGGAGCGTTAGGCTTACAGACTACGTAATTCGCCTAGCTGGCGGAGAAGCGAAGTTAAGTGAAGTAGTTAGAGGCTCATACTTCATTGACTTAGTGGTTGATACAAGCAGGCTTGAGGAAAAGAGGCTTGAATTAGAATTCAGTGTAGGAGGGCTGTATAGATTTAGGACGATTATTGAGGGGGGTCGGTGAATTGGGGCTCAAGGAATTACTGAAGGAAGTGCTTTTAGGAATAGCCTCCGGCGCTACATCCATACTGATATACGTTTACTTAGCTCCATTCCTCATCTCCGCTGTGACTAAGGCATCAATAGATGTCTCTTGGCTAGACGCCTTAGTCTACATATCGCTATTCATAGCTCTTGGAATTGCGGGAAGAACTGCTCCAGGCTCAATAGCTGCGCCAATAAGAGTTCTCAGCAAGCTTATTGGCGCATTAGTGCTACTATACATAACTAACTACGGAGTACTTCATGGAGAGTACGGCTATGCAGAAGGAGTGATCGCTGTTGAAATAGACGTATCGCCAATAATTTACGTAGTACTTGTATTAAGCCTGGCGTACGGCGTAGTGGATGCTTATACAGCTGTAACTAAGCATGAAGAGATTTAGTAAAACATTAAGAGAGATTGGAGGCGGTGGCTGCAGTGGCTAAAGTACTTATCATTATTGGACCTGAGTTCGAGGATTTAGAGGTCCTCTACCCATTGTATAGATTGAAGGAAGCGGGCCTTGAAGTCGACGTAGCTGCACCAACTAGAGGAGCAGTCAATGGTAAGCATGGCTATACTGTTGAAGCCAACCTAGCTTTAAGCCAGGTGAGACCTGAGGAATACTTAGCTTTAGTGATACCGGGTGGACGCGGACCCGAGAGAATTAGAGCTACTTCAAGGGAGGAAGCCGTTAAAATAATTAGTCACTTTGTAAAAAGCGGGAAGCCTATTGCTGCAATTTGCCATGGACCCCAATTACTCATATCAGCTAATGCCGTGCGTGGCAGGAAGTTAACAAGCTACCCAGGGATAGCTGATGACATTATAGCTGCAGGCGGGGAGTGGATCAATGAACCAGTTGTAGTTGATGGAAACATCGTTACGTCAAGGATTCCAGAAGATATACCGCATCACTTCAGGGAATTTCTCAAACTACTTAAGTAACGGAACGACACTCGATGAGCATCAAGTCTCTTAAAAGCTCTAGCCTCCAGCAACAGTTTCAGGATAGATAGATTTATTTAAGGGTACTGGTGGAGGTATCGTTCAAGATGCGGGGCAATTAATGCCCCGAAAGGAGCACTATACGAACGTGAATGCAGATTGAGTATAGATAGCTAAACACAACAATTAACCTCTACATCTAGATGAACTACATCTCTGAAGCTCTTTGACGAGCTAATGAGAGGGTGGAGTAGGTCCACTAAAAAAGCTTTGAAACTTTTTCTCCCTAGTGCTTAGTTTGTAAACTTTCATAAACTTCAACGAAGGGGGGAAGACCTAGCGTTACAGGAGTTAGCGCTAGCTCAGAAGCGGGAGATCTTCGGACTACTACGAGTCCATTAAGGACTGCGTAGTCCAAAGCTCCTGCAAAAGATGTTTTAAGCTAATTTAAGCTAACTAACCACTGTATGGTGCCTCTGATGGTTCAAGCCCCTCTGTCAATTAAAGTATATAAAGCTTATCCGCGTGTGGAAGTAATTATGACCCTCATTGACTTGGGTGGAGTACGCTTTGACTAAATACCTAGTTGTAACTGGCGGAGTTCTTTCAGGCTTGGGTAAAGGCGTTATAACTGCTTCAACAGGCTTACTCCTCAAGAGCTTGGGCTATAGCGTTACGGCAATAAAAATAGACCCGTATGTAAACGTCGATGCTGGAACCATGAATCCTTACATGCATGGAGAAGTATTTGTAACAGATGATGGAGGGGAAACAGATCTCGATATGGGTCACTATGAGAGGTTCTTAAACACCGGCTTGAGCAAAAAGAACAACATTACTACGGGACAAATATTCATGAAGGTAATAGAGAAGGAGAGGGCGGGGGCTTACTTAGGACAGTGCGTCCAAATAATTCCCCACGTCACTGATGAAGTGAAGAGCAGGATAAGTGAAGTATCTCGTGAAACAGGCGCAGACATAGTGTTGGTTGAAATAGGGGGGACTATAGGCGATATAGAGGGGCTGCCCTTCCTAGAGGCAGTTAGGCAGCTGAGGATGGAGGAGGGGGTGGATAACGTAGCTTTTATACACGTTGCTCTAGCACCCTTCTTACCGACTACTGGTGAATTAAAGACTAAGCCGGTGCAGCACAGCGTTCAAGAATTGAGAAGGATAGGTATACAGCCTGATGCAGTTATAGTCAGGTCTACTGCGTGGCTAGATGATGAGGCTAGACGTAAGATAGCTCTCTACAGTAACTTACCGCAACTAGCTGTATTTAGCGTACCGGACTTAGACACTATATATAGAGTCCCATTAGTACTTAATGAGCAAGACTTTACAAAGTACATTGCTGAGAGAATGAAGCTTAAATACACTGATCCAGATCTAGGGGAGTGGCGTAACTACATTGAAAGGCTAATTAACGCGAATAGGGGAGTATCCATAGCTATGGTGGGCAAATACACTAAGCTCCACGATAGTTACATAAGTATAGTTGAGGCATTAAACCACTCTGGGGCATTAATTGGAGTTAAGCCAAATCTTAAGTGGATTGAGGCATCAGAAATAGAGGAGGGAGTAGTTAAACCTGAATCAATCCTTGAATCTAATGGTGTAATAGTGTTGCCTGGCTTCGGGAGGAGGGGCGCTGAAGGAAAGATCAAGGCTATAGAGATCGCTAGGGAGAGCAAAAAACCCCTGCTTGGAATATGCTTTGGATTCCAATTAATGATTGTTGAATACGCTAGAAACGTAATTGGCCTAAGCGGAGCTAATTCAACCGAAGTAGATCCACAAACCCACCACCCTGTAATAGATCTGCTGCCTGAACAGAGAGCTGTTAACAGGCTTGGCGGAACAATGAGGCTTGGGCTCCATCCAATAAAGATAACTGCTGGAACGCTTGCCTACGAAATTTATGGAAAAGAAATTATTTACGAAAGACATAGGCATAGATATGAAGTCAACGCGAAGTACATAGATCTATTGGAGTCAGGAGGCTTAACGATCAGTGGTTGGAGCATTGATGGATTCCCTGAAATAATAGAACTTAAGGATAGCGACTTCTACCTAGGAATACAAGCACACCCAGAATTTAGAAGCAGACCTCTAAATCCATCCCCCATATACGTTAAGTTTCTTGAACGAGCCGCACTAGATGCGTGCTAACAAGCTTTATAGCTTGTTTCAAGCCTTAGCAGAGCTTTAAATCAGAAGCACTAGCTTCCAACGAAGCGCAGTGATCGTGGGGCCCGAGCTAGCTCCAACGCCAGTCGATGAAGACGCTGTTTATGGCCATATAGTGAACACATTTACTGGTAGAGACGTTGATGCAGTGATAGTTAATGGTGGAGAGGTTCTTAGAGGAGGAAAGTTCATAGCTACTGATGCTTTAAAAGAACTAGACTATGTGCTGGGTAAGTTTTTAAAGTCGTTTAAGCCCTTAGGCGATTAGGGGTACGTTCACTTCTATGAAGGCTCAGCCATCAGGAGCGGCCCAAGCAGTGAATAATGCTTGAAAAGTCTATTTATTGCAATGGCTGTAGAGAGCTGGGGAGAAGAAGGGTTTTCTGAACTCATTAGCCTTCACTAAGGCCTTCATTAACCCCTCTTCATTTCTTTCACGTATGTAGTCACCTGCATCTATTAAAGGCTCATTGATGTATATGCATGTCTTCAATCTACCTTCAGGAGTAACTCTTATCCTAGTGCATGAGGCACATAGCTCTGGGTTGCAAGAGCCTTTAACTAAAGCTACTTTAATTCCGCTCGGCATTACGTAAGTAGGTCTGGATTGAAATTCATACTTAGTTCTAGCTACTGCAGCTCTCTCTAGATACTTTTCAACAATGCTTAGAGATGAATGTAGCTCAACATAATTCCCTGAAGCAAGGCCTAAGGGTATTAACTCTATTATGTTTAAATCTATGCCGAGTGATTCAGCGTAATTAATTATATCTAAGTACTCATGTGCATTAAGTGACGTAATTAAATAGTCTAGCTTAACTGCTAAGCCTAGGCCTACGGCTACTTCAATGCCCTCGAGGACTTGCTCCAAGACTCCGCCTGTGAGTTTCTTAAAAACTTCCCTATTCAAGCTGTGAAGGCTTACGTTAATTCTATCGAGGCCTGACTCAAGGAGTTCTTCGGCGTACTTACTGAGTAGTGAGCCGTTAGTAGTCATGCTTAATTCCTTAGCATAGGGCTTAATTCCTCTAACTATGCTGGCTGCATCACTTCTAGTTAGAGGTTCTCCACCAGTAATCTTAAAGTACACTATCCCCAACTTGCTTGCAACACTAGCGAAGAAACTCCAGTCCTCTGGAGAAAGCTCATTGACAGCACTCCAGTTGATTCCTTCCTTATGGCAGAATATGCAGCTGTAGTTACACTTACTAGTTATACTTACTCTTGCGTGAGTAAGCGGTCTTCCATACTTATCTATAAGCAATATTCCACCAGCATATTCATGCAGCTTGACTAAGCCTGTGCAATACGTTGAGCATTTAATAACTTGTTGACAAACTCCTTTAACTCAATGAAATCCCTAACATCACTCCACATCAATATAAACACTACGTCACCTACACTGTCCTTAACTTGTTCTCCATGAACTTCTTTGTCATCTACATAAATTATTTCACATGGCTTTAGGCTAATGCCCTCTCCCTCAAGATCTTTTAGAGCCTTCAGCATTACTAAGTCCTTTCTATGATGGGGTTCAACGTATATTCCATGGAATAAGGAGTCCATTCCAAGAGCCTTTAGAGCTTCAACAGCCTTAGTAGGCTCATTCCAGCTGAGCGTGAAGAGCATTAGTCCAGCCTCCTTGGCCCATTCGAGGAACTCCCTGGCTCCATAGTTTAACTCTATGCGCTCCCCCCTCGAGTCGACAATAGCGTTCCTTCCAACTTTAGTGTACGGAGGGTTTGTAATAGATAAGTTGCTGTGGTTCCATAGAGTTAAGTCAAGGTCTATGAATAAGACCCTCGGTCTACACAGCGGCCTCGCCAATTCTCACACCATGCCTTAACCCATGGCGTGTATTGCTTTAGATAAGCTAAGCTTAATAATGTGTTACATAAATGTATTATATAAATTGTTATCACGGCGTTTTAGAGGGGGGATTAGTTGGCTGAATTGCTTCGCATTGAAGGAGCTTCAGTATCAGTCGATAACGCAGCTATAGTCAGGGATGCCTCTCTAGAGGTGGGCAGAGGCGAAATAGCTGTACTAATGGGACCTAATGGCAGTGGGAAGTCAACTCTATTGAAAGCCATAGCAGGCTTACCTGAATATAGAGTTGTTAGCGGAAAAATCATTTACTGCGGAAATGACATAACTCAATTAGAGCCGTGGAACAGGGCTAGGATGGGCATAGCGCTTGCCTTTCAAAACCCTCCAAAGCTCTATTTAAAGGTGGGGGATCTTATAGATAGGCTGTCGAAAATCTATGGATCAACAGATCTTGTAAACGATGTTGTAAAGGAGTTGGGGCTAAGTCAACTAATCAACAGAGATCTTTACATAGGCTTTAGCGGAGGAGAGATTAAGAGAGTTGAACTAGCATTAACGATACTCATGAAGCCAAAGTTAGCTCTACTAGATGAACCAGACAGCGGCGTCGATGTTGACAGCATTAAGAGAATAGCTATGTATATAAATAGGCTAGCTGAAGAAAACGTTGGAGTATTAATAGTTACTCACACAGGCTACATACTTAGATACATTGAAAACCTTGGCAGAGGGTATGTAATGATTAATGGGAGGATAGTTTACGGCGCGCCATCATATGAAGTAGTAAAGAAAATAATGGTCAGTGGCTATGGAGAATTTAATAAAGTAGGTGGCGTGAATTGAGCACAACCATTAGTATGGCGGAGCTATTGAAGAAAGCTTTAGATAAAGCTAGTTCAATGGGGGTTGAAGTAACTAGGCAGGGTTCATTGATACTAAATGAACAAACGGCCTTCAGGCTCGTCTCTAAACTCCTTGAAGAACTTGGAGTAATATACTTAAGTATAAAGGAGGCTGTGAAAGAATATCCAGATCTTGTGGAGAAATATGGATTAAAGAAAGTAAAAATAGATTTAAGGGAAGTAAATAACGGCGTATTTATCTACGTACCCAAGAACACTAGACTTATTGACCCAGTATACAACTGCTTCGTATTAGCGAGCAAGGGCTTTGTACAAAAGGTGTATAACTTAGTAATAGTGGATGACGGCAGTGAAGTCGTTGGTGTGACAGGGTGCCTCTCACTAGTCCATGAAGCTATACACTCAAGCCATGAGGAGGCCTATGTAGGTGAAGAGTCTAAATACTACAAGATCATGGTTCATAACTGGTTGCCAAAAGTTGTTGTCTCAGCAATAAAGAGAGTTACACTAATGAGTGAAGCTAGCTACTACGATTACTACATTAATTCAACTAGTTTGAATAGAATGAGCTTCATCACTGATGTATTTCATGAAGGGGGAAGGAGCTCGTCTAGAATAGATCAAGTGGTCATAGGCTCTGAGAAAAGTAAGTTGCAGTACATCACCACCACGTACTTAAGTGCTCCAGGCTCAAATACTGAGATTATTTCCAGAGTGCTGGGAATGGGTGAAAGCTACGTAGAGACCAGGTCATCAGTAGTAGCTATAAAGCCTGGAGTAAGGGGGCACGTAGAGTGCAGAGGTTTATTAATTAGCGATAAAGCTACGATAGCCGCAATTCCAATACTCAAAAGCGGCGTGAGTGACTCCACATTAACTCACGAAGCTAGCATAGGGAAGATAAAGATAGATGAAGTGGAATACCTAATGGCTAGAGGCTTTAGTGAAGATGAGGCAGTCTCATTAATAATAAGGGGATTTCTGGAAACGGGGCTTGATAAAGTGCCTGAGAAGATGAAGCCAGTTATACGAGCCACTTTAGATAAGCTATCTGGTGCAAAAATGTAGTTTTAGTATTGTGCGTCAAAGCTCAAGTACTTAATTAGGGCGCGGATCTCATTCGTGCTCAGCGGATCTCCTTTAATAGCTATTTTAAACAAATTCCTCCTCCAAAAGGTCGCACTCGCTTTTATCAACTATTAATACTGAAGCCTTTAACCCCCCTCTTTTACGCATTAACTATTCTATCACAAAGATCTACGTCTAAGACGCGGGGTAAAGCATCTTGAGCCAAGCTCCTTCCACTGAGCTTATCACACTGAGTTGCACTTAATAACCCCTTGTCGACTCTAGCTTGCAGGAAAAGTCAATTATTTCGTGAAGCTACATTAAAGCAGCTATACGCTCGTGTAAAAGGGTGTTTTAAGCAGAAAGGTCTAAAGCTTAAATATTACTCAATTCTTAATTAGGATAAAGTAAGGCTTATAGAAATTTGGGGGAAAACACTCAATGGCTGATACAGCTCACCAAGTGCTTCAAGAAGCCCTAGGCTCAATGGTGTTAATTAAATTAAAGAACAACTATGCTGTAAGAGGAAGAATGAAGAGCTACGATCTTCACTTAAACATAGTACTGGAAGATGCTGAGGAAATACGCGATGGCTCAACGAGAAAGCTTGGGACAATAGTTATTCGTGGAGACACAGTCGTATTAATAAGTCCAATGAAGTAGGGGGGAACTCATTGGTTAAAGGAACAACCAGCATGGGACAGCATGCGAGGGGGAAGACCCACATAAGGTGCAGGAGGTGTGGGAGACACGCATTCAACGTAGCTAAAGGGTATTGCGCAGCATGCGGTTTCGGCAGGAGCAAAAGGATAAGGAGGTATAAGTGGCAGAATAAGAAGGTAAATAAAGTGAGGGCGGTATAGTGATGATTGCTTGATTAGCTTACTCAAGCGATTGCTCTACGACACAGCGCACCTCTATGAAAAGGTTAGAGCGAAACAGTTATTCTCTCTTCATTAAACGAAGTCTTAGTTATCTTTCTCCATACAAGCCTTACAACTAGTTGATAAGTGCCCTTACTGAGATTTAACGGTACTTCAAGTAAAGCCTCCTCACCAGGCTTTAACTCAGGTACTTCAGCTCTATATATTGGTGTCCCTAGGTAAATTAATGTCAGTAGAGCTGCATCTGGTTTTGAAAACCCTTCATTAGCTATGACTAAACGCATCTTTCTTCCACCAATCACTTGGGGTTCAATGACTTCCTTCAACACCAGCCTAGGTTCCTTGAACAAAGCATGCTTCATTAATACAGTGAATAACACAGCTTCGTTTATCGACGTCGCCGTTGAAGCACTTGCATAGACTAGCTTAAGCTTGTTTTCTCTACGCACATTGCTTATTTTTAACACGTGTTCTTCTGTTCCAGAATAACCACTTATGACTCCTACATCCTCGTCGTTGAGTATTACGTGCAGCCTACTGTATGGACCAGGCATGTAAGTTACTAAGTGCAGTTCTCTAGCACTATTGCCTGGGTAGTTTAAGCTCACTTCATACTCACTAGAGGGCTCAAACACTATTGTTCCACTCAAGAAGCTTATGTAGCTAGAGACGTCTTGGGATGGTGCAAATAATAGCAATCCCAAGTGTTCAAGGTATATGTGATCGCTATCGACATATTTAACCATGACTCCAAGTCTATCAGTCCTCCTACACCTTCTCAAGATCGGTGTTACGTCATAGACTGCTCTCGAATAATGCATACCCCTAAGGTCTACAGATGAATTTGGTTTAAATTCCCTAGATATGGGCACTCCATCTAGCTTCAGTCTCCACAAAAACTTCTCTCTCAACGATCTAACCCCAACTTCTAAGAACGCCCTCTCTATTTCCAAAAGCTCCCTAAGTGGAACATCTATTGTGGCCCAATGCGCGTTTGAAGTCATAGCGCTTAGCTTCACTCTAGGGAGAAGTGACTTGTAGACTATGTCTCCACGATATTCTTCAGCTACATACTGCTTCATGTCTCCCTTAATCAAAGCCCGGCACCTACATATAGGAATGGCTAGCAAGCTATAAATGTGATTAGCATGTGCCTCAACTTAGGGGGTCTAAGATAACTTCTTTTACTTAGCAGCCTATCCCAAAGCCTTGTAGCTACCTTATGTATGTACATAGTGGTTGCTCACACCCAATGGGCTTCCTCCTCGAGGCCCATCCAATGATCGTGGATCGCTGTTTCCATAGATGGAAACCGCTTGGGCCGCTCCTGATGGCTGAGCCTTCATAGAAGTGAACGTACCCCTAATCGCCTAAGGGCTTAAACGACTTTAAAAACTTACCCAGCACACGGTTCTGCCTTCACTAGCAGCTCTAGGTAATATATTTGAACAGTTGCTTAATTTATTTACCGGTACTTACATGTGATCTCAGCGAAGTTGTTTTGAATTAATGGCCAAGAGACTGTTCTTAAAGTAAAATGAGTGGGGTTCCCTAGCCAAATACTTCAAATAGTTATGGAATTAAGAGAGTAAGATGCATTCACATATAGCAATAGTAAATGTTAACGATTAGAAAAAGTTTCTATTGAATTAAAATCGTTGAGAAACGCGGGCCCGCGGGGATTTGAACCCCGGACCTCCGGCTTAGAAGGCCGGCGCCCTATCCACGCTAGGCCACGGGCCCTTCCTTGATTTTACTCTTGCTTCTCTCTTATATTCACTAATGTTCAGTCCTCACACGGTTCTTCATTTGCTTGTCTGCTCCGAAGTCGTTCATCATTACTCGTATTAGTGTTATTAGTTTGTGGCTTATTAATGGATATGTAAGCATTAAATTAGTTTGGGTTTCGAAGTGACGTACGTCAATGGATCTATAGTTAGCGAACTGCGTAGAGTTTATGGAAGCAGTACTGTGAGTCTTATTGAAAGGCTCAGCACTCCATCTAAGAGGCATTACTTAAGAGTCAATACGCTCACTATTCCTACTGGCGAGTTGCTTGACTTATTGAAGAGCAACTACCCTAGCTATAGGTTTGGAGTAGATGAGCACTACGCTGATGCGATATACATTGAAGTGAGGGGTCCATTTAACGTGCCAATAGTTGATAGGGAAATAATAGTTGACTGTAAGGCTGCTGAAAGCATAGTTTCGGGAGCCAACCTATACTTGCCTGGGGTGAGAAAACACGATCACTTTAAGAAGGGAGATCTTGTGAATGCAGTAGCTCCAGGAGGAGAGCGCGTAGCTCTGTGTGAAGCAGTCGTCAACTCCAGTGAGCTAAAATCCATGGGTGGAGGAATGGTTGCTAAAACAGTTGTATCTAAGTACAAGCTGCCTGCAATAAGGGAGATGACTGAATATGACGAGGGACTATTCTACCCACAGAGCCTTCCATCAATAGCTGTAGGGCACGTAATTGATCCACGTCCAGGGGAATTAATAGTTGACTACTGCGCTGCACCAGGTGGAAAGACCACGCACTTAATACAGCTGTCAAGAGGGTCCTCAAGAGTTGTCTCCATAGATAGATCTATTGAAAAAGCGACCAAGATCATTAAAACTATCTCCAGACTGAGGAGTCCATCAAATGCACTAGTAATGCCTTCGGACTCAAGGTATTTAGACATAAACTACCCTTTCATAAGGCCTGATAAAGCTCTAATAGATCCCCCATGCACAGCCCTAGGCTTTAGACCAAAGGTATGTTTTAATAAAAGTCTAAGGGATGCACTATCTCTATCAGGGTATCAGAAGCAGTTCATTAATGCAGCTGTAAAAACGCTTAAGCCAAAAGGCTTGCTCGTATACAGCACTTGTACCCTAACACTCGTTGAAAATGAGGAGGTAGCTCAATACGCTGTAAACCAGGGGCTTGAGCCCGTGGAGGTATCCCTACCCTACTCTGAGAAAGTGTATTACGGTGATATAGTGGCGTATAGGTACTCGCCCTTAAGCCATGACATGAATGGATTCTTCATAGCTGTATTCACGAAGAGAGCTTAGTCAATGGAGTATTGCAGAGAGGGCACGTCTTCTCAAGAATGTTGACTGATACGTAGCCGCACGTTGGACATACGACAACGTACTTCCGGGGGATCCTTATGCCGCGAGTCCTCAAAGGCTTAAACGCTATTCCAGCATTCAGCAAGGTGTTTTGAATAGAGTAATCATCGGTTATAACTACTACGACTTCACCTCTCTTTAACTTGTCTTTCAACTGAAGTGCTAGAGCTACTATACTTAGATCTGTTGGAGAGATACTGTAGTTCTCCCCAATACTCCGCACAACGTCCCTGGCCTTGTTTATTAAGGCCTCCTGAGGTTCAACGATCAGTAGCTTTCCCAGAGACATCGCTAGATCTAGGGCGCTCCTACTTTCATAATCCTTTACTTCATCCACTACTAGTGGAGTAGTCATTAAGACTGCGTCGCTGGAGTAGTGGAGGAGCTGATATTTGGCTAGTAGAGCTGATGTATCTAAGATAACGTATTTCCGCTGGATCAATTCATTACTCAAATGAAGCAGTCCTCCATGGAAAGATCTTGATTAGGCTATTCCTATGGGTGCTAAACCTTACGAGCCTTATAAACGAATCTGAGTTAGACACTATTACCTTTGAGCCCCTGGGCAAAACTGCTTCCCCCCGTCCATCCATATAAAGCATAGTCGGGTTTCTTGAGACTACTTCTACTCTCGATAGTGGGTGTAGAACTAGCGGCGAAATATTCATGTGGACGGGGATGTATGGAGTAAGTATTATGCATGGCTCAAAGGCTTCCACTACTGGTCCATGCGCTGATAAGTTGTGCGCTGAAGAGCCCCACGGCGTTGAGATCAATATTCCATCTCCTTCTATGACGTACTTGGATTTTGTGCTTGGAGTACTTATGCGCACTTCAAACGACGTTACTTTCCCCAGATCCTTATTCACTATGAGTGTTTCATTTATGAAATACTTATGCTCGCCCTCTACGAAAGCCATTAACCTCCTTATCCTCTCAATGAAGAACTCTCCATTCACAAACTTACTTAATATTTCACCAAACTTCAGTTCCCCGATGTTTTCGTAGAAGAAGGTCCTTCTACCACAAGGTATTGGTATGATCAGTGGTTCGCTGCTCCTAAGACTCCACGATATTTTAAGTAATGTGCCGTCACCTCCTAAAGCTATGATGGTTTCAGCTGAGTCCAGAGTTCCCTTATCAACTTCATCGATCCAAAGAGCCTTTGCTCTAAAGCCAGCTTTACTGAGCTCACTTAAGCACTCGCTAAGTATGTTTAAGCAAGTGCCTGAAGGCTTGTAAACTATGGCTACTTCACTCAATCCCCTTCCCCATAGCTAGTACTTTTTCAAACCGATGCTAAAATCGCTTCCTATTCATAGCGTTAGTAATGAAGCATAATCATTACTCACGGGCTTCAATGCCGCTGGGCTTTGTTCATCAATGAATGGGCTTTAACTGCCATGCATTTAAACCCTCCCCCCACTCTTTAATTTACCCCTGTTAGAGTGTTAGTTAGTAGGGAGAGTTATTGAAAGTAGGGAGTTAAGTGCGTGGAGTTTTATGAGCATTAATAGCGGATTTCACCAGACCTTATGCATAGCAGTTAAACGAGAGTTTGGAGAAGAAGTTAGAAGAATTTTGGTGGGACGCGGTTTACTCAATAGAGCTTTTAAAATAGCGAGATCTAGTGGCTACATATATTTTCCAGTGATAGATAGTGAAGAGGCGGGAAGACTCCTAGCTGAAAGCTCTATAGATTACTTAGCTACTGAATGCATCGCTGAGGAAGGCCGCTTAACAAGAGCAGTTAATGTACCGTCACACGACTACATTAATGGAGTAGTCATACTGAGGGAGAAAGTGTTGGAGGAAAGGGACTTAAGTGAGCTAATAAAACTATTTGAAGGCATTTACAAGAAGCTGAGGGCTATATACCTAAAGAAGGGAGTCGGTGGAGAAAGTAGGGTGAGTGAACTAGTGCTTCTATGGGGAAGTGAAGTAAGCACAGTGATACACAAGGAGTATGGCTTGAAGTTCATAGTGGACATACATAAAGTTTACTTCAACCCAAGGCTTTCAACAGAGCATAGGCTACTGGCAAAAGAAGTTAGTGATGGAGAACTAGTTGTAGATGCATTCTCAGGATTCGGGGGTTTTTCAATACACATAGCTTCCTTAAGGAGGTGTAGAGTGTTGGCAAACGATGTAAATCCACATGCCTTAGCTTGCCTAGCTAAAAACATTGAGTTGAACAAGAGGCTTCTCAAGGGATCTATAGTGGTCGTCAATGGAGATAGCGGCCAAATGACTTCCTTCCTTAGAAAATCCGTAGCTGATAGAATAGTTGCAGACATACCACACAGGAGCATTGAATTCATAGAGGTGTACAATCACTTAGCTAGGAAGGGGGCTGTGCTGCACCTATACTTAGTTTCAAAAGACTTAAGTGAAGCATTGGGGAACTCCGGTAAATTAATAGAAGAAGGTTGGCATCCAATTAATGCTAGGAGAGTCCTAGAGTATTCTCCAGCGAAGAACGTCTTTAGAGTAGACTTTAGGAAACTTTAATGCTATTAGAATTACACTTAGTACTGTTTCAGGATTCCTCAATTTACTCACCAAGTACCTACTCAAGTCTACGGCAGCCTTGCTGCACCTAATGCCTATAGTTGAAGGATCTATATAGCTACTCTTCCTGAAGACTACTCTCCCACGATCGCTTAGTGAAAGGCTCTCCGAGCCATGGCACGCAATTATGTCCGACAACGTGTTCTCTACATAAAGTAACGCCACTAAAACAGAGCTCGGATCCTTAAGCACTTCCTTGAACTCTTCGCTTAAGTCAGCTGTAGACTTATTAGCTCTTACACCAATAATGCAGTTCCCTCTAAGAGTGAGATCTTCGTCTTTAGTTACTTCAACTGTAGTCCTATGAGTAGCTTGCACATTGGGATGGCCTTTAGCATAGATCACCTCAATTAAAGCCTCTACATCCATTGCGTTAGACCTCCACTGTACCTTTCTTCAATCACTGAACATTTTTAGCTAAGTCTTTCTTAAGGGCATTTCTTTGCAAACCATCCATTGATGGAGGCGTCTTGCTGCATGCATACTTGAAAGACGCAGGACGAAATTTATTCCGGGAAGACGCGCGTCTTAACGCATAGAGATTAAAGAGTGCGGAGCAATATAGTTTGCTGGGAAGAATATGGCTAATTTCTCTCAGCAAAGGGCAGCGTTAGTGAAGCAACTTATCTCCGAAGGCATTATTAGGAGCGATAAAGTCAAGAATGCATTAATGAGAGTCCCTAGGGAGGATTTCGTTCCAAGCAATTATAGGGAGTGGGCTTATGTAGACTCACCACTCCCCATAGGTCATGGTCAAACTATAAGTGCTCCACACATGGTTGCATTAATGACTGAACTCTTAGACCCCGAGCCCGGCGACATAGTTCTTGAAGTAGGGACAGGCTCGGGATATCAAGCAGCTGTACTAGCTGAAATAGTTGCGAAAAACTCTTCATTGAAGAGGGGCCACGTATATACTGTAGAGAGAATACCTGAGCTAGCTGAATTCGCTAAGGAGAATTTAAGGAGGACTAATTACATTGACTACGTTACAGTAGTAGTAGGAGATGGCACTAAGGGCTATTTAGGTGCAGCGCCCTACGATAAAATAATTGTTACAGCTGCAGCACCGTCAATACCTCAGCCACTCATAGAGCAGCTGAAGCCTAGTGGAAGAATGATTATACCGGTTGGAGACTTGTACTATCAAAGGCTTTTAGTAGTGTCTAAGAGAACCGATGGCTTACTAGATGTACGCGAGGATACCTGGTGCGTCTTTGTACCATTAATAGGTGAGTATGGATGGAGGAGTCAGTACTAAGTGTGCATTTTATCCACTAAACCACGCCTCAAGCCCTCTCTGAGCCCCCCTAACGTGCTCTTTATACGACTTGATCAGCCTTTCAAAAGCTGTTTTCACTCTGCTCTGCGAGAAGTCGTGTTCATTAACGAGCATTTTCGTTATTAGTTCCTCACTAGGCTCTCTCCACTCAAGCCTATATTCATCCGTGTGAGGGGGGTTAAGGAAGAACCTGTAGATCTCCATCGGCTCTATTGGGAAGTACGATTTCGGAAGCGATTTAAAGAGCTTCTCGGGCTCTCCATAAGCTTTAACTATTTGCAGCGCCTTCTTTACACCCACGCCTGGAACTCCCTCAGGGTTAAAGTCTGTTCCAACTAGAATTCCTATAGTTATTAATTGTTCCCGAGTTAAGCCTAGCTTAGAGAGCAGCTTACCTAACTCTATTAACTCAGGCTTAACGTCTATGTAAGCTTCTTTTCCAGGAAGCTTCCTCTTCCCAGAAATAGCTAAATTCCTTAAGAGCCTTTGAGATCCAAATAGCAGTGAGTCGTAGTCCTGGCTTGCAGAAGCCCATGCATCCCCTCTTGCAGTCATGTATGCTGCCTGCGCTTCTCCTTCAGCGGGAGCTTGAACCCACGGCACTCCCATAGCTTCAAGAAGCCTCTTAGACTGTTTAACCATGTCTTCAGAGAGCTTTGAAGCCATTTGAGCATATCTTTTCGCTGACTCAAGATCTCCCTTGCTCAGGGCCTCTTCATACTTCTTAACGGCTTCCTCCTTAACTTTCTTACGGCGCTCAACTTCCATAAACTTTATTTCAGGCGGGCGTCCATCAAATATGTAGACAGGCTTTATACCTGCCTCCATGAAGTTTATAGTTCTGTAGAATAGCCCGCTTAAATGACTAGTCACTCTTCCCTTACTATCCATTAATGGAGTTCCATCGGGCTGCCTTATTGCAGTGAGGAACTGGTAGAGAGCATTGTATGCATCTATAGCTATAACCTTCCCCCTAAAGATCCTTAGATCGTCTAATTCGATTCTGACTTCCAATGGTATAAGATCCTTTAAGTTCACTCCCATGCCTGTAACCTATATTAATTGGGTTAAAGAGCAAAATATTCCTTACTGCTGGACGCCTGTAGAGAGCACTGGTTTGCGAGAACTGCTAAGCATTGCTTAGTGCTTTAATCAATATTAGCTAGAGCAATAATGATTAAGTGAAAGGTGGGGAGGCATTGAGTGAGGTGTGTAATAGGGAATGTATATTCGTTAAAGCGGGGGGCTCCTGGATTACTTTTAAAGACAAGCCTTTCAGCATTGACTACAGTGCCCTTAAGTCTCTTGCCAACATAATGCTTAGAGTTCAGGATGTTGTACCAGTAGTGCTAGGGCATGGAGGAGGATCCTTCGCCCATCCAGTGGTCAGCTTATTCAGCAAAAGCGATCAGTCCATAGCATTAGTGCAGTGCAATAAGGCTACTAGAACTCTCAACAACCTAGTTTCATCGTTTCTCGCTGAAGCTGGCGTAAGAGCCTTCTCCATGCAGACGAGCGCCATGATGTCGTGCATGGATGGAGTTCTTGAAGCATTTGTTAAACCCCTAGTCAAGCTCCTCAGCAAAGGCCTCATACCGATAGTGTATGGAGACTGTATTATATGCAGCAATTCATACAGAGTTGCTTCAACTGAAGAAGTGTTTAAAGCACTGTCTAAGTACATTAAGCCGAGTAGAGTCGTGTTCTTAGAGAGAGTCCCAGGAGTATACACGAAGGATCCATTAGCCTACAGGGACGCAGAGCTCATTCCAGTGATAAATAGGCGTAACTACGATGAAGTGAAGTCGCTTCTAACCCCCTCTCCTGCAATAGATGTAACAGGCGGTATGCTGAGTAAAATAGAGCACTCACTAGAGCTATCTAAAGCCATGGGGATTAAAGTAATCATAGTGAGTGGATTCGATGAAGAAAGCTCTGTAAACGCCATAGTTAGTGGAGAAAACTATAGAGGTACTACAATAGTTTGGTGAATGCACGCCCGCTAAGCAATGTATATTGCTGCAAGATTCTTTGAATGCTCTACGTAAACAGCTCTTTTAGAGCTCAATACTATAGCTATAGTACTTGGGGAAACTATTACGTAGTCATATACATGGACTCTGCCAGTAGTTATTGTGAGAAAACAGCCGTAGGGTCTCTCAATAGTTGATAGAGAGAACGCGCCTATAACGCTATTCTTAAGCGATCTCCCTTGGTTTCTATATGTTTTAATACCCTCGAGGAGCTCAATGTAAACGTACTTTACTTTACCGCTTACTTCATCTAAATGTTCTTCAATTCTTCCTACAGATGCATTAATCACTATTGCCTTAGGCTTCAGCTCTAACGCTATGTTCAAGCCCCTAACTAAAAGCTCGCTGTCCCTACTAATTACCTCTAGAGAGCCTCCGCAGTACTTGACTGAAGCAATGCCCACGGCCTTTTAACCCCTTTAGTTTAACTCACTGCCACTAATTCTTATTTACTTATTAGGGCTTTCCCATCACTACTACTATAGCGCCCCAAGCCCGTTCTTAAGGTGAAGGGTTCTTTAAGCGGGCTTCATTTAGATTTTTATAAACTGGTGCCGTAGCTACTTTAGTGATTGACGTGAGGATGTACGGTAGCTTAGGCTTAGCAATATCAATATTAGCTATATCCTTGGCTGTTGGACTTAAGTACTTGCTCTCATGGCGCTTGAGTTCATTTCTAGTGGTGGTCTTAGCAACTATGTTAGCATACGTTCCACATGAATTGATGCACATAGCTGTTGCTAGGAGACTTGGATGTCTTAGCACCTATACTCTAGATCCTGTGGGATTAGTCCTCACATTAATGTCGTCAGCTCTTCCAATAAAGATCATTATGCCTGGATACGTAATAGTTTCAGCGCCATACTATGACTCATTCACTAAGAGAAGGGTTGAAGCTATAACAGCTTCAGCAGGCCCTCTTACGAACATAGCAATAGGGCTTGGAGCGCTGTTTTTACAATTATCGCTAATGGAGGTGTTCAGCTATCATATAACGCTAATACTGCTCCTTCTACAAGTGATTGTACAGTTAAGCGCTTGGATAGCTTTCTTCAACTTACTCCCAATACCTCCGCTCGACGGAAGCAAGGTTATTGCATGGAGTCCCTTGACTTGGGGAGCCATGTTCGCTTCATCAATAGGTCTAATGCTATATTCATTGTTCTAGATAATGTTCTAAAGAATGACTTTAACTACTTAAGAACTACGTTTGCTGGAATTTATTTAAGGCTATGCCTTATATAACGATAAATATTTTGAGAGCGTCTTTAAGTTGAGTGCAGGGCTGATGACCCGTCATGCGATGGGGTATCTGCCTATAGACGGAGGCCTACTCCATGCCCAATGATGAAGCAAGTGGCTCCATAGATAGGGCAACCCACTAATAGGAATGCAAGTTAAATATCGCTAAGTCTCGTTAGCGGGGAACGCTTTCACAGTCCTTCACAGTAGTGCTTTAGGACTGCAATGCTTACTCTATAGCCGTCGATTGGGCTTCCGCTCCTTCTGAAATCTATCAACATTATTGTCTGAAATAAGCTTAGTTTTTCAGAAAAAATGCTTTTAACTAAGTTGGTGAACTCTATGTACTCGCTAGCCGAGGGCTCTATACCTGGCACCACTAATGAATCCCCGCTCACTGCAGCCACTAAGCATGCTCTAGCCCCACTTGAAATAGCTATATCCCTTATTTCAAGAACTCCTAGCTCTAGTGATAGAGGTACTTTAAGAGCTATTAGTAAAGCATTGCTCCAGCCGTATATTTGTGGAGCTTGATGTACTTGAACCAAGTTACTTATTTCATCAGCTAACTCTTCCCCATAATTAGTCAAGTAAGCTCCTGCAACTAAGTCTATGGAGGCAAGGCCTGCTTTACTAAGCCTTTTCAACAAAGTTCTAGCGCTTGCTTCACTTAAGTTAAGCAGCTTAGAAACACTCTTCCTGCCCATAGGCCCGCTTCTCTTCAGTAAAAGCATGAGGTAAGCTATGTGGCCTTCGTGAAATCCCTGCAGAACTCCACGCATACTTGCTGAAACACTTGATAAAACATCGATTGATCTGCAGTAAGCAGAGCGGTTAACCAGCTTCTTTCACCAAGCAACTGTTAATTCCTGCAGTTTAAGTACTTATAAACGTATTGACGGCCCAGCTCCTTAAGAGGAGTAGAACGGACGTGAGTAGTAAGAGATATTATTGTTTTCACTCATTAACTAGCTAGCGGTGAAAAGCTTTGGAGTTAGCTTGGCACGGCCATGCATTCTTTACGCTGAGGCTGACCAACGGCTACGTTATAGCCATAGATCCTCACGATGGGTTAAGCATTGGGTTGAAGAGAGTTAGAGTTGAATCAGACTTAGCTTTAGTAACACACGATCACTTCGATCACAACGCAGTTGAAGTAGTTAAAAAGCCTTCAACCAGGATCCTTAAGCAATTCTATGGGGAGGCGAGAGTTGATGACGTCGTTGTTAATGGCATTAAGACTTTTCACGATAAACACAGTGGTGCTAGAAGAGGTGAAAACACTGCGTACATAGTGAGTGCCGAAGGATTAAAGATCGCTCACTTAGGGGACTTAGGGCATGCTCTCAGCGGGGAAGCGTTGAACAAGCTATCCAAGGCCGATGTATTGATGATCCCTGTTGGAGGCACATACACCATTGAGCCCGATGAAGCCTGGTCCATAGTTAAAAACATTAGTCCACGCATAGTTGTCCCAATGCACTATTGGGTTAAGGGACTTAGGCTCCCGCTGAAGACAGTAGACTACTTCCTAAAATATGTTGAGGAAGTACGCGTAGATAAATTAGATACTAATTCAATGTCAATAACATCAACTAGTCTGCCGCCTAAAACTACAGTAGTTGTATTTAAGTATCCATAGATGGCTGACGAACCTAGTGCTATAGATCTCTAGCGTTAAAAAAGTTATTGTAATTTAAGTAAGTATTTTAGAATATATTAGGATCTGGGATCATAAAACTCTACACATTAGGGTTCTGAGCTACGTAGTCTTTGATAGACATACGTAGCTCTCGGGGGTTCACCGGCCTTAAGCTCCTCTCGAGTTCATCGGAGCCATCATCAGCCTTCTCCCCCGTCAGGGTGAACCCGCTCCATCTCCAAAGCTCTTCGATGAGTCGATGAGGAGATGGAGGGGCTTTCTCCATCTGAAGGTATAGATTCATCGATGCGTTCAACTATCTATCCTCAACCCGCAACCACATTCATAGAAAGCTCCTTTCGGGGCATTCATCATCCCACATCTGGAGCACCTCTTAGTTGAGTTACGTAGGTTGAGGATTCGGACTTCCGATTTATAGCTCATCAACCCGATTATTGCTTTCCAATAGCTCTTTGCAACATTTCTATTATGCTTCCTTGATTTTGTGAACATCTTTTTCAAGTTCTCAAAACCGTGGAAGTAATTGTTGAAAGCTCCCGTTAGATAGGTTGTTAGTTTGTGCACAAGGTCTTTAGCTCTATTTCTTTCCCTTTTCGAGAACTTATCTAAGAGCTTCTTTAGAGATGGTTTCTTGGAAGCTCTTCTCTGCAGTCTTTTCCTCTTGAGCTCGTAGGCTCTGTGGATGCGGAAGAGCTTTGTTAAATCAACTTTTATCCATCCGATTTCAGGATTAAACCCATCGATACTTCTCTCATTGCAGTCCCAAGCTATTTTGCCTTTAACTTCCCCAGCTTTCTGCTTAAACCTGAAAGTTACAGTTAAGAATTTCTCGTTTAGGATTAACTCCCCCATCTCGCCTTTAGCTCTACTCAAGAACCAAGCCTTCGATATGTCGAACACTAAATATTCCTTTGATTTGACGCTTATCTTGATTTTACCATCCCTATATGAATATAAAGTTTCCTTTATCCTCACAAACCTCTTCTTCGCAACTGGCTTTCCTCTACTTCTTCCTCCTTTAAGATAGCTCCTTCTCCACGATTTCAAGATGGAGTAAGCTTGTTTAAGTGCTGAATCAACGTAGTGCTTTGCATAATTCCAGTCTTTCAATAAATAATTTCTCAAATTTCGTTTGAATTGATTGCTCTTCGGAATGATTGGAATTAGTCTTTTCTTCTCTTTAATCTGCTTCTCTCTCCATACTATGTTTCTCCAAATCCCATCGATGGCTCTCTGTAGCAATTGTCTATAAGCCTCTAAGAAATCTCCAACGTCGTAGCTGTGCCTTATATTATAAGCTCTAAACTGATACAAGTCCTTTAACACCTTCTACAACCTCTTTATACTTGTGAGACTTCATTCCATAGAGTTTTCCAGCGAAATGCGAAACTATTGCTATCAAATCCTCGACGAGCTCTTCTCACGGAGTCTTTTCTTCATGATTTATTACCTCTATTTCAGCTCCAAAAGACAGGAAAAGTCTTTTCAGATTTTCAAATCCGAATCTCGTAAGCCTATCCTCATAAGCGACTATCACTTTTGAAACCCTCCTTTCAGAGACCATTTCCAAGAGCTTTAGGAAGTTCTTCCTCTTCTCGCTGAGCCCTGAGCCAATATCTGCTAAAACTTCGATTCACCATAACCTTTCTCCTTAGCATAGCTTAAGATGAGTTGCTTCTGTCTTTCAAAGTCATTTCTTTGAGTTGAGGAAGAAACCCTACAACTTATGTCTATTTAAACTATCTATACTGTAACGTAAGGCAACTTTTTCTTGGCGTATATGAGTGACAAAAGTCTACCAATGCATGATGTTATGAACACTGACTGCATTGCAATAAGGCTTGTGGAAGCTATGGATGCTCCAAGTCTAGACGCTAGCGCTGATGACAAATTATTGACTATCCCTATAGTTGATAGAAGGTGCAGCCTACTGGATTCCTTGGGTAAGTAGAGGCTGTATATGCTGGTCATTAAGTTAAACCCGCTCCAGCTGAGCCCTGAGTAAAAGTTCATTAATGCTTGAGAAGCCATAGTGGGCGATGCAAGAAAGACCACAGGCACAAAAGATATGGGTATAATGCTGTAAACAAGTGTTTTCCTGGGGTTAAGTCTGTGGGACACCCTACTCAAGGTGTAGCTGCCTAAGGCTAGTGCAAACGTATAGAGTACGTTGTTTACAGATATCCAGATCTCGTTTCCTCTAAACACCATGATCAAGTAATAGTTCCATAAAGCTGCCGGCAAGTTCACTGAAAACATAAACATAGCCATAAGTAAAGCATAGTTCCTTAAATCAGCATTGTCCAGTACCTCCTTTAACCCATTAATAAATGTCTTGAAGTTTGCCGCTGCAGGCTCACGAACATTAAGATCTTTAATAAGCATGAGTAGTCCGGCTGAAACAATAGCTGAAGCCATTGACAAGCAATAGCACACTCTATAGCTATATACAACGTCCATGAAGTTAAACATTACAATCGCCGTTAAAAGACTCATAGATGATGCTGCAGTGACATAAGTATTCAACTTACTGAATACCTTAATAGAAAGATCTTTTGGAACCATGTCAGCTATGGTGTCAGATGAAGCCAGAGCTCCCATAGCGCCTGAGAGCTGTGCTAAAGCAACACATACATGGAATAAATAGTAGCTTCCTCTAACTAAGTCCATGAACCCTATTAAGCTCCACAACACGGCGTTTAAACTAATGAATGTTCTCCAAAGCATTAAGCGCTTATTCCTAAACCTATGTAGTAAGTAGAGGCCATTAAAGTTTCCCAGCGCGATCATCGCTATGCTTAGTGAAGTTACATTCCCAAGGTCTTCTACTTCAAAGTTAAGCACTTTGATGGCATACGATTGGTAAAAAATTGTTGACATCGTTATAGAGAAACTATAAAAGGCTGAGTAGAGAAGCCACACTTTATAGTATTTAGCGATGAGGTCATCCATGTGCTCTCACTAGTGTAAGCTTCCTTAAGCTTTAATTGAGGTGTCTGGAATCCTCTTTAACAACTCTTTTTCTAAAGACTCAATGACTCTATTAACTTTTCTATAGTTGACTACGTATAGACTTAGTTCAAACACCATACTATCGTCCTTAACGCCTAAGTATGTTACGTCAGGCTCTAGCGCTAGCTCAGCCTTAATGCTGTTCACTGCTTCAACTATAGCCGTCCTCGACTCTTCAATGCTGTATTTTGTAGGCACACGTACAACTACTTTACTTAATATCCCCAGAGGGGTGGCTCTGTTAATTAGTATTGCGTTTAACACTCTGGAATATGGAATGAAGACTCTCTCCAGCCTCGTTGTTTCACCAATTATTCCTAAACTCTCAAGGTCTAGCACTCTAACCGCTACGCCGTCAATCTCAATCCAGTCCCCTCTTCTCACAATGTTCTTTGCTCTAACGTAGAATTCTGAGCCAACGTTTCTTAGGGCATCAAATAGCATTGCCACTATGGCTAGTCCCACTAACAGTATGAGCATTGAAAACAACTGTACTTCTGGAGCCAGTATTGCGGCTACAGCTATACCAGCCACAAAGTACATGGATACCTTGAGTGTCTCAGTTATTTTCGCTAAATAATCTGATTCCGCGCCTTTAGCGAATGCCCTCAAGATCTTTGAGGAAGCTTTATAGATCATGTACACTATTACAACTGCTATGCCAGCAGCAATAAGTCTATAAGCTAACGCCATTAGTACTGAGGCTAGCGTACTCCAGTCAATCAACGGTGCTCACCCATAGGGCCTTGTTGAAACTCTAAGTGATTCAGCAAAGCTCCTCGCTAAAGCTTCTTCACGTCTCCTGAACAGCTTCTCTACATCCATTGATGCTTCGCGGATTTCGCTTTCAATACCTATTAAAAGCATTATGTCGCCAGCACTTAATTCCGCTGAGTCATCGTTAATAGTCTTCCCAAGTTTATCTACAGCCATTAAATGAACGCTCTTACTCCTTAAAGCACTCTTAAGCTCCCCCAACTTTACTCCCAGTATGCTTCTCTTAACTAATCTAATTACGGCAAAAGCTAGGTTCACTGTGCTCAGAGGCCTTACGTATATCCACTTATCCACAATTAGTGATGCTGCAATGTTTTGAGATACATAGCTATCTACATCTATTATGTAGTCAGCTCCCTCCTTCACTAATAAGTCTCTGTTTGCAGAGTTATTCAATAGTGATATGACTAACGGCATTCCAATAGACCTTAAGGCCTTAACTATGGATATATTCATTGAGTCATCGTCTAAGGCAGCTATTCCAACATCATATTCCTTGAATTCATCAATTGCATAAATCCTCTCGGGAAGAGGGCCCCCTATGAATTCAACCCCCATGGCTTTAGAGATTAACGCCGCCTCCTCATCAATGCTCGCTACTGCTACATGTGGTTTAGGTGTAAGCATCTGTATGGAGCTTAAGACTCTTGTTGCAGTGCTTCTACTTACAGCAGCGAGTATCTTCATACTTTACGCAGCCTCAATTCTCCTTAAGTATTCCTCAGCTTTATTTCTACTTATGGCGTTCCTCTGTAAAGCTATTTCAACGGCTTTCTTAGCAAGATCTTTTACAAAAGCTTTTTCAAACCCCTTCACGTAGTCTATGGTGCTATCCATGCATGAATTGTTTTCAACTACTAATGCCTCCTCCCTTAAGTTCATTGCTGCTAACTGCTCTACGCTCCACATAGAGTATGGAGTAGCTGTAAAGAACTTGCGCAATCCAATGATTATAGAGTACGAGGGATACAGTATGTTTTGCACAATGCCTAGTTCTCCTAAAATGTCTTGGAGAAAGCTCCTATACACGTTAGTGAAGTCTGCGTTTGTCTGTGGCTTTGATAAATAAAGCAGGGTTTCTCCAGACAGCACTTTAGTTACGGCACTACTCACTGAGTCTATGGAGAAACACGAGGTATCTCCATTGACTACAGCGATTACTGGACTTGCAACTAGGTTTGCTCCAGATAGTATGGCTCTACCTCTACAATAAGGTGGTTCAGAGTGGAAAGTAGGAATATCCATTAACTGCTTGAACCCCCCCAGCCCGTAATAAACGATGTATGCATCTACAACACTTATTGAATCCTCAATAGACTCATAGATGCGCTTAACGTTGCGCACTCCCCTTTCTGTAGCTAGGTAAATTATTAGTGACACCCTGCTTCTACTCTTAAGAGCAAAGGCCAAGTCCCTCTACCACAGCTGCTATAGCTCTACAAGCTTTTATACCATAGCTCAATGAACCACTCGCTCCCATAGTAATCCAAGCCCAATCCTCAAGACGGGGGGTGGAGCAAGTCCCTCCATATGTGAG
Organism: uncultured Sulfolobales archaeon; assembly: GCA_938045475.1. Lineage (GTDB taxonomy): Archaea > Thermoproteota > Thermoprotei_A > Sulfolobales > Desulfurococcaceae > JANXDZ01. Next base: position 34,512 of record CALIML010000014.1, read on the forward strand.
GGCCCGCTCCTCAGCGCATTCACATCCCACACCTAGAGTACTACCATCAATACTAACTGAAATCCATGTCTATTCAAGTCTTTCCATTCTGGAGCTGTTGACGACGGCAAAGCTTTTCATGTGCTCCTTAATATTTAACCTAAGTGAGTGGAGTAAGGGAGGGAAAAGCCATGTCCTTAAGCAATGCTATAGTAGTTGAAGACGTAGTCAAAGTATACCCAAACGGAGTCAGGGGCGTCGGCGGCGTTTCATTTACTGTTAGAAGAGGGGAGATATATGGGTTAATAGGCCCTAATGGAGCTGGAAAGACCACTGTGCTAAGGATATTAGCCACAATACTTCAGCCAACTAGTGGTTCAGCTAGAGTATTTGAATACGATGTAGTTAAGCGGCCTGAGGAAGTCAGAAAAATAATATCCTACTTACCTGAAGAAGCTGGTGCATATAAGTACTTGAGTGGGGAAGAATACTTAGAGTTCATTGCAAAGCTATACTCGAGTTCAGAGAGTGAAGCAAGGGAGACGAGAGAGCTCGGTGCAGAGATTAGCGGACTTGGCGATAGATTAAGGGATAAAGTAAGGACCTACAGCAAGGGGATGCTGAGGAGACTCCTAGTAGCAAGAGCAATAATGGTTAAACCCAAGGTAGCCATACTTGACGAACCCACCAGCGGGCTTGACGTAGTTAATGCAGTAATAGTGAGAGACATCATTAAGAGAGCCGTCAGAGAGTGGGGTATAACAGTACTATTAAGCAGTCACAATATGCTTGAAGTAGAGTACCTGTGCGACAGAATAGCAATGATCCACAGAGGCAAGATCATTGCTGAAGGAGCTCCTAAGGAGCTGTTAGAAGATCATGGAGTAGACAATTTAGAGGAACTATTCGTGAGGCTAACTGGTGAAAGAACGTGAATGCATTCACAGTGTTCTTATTAAAGGAGCTTAAGAGCATTGCTAGAGACCCAAAAATAATAATTGGAATGATTATTGCGCCAATAATATTAGTAGCAGCACTCTACGGCTTCATGGGTAGCGCAATGAAGCAGCAAATTGAAGAAGCTGCGAGGGCAAGCGGCTCAGTAACATTAATAGACTTAGATCATGGGAATTGGACTCAAAGCCTTGTAAAATACTTGGAGGCCATAGGGCTAAACGTTACGTATAGTCAAAAAGACGCTGCGCCATCTATAAGTGAAATAACTGAACTCATGGAGGAGGGAGCTAAGATACTTTATGTAGTACCAGGAGGGTTTTCAAGAAACCTAACTGAGATGACGACTGGGGCTGTGGAATGCTATGTGTTAATGAAGTCCCTTTCATTCATTGAGATGGGGGTGGTTTCAGCTGCAGAGTCGTACATAAAGTCGTTCTCTGAGTCCATTTCTAAAAGCATTCTTATAAACATGGGCGTTCCCGAAAGCTTTGCTAAATACCCAGTGTTGTCTAGCTCAAGAGTAGTCTTAGCTGGCAAAGTCTTTGGGTCTCCGCAAACTTTAGTAAACTTAGTTTTATCTTTAAGCCTCGTAATGCCGCTGCTAGTAGTTATGTTCATAGCATTCGTTTCGCAATACGCAGTGATGGCTATGGCTGTTGAAAAGGAGGAAAAGATGTTTGAAACGCTTCTCTCTCTCCCAATAAATAGAACTACTATCATTGCAGTAAAGCTCCTAGTATCGATAATAATTGGTCTGGCCACCATGGGGGTTTACGCAGGTATATTCATGTGGTTTTTCAGCAACGCTGTTAGCTCAAGTTTTGAAGGAAGCCCTCAGGGACAGGCAGGGATCTCGGGGGAGTCAATCAACTTGTTTGAGTTAGTGAAGCCAGAGTCAATGACGCTCATATTAATAGGCTTAGCTTCAGTGGCCATATTCATGCTTTCACTACTAATGTTAGTTAGTTTGTTTGCCGAAGATGTTAGAACTGCTCAAACTTTTACTGGCATAGTGACGTTTCCAGTAGCATTTGCAGCCTATGCAGCTATGTTCATAGATATAGCTGTTCTTCCCCCATCAGCCACCATAGCTATTTCAATGATACCAGTGCTTAACACAGCGATGTCAATAAAGTTCTCCGTGGTAGGCGATGCTTCCCTGGCTGCTTTAGCTAGCTTATCTAATTTAGCTTATGCAATAGTAACTGTAGTTGCTTTAAGAAGCATTGTACGTAGTGAGAGAGTGTTTGTAGCAAAGCTTTCATTAAAGCCCCCGAGGAGGCTTTTTAAAAAGTATGGAAGTGCTTAGGCTCTATGCTTACTCCAAGTTCGCTGAGCTTCTCGTAAAGCACTAACATAGCTCCATAGTCAGACTTAGCTGGCTTAGGCGGGTGCTTGAAATAAGGTGCAGAAGCCCAGTCAGGGGCTCCGCAAACACCTCGCTCCACTAATGCTTTAGATAGCCTGATTACGTCTACGAGTATGGCCGTAGCCATGGCTTTATCGTCTACTGCGAGCTTTAAATCAATTGTTACTGGAAGACCCATAAATCCAAGGGCCTTTATGTACATGTATGAAACCTTAGTGTTCCCTAAGAACTCTATGTAGCCACTGGGACCTGCATATACTTTTCCAGCAAGGCTCTCAGGCTTCTCTTGAGTTGATGTAACGGCCGTTGTCTTACTCACTTTCTTGCTGTACAACCTGCTTTGATCTAGCATGTTCTTAAAGTCGGTGTTGCCCCCAATATTTAATTGGTATGATTCAACTATTTCGCAGCCCCTCATCACTATTAAGCTAGCTAAAGCTCTGTGAACTATCGTTGACCCAAGTTGCCCCTTAATGTCGTCTCCGAGTAGGACGGCTTTCCTCTCCTCAAATAGCTTTTGATAGCCTTCATCCCCGCTAGCTATGAACTCTGGAATACAGTTTATAAAGGACACTCCAGCTTCAGCAGCTACTTCAGCGTAAAATCTTGATGCTTCATAACTGCCTACAGGCAGTAGGTTTACCACTACATCAACTTCGTTTTCCTTGAGCTCCTTTGCTAATTCCTCCTTTGTGGGTTCATCGATCTTCGCTGGCTTAAAGTCTTCAACCATGTGGTTTGCAACGCCGTCAAGCACTCTCCCCATTCTTATAACAACGCCTGTTTCACCAAGATCCACTAGTTTTGGAACTAAGTTTGGCTCAGCGAATATTGCTTCACTTAAATCTCTACCAACTTTTCTTTCAGAAACATCTATAGCGTAGACAACTCTTATGTCGCTTACTCTATAGCCCCCAATGACTTTATGTATGAGGCCTCTATAGCTCCTGCTTCTCCTGTAGTACTCAATTGATTGAACTAACATGGAGGCTATGTTTCCAATGCCGATTATCCCTATTTTTATCAACTTAAACACCTATCTATATTTATATATGTAAATATTTTCTCAGAAAAATATTTTTCTCTCAAAACTTACAACTAAGTATTAGCGGCTGCTCCTAGGTAGCTGATAGTGCTTATAAGCGGGGGCTTTATGAGTCCTGTAGTAGAGCTGTAAAGTGATGGCATTGAAGGCCTTAGTTAGAACAATAGTCTTTAAGAAAGATGTAAAGTCATTTAATGGCTTGACTCTCACTGTATATAGAGCTGATGAATTAAGTTGGAGGGAGATAGTAATTAGATCGAGGGAATCCAACTTAATTAATAGATTGATCGAGGAAGCCTCTATAGCTGCCTATAACTCTAGAGTAGCCGATGGCTATTCAATGGGCATAGCTGAAGTCCCAGGCCTTACCGCATGGGAAGTTGAGGGGGAAGGCGGAGGTGTTATAATTAATCCAGGGCTTATGAGACTACGTAAACTAACTTTATTTAAGGCCCATGGGGAAAGGCTCGTCCCAATAAAGGAGTATGAAGTACGCGGCGATCTATACGTATACGATGGAGAATTAAGAATCGATGGCGTGGAATACGATGCAATAGGTGTACATAGTGAAGACAGCGCAAGAATAGTCCTTAGAGAAGAGCTTTGCCAGACGGCTAAGCCGCATGTATGGGTGAAAGTTAAGCGAGCTAAGGAAAGGGGGAGGAGAAGAGGTGGTTCAAAGTGAACGCACCTCCATACCATATTTCAGCTAAGAAAGGAGATGTAGCGGAGAAAGCCATAGCTGTTGGAGATCCTGCTAGAGCGGCTTTAATAAAGGACTTGCTAAGTGATCCAATGTTAGTGAGCGAGAGCCGCGGATTCCTGGTCTATACAGGGAAATACCGTGGATCTCCTATATCCATTGCTGTACACGGAGTTGGAGCTCCTAGTGCAGCAATTGTATTTGAAGAACTAGGAGTGCTCGGCGTAAATACTATAGTGAGGCTAGGTTCTTGCGGTAGCTTAAGAAGGGACATAACTATTGGTTCAATAGTTGTAGCTGCATCAGCTGCCCACAGCCCTCAAGGAATTATAAGTCAGTATTTTCAAGATGGTTGTCCACCGAATGCCCCTGATCTAGAGCTTACAGTAAAGATAATGAATTACATGAGGAAGATGGGTCTAAAGTTCTATTCAGGCCCAGTAGTAAGTAGCGACGCATTCTATGCTGAAGATCCTAGCTTTGCTAAAAAGTGGAGTAGAAGAGGAGCACTAGCTGTAGAAATGGAATGCTCTATTCTCTTCTCACTTGGATGGATGAGGGGTTGGAAAACTGCATGCATCCTCGTAGTAAGTAATAGCTTAGTTGGAGGAAACAAAGCGTACTTAAGGACTGAGGAATTAAAGGACGCGTACATTAGTGTTTCAAAGGCTATTCTGGAGGTATTAACATCCAACACTACTTAGAAGTTTAAGTTCCACGAATGTTCACGTTAATTAACTACGTACAGCTCCTCCCTCTCACTTTACGACTTCACAAAATGCCTCGCATATGAGTCGGGGGGCTCCTCCACCATTACTTAATTAGATTCATCAAGATCGATTGATTATCCCTATGATCCTTTATAACCTTCTCTAAAACGCTAATAATGACTCCATAGTGCCTTCTATCAAACATCCCAAATCTAAAGGCGTGTTTAATTAATATGAGCACTTTCCCCTCATAGATCTCTTCATAGAGTTCTCTGTGAAGTCTCTGTAGTTCATTAGCTATTTCAGAAAGTTCGTCTCTTGAAATAGCGTTCGCAGAGTCTACATACCCTTTAGTAATTTTTAATATGCTTCCCGAAAAACCCATGGCCTCATAACACTTCTCCTTAGATACAGCTGAGTATTCCTTTAAGCTAAGTAATAAGAGTATTCCCTCAATTAATGATATGTGATGATATAGCTCTACGGACATCTGTCTTAGAAAAGTGAAAGCTTGAATGGAATCAACTTTATGTGAGAGCTCTATGTATAGTTCAGCTAAGTCATTGTTGATGACGTTAATACATGAAACTATTTCGCCGAGAATCTTAGCGAAGCCTATCTCCATAAACACAGACGCACCACTTCTATGCCTATATTTTTCTTAACACGGGGGTTTAAGAAACCAGCAGTACTTTCCTGAGATAACTGTCTCGTAGTTTCAAATGCATCTCGGGATCCCTCTGCTTGGATTGGACTTCATTCCCCCACAGCAACGGCTATTGGGGCTTTACAGACCGTTGTCGGGTAGTTGAAACTTCATGACTACTCGTCCCACCTCTGCTTTAATGCTCCGTGGACTGATTTCAGGGGCGGCAGTGAAGCACTCTACACAGAGCACTCTCTAAACAATACACTCATCACAACAAACAATTGAGGAAAACAATATAAAGCTAACTGTTCAGCAACCGCTGAAGTATCCTCTAGGAATAAATGCTTAGTAGGTTAACGCTTTTCGAGCTTTATACCAGTTATCCATATACTTACTCTATGCTTATAGTCAGTGAGAGGGGGTGTGTTGATTTAGCTCAAGCTTACCAATAATGAAGCCTACTTTAAGGGAGCTTAAAGAACTTCGCTTAATAGCCTCGCTGCAATTCAAGGGAGTGGGGGAGGAGTTTATTCCAAGCGGAGTTATGGTAGCTAAATCGCGTAAAACGCGGAAAATTAGAGCTATTTACCTAAATGATGTGCCTCTAGCGTTTCTAAGAGCTGAGGACTATAGGTTCACTTTAACTATATACGGTGGGTTGAGGTTGAACAACCTACTGTCAATGCCATACCTTAGAGTAATTGTTGGAAGAGATTATTGCGAAGCAGTAGAAGTATGTAAGGGAAGCATATTCACCCCTCACGTGGTCTTCGCCGATCCAGGCATAAGGCCTTATGATGAGGTAATAGCGTTATGCGAAGACTTAAAAGTTATAGCAGTAGGCAAAGCATTGATGCCCGGATGGCTAATGACTTACTTTAGGAGGGGGGGAGCAGTTAGAGTAAGGGAGTCCATTAGAGACGCAGTGAAGATAAAGAACTATGTAACTTAATATATACCTATCGCTTTAGCAACACATAGATAGGTGGAATGGATAGGTGGAAGTGTGAGTAGAATAAACATAGTTTTAAACAAGGTTAATAAAAAGGAGCTACATAGTTCAACGTTCATAACGGGGTTCCCAGGATTTGGCCTCGTAGGCTATTTAGCGTCTAAGCATTTAGCTTATGCATTGGACCTCAAGAGAGTTGGCTTCATTGAAACACTGTATGTGCCTGAATCAACATTTTACATAAACAACGTGGGAATAATGTATCCCTTTGAACTATACTACGGGTTAGTGAATGACGTGAAAATGCTCGTCCTAGTAAACCACACTGTGCCTGAAGTACGTGAGAGAACGAAGTTCGCTAAAGCAATTGCGCAGTGGGTAAAGGAGTTGGAGGTTAGCGAAGCATTCCTACTCGGAGGACTTGACCCACTAATAAAGGAGGGCAGTGGAGAAGTTTATAGATGGATACCCTTTGGGGGAACTAGAAGAAAGATGAATGCTCCTATACTTGAGGAGAGGTACGTAGTAGGTCCGCTGGCTCTACTAATGATGTACTTAGATATATTTGAAGTCCCTGGAATAACCATACTTCCATACGCTGAACCTTATAGACCTGATCCAAGAGCCTCAGCTACAGCTATTATAGCTCTATCAGATGCTCTAAATGTAAGCGTAGATGTCTCTCAACTGAGTAGAGAAGCTGAAATAATTGAGGAAGTGGAGAGGAGCATACAGAAATCATTGGAGAGCGGCTCTAAACCCCCTTATCCAATGTACATGTAATCCTCTATGGCTAAGCATTTCCCCTAAACACTTGCTCCACTCGATTTCCTCTAAAGCCAGCAGAATTACTTCTCTAGGCTTAGCTCTATCAATGAACTTCATAACTTCCTGAAACAATTCAATACACGTTGATTGAGGATACTGCATTATCTCAGGTTCTTCGTGTTGAAATAGGGGGTAGGTATTGGAGACTAGTGCTGGGAATACCCCAAGTATCGGGTGGTAAAAGTAGAAGTCATCAATTTCTGCATTAAAAGCGATCTCTGCTGGAATGTTCTTAATGATTGTTGACTCGCCATAAGGCTTCTCTACTGCCGGAAGCAATACTACCTTGTCAATAGGTTTCCACAGAGATTCTTCAACACTATACTTGAAGTGGAGGACTTTGGGGTTGTTCTTAGATTCGTAGTCACTTATGAAAAGCGAATGGATTGGAGTCTTAGACCTAGGCGCGTACTTCATCAATAAATCCATGTACCTTTTTAATACTTCAAACGCTTCTCTAAGGCTTGGATGAGAGTTCTTCCTCTCCTCAATGTACTCCCACAACCTTCCTTCCACTATTGCTTGCTTTACTTTCCTTAATTCTTCAGATATTTTATATAAATTATGTAGCGCTAGCTCTTTAACAAGTTGATCCTTAGGCAACTCTAGCAATTCTCTTGACGAATACTTAGAGCATATAGGGCATGAGCATGGGAGATAGCTTAGTTCATTGACTCTCTTAGTGCCGTTGCTGGTCATGTATCTTCCATCTCTGGCGTAAAGTATGTAAGATGCTGAATCAAATAAGTCTGCTCCTAATGCTACTAGGAACGGTATTACCATTGGGTGTCCTACACCAAATACGTGTAGAGGCTTGTTTGGAGGCATGTAGAGCCTTGTAAGAGCAACTATTTCAATCATAACACCGTACTTGTATTTCTCCAATAGAACTGTGGGGCTTCCTAAAGCATTTATATGATACGGATACCTCCATGACCTTATGCTTGAGTAAGCCACTAGCTCTTTATGCGGGGCTCCTTGCAGAGGTAAAACCCATAGTGCATCTGAATCCTGAATTATTGGGAGGGCTTCAAGAGCTCTCTTAAATGTTTCTTCAACCGCAGTAAGAGCCTGGTCTACATTCATGTGGGAACCTGTTGGAACGTCAAGTATGACTCCTACATCGCTTCCCACCATTTTTTGATAGATAACTATGCCCTTATTGCCTACTTCTACATCTCCATAAGTTAATATTTGATAACCCCCTGAATCAGTCATTAAAACCTTGTCCCAGCTTAAGGCCTTATGTATGTCTACTACTTCCCCGCGCTTCCTTCTATAGAAGAGGTATGCGTTAGTTATAATCCCCATGAATCCCAGGGACTTTATAGTACCTAAGTCTACTTCCTGTCTAACAGGATCTACCACCGGAAATAAGTATGGTGTCTCAACTACTCCACTCTTTGTCCTCAATTTAGCTATTCTAGCAGCTAGATCTACTCCCCTCACTTCATAGTATGGCAATACTTCTCCCTTGATTTACTCACGCTTCCTCTTTTTCTCCATATATTCTTGGAATACTTCAAATGTTGTTTCTGCTAGAGGGCCTGTTCCCTCAACTCCAGTCTCCCTAATCAGTATTCTGTTAAGTATTTGAACAGCATTAGCTTCAGGAATTACTTTCACTGCATCATCACGTAGACTAAGCCTCTTCTTTATGTACTCCGCAAACTCCTCTGGGTTAAAAACGCTCTCTTCTTCAAGCATTATTTCAGACACTCTATCTCCTCTTATAACAATTTTCTGATAATTCCTCCCTTGAACATCTGTAGCAGGCGATAGAACTATGGACAAGCTGGATTGCTCAAATGCATGAAGAGTCCCCCTATAAGCTTTTCCATCAACTAGAACTACTGAGACCTTCTTATCAAGCATGGACTGCAGAGTTGATATAAACCTCCTCGCTGCATCAAGTACACTCATTTAATCACCCAGATGGTTTTACTTAGAAAGCTATTTAAATAATTAATTTCAGCAACGCTTCATTGCTAACGCATTCAACTCCAGCAGCAGCAGCCTCACTGTAGTCTCTATTATCTCTGCACTGTGAGCTGAACTTCAAAACCCTTATAATCTAATTCTTACGTTTATAGCTAGCAAATGGGGGTGGGTTTGACTTACATAAGCCTTGAGTGCTCAGTGGAGAGTGAGGAAAGGTTAAAGATGCCTAGGGTTAGAAGATATCATGCTAATTGTAATGAGCTCAACATAGTCATAGAGCTCCACGAAGACGTCTACAGACTCCAGCAAGGCCTTGGGGCAACTCTACTAATAACTAGCAGTAAGGATAAATGCCTTGAAGCAGACTTCTGTGGGCACGGATACGTACTTTCAATAAGCAATATTGGTAATAAGTGGAGAGCAATCTTATCAATACATGGGCTCTTGATAGTAATTCACGAGCCTGAAGATTCAAAGCTTCATGAGGAGCTAAAACTTATGGAAAAGTACTACATTGGGTTGAGATTAAAGGAGAAAAAATAAATTATCCTTATTCTTCCTCCTTCTCTTCCTTCTTACCGCCCTTCTCCTTCTCTTCCTTAGCAGTCCTCGAGGCCGCGATGACGTCATCTATTCTTAGTACAAGTGTTGCTGCTTCAGTTCCAGCCTTTATAGCGTTAGCTTTTACGCTCAATGGCTCTATTACACCGAGAGCTTTCATATCCTCGACTTGGCCGCTGAATACATTTATGCCAACAGCCTTTCCTGCATCAGTTTCATGCGCTGCCCTCAGCTTCATGAGTATTTCAACGGGGTCTAGACCAGCGTTTTCAGCAAGCGTTATGGATAGGCCTTCAAGCGATTTAGCGAACGACTCTATTGCAAGCTGTTCCTTTCCACCAATAGTTTTAGCATGCTTCCTAAGGTATTTTGACAACTCTACTTCAACTGCTCCGCCCCCGATCACGACTTTTCCATCCTTTAATGCATCCGCTACTGCTGAGAGAGCATCTCTAAAGGCTCTTTCAGCTTCATCAACTAACCTCTCAAGCCCCCCTCTTATGAGTATGCTCACTGCCCTTGGATTCTTGCATTCTTCTACAAACACCATTTTGTCTTCTCCAATCTTTCTTTCTTCAACTAGCTCGGCGTAACCCAGGTCTTCAGGCTTTAAGTCATCTATATTGCTAACTATTCTTCCCCCTGTTGCTCTCTCTAGTTTCTCCATGTCGCTTCTCTTCACTCTCCTTACTGCAAGTATTCCTTTCTTAGCTAGGAAGTGCTGCGCTACTTCATCAATACCCTTCTGGCATATAACTACGCTAGCGCC
>CALIML010000015.1 GCA_938045475.1 uncultured Sulfolobales archaeon
GAATGACTACGAGGCCTTGAAGAGGGCTTTAAAAGATCTCACGTATGAAAATGGATTGCTAAGAGATGAAAACACTAAGTTGAAGCAGAAGCTTACCTTCACCTTAGCTGAAAGCACAACATTAAAAATCATTTTAAATTCGATTAAAGAAGACTTAACTCAGTATAAAGAGCTGAGTAAAAGATTAATCGAGCTATCGGCCTTAATTAGCAGCTATTGCTGTATTCCAAGCGCTATACCTAGAGTTTTAAATAGTGCAGAGATAGAGGCTGTTCGTGGAATCACTCTAGAGATCACGGGTAATTCCATGGACATAGCCTTTGCATCGCGCCAAATATACAGCTATGTAGTTAAGAATATAAGGTACATTGAAGACCCCGAGATCCCAGCTATATCAGTGAAAGTTTTGACGCGGAATGGCGAAATGCTTGTAGTGGACGTAGACACTAAGATCATTAGAGATTACGTGCAGACGCCGAGTTATACCATATCGTCGAAAGTAGGTGATTGCGATGATATGGCGGTCCTCGCTTACGCCATGCTTAAGGCATATGAGAGCTCCGCTAACTTGAGCAATATAGAGATCTACTTGATAACCGTGGAGTTCTCGAATGGGGAAGGCCATGTCGTAGTAATGGTATTTAAGGAGGGGGGCGCAATCATAGTTGATCCAGCGGGAAGATATGTGTCTGTGGAGCAAAGTTCATCAGTGTTTAAGCCTATTAGCGAGGAGATCTTAAATTACAACAACTACTGGAGACATTTGAGGAAAACAGATATAGTTAAAGTAACGATCTACGACATTGATGTAGATAAAGCAGGTTACACCATTATAGCGAGCGGCTCTACAAGTGACATAATTAATGCATTGTCTTCAAAGACTCCTTAGTGCTTCAACTTGCTTAAGAACACTGTCTTCTGAAATTCAACTACTTCTCTCGGTATTGAGAAGGCTCTGCCAAGAGCTTTAGATAGTACGTATATGTGTGCCAGTCTCTCAACTACTTCTAATACTTCTAGGGCTTCCCAAAGATCTTTACCGCACGCTACTACTCCATGATTTGCCAACAAGGCCGCTCTCCTATCCCTCAACGCCTTCACGACATTCTCCGCCAGCTCCCTGCTGCCGAATGGAGCGTAGTCAGCTACTCTAACTTCTCCTCCAACGTATAGAACCGCTTCCTCAATTATGGGCGGAATGCTCTCTCTAGCTACAGCTAAAGCTGATGAATATATAGTGTGAGCATGAATTGCTGCATTGAAGTACTCATACTCCCTGTATATCCCCAAGTGTAGTTGAATCTCTGCAGTAGGCAGGCCCTCTCCATCAATTACATTGCCCTCCATATCTATTACTAACGCGTCCTTAGGGCTTAAGGAGCTTTTAACGAATCCGCTTGGCGTTATTACAACGTGGCCTTTATTGGGTATTCTTACGCTTACATTACCTGATCTACCGTAGTTTAACCCCTTTTCCTCAAGGATCTTGAGGATTTTCACTACATCGCTCTTGACTTCCTCATACAAGGCCCCTACACCCAGGGAGCTATTCAGAGAGAAGCAGTATATCTACTTTGAAGAATCATTGATGAGTCAGCTGCTTAAAACCGCCTTCACTTATGAACTTAATCGTTTCTTCATAGAGCTTCTTTAGAAGCCTCCTTTTGTCCTCCATCAATACTACATCGCTATACCCCTGTAGTACAATGTTGTGTGCAAATGGGCTTGGCGCACTCCTCGCGCCAAGCTCTCTAACTTCTATTTCTCCAGAGTGAATCCACTTGAGGACATTCTTTGCTGCTTCAATATCCATGTGGTCTTCGAGTATTTCTCTAAAAGTTTCTTCAAGTACTGGAAAGCCGTCTATCTCCCCTACTACCTTTAGTAATTCCTCAGCATTTAACTGAAGTTTTCTTGAGTCTCTTTCAACATCTCTGTATCTCCTGAGGATCATTAAGCTTCTAAGAGCACAGTGCCTAAACCTATGCTTCATTAGCTCAGTTCTTACAAGAACCTTCTTCAATATATCAACAATGTTCTCTGGATGTAGCTGAAGTAATAGCTCCCTCCACTCAGCGTTTGGATGCCCCGGTAGAGTTAACATAAATCCATTGTCGTTGATCGTTATTCCGACGTTACACCCTATGGAGTTACTCACTAAATATGCATAAGCTCTAGCAAGCGATGAATTAACCCTCCTACCGAAGAGTGAGTGAACTATCACGTTCCTTCTATTAGGCTCATCATATACCTCGATTAACACCAGCTTATCTGAAGGAATGAGTGCTCCAGTAAACTCCACCTGCTCTTTAATGTACCTATATATGATGTCTGCAAGGCGCTCATCAATGCCATACTCGTTAACTAAGTAATCTAATACTTCCCTACGCGCCCTGCTTAAAGCCAGTTCACCGATCGTTCTCCTAAACCTCCCAACCTCTATAGCTGAATCAAATGCTAAAGGAAGCGTTTCACTAAACCAACTTGGCACAGTGGGCTTAGCTCCATCAGCTCTCTTAACGAGGACTTTGAAGCCCTTGCTTCCAACGTATTCATACACTCTTCCGCCAAGCACGAATAAATCGCCTGGATAGAGCAGTTCAGCAAATTCCTCCTCTAGATCCCCAATGTACTTGCCGTCAACTGTAAATACGCTTACCTTAGCTTCATCAGGTATAGTTCCTAAGTTAAGGAAGTATATCATTCTAGCTCCCCTACGAGCTCTAAAAACGCCCCTATCTTCATATAGCTTTACTTTTGAATAAACCCTCATGTGCTCTAAGTAATTTGAATAAGCGCCGGCAAGGTACTTTAGTGAGCGCATGAAGTCTTCGTAAGTCAGTTCATGGAAGCTGTAAGTCCTCTTAACTAGCCTAAAGGCTTCACTCACTCCCCACTCTCTCTCAATAGCCATCCCCAGCAAGTGCTGTATTAAAACGTCGAGGGGGTTTTTAGGTATGTGGACTCTGTCAATTCTTCTCTCTAAAGCTAGTTTAGCTAGGGCAGTGCATTCAATGAGGTCGTCTCTATCCACTACTACTATTACCCCTTTACTTACCTGGCTTACGTAGTGTCCGGATCTACCTACTCTCTGGAGAAGCCTACTAACGGACTTTGGACTGCTGAGTAAGGCCACTGCATCAATGTAGCCTACGTCTATGCCGAGCTCTAGGCTTGTTGAAGACACTATGGCCTTCAGCCCTCCCTTCTTCAACCTATCCTCTACTTCAAGCCTTATGCTTCTACTTAAACTACTGTGATGGGCCTCAATTTCATCTGCATTAACTACTCCATTCATTACTTTCCTAAGTTTAAAGACGACTCTTTCAGTTGAACTCCTAGTGTTAGTGAATATGAGGGTTGTCCTATGTTGTTTAATTACATTTGAGATTACTTCATAAATGGCTTCATTGATTTCTTCAGCGCTTGCATTAATTAAATCAACTCTAGGTGCAACAACTCTTATTTCAATTGGCTTAGCGAACCTGGCGTCTACTATGCAGCAATCTCTTAGCTCTCCGCTATCCCTATAGCCAACTAGGAACTTAGCTACTTCATCTAGAGGGGATATAGTTGCACTTAACCCTATTCTAACTAGCTCTCTTCCAGTTAAATTCTCAAGTCTTTCAATTGATATAGCTAGGTGGCTGCCTCTCTTAGTGGACGCTAATTCATGTATTTCATCAACTATAATAGCTTCTACATTTGTAAGGCGTTCCCTAAACCTAGGGGCATTTAAAGCTAATGCTAGGCTCTCAGGGGTAGTTATCAGTATGTGGGGCGGGTTGTGGAGCATTTTGTGCTTCTCATATGGAGTCGTATCACTAGTCCTTACAGATACATTAATTTGCGGCAGGGGTGCTCCATATTTATCCTCAGCTATTTGCATAATGCCGTTTATGGGTTCAACCAAGTTCCTCCTCATGTCATTATTTAAGGCTCTTAGAGGGCTTACGTAAACTACTCGAACACCCTCCGGCAGAGAACCGCTTCTTTCATATGCTGCATAAAGGTTATCTATTATGCCCAGGAATGCGGCCAGAGTCTTCCCAGTTCCAGTAGGTGCTGAAACTAATACGTTAGCCCTAGCTTTGATTAATGGAATAGCCATTCTCTGTGGAGGGGTGAGAGAGCCGTACTTTGCCTTAAACCAGTCAGCGGTATAAGGTCTTAAGAGCTTCAGGACTTCGCTGTCTCCATAGGCATCCTCTACATACTTAATTGCCACGTATAGCACCTATTGCATACTATACTCCAGTAACCAGCCTTGATTTAAAAAGAGTGTTTTATATTCATACTAATGCATCCCAGTGGAATTTTTACTGGGAAGCCAGCCTATAGCTTTCCTAATTATTGTAGTTAAATTATAATATTTATAGAGTGAGAAGGAACTTTAGGTGAGAGGCCCTGCAATGCGCTCCCTCAGCCGATAACTCCCTTTGCAAGGGCTGCGGCATATGTATAGAGATGTGTCCAAGGAAATCCCTTGTAGTTAGCAGTGATGCAGGCCCCCTAGGCTACAAGTATCCAATCTACGTAGGCGGCTGCATTGGATGTAGAGTGTGTGAGTGGTTTTGCCCAGACTTCGCTATAGCTGTGAGGTGTGAGGCTTGAGAAGGCTTCTGTCAGGCAATGAAGCTATAGCTGAAGGAGCCCTTGCAGCTGGCTGCAACTTCTTCGCAGGCTATCCAATTACTCCATCCAGTGAAATAATGCATTATATGGCTAGAGAACTCCCTAAGAGAGGCGGAGTATTCATACAGGCGGAGGACGAGCTGGCTGCAGTAAACATGGTTATAGGAGCATCTTTAGCTGGAGCTAAAGCCATGACTGCTACAAGCGGCCCAGGATTCTCATTAATGCAGGAGGGCATTGGGTATGCCGTAATGGTTGAAGCTCCAATAATCGTAGTTAATGTCATGAGGGTTGGCCCAGCTACGGGGCAGGCGACTAAGCCAGCTCAAGGAGACATCATGCAGGCTAGGTGGGGGAGGCACGGGGATCAATACTTAGTCTCGCTAGCTCCATCAACTCCCCAGGAATCCTTCGAATTAACTATTGAAGCATTTAATATAGCTGAAGAGTTGAGAGTGCCAGTGATGCTATTGATAGATGAATTCATAGCTCATGGGAGGGAGATCGTCGTTTCCAAAAGAATAGCCGCTAAGTATAGGAGGACAGTGATGGGGGAAGGCGAAGAGCCTTTTAACTCAATGAATCCAAAGATAGCCCCCCCTCTCCCAGAGCTTGGTTCAGGAAAGTACCTGCTGATCACTGGTTCAACACACGATGGACGAGGATACAGGGACGTCCACAACTTCGAGACTCACTTCAACTTAGTCAGGAGGCTTAAAGACAAGGTTGTGCTTAACTTAGATAAGCTATTCATGTATGAAGTGCATGGAGATGAAGAACCCGACGTACTGTTTATATCCTACGGCTCTACAGCCAGATCTGCTAAGGAGGCCGTCAATATATTAAGATCTAGGGGAGTTAAGGCTAAGTTAATTAGGCTGAAGACTCTATGGCCCATCGACATAGAATTGATCAAGAGGCTTGGAGGGAATCCTAGGGCAGTAATAGTGCCTGAGCAAAACTTAGGCCAGTTAATAATAGATGTAGAGAGAATCTACAACCCATTTGAGCACAGAGTGATGGGTTACAATAAGGTTGGGGGAGGGATACCCATTTACTCCAGTGAACTAGTGGAAGAAGCCTTAAAGGTGTTGAGCTGTGGAGGCTAAGCATCCAACTAGGGAATACGTTAGAGAAGAAGTTCTTCCAACAACTTTCTGCCCCGGCTGCTACAACGGCATAGTTATGAATGCCATGGCTCTAGCCTTTAAGGAGTTGGGCGTGAGTGACTTAAGGAACTATGTTTTCGTCAGTGGAATAGGCTGTGCATCGTGGATACCGAACCCATACCTTAAGGCAGACTCCATACACACACTGCACGGCAGAGCTATTCCTGTTGCCACAGGCGTAAAGTTAGCTAAGCCCTCCCTAAACGTAATAGTGGTCGCTGGAGACGGAGATCTTGCTTCAATAGGTGGAAACCACTTAATCCACGCTGCTAGAAGAAACATGGATATTTTAGTGATAATGGTTAACAACTTAGTGTACGCTATGACAAGGGGCCAGCAGTCTCCAACAACTCCACAGGGATTTATAACTATCACTACTCCATACGGTAACTTCGAGAGGCCGCTCGATGTATCCAGAATTATTGCTGAAACTAATGCAAACTATGTTGCTAGGTGGTGCATAGTTAACTTCACTCAATTAAAGGAGAGCATTAAGGAAGCCTTAGCTAAGTATTGTAAAGGCTTTAGATTCATAGAAGTCTGGGCACCGTGCATAACGTATGTAGTTAGGTATGAAGGGAATACTCCTGGAAGAGCTTTAAAGGAAATGAGTAGGAAGTGCGTTCCACTGAGTGATTATGAGAAATTGCCTGTGGAGAAAAGAGATGGAGGCATTGCAGTAGGAGTGTTTAAGAAAGAGCTTAAGCCGGGCTTCATAGATCTATATAGAAGCTATGTTGAAAAAGCCGTTGGAGGGGTTGGCAGTACATGAAGGAACGCTCAGTGTGCTTAATAGGTAGTGGCGGCCAGGGAGTGGTTTTTGCAGCAACAATGCTGGCGAACGCTCTATTCGCTAGGGGACTTTATGTAGCTCAGCTCCAGAACTATGGAGCTGAAGTAAGAGGGGGGTCTGTAATGGCTTACGTAGTGTTCAGCGAATCTGAAGTAGTAAACCCATTCATTAACTCATTCGATGTACTGATAGTGCTTCACGACTTTAACGTAAGTTCCTGGGCAAAGTACTTGAAATACACTGATCTAGTGATAGCAGACGATCTACTGGTCTCTAAATACTTGCATAGGGCAATTAAGGCACCGCTATTTAGGAAAGCCCTTGAAGGGGGCTTAGCGGGTAGGGAAAGCGTTGTTGCACTAGGGTTTTTAGCTGGATTAAATGTCGTAGGTAAAGATGATCTGAAGAATGCTTTGATGGATGCTAGAGACTTTGAACAAAACGTTAAGGCTCTAGAAATAGGCTATGAACTAGCTCTACAAATGCGCCTGAGGGAGCTACAAGAGTTCTCTAGTGAAAAAGCTCTCAGTGATAGCCGTGAACGACGTGCGTGAAAGCGCTAAGAAGTACTTGGGGAGGCATATAATGGTGAAAGCCTTTAGCTAAGGCCTGGTGGCAGTCTATAGAGGAGGATCTTACTGATGAAGAAAGGAAGATCTTGCTGAGCCTGACTAGGACTAATAGCATAAGAGCTACTTCAATTAATTTATTCAACACAGCGAGCAAGAGATATTTAGGTTCTTAGAAAAGTTCTTAAGAGGTTGTGCCTTAAATATAAATAAATATTTGAAGAATCTTTGAATTAAGTGTGAGACTGATGACCTGCTTTGCAGCGGAGCATCTCTCAGGTGGAAGCCAGGCAGAGCCCAATGCCCTGCTAGTAAAGCAAGTGATCCCGTGGATGGGGCCAACTCTCGCTAACAGGAACACATCGCTAAGCACTGTTAGTGGGGAAACGCTCCTAGAAAGAGATGTGTGGGGAAAACAAGATGCCTCACTGGGTACTTAAATGCACTGAGTGCAAGACTGTGTGGGAGTTGAACGTAGCATACAACTTAAAGGAGTATAGAAGGCTGTACCACTACTGCCCTAAGTGTGGGAAAAACACTTTCCACGATATACTGGAGTACGTTGATTAACTCATTAAGTGATGAAATTATGGGGGATGACCTATAGGGGATGAAGTAACCTGTCTCAACTGATTCATCCCTAAATACACGTTCTAATTACTTCATGTCCATCATACTCAGCGACTTCTGCCCAGCCCAACGTGCCAGAGCTCTAGTCAATAGACGATGTTTATGTGTTTTACAAGCATTTCCTCAGAGAGTGGGGAAAGAACGCAGAGCTGAGAGAGTGGATCATGGGGAGAGGTGAATGTGTTCATAACTATCCATAGGTAACTAGATCTAATTCTTCGTGATCTAAGGCTGTTAATATTGTTAAAGCACCCTCTTTTCTTCATTCAAAAAGTTATTAGTTGTCTTAATTTAAATATAGGTTAATGAATTTAGAAGCGAGAGTTGCTTGGTAAGCAGTCATGGTAATTCAAGGCTTTAACGAGCACATATGTGTCTTGTGTAGAGGTAGAGGGTTCTGCGGACTTAGTTACTGTCCTTTGCTAGCTAATAAAATGGCTTTATTAAAACTTAGGAAAGTTAAGTCCTCTAGAGAGATATTTGGCAGTAGCCCCCCATCAGTTTTTGTAGGCAGATACGGCTACCCAGTAGTTAACATTGGTCCATCAACTCCTCCTGAAGTAGGTGATACAAGTATTTATGATTTCCCTGAGAAGTGGATTGAACTTAGGCTTGAGAACGTAATAGACTACAGGTGGAGCCTCATCACTAGCACTATGAGGGTTAGGGTGACCGACCTGAATAATAGCTTCATCCATAGAGTGCATGAAGTAACTTTATCAGCTAAGCCAGTCGATGTTGAAGTCTATTTAGAGAAGCCTCCAAGGCCCCGCATTACGCTGAGCGAGTATGAGCCCCCTCAAGGGCCTAGAGCCCCGCTCAAGAACTTACGAGTAGTCGGCAATCCAAGTGTGCCTGCAGTTGTTGACAGAGTCTATAACGATAAGCATCTTAAGGCAAGTGATGCAGTAATTATCCTCTACAACAGCAACATCCCTGTGACATTCATTGAGAGAGTGCTTAGTGTAGGTGCCTTAGGCCTGTGGAGCGGTAGAAGAATTGTCCCGACTAGATGGAGCATTACAGCTGTTGACTCAACGATATCTGAGCACTTGCTTAAGGAAGTAAAGCATTACCCTGAGATAAGTGATGTAGAAGTATATGTCCGCAGACACTACGACAATCTATTCATAGCCCTCCTTATACCTAGTAAGTGGAGTTTTGAATGGATGGAGGCGTGGTGGCCTGGCTCAACGTGGAACCCTGGTTTAGAGAGAGTAGTTGTTGAAGGAGATCACGAGGGCTTCTGCGGAAGAAATAGCTATCCGAGCATAGGGGGATGCTACTATGCATCTAGGCTCGCTACAGTAGAGTACTTATATAGAAGGAGGAGGCAGGCTGCAGCAGTTCTATTGAGAGAAATCTATCCTGGATTCAATATACCGATTGGAGTGTGGTTTGTGAGAGAAAACGTTAGGGCCATGTTTAGAGGAGAGCCTGCTTTAAGAACTAGCGATCTTAATGAAGCACTTAAGTTAATTGATAAAGAGGCCAAGCTTGGCTCTAGAAAGTGGCTGAATTCATCAGGAGTCCTTAGGAGAATAATCTATACTAAGCCAATAACTTACTACGCTAACGCCGGCTTCAAAGAGGGAGAGCGGAAAAGTGGTTAGGGCAAGAGTTTTAGAGACAAATGTTTATAAAGCCTTGTCGAGGAGCGGGCTCCCAGACATAGACTACGCTCTTAATCCATACATCGGGTGCTGGCATTCATGCACGTACTGCTATGCACGCATATACGTTAGGAACAGCGTTGTCTCAAGAAACTGGGGCAGCGTCATACTAGTTAAGAAGAACATTGTTGAAGTACTGAGTAGAGAAGTTAAGCGCTTGAAATTGGGCGCTGTGGGGGTTGGAACAATAACTGATGCATATCAGCCTCTTGAAGCAATATATGGTTTAACTAGAAGATCTATCGATGTACTGTTGAAGGAGGGCTTTCAAGTGAGCATTCAGACGAAAAACCCGCTTATCCTAAGAGATCTAGATCTTCTTGAGAAACATAGGGACCACGTAGACATTGGATTAACTATAACTACCTTTAATCCAAGAGTGGCTGAATTCATAGAGCCCCGCGCCCCTCCCCCAAAGGCCAGAGCCAGCGCGTTGCGCAAGGCATCTGAAAGAGGCTTTAAGACCTGGATCTTTTATGGGCCAGTTATACCGTCTCTAAACGATGACGACTCTACAATTGATGAAATCATAGAGCTAGCTAAGGACACTGGGAGCAAGATCTTTATTGACAGACTTCACGTAAAGAGCTTTATGTATATGCCCAATCACCCATTGAATGAATTAATAAGCTTAACTAGAAAATATGAATGGAGGAGCTTTTTAACTAAAGTAATGAATAAATGTTTAAAAGCGGGAGTTAAGTGCGTGGAGGCATTTACTAAAACGTATTCGCAGAGAGCTTTAGAAGAATTTATCTAGGGCATAGAGCTTTTGCATGCAACACTTCATAAGATCGTTCTATGAAGAGCCTAGCTCTTGTGTAGAACCTTGTCTCATTACTATATTCACACTCCACTTTGCTTTACTAAAGATGTATTGAAAAGCCTGTGGGTCATTTAAAGAAGACATACTATGAACGAACCACTTATATAAGGCTTGAAGAGCTGTCGTAAAGGAATTGAAATATAAATGTAGTTTTACAGTCTTTGGAAACTCAACGCATTCATCAATCGTTTCCAAGAATTAAGGTAAAAGCTTTAAACCTACTCCAAATACTTTAGGAGCTATTAGGAGGGGCTGGAAGTAACTGCTGCTATGCCCAATGGGAGGGGGATTTATTGAGTTGCCAGGTGCTGGAATACGTAAAGTCTTCTATAGCATTCCTCTTTCTAATACACTTCAGCATACTTGATTTAAGGACTAGAAGTATACCAGACAGGCTAGTGTGTTTATTCTTAGCAATTTCACTGACTTTAATGATTGCTTCAATCCCAAACTACACTGCTTATTCATTAAGTGAAGCAATATTTTACGCAGTAATTGATGCCTCACTGGGTCCAATGCTCCTTTATGCACTCTTTAAAGTTAAGCTAATAGGCGATGCTGATGTAGTTGTCGTTTCATCGCTTACATTGCTGCACCCCCTTCCAAACATCTATGACTGCGTGTTGATCAACGTTAGTGTCCCAGTAAAGATGCCCCCAATTCTGCCCATAATTCTATACGCCAACTTAATGGTTGTGCTGTATTTGCCAGCCAATATTGTTGTGAACTTAGTTAAGTACGGAGAGTTCTATAGGAGTATCAAGACTGGTTTCTGGAAGAAAGCCATTCTTTTAGCTGAATCAAGACCTGTTGAAGCTGAAAAATACATATCGATGAAGCACAGGTACTTGCTTGAGGATTATAAGTTAACTGATGGAGGGCTTGCGAGGGAAGTCAAGTTGAGCTTCAACATACTTGAGGACTACGCGACTCATAGAGGTGTTGTAGAGAAGTTGTTAAATGAAGGATTTCTAAAACCCAGAGACCTCGTTTTAACGACTTACGGCATTCCATTCATAGTGCTATTATTGCTTGGCTACGCTGTATTTCTATTAGTTGGAGATACGCCAATGTTAATCCTATTGCTGAAGTTCCTCCATTAATCCTCAGCATCCCTTATTCCTTCATCAGTTATAGCGAATACAGCCTCACCCTCCGGTAAGTGAGGTGCATCAACTACTCTAGCTATCCTCCTACTACCCTTCCCCTTCCTTAGCTTTACTCTAATTCCAGGTACGTGGTAGAGTATGTGGCCGCCTACAGCTTGTGTAGGATCTCCATAGAATACGTCGGGTCTAGCCATTACTTGGTTTGTCACTACTACTGCAACATTATATGCTTCAGCTATTCTAACTAGCTGATGTAAATGCTTATTCAGCTTCTGCTGTCTAGCTGCCAAATACTCTCTGCCAGGGTATTCTGCTCTAAAGAGTCCTGTAACTGAGTCAACCACTATTAGTCTAACGTTCTCCTTAGGTATTATTTTAAATAATTCATCTGTTACAGCCATCTGGTGGTCAGTATTGTAAACCCTTTGGTAAAGGATCCCATCCATAACTTGGTCGGGGTCTAGGCCTAAAGCCCTGGCCATAGCTTCAACTCTCTCCCACCTAAACGTTCCCTCGGCATCAATGAACGCAGCCTTGCCGCTTAAACCCCCCCGCTCAGGCTGCAGTTGGACATTGACGCTTAACTGCATGCAGATCTGCGTATTGTGCAGTATTGATGGAGTCAGTCCACCGATGAAGTTCTCGTATACTGGGACAGCTATGTCATAGACATAGTCATTATAGGGTTCCTTTGAAACCTCAGTCACTACATCCCATGAGAGGTTTCTAACTACACTCAAGTACTTTAGTATTTCATCAACCTCCATAGATTTACCTAGTGCTTCACTCAACTGGAGGAGGAAGTTCTCTAAGTAAGTTAAGTCATCTTCGCTTATCCAAATTCTTTTATCTATCTTCAGCAGTAGCCCCCTTAATTTACTTACGTAGTCTTCGCTGAGGCCATTAATGAGGCCTTTAAGAGAGCGCTTGATTGATTTAAGCAACTTTGACGGATACTTACGGCTCGCATTTATATTGATTGACGAGGCTTTAAGAGGCAAATCTACGAGGGCTTGTGGAAGAGCGTTAACTATGTAAAGCCTATAGCACCCGCCTTTGCCGCTTCCCTTAACTACGGTGCTTACCCCTATTCTAGCCATGAGGTAGGCTAAGTCAGCCGCCATCCTTTCACTCTTTACAATAACTAATGCACTGCTATGCTTATTAAATGCCTCTCCTCCATCAATGAACCCCGCTATGAAGCTCTTAACTAAATCCACTGAGCCGCTGAGTATTTGTCCTGGAATACATTCGCTAATTAAACAACTTCTGAACACTTCCTTTAAGAACTCGGCAATTCTTCCACCTAACGGTATAACGTATTTTATTCCACGAGAGCTATTGAGCGTCTTCACACTTGGCTTAAAGCCATGCCTGGACTCAAGGTAAGTCAAAACCCAGTTCACTAATTTAGCGCTAGTTAGAGTTATTGAAGCCCCTTTCCTAGAGCTCCTTGCTGCAACTAATCCAATGAAGTATGCATCGTCTTTAGTTAAACCAGCTTCTATTGGTTGAAGTGCTAAGAATGCCGGGGCAGCCATTACATCGCCGGGCTTAATTTCTTTGGCGGAAGCCCATTCTAAACCATTTCTCCCAATGATTAACACTTTGTGGATGGGAGTTAGCTTCAATACTCTACCACTCTTAGTTCTAACAACCATTACTTCATTGCTCCACTCTCTGTACAGAAATGCTGCTTCAACAGCTTTCACTTCGCCCTCACTATACGACAGTACCTTTACATTCTTTAAAGGTACTGCGTATCCATTGTCGTAAGGCACTTCACCGTATGTCTTTGCGCAGCGTTCATAGACTTCACTTATTTTATCTACATGCAGCACGTCTTGATTTATGTACGCTATGTAAGTATCTTTAGCTACACATTTCCCCGTTCCAAATTCTCCAAAAAACTCCGTGACAGTCTTTGTCTCAATACCTCCGCCGAGGAGGTCGTCTAGGTTCTTGCTTCCAGTAGTTACTTTTTGGACATTAAGCCTCTCTTGCTTAACTTCTCTAGCAGTTCTAAACCTTATATCAAGAGCTCTTCTAGCAGCTTCAATAATTTTTGTAGCTGTAGTAAGAGGTATTCCAGTAGCTTGACTAACTTCCTCAGGCTTTGATACAGCTAATGCCTCGAGAGTTGGAAAGCCTGCCTCTATCAGCTTACTTGCTACAGATGAAGTAACTCCAGGCAAGTCTGTTAGAGACTTAGGCTTTTCCTTAGACACCCTCTCTCACCCGCCTTCCACTTCTACCTTTAGTACAAGGGCTTAAATAATGTGTAGAAAGCTTAAGCCCTAAATCCATTGCTGAGCTCTTTGCCTAGGAAATGCTTTTATAAACTCTCTTTTACGGCATTCAAGGTGAAGGGGCTAGCCATAGTTTGCAGAACTCTTAGACTTTTATACAACGTTCTTCATAAACAGTTTAGCGACGCGGTGTGTGGGCATGTCAAGAGATCAAATTGTTGGCTGGAGCATATTTATAGCCTCGATTCTCGTAATAGTGCTCTATGGTTACGTATTATTCCTACTCCCCCAATACACAATGCTGCTCCTACAAATAACAGCTATGGTTGCTGTAGCAGGTGTTTTCGGCATACTGGCATGGATAGGCTATACTCTGGCCACTACGCCTCCTCCAAAACCTATTGAAGAAATGGAGAAAGAAATCGAAGAAGAACTAAAGAAAGCTGGACAAGAGGCTAAACTTGGGGCAGCTGAGGGAAAGCCCGCAGTCTAAAGCCCGGCTGTTAGGACTCATAAACTGCCCCGAGCTCTCTCGCAAATGCCATGAGTTTTTAATGCACTTACAGGACTAATGCTGCCGGAAGCTGTGGAGCTATAGCTAGTTCTAGAGCGGGGGAAACACGCATTCATGATTAAAGCACCATTAAATCTTATGTCTGGAGCATCCAAGTATGAGTAAGTGAAGGTCGGCAGCTTAGTTGCTGGGCTATCTTAAATAGCAATACAGAGTAGTTGCTGTGAAAACGTTTAGTGCAGCAAAGTAGTGCTGCACGAATTCCCCGGGAGGCGAGGCTCCTCAACAGCCTCTACGCCGTAAAGTCAATATTTTCCCAG
Source organism: uncultured Sulfolobales archaeon (assembly GCA_938045475.1). GTDB lineage: Archaea > Thermoproteota > Thermoprotei_A > Sulfolobales > Desulfurococcaceae > JANXDZ01. Next base: position 14,488 of record CALIML010000015.1, read on the forward strand.
CTCACTTAGGATTCCGGGAGCAAGGACATAGCTATGTAATTAAAACATTCCTCAGCAACCTGTGGAAGCATGACAGTGGTTTGCCATGGGTGAAAGTTACTATGATTACTTAACAACCTTTAACTCCACATGTACTTTCCTTAGCACTGACTCAAGTATGTCTATGGCTTTTTCAACGAGCTGTATTGGTATATTTAGTGGTGGAGCAAGCCTTAGAGTAGATAGACCTGCACCTATTGCTAGCACGCCTTTCTTAAACGACTCAACGAGGACTTTCTCAAGTTCTTTCTGGGCCGGAGTCTTCTTACCTCGATCTTTCACTAGCTCTACACCTATCATAAGTCCCTTCCCCCTAACGTCTCCAATGATCTCCATTTCCTCCTGCATCTCCTTAAGCCTCTTAATAATGAATTCCCCAACTCTTGCAGCTCTCTCCAACAAGCCTTCGTCCTCAATTATTCTTATGACTTCTAAAGCTACTCTACATGCTATCGGGTTTCCTCCAAATGTAGTTGCATGGCTTCCCCTAGGCAGGTTCATTAAATCGCTTCTTCCAACAACTGCTGACAACGGCAATCCAGAGGCTATAGCTTTAGCAGCAGCCAATAGATCTGGCTCAACCCCCCAGTGCTGTATGGCCCACCACTTGCCGCTTCTACCCATACCGCTCTGCACTTCATCTACAACTAGTAGGATTCCATGCGTGTCAGCTATTTTCCTAAGTCCTGGGAGGAAGTTCTCTGGCGGAACTATATAGCCGCCCTCGCCTTGAATTGGCTCAACAAATATTGCAGAAACTTCATCTCCGTAAACGTACTTACCTAAGATGTAGTCCTCAATGAATGATAGGGCTTGCTCACCGCACTCCACTGGGTCATCAGTGTTGAATGGACACCTATAAGGGTAGGGGTATGGAGCATGTATTATGGCTGGAAGCAGTGGGGCAAACCACCTATGCTGCATGGGCTTACTTGCCGTCAGAGTATTAGCGCCCATGGTCCTTCCATGGAATGCCCCGTAGAACGCTATAATGTAGGGCCTTTGATTCTTGAAGTAGCCTCTAGAAATCTTTATACATGCCTCTATGGCTTCAGCACCGCTATTCCCATAAAACACCTTCTTCCCCCCAGCCATGGGGGCTATCTCAACTAGTTTTTCAGCAAGCGCTACTGCCTCCTCATAGTAGAAGTCGGTAAGACTATAGTGCGTTATTTTTCCAAGCATTGAGCGAAGCGCCTCTACTACTCGCGGATGATTGTGCCCTACGTTAAGGACTACTAACCCACTATTCATATCAATGTACTTGTTCCCATCAACGTCAACGACTATAGACCCGTATCCTCTATCTATGACTAATGGATACCATCTAATGAATGACTGCATTATTAGCTCTTGATCTTTATTTATTATTTCCATGGCTTTGGGGCCTGGAGGAGGAGTATTTATTAAAGGCACCTCCTCATGCATTATAGATCCCTGCATCAAGCTATATTGAGATTGAGATATATATACGTTGAGTGCAAGGTTTCTGCGTGGAGGTCTGGGAATCCATGGAGATCTCTGGAGAAGATCTACAGATAGTTGAAAGATATTTATTTCTAGATAAAGCCAGGTATAGAGTTCAAGTTAAAGGAACTAACATAGTGTTCAACATTCAGGCTGAAAGCGATGAAGAAGCCATTAGGAAATCCCTTGAGTTAGCATCTAGAGTTGGGTTAACAAGGGATTTAATTAGTGAAATAAGGAAGAACATACAGCAATAGCGTTATTAAGGGCTTCTGAAAACTATAGCTTTTGATGAAGAAACTTGTCCCCCATTGACTATATGGATGAAGACTTTACCGCGGACTGATCATATCTTTTTCGCCTTAGCTCTAGCCTTCGCCCTAAGGACTTCGTTGAGCTCGTCAGCGATCTTAGTTAAGTAGGGCTTAGCTTCATCTGGAGGGAGCTTCTCTAAAAGAATTTTCAAGAACTTAGAGGCGCACTTACTGCTGTGAAACGATAAAATTACTTCACCACTTCTCAAAACCATTCCTTGACCCTCTGGAAATAATCTGCCGCAAACCACGCACTTGCTCTTACTCAAGCCTTGCACTCCTCAATGAGGTTGTTTGAACTAATTTTGTCCTTTAATTCACTAACGCGCTCACTATACAGCCTTAACTTAAAGCCTTTTTTCGCTGGAACTAGTTCAACGAATCTCCTCTTCGGCTCATAATTGTAGCATAAGTCTTTTGAGAACTTTATGTAGACGTTCTGACCCTTAATCCCCGCCCTATATACTATGTAGTCTGCTGGAATCATTATTTGCTCAAACTTATATAGCTTAGCTATAGCCCACCTAAGTGGGAACGATATTGCAAATATGAATTCGTATAGAAGCAAGTAGTTTAGAAATGATAGCAGTGTTTCACTTCCAATGACATTCCTCAACGAGTTCTCCACTACGGGGGCTAGCAATAAGCCGTACAAGTAGAACAGCACAAATATTAGTGGGAGTGGAGCAAATGACAAGAGCATTCCTTTAAACTGCTTGGAGAGCTCTTCGTTAAGCTTCTGATCAAGCATTGCAGCCTTCATAGCGTTGCTTTCTTTAAATAATTGCACTTTTAGTTCCTCTGGCTTGGGCTTAGATCCTCTGCGCGTAGTTACTAAGGTCACTGCAAAGATCACTATTATGTATAGCATGAATATGTAGGGCATATATCCAGGCCCTAGAACTGCCGTAAGCAACGATATGAGTATTATACTGATCTGACTAATTAACAACATCCTAAGCCCAAACGCTTCCCCATTCATTGCTCACACCTTATACTTCATCCCAATCTAAATATGAGAACACGTATAAATATATCCAATCTACGACGATTCAAGCACTTGGTAAAGATGCAACATATTTAAAAGCATTTAAGCAACTAGTAATTCACTGCAGCGCTCAGTCACGTGACAACTGCATGTGATGAATTGCCGCAGGCTGAGGGAACTATGATGTAGGCTCGTGTTTCTGACGCTAGCCAGCGTTTACGTTAACATTAATCTGCACTCCGCTGCCGCTCTTCATTATAATCAACTTGGTTTAAGAGAAGCATTTATAATTCGTTGAGGAAATATGTGGAGCGGGCTCTTATAGCTCTCTGTAAATGGTGGTGGTAGAGAATTGCCCCGCTGGACGCAATAGTGAGGCGTGCGTTAAGCTAAGTATGAACATTTCGTTGAGACGTGAAGCATCTTTGTCGAAAACATTTAAGGCTCTGTCGCAAGCGTATGGAGGGAGTGTTGAGGCACTTGCCAATGGTAGATCAATAGCTCTCACTCTATTTTTAAAAAGCCTTAGCGAAGACTATGTTAAGAGAGCTCTAAGCACTATTCTAGAACTCTCAACATATTTCAGTGAACTATGCTACAGCATTAGCGCATCACTCTACGCAAACATTGATTTAAACAAGTTGGCTGTAGTTAGTAGAGCTAGAGCAGGAAATGTAAGTGTAGCAATAGCTAAGTTTAACGAGCACTTAGCAGTAATTAATAAATGGATTGGGGGGAAGAAGACTACATTAAGGCTACTCATGAAGTATGTGGGAAGCCCCGAGACTGTGGATCCATTGCTCATACCACAGTCGCTCTTCACGAAATGCGTTAGTGGAGGAAGCTCGTTTGAAGCCCTATTAAACGACTTAAGCACTATAGCTAAGCTAATTGAGGAAGTAAAGAACTGTTGCACGCTCTAAGCACCCATATGCTTGACGGTAGAAGTAGAGTGCCTGGAAAATGCTTGGTTGGGCTAAGCACTGGGTTGAACCTGGCTAAAAACTATGAATGATGACTCTATAATTGATGGAGAGCTCTAAAGGGGGCAAGGATCTGTGGTAGTAAAGAATAATAACTCTATTCTTTAATGAAGTTAAAAGCGGAAGCGGATGATGAGCGCCCTATCCATCGATTAAGGATGAGTTCCTATGAACTCCGCCTGACTCAACTTTATATATTTCTACAACTCATTCAAGTTTAGGTGAAATTATGGATGAAAGCGAAGTGCCTGAGAGAGTAATTAATGTAGCAACAAGGCCCTTAAATGACTATGTATTTAATGTAGTTGTCAGCTTTAATCAGGGAATAAGTGAATTAGTTATAAAGGGCCGGGGTAAGTTCATTAGTAAGGCAGTCGATGTGTATAATGCATTGCTTAGAAGACTCGGCGATTCAGTAGAACTAATTGGAGTAAACATAGGTAGTGAGAGATTTAAGGGAAGGAGGAGGGCTTTCATAGCAATAAAGATTAGGCACAAGTCTTAACCTCCAATGGTTTGAGCCTCTGTAAAGCCAGCGTCAGTGAATTCAAGTCCCTGCAGCCTAACTCTATTAACAGCTAACTCAAGGGCCTCGCTAAAGTCCCTTACACCGCTTGCAATAGCGTCAACGAGCTCCTCCATGCATCTCGTAGCTTCTACTGTAACTAACTCTGGGTAACTAGATTCTACGTAGTTCAATGTTTCTAACCCAGCTTTTGTCGGAATAAGGTACTTCTTGTACTTAGACTCGACAACATAACCGTGCTTCTTTATCTGAACTATTGTTGGTGCATAAGTGCTTGGCCTTCCAATGCCGTTGGCCTTCATTAACTTAACTAGGCTCCCATGATCGAGTAATTTTCCTAGGGAAGATTTACGTAGCTTAACGCCCCTTAATGTAAGCCCTCCACGGCTTATCTCCTCAATTAACCAACTATAGGTGTGAATAGGCTCAACTACGTTAAATCCTTCTACAACTACTTCTACGGGCACTTCCAAGCATATTAATTCGCCGTGAACGGGGATGGATAACTTAATGAAGCGGACTACTGCTTCACTCATCTGGCTAGCTATAAATCTCTTGAATATAAGGTCGTAAACTTTCTTATGGATTGCAGTAAAGTAGGTGGGCAGAAACAGCAATCCTTCAACTACAGCCTTCTCCACCTCACTTGAATCAAGAGGGTGAACGGGCCTGATGGCTTCATGAGTTCCTTTAGTCCCCCAGTATCTGGGAGTAAAGAACTTTCTTAAACCCCTTGACTCAAGGTACTTCTCAGCTATAGATATCCCTACGCTAGATACGTGAGTTGAATCAGTCCTATGATAAGTTATTAGCCCTCCCTCAAATAACTCTTGAGCAATCCTCATAACGGTTGGAGCCGGTATACCTAGCTTAGATGCATCACTTATGAGCTCGTCAGTAGTGTATGGCGGTTTAGGGTGTATTTTTCTATCGATAGTTTCTTCAATAAGCACTTCAATGGATCTTCCCTCTAATAACTTCTCTGCAACAAGCTTAGCCTCATCTCCATCCTTAATACATATTGATGCCCTTAGCTCAGGTTCCTTTCCCAACAGTAAGTCAATTGAATAGCATTTCCCGCGAGTCCAAGAATTATAGGAGTCTATAACCCACTTTAATGCTGGTGCCTGAACTCTGCCTATGCCAAGCCACTTCTTTGAGTACTTAGATTGTAGCTCTAAGCTTGTCTTAAACCCGATCAATCTATCTAGAACTCTCCTAAAGATCTGTGCTTGAACTAAGTTTAAATCAATAGATCTCTTATTCTTTAAGGCTTTCTCCAAAGCATTTCTAGTGACTTCATGGAACTCCACTCTATGCACATTATTATTAACGGCTCTTATAGCCATGTATACGTCGTAAGCTATTTTCTCGCCTTCAGCATCAGGATCTGTAGAGATGAGGACTTCATCCACTTCACTTCCAAGCTTCCTCAATACATTTACTACTACAATTGAATCCCTAATGGCTCCGCTACCACACTTGGGGCATGAAGAACCGTCGGTAAACTGTGCTCCACAAAGCCTACACCTCTTTATGGTTTCATAAATGGGCATGTACGTATTAGTTGAACGCTCATATTCTACACCGTATACCCCCCTCGATGGATCTGTTGTTAAATCATATATGTGACCTCCCGTAGCAACAATACTTAAGTAAATTAATTCATCACCGATTACGGCTGGAACTTCATAAATAAATAAGCCCCCAATTCTTCTTCTCGAGGGCTCCCCATAGAACTTAGCTATAGTCTTAGCCTTAGTTGGAGATTCAACAACCAGTAACATGCCTCGCACACGCATCTCTCCCTTATTAACGCCAGATCTTGATGCATCAGCTTTTTTAAGCTCCTGAACTAAGTCAATTTCATTTAAATGCCTTAAGGAGGGGATTCCCATATATTCAAGCCTCTTGCTTAGCGCCTTCACTAGCTCCTTAAGCTCCTCCAGCTCTATTAACACTGATATTCCATGAGTCATAGCTCCATTCAATAGTCTTGAAGTCCTGCCAGTGGCTTGTATGTAAGTCAGTGCATCAGGCACTACAACAAAGGATTTTCCGCCGCTCCTAGATATCAATATAGTTCCAACAAGTATTTTGCCCTCCTTTTCAAGGATTTCAGTAATTGCTCCTTCAACCCACTTGGCTTCCTCCTCAATGCAATCTAAGGCCTTTAAAACTCTATCATTGGCTACTTCACTTCTCTCAACAACTCCTCTAAGAGCTAGGCTTAGTAACCTGAGCTCTCCTGGACTAAGAGCCCTAGTGACATTGCTTAGAGCCGTTAGACGATCCCCAGTACCATAGCCTCTTTCATTCAAGTATATGAGGAGTCTGTGCAAAGTCTTAATGTTGGTGAGTGCTTTAGAAAGCTCTACTTTAAAGCACGGGGTTCCCATAAAGATCACATATTTAACTGTCCTAGGAGCATCTATGCCTCTTACGCTAATGCCGTAGTATGATGCCGACCCCACCACTCCATCTAAAAGACCGTTAACTAACTTACGTACGTTGCCCGGAGTGGCTTTAGCTACTCTCAGGCCTGTGAAGGCTTTAATTACATTCACTAATTCATCTCCACTAATAAGGGCTCTAGCAGGGTGGTGAGGGCTGATGTAAACTATGAATCCTCCGCCCATTCCTTTTACTACATCCACGAGGGCATTCAACAGCTCTTCCTTACTCACTATAGTGTAGGAGTCTGCAACGTCTCTTCCGTAAGTAGCTATGCCTGGAACATCAAGTTCCAGCAGCTCCCTCATAACTGCTGCGTAAGGCCCCCTCAACCTCCCCGTTGCACTGGCTACAACAATTTGTCCTCTAACTTCTCTATCTTTAAACTTCCTTATGTTGTTCTCTAGATCTATATATTCCCTTAGCTCTTCCTCAAGTAGATGGTTTGAAACCCCTCTAGATCTTCTGCTTAAGTAGATCTTGGTTCTTAGTTCAACTAATCTCTTAGCTAAATTAATTACATCATCAGTGTACCCTAGTGCGTTAAGCAGCCTCACTATGTTCTTAGACTTGTTGAGCACTGCATCAACGTCATCCACTACTATTAAATTAAAGAACTTCCCCTTCAGTAGCTCGGGCCTCTTAGATACTAGGCCGTTTGTCAATATCAGTATGTCGTGGTCTCCGCTAATGATTTTAGCGAGTACTTCACTTCTCTCCGCTTTACTAGCGCTGGAGTCGTAGAAGAGTATCCTTGAGCTAATATTGAGCCTTCTCGCTGCTTCAATAAGTCTATCGTATACCTGCCTACCTAAGCTAACAGTTGGCGTAAGAAATAGCGCTTTCCAATTCCTTTTAGTAGCTACGTGCAGTGCATAAGCTATGAGTAAAGTAGTTTTCCCAACTCCTGTTGGAGCAATAATGCTTACGTTATCTCCTTTAAGCAGCTTCTTAAGCCAAATCCTCTGTATGTTCCACAACTCGTTGCCCCCAACCACGCTTGAGAACAGCTCCCCCACTTCATCCATTTCCTTATAGAGGTGATCCATGTAGTTACTTAACGAATAACCCCCTGCTTCCTTAGTTAAGCACTTTCTACAGACCCCGTGAGAAGCCGTGGAGATAGAGTCAACTTCCCCGCCACAGGATGGGCATAGGTTTGCGTACACAGGATTCACAGGCAATTACAGCAGCACCTAACTAAAGATCAGTTAAGTAAATCGCATATAAAAGAGGGAAGCATAGTAATACACTGCTCAATAAGCATTAGAGGAAAATGCTTATATACGCCGCTTTTCAATTTAAGGGTATAGCAACTCCAATAGGGTGCAGGAAGGATATGGCTCAGGCAGCACCGCAACCAAGCAACACAGTACTCGTTGGAAAAAAGAATGTAATGAACTATGTATTAGCAGTACTAACTCTAGTACACCAAGGCGTAAACGAAGTAGTTGTAAAAGCTAGAGGAAGAGCTATAAGTAAGGCAGTTGATGTAGCTGAAATAGTGAAGAGCAGGTTTTTGCCAGGGAAAGTAGCTGTAAAGGACATAAAGATTGGAAGCCAAACCGTTACAAACCCCGATGGACGCCAAGCGAGAGTAAGTACTATAGAGATAGTTTTAGCAGCTCAGTAACATTAAGTGAATAAATGAATGGAAAAACATCATTTTTCTTTGACACATCTGCTCAATCTAATGTTCTTATAATGGTTAAGGAGGCCATCCAATACTACGATCAAGTCTGTACATACGTACTCCAATTCGCTTCGCCGTGTAACTAGGCCGAGCTTCAACAACCTCCTTAAAATGCTTATTGCAGTAGATCTATTGAGGCAGAAGCTTTCCCCAACAAGATCTATTGCTTCGCCTAAGTTAAAAGATCTTCCTCCATAGGTCTTGAAGAGCGCGTAGTAAACCATGAAATCTCTCTTCTTAAACCACTTAGAGTATGGTATCATTGTGTTTACACCTGTCGTCGGAGCTCTTTTATTTCCATGTTCGTTTTTACAGATCCATTGAGTGCTAAGTATTCAGAAGCCTGATTTATCTTCACCATCCATCAGGCCTTACAAGCATCATCACTTTATTCAGAGTAAATAGTAATCCTATATAAATATTGTTGGCGGCTCAACTCATGGCTTTCTACAATCTCTGAATTCTTTATTAACTTACGCCTTACGCAATTTAACTTCAGGTGCTGCAGCTATGTGTATCCTAAGCCCTGAGGACATTGCTAAAGTACTGGGTGTGCCGGAGCATAAACTCGATTGCTCCGGCATAAAGCTCACTTTAGCTGAAGTATATGCCTTAGGAAGTAGAGGGGAGCTGCGCCGAGACAGTAGGGAAATTCCTATTTATAACCAAGTACTGCCTGAAAAAGACTCCTTCCACCTAGGCCCAGGCTCATACGTGATAAGGTACTCTGAAGAAGTGTCTATACCAAATAACTGCGTGGGGTTAGCTATCCCTAGATCATCGCTCATTAGAATGGGGGCTTTTCTAGCTACAGCAGTCTGGGATCCTGGGTACTGTGGCAGAGGGGTGGGTCTTTTAACAGTGTATAATCCGCATGGAGTATCCATTTCTATCGGAACACAAGTGGCTCAACTAGTGTTAATAAAGATGTGTAGCGAGACGGCGAAGACTTATAGAGGTATGTATCAAGGCGAAGGACTTTGGATTTAAGGGAGTTTACAGCAATGCTCTCAGCGATAAGCTGAGCTCACCTTAGATCTGCGTAAGGTCGCTCAATGCAATGAGGCGTTGGAGTCACTAAATATTTATATACCAGTTTATTGTAGACTACCCTTACCTAAAGCTGCAATTGCGTACATACTCTACGTGGCGCGGATGATCGGCATTGGCTGATCCTTTCATATTGATGATGGGCTTAGCGGCTGCATTTGCCGCTGCATGGATTAATGGAGCTAACAATGCCGCTAACTCTATTGGAACAGTAGTTGGCTCTAAAGCTATTGAGTTAAGGAAGGCTCTACTCTATGGATCTTTGGCTGAATTAGTGGGGGCAGTGCTCTGCGGCTCACTCATATCAATGACTTTGGCAAGAGATTTAATAAAGTTTGAAAACGTCGATGACAGATGGGCTTTAATAGGCATGGCCTCTGCTATCATAGCTGCAACGCTGTGGGGCTTGATGTCAACCATATTGAAGATCCCAATAAGTATTAGTCAATCCATAGTTGCTGGAATAGCTGGATTCAGCCTCATGAAGTTCGGTGTTCAAAGCGTGAACTGGCCCGTTATACTGAAGATCCTTGTGTCATGGGTTCTCGCACCCTTTATAAGTGCTTCAATAGCTTTCACAGCGCAGAAAGCCGTTTTAGGGGCTTTCGCAGAGCATTCAGGTAAACGCATCGTGATTACAGCAGATCTTTTTCTTTACACACTGTTGGCTTCAATGACTATTCCTCTATTTGCAGCAATTAATGGAGGAGGCTCGCTTGTTCTATCGACAGCACTACCGCTGGCTACACCGCTTGCCTTAACCATGCTTCTCCATCTACGCTTAGTAAAGAAGATGGCTTCTGTAGAGGGAGGCAGCATTAGTAGATCTATCTTTAAAGAACTTCTATTATGCGCCTCCATAGCAATGGCCTTTAGTCACGGAGCACATGATGCCGCAAATACAGCTGGACCTCTTTTCACTATAATGCATGCATCCGGCTCCTGGTTTACTGATAGCAGGGAAGCAATAATGCTTGCACTGCTTATATCAGGCGTAGGCATATCTTTAGGTGTAATAATGTGGGGGCATACAGTTGTTGAAACAATTGGCGCTAAGATAACGCTGCTTACGCCGGAGACTGGGTTCTTAGCGCAGTACGCTGCCTCCATAACTATTATGACGTTTGTTGGGCTAGGCATACCTATTTCAACTAGTGCATGCATAGTTGGAGGAGTAATGGGAGTCGGTCTTGCCAAGGGGTTGAAGTACGTTGACTACAGAGTATTGAGCAAAATATTTGCCTTATGGTACTTAACTATTCCAGTAGTAGCCTCATTATCCATATGCATTTCCTACGTACTTCAATCCCTTGCTGCTACTTGAATGGATGCGATTTATATTCAACTATGAGTGCTCTTACAACATCTGCTGCGTCTTCACAAGCATTTGCCGCTAACTCTAAGTAGTTAAGCAAGTCGAAGAGGACTATTAGTAGGCCAACGGGCTTCACTTTATCGCTAAGATCAACCAACATAGTCTTGGTTTCCACAGTTATCACATCTGCTTCTTCCTCAAGCCTTTCCACTTCATCGGATAGCTTAAACGCCTTGTCATAATTTAAGTCTAAGAGGGCTTTTACAGCTTCAGAGGCTCTTTTAGCAGCTTCATGTATTTTATCAACCATCCTTACATAGTTCTTCCTCAAGGAACTCGGTATCTCTAAGTAAGGTATTATTGTAAGAGTGCTTGCAGCTTCCTTCACTCCATCAGCTATAAGCTCTAGCCTCTTGACTAAGTGCGAAACATCTTCTTTGTAAGTAGGGGGTATTTCTGCTGCTTCAAGCAGACTCATCATTCTCCTCCTATACTCATCTGCAGCCTTCTCTTTTTCCATGGATTTACTCAGCCTTCTCCTAGCGTCACTAAGAGCCATTTTCTCAAAGTCGTTGATTGCGTCTCTGAACTCGCTTATACAGTCGACTACGAGCTCAAGGTACTTATTAAAGAGGTTTTTGAAGTCTTCATACCACACAGAGACCACTGGTAGGTATGATTAAGTGTGGAGTATTTAAATTAATGAACCATGATATTCAAAGTCCTTGACGCACTGTTGAATAAAGGTATCCCGCGTTGTAGGCTGCTGTATTTAAAGGCCCGGCGCTTCCTTAGCCAGTTGGGCAAACAGTCTCCGGAATGACTCCTTCATAAGTCGCTCTCACCTGCTCCTTCATTTCAGCTATAGTCTTGAGGGCTTCAACTAAGTAGTCGACTTCCTCAATAGTGTTGTATATGTAGTAGCTAGCTCTAACAGTGCCCTTTAACCTAAGCCTATAGTGCAATGGATGAGCGCAGTGCATGCCTGTTCTTACCGCTATAGCGTAGAGCTCATCGAGAGCCAGCCCAACTACGTGGTGGTTGACGTCCTTAATGTTAAAGGATATTATTCCACCTCTATGTGCGGGAACTCTGGGGCCATATAATTCGATGGAGTCCTGTAATTCCTCGCTAAGCCTCTTAATGGTGTACTCAGTTAATCTCTCTTCATACATTTTCACATTGCTCATGCCGATCTTAGCTAAGTACTTTACTGCTTCAGCTAACCCCACTCCTTCCGCTATTGGAGGAGTGCCTGCCTCAAATCTCCACGGCAAGTCATGCCATATGACTTCTTCGAGAGTTACATCTTTGATAGTGTCTCCACCAGTCTTGAATAAAGGCATTTCATTGAGTATCTCCCTCCTACCCCATAGAACTCCTATTCCCGTTGGGCCAAGCATTTTGTGCCCACTGAACGCTAAAAAGTCTACGTCAAGCTCCCTCACATTAGTTGGCATGTGCGGCACGCTTTGAGCTCCATCAAGTACTACTATTGCGCCCACTTCGCGGGCTAGCTTAGCTACTTCCCTAACTGCCTCTGGCTCAATTATTGTGCCGAGAACGTTGCTCATGCCTGGTATGGCAACTACCCTCGTTCTCTCATTTATTAACTCCTTAAACATGTCGTGCTTCAAGTAGCCATCATCAGTTATATCTACATAAACTACTTCAGCGCCCTTCATTTCCGCTATACGCCTCCATGGAAGCATGTTGCTGTGATGATCCATTATTGTAAGCACTATCCTATCTCCTTCACTAATGTTTGAAAGACCCCATGAGTAGGCCACGAGGTTTATTGAATCAGTTGTATTTGAAGTAAATATCACTTCATCCCATGAGTGGGCGTTAATGAACTTTGCAACGACTTCATGGGCCTCCTCATATAGTTGGCTCGCCTCCTGACTCAGTGTGTGAAGTCCTCTGTGGATATTCGCGTTGTACTTAGTGTAGAACTCGACAATGGCGTTTATGACTTGAATAGGCTTCTGACTAGTTGCTGCATTATCTAAGTAAACAATCCTCCTTCCATTAACTAGCCTCTCAAGTATTGGGAAGTCCTTCCTGATTTCATAAGGATCCAGCAATAATACCGCCTCCAGAGCCCACTTAGGTAACCTATTTGAAGGTATTAAGGCTAATAAGGTATTAAATCTTACCTTCCTACCTTATATGTATTGAGATGCTGGATAAACGGTGTTTAAATTGATTACTACAAAGGAGATGAGAATTCTTGAAGTCAATTCAGTTGGGCTAGGAGTATCCACTAGAATACTCATGGAGGCAGCCGGCAAGAGTGTGGCTGACTTAATAGCTTCGAAAGTTAAACCAAGCAGAGATCTAAGGGTAGTAGTACTCGTTGGAAAGGGGGGGAACGGTGGAGACGGCCTTGTTGCAGCAAGATACCTCGCAAGCTACGGCTGCAGAGTTGAAGTTATTCCAAGCCATTCGCCAAGAGAGCTAGAGCACCCGGACACTAAGTATAACATGGATATTGTGGCTAGACTGCCCTCAATAACCATTCATAGTCCAGGGGATCCTGAGCCAATTAATGAAGCTTCAATAATTGTAGACGCTCTTCTTGGAACGGGAGTTAAAGGCGTATTAAGGGATCCTATTAAACGCCTTGTGGAGGCATCAAATGGAGTCGATGCAGTGCTTAAAGTAGCTGTAGATACTCCAACAGGCCTCGATCCAGACACGGGGGAAGTTCATGGAGTAGCTTTTAAAGCTGACGTCACTGTAACGATGCATGACTTAAAGCCGGGCTTGCTAAAGAGGCCTGAGCTCGTTGGAGAAATAGTTGTAGCCAACATAGGTATACCTATTGAGGCCAAACTATACGTCGGTCCAGGAGACGTGATCTATGGTAGGCCCGTAAAGCCTCCTACAGCGCATAAAGGAATGGGGGGGAAAGTAATGGTGATCGGCGGCTCAAAGTACTACACTGGAGCGCCAGCTCTCGTAGGCGAGGCTGCACTGGCTTCTGGAGCAGATCTAGCATTCGTGGTTGTCCCCGAAGCCATTAAGCCCGTGGTCTCAGGCTATTCTGAGGAGCTAATAGTTCTCGGAGTCCCCGGCGATTCCTTTAGTGAAGAGAGCATTGAGCTAGCGTCTAAGTACTATGAGTTATTTAAGCCGCACTCAATAGTATTCGGCAATGGGCTCAGCAGAGAGCCTGAAGCAATGAAGTTTGCCGAGAAGTTCATTGAATGGGCTGTCGCAATGAAAGCTCCATTAGTTATAGATGCCGATGCCTTAAGGGCGATAAGATATGGCGCTACTAAGCTATCTTGGAGAGCAGTAATTACTCCTCACAGAGGCGAGTTCAAAGCCCTCACAGGAGTAGAGTTGGCTGAGAACCCCTACGTTGACTACCGCCATGTAGTCAATGCAAGTAAAGTCCTTGAATCAACAGTGCTTCTCAAAGCCCCCGTAGACATTATTGCCCAAGGAGATGACTACAGGTTTAATAAAACTGGGAACCCAGGTATGACTGTCGGAGGCACTGGAGACGTACTTGCTGGAATCGTTGGCGCAGTTTACGCATACACAGGTGATCCATATATGTCTGCATCAATAGCGGCCTACCTAAATGGATTAGCCGGGGACTATCTTCTAAGAGTTCTTGGCGAAAACCCCCTGCCAACAAAAATAGTGAACGTACTGCCGCGCGTAATTAATGAAGTCCTCGAAGTCCATTTAAGAACGTATAACGTTGCATTAAACTCTAATGACTGAGTTTCTCAACTAATTCCTTAAGTAGTTCTACTGCTTCCCCTAGGCATTTAGCTCCCTTACTAGTTACTTCATACCTTGTCTCAGGCTCGCTGGTTTTTCTAAGAAGCCCCTCTCTAGTCATCCTATATATTACTGAGTACACTGTGACTGTAGCCGGCTTTAATCCATAGGTCTCAACGAGCCTTCTCCTTATGTCATATGCTTTGAGAGGACCGCTATCCAATAATACTTTGATTATGTACATCCATAGATTTCCTACTGTAGTGCTTCTCCTAAGTCTTTCAATGGCTTTACTCATAGCTTACCACTTCTGCGGGATTGAACGTTGGTTCGGTGCCTCTAATTTATGGGGCACCGAGCTACGTGGAGTGTAGTTTCTCTAATTAAATTTATAAATTTCTCAACTGTTTACTACCGTTGTTGAAGTGTGTTTAATGAACTGGTGATAGCATGGTGTCGAGTTTAAAGGGGAGGGACTTTCTTTCCCTAGCTGACTACAATGCAGAGGAACTGCTGTTCATCATAAATACAGCTAGGTTAGTTAAGGAGAGGCTCTATTCCGGTGAAAGAGTAATCCCCGTTCTCGCTGGAAGAATCTTAGCAATGATATTTGAGAAGCCAAGCACTAGGACTAGAGTTAGCTTTGAAGTAGCTATGAAACAACTCGGTGGATACGCAATATACTTGAGTTGGAGGGAGCTGCAGTTAGCTAGAGGCGAGACAATAAGTGATACTGCTAGAACTCTAGCTAGATACGTAGACGGCATTGTAGCTAGAGTATATGAGCACGAGAAGTTGGAGGAATTAGCTAAGCATAGTGATAAGCCTGTTATAAATGGGCTTAGCAACTTGCTTCACCCCGTTCAAGCACTGTCAGACATATTCACAATAATGGAGAAAAAAGGAGATCCGAGGAAGCTTAAGATAGTCTTCGTAGGAGATGGAGGAAGCAATGTTGCACACAGCCTATTGCTAGGGCTGACAATCCTTGGTGGCGGAATAACTATAGCGTGCCCAAAGGGCTATGAGCCAGTTGAGCAAATAATGGATTTACACATAGAGATCTCTAGAAAGACCGGCGGCTACGTTGAAATAATTAACGACCCTGTAGAGGCAGTTAAGGGAGCCGACGTAGTGTACACTGATGTATGGATCAGCATGGGAATAGAGGCTGAAGCCGAAAAGAGGCTAAAGGATTTCACTGGGTTCAGCGTAGACTCTAAGTTAATGAGTTATGCAAAGCCGGACGCTATATTCATGCATTGTCTTCCAGCACATAGAGGGATGGAAGTAACTGATGAAGTTATTGACGGGGCGTGGAGCGTAGTATGGGATCAAGCTGAAAACAGGCTTCACTTACAAAAAGCCCTTCTTTCATTAATAATCCCGTAGCTGTGAAGTAAGTTAAAATAAGGCTTTTAACGACCATATTTCATACACTTAGGGAATGTGAGGAGAATGTTGCTTTCCACGATCGGCGGAGCCCTTAAATTTATGAGCGCCCCTAAGGCCAGGGGTGTTATAAAGATACTGGTGCTGATCGCTCTAATGGCATCCGGCATTTGCCTAAGACTTGCGCCAACTCTTGGAGTAATTGAAAGATATGGCTATAGCCATGCGCTTGAATTACACGAGAACGATCCTTGGATAGAGTATTGGGTAACAGAGTTCATTTACAAACACGGGGTTTTAAGCTGGTGGAGGCTTACTCCAAGCGATCCTGAGTTTGGCCAAGTAGTCAAGGCCTTTTACTATCCGTGGGGCAGGGATTTCCCCACCTCATCGTTCTTCGGCCTTAATGCTGTAGCAGCACTTACCTACCCACTCGCCGGAGCATTTGGTCTTTCACTAAAGGAGTGGGTGTCCCTACAGCCATTAATTTACGCTGTAGTAACTATGGTGGTGCTATATTTTTTAGTTAAGGAGCTAACTGATGGCAGTGACTTAGCTGCTTTAGCGTCAGTATTTGCGTACGTCGCTTTGCCGTCAACTGTGGATAGAACTACAGTTACTTTTGTAGAAAAGACTGGTGCTGGAATAGCTTTCATACTGCTCTCACTACTGTTTTACTCTAGATCAGTGAAGGTATTTAAGTCGAATTTCAAGAAAGCAATGCTTTACGCAGCCCTTGCGGGAGCGTCAATGGGTGTTGTGGGCTGGTATTGGGGGGGATTCCAATACGTTTTTGCAGCATTTCCACTAGCTGTAGCTGTTTACCCAATCCTCTCACGTGATAAGCCTACATTAAAGTTCCTATCGCTCAACATTGCTGTAAGCGCTGTTAGCTTAGCTGTTTCAGCTCCAGCTCTATCAAACCTGGTTTCACTAGGCTTTTACCCTGAGTTCAAGCTCACTGGTGTAGGAACTATGGCTTTAGCATCCTATATTCTTCCAATTATTTACGTTTATGGCTTAAGTAAGAGGGTTTTAAATAAGCGCAGATACCTGTTGCTCATATTAATAATTGGATCGATTGCAGCATACTTAGTGTTTACAGGCAGGACCACTATAGGTGGTAGGACTCTCTTAGCGCTAACTCCCCCACCGCTAAGGGGGTTGATCGATGTAAGTCCCCTCGTTGAAAGCGTGGGAGAGCATCAACCGGGCGTTGGAGAGATATTCAGTGAGGCGTGGGGTTACTTAGGCATAGTTGTCGCAATCATTGGATCCATATACATTCTTGTTAAGGGGAGAGCGGATCATATAGTGATCTTCACATTAACAATTATAGCGATCTACGCATACATAAATGTAGCTTACTTCAGTACTTTAGCTGCAACATTTGCTGTAATAAACATAGGCATAGTGATCGGGGCATTGATATCCATAGCTATCCCCCGGAGACCTAGAGTTGGGAAGAGGAGGGCTTCAGTAACTCTTACCAAGAGGGTTTCTTGGGGCAAGATTGCATTAACTTCTATGCTTATAGCAGTCATAGTCGTTCCATTAACTTACGCTACAACATACCACTTCTCCGCCCACAAAATGGCTTACCCATCGATGTTTGTTGCTGGAACCGGCATACCGAGCCGCAATGATGCGTGGTATGAAGCCCTGGACTTAATGTCGCGAAATACGAGTAGTGAAGCATTGATAGTGACGTGGTGGGACTACGGCTATTGGGTTACAGTAAACACTGGTCGTGCAACATTAGCTGATGGCTCTACGCTTAATGGTACTCAAATAGAGTTATTGGCTAAAGCATTAACGAGCTTTAATGGCTCAGAAGTAGTCAGTATATTGAGGGATTGCCTTAATGCACCACTTGATGAAACCTACATAGTTGTCTACGATGTATTCCAGTTTGTGAAGCAAGGTAACGTTACATACGTCTTCCCACTACACGGCCAAGCAGGGTTAGGCATGGCTGGTAGAGTAGATATACCGAAGAGCATTTGGATGATCAGGATTGGTGGCAGAGACCCGAGTCAGTACCTCTATTTATACAGGCTGTCGACTCAAGCAGGAGTGAACTACGTGATCTCGCCCAGGTTTGATGAACCCGGCTCCCTTCCATTAATATACAAAATGATGGTTAATGGAATACTTTACTTGAATATCCAGGAAAATGGGGCGAACACCAGCTATCAATTCCTTTGGTATACGGGATCTGAGGCTGGAGTAGACTATGGCATTAGTAGATATGTTGAGTCCTTGGGTATTTCTAGGCAAATAAATGTCGCCAGCTTTAAATTCATAGGATTTGAGGAGTACAACAATACTTTGCCGGAGTGCGTGAAGCCCTATGGAGTTGTATTTAGGCAATTCTACGAATACACTGATCTATACACTGTAGTATTCATCTATAAGGTGGATTTCTCTTGCAGTATTAGTTGAGTTATTTTATACAGCATATTGTCCATCATATATTTTCTTTTTAAAACTAACTTCACTAAAGTAGTTCCCTGGTGAACCCATTGGTTTTCGGTAAAAGGAGAGATCCAGTGAAGCTCGCCTTTAAAACTCTGGCTGCGCTGAGGCACATGCACTTAAGGCTCAGCAACATGATGTCTAGAATTGAAGGCAGGAGGCAGTACTTGCTTGAGAAAGCCGTTCAATTGGAGGAAATGAACCACCATATCTTAGCGGGAAGGTATGTTGAGGAAGCCTCTAGACTTGAAGCATTGATGGATAGAGTTGGCTCCATGGCTCTTGTGGTTGAGAAAGTGATATTAGCATTAGAGACTAACATAGAGATGAGGAGGTTGAAGGATGGGTTAAAGGATATAATAGAGATTGTTGAACAATTAAAGAAGCTGCCTGAAGCAACGATCCCTGAATTAGCTATAGCAATACATGAAGTTGAAGCAAATGTAAGGGAGTTAGCTGAAATAGATCTCGGCGGGCTGGAGCCCTCCATTACACAGCTAGCACCCTCTCAAAACGCCGTTGAGTTACTGAAGGAGGCAAAGGAAATAGCGCAGAAACGCCTCTCAACAACTCTCACTCCACCGTAAGCTAGATTGGTTTAGCCTTAAGTGAATTATTTAAGGACTATTATTACATCTATAAATATGCAAGCCGTTGAGAGAGCTCTATTAGTGACACAACTTAGGGTGATGCATTGAGCTTAGGCGTAGTGTTGCTGGAGACTCCTTGGACAAGGTATAGTGTGAATGTACTTACTGCAGCTCTTGAGTCAAGAAGCCGGGTGAGAGTCCACGTTCTCAGCTTATTAAAGGGCTTTGAGTCTATCCATGAGTTAAGGATGAAGTACGATAAGCTTCTAGTAGGTATATCACTCAATACGTACATGCTGACAAGGGATGAAGTATTAAAGAGCCTGCTGCTATTAAGGAACTTGAAGAACAGCAATACACTAGCTGTTGCTGGAGGACCTCATGCAACAGGAGATCCTTTAGGAACTCTACTCAGCTTAGGCTTCGATGCTGCAGTAATTGGTGAAGGAGAGGAATCATTTTTAGAAATAGCAGCTGCATTAACCGAAGGCGACGACATACACAGAGTGAGAGGATTAGCCGCAGTAATTGATGGAAAACCATTGTTTACAGGCACTAGGGGGAGAATAAGCCTGGACGACTATCCACCATTCCCACACTGGAGGGGGGTGGTGAACCCTATTGAAATAGCCCGCGGATGCCCCTACGGATGTTCTTACTGCCAAGTCAGCTACATGCATGGGTTTAAACAAAGGTATAGAAGCATAGAATGCATTGTTGAATATGCTGCTCTAGCAGCTAAGCTAGGGTTCCGTGACTTGAGGTTCATAACCCCCAACGGCCTTGGGTACGGCGCTGAAGAACCTGGAAAACCAAGGTTTGACGTAATTGAAGAGCTCCTTGAAAAATTGAGGAGGAAGGTAGTGGAAGTCTATGGAGCAAGGATATTCTACGGCTCTTTCCCAAGTGAAGTTAGGCCGGAGTATGTTACTGAAGAATTTGCTAGAATGCTGAAGAAATATGCATCAAATAAGAGGGTAATTGTTGGAGCTCAATCGGGGAGTGAGAGGGTTTTAAAAGCCATAAGGAGGGGGCATACTATTGATGATGTTTACGAAGCGTTTGCTGCACTAACTAAAGCTGGCTTTAGAGTTGATGTAGACTTTATACTTGGATTTCCATGGGAAAGCGAGGATGACTATAATGAAACTCTAAAAGCCATCGAGCGTTTAGCCAGCATGGGCGCTGTAATACACTTACATTCATTCATACCTCTACCCGGCACGCCTCTTGCTGCAGCTGAGCCAAGGCCTCTACCCAATTGGGTTAAGAGGAGGGTGGGTAAGCTTATTGGAAGTGGGAGAGCCTATGGAGCCTGGATGAGCCAGGAGTCCATTAGCTTAAAGATAGTTGAATTAAGGAAGAGGGGGATAATACTTACTGGCTCTAAACATTGTAGGAGGTGGAGTGCGTGAACGACTTAAATGAGTTTGCCGACATATCTAAAGAAATATATGATCTCTCTACTCAAGCTCTAGAAGTCATAAGGAAGTACGTACATAGGACTCCCATGATAAGCATAGCGAGCCTTAATGAAGAGGTTGGAAAGAGCGTTGCGCTAAAGCTTGAGAACATGCAGAAAACGGGTTCCTTCAAGGTTCGTGGAGCACTCTTCAAGATCCATAGATTAGTTGAAAGAACGAATTTAAAAGGAGTAGTGACTGCTTCATCAGGAAACCATGCTCAAGGAGTTGCCTACGCTGCAAAAGCCTTTGGAGTACGCGCAGTAATAGTCATGCCTGAAACAGCTAGCCCAACTAAAGTAAATGCCACTAAGAGCTATGGAGCTGAAGTTGTTCTACATGGAAAGATCTATGACGATGCGTACGCCAGGGCTTTAGCCATAGCTTCTGAGAAGGGGTACGAATTCATTCATCCATTTGACGATGTTGAAGTCATAGCTGGTCAGGGGACTGTAGCGCTGGAAATAGTTGATGAAGTCGGGTGTCCAGATGAAGTTCTCACACCAGTAGGCGGCGGCGGATTGGCTTCGGGAATTGCAGTTGTTATGAAGAATCTTTGCGGAAATTCAAGAGTCATCGGCGTACAGCCTTTAGTTGCATCAACTATGAAGCGCTTTCTAAGAGGCGATGTGAGTTATACGCCGCACTATAGCATAGCTGATGGAGTCGTAGTAAAGAAGCCTGGTGAAATTACTTCCAAAATTATAAGAGCACTCATAGACGACATAGTCTTAGTAGACGAAGAGCATATTTCAAGAGCTGTATTCTTTCTACTAGAGAGAGGTAAGATAATTGCTGAAGGTGCAGGCGCTTTAGCTACAGCAGCTCTCCTGTCGAAAACACATGAGCCATGCGGAGACTTTATTACAGCAGTAATTAGTGGAGGCAACATAGATCCACCCTTACTCTCCAGGATAATAATGCATGAAATGGCTAAAGCTGGCAGACTAGTAGCCATAGAGGGGGTGGTGGACGATAAGCCGGGAGTTTTACATGATGTGCTCGAAGTACTAGCCATTAATAACATAAATGTAGTTGATGTAAGACACGATAGATACTCCCCCCAGATGCTTCCAACCAAAGCTATTGTTGAAATAGTCTTTGAAGCATTATCGTACAGCAGTGTTGAAGATGCTTTAGGAAGCCTTGGGAAGAAGGGGTTTAAGTTTAGGGTAAAGCACCTGGCTTATTAAGTTCTTAAAACTTAGAGAAATATTCTCTAACTACACCTACAACTTCCCATAAGTTGTTGACGTAGCTTCTTGCATTAACGCAATTACTGCAAGTACTCATAGCTATTGGAAGTCCTACTACTTTAAAGACCTCTTCATCCCACTCGCTATCGCCTACGTAAGCCACTTTCTCCACACCTATTCCAAAGGATCTAGCTAAAGACTTCACTATGTAGGGTTTTTCAAGTAGTGGAACCCAGTCTTTTCCGCCGGGAACGAGCTCGTCATTAATGAACAGGAGTTCATTGTATAAGCAGATGTCTGCTCCAACATCTATACAGACTCTTTTAACTAACATGTCTATTCCACTGCTAACTATTCCTACAATAAAGCCGTATTGCTTTAATATTTTAAAAACTGCGTATGATTCGGGCCTTATCTTCGTCTTACTCAGTATTTCCTCCACCAATTTTCTCATTATGGGTCTACCCCAGGAGTTGATCATTAATGTTATATCCATCTTCATCCAATCAAGGTAGTTAATGATGTTTCTTTTATATAGTTCGGCTACTTGCGAATCACTTGATCCAAAGTACTTGTGGAGTAGTTGCCAACTACTGTCATCTTCTGTGAGCACTCCATCAAAGTCAAATATCACTAAGCCCTTCAATATAGAGCACCGCTAGTGAAAAGCCTTAATGAACTTACCTAAGTACTCTACTAATTCACTTAAAGATTTATACTTTTTACTTATGGAAATCCTCGCATCCAGCTTCAATCCCTCCTCAGTCTTTGTAATCAGGAGCTCGAGGAAATCAGTCTTTATGCTAATTGCATCCTTATCTATAGCTATATGTGCTTTAGGCACAGCATTCTCAACCTCCCTCCTTATGGTTTCAACAGTTCTAATCCAGTCATCTTCAGTAAGCTGTAAATGAGTCTCTCGACTCCTTAGTTCACTAAGCCTTCTCTTACATGCCTCTACGACTGCAGCGTGCTCACTATATTTCTCAATGGTTTCCTCAAGTATTTTCTCAGCGACTTCAGTGGCTTTAGCTGATTTAAGTACTGAGATAGTTATATCGAAGTCCTTGCTTAACAGGTATTCAGATAAGCCCTTTAAATCCCCTCCATAAATGCCGAAGTTGTAGACGTTTTCTGCTCTATAGAGCAACTGCCTTACTTCATTGAGTACTTGTATTAAGTTCTTTGCCCCCTCTACGCGCCCCCTCCATAACTCACTGTACTCACTTAATATAGGGTTTACTATGTGTCTCAAGAAATCGATCTTCACCAATTTAAACACCTGTAAAATCACTTAAACTCAACTCCTTAATTAATTTAGTAATCTGTCTGGCAAGCAGCTTTCCATGATAGGTGCCTGTAGGCATTCATTCACTCTTGCTTAATGAGCTCTCAACAATGGCTTTGAAGTACTAGCTTAGAAGAAGCCCTTAGCTTGCTCCTCTTAAGTAACGCTGTGGAACTAGGTGGACTAGGTGCTGCTTCAAAACGTCTACGGCTTAGGGCTTCCTCTAATGACTCTAAACCTAGTCTTTAGACCCTCTGAAAGCATTATTATTGAGGCAGTAATTGATGTAAATATGGCTAGTAGTTTATCTGGATTTGATCCCCTAATGATTGCCAGCATAGTCTCTCCTATAGCTATGCCCATGAAGAACGCTGAGTATATGATTAACCTTGGCACAAGCTTTCTTCCAATGATTGCGAATCCATTTAACAACATTACCTTAGATACTCTATATCCATCGATGTCTCTTTTAACTAATCCAAGTTCTTCGAGTTTCCTTAAGTGGTAGAGGACGGTGCTAGCAGGCATGTCCAGCGCCCTAGCGATATCTCTTACCCCCATAGGTCCTTCTCCTTCAAGTAAGTAGACGTATATTCTTAAAGACGTCTTGTTGATTTCATCACTATACAAGCTATAGCCCCAAATTATACAGGGCTTGCCAATTAAAAACGTTATTCATGCAGTCAGTTGAACAATCGTAATTCAATGGCTTGAGCTATATACTAGTCAATGCTAAAGTAACGCTTGGTGAGAGCTGTGGATAAGAACAGATATGCAGCATTAGCGCTACTGGCTTTAACTATCGGCATGATGCTTCCAATAGCAGTTAACTACATTTATCAACTAAGTGAATCCAAGCATATGATTCCCCCAATTACTCCGCCAACAATAATAACTAGGCCGAGCAACGCTAGTTGGCCTGGAGGAGCATTCCAAGTCTTTACTGGGTTAAAGGGCTTCAATACCTATGAAGACTTAGTTAACTACATTAACGTAGTTAAAAGCATGGAGAGAGAGGTAACTGAGTTACTGGGAGCTAACTTATTCTATACTCTAGTAAGGCCTTTAGCCACTACTCTTACTGAAGGCGCTGCTGTAAAGGAAGCGGCGAGAGCTTCAACAACTAATGTGCAGGTAGTTGGAGTAGATGAATTAGACTACGTTAAAAACGATGGGGAAGTGATCGCAGTATCATTAGGTAACTTCATATACATAGTCAGTGCTGTGGAGAGAAGAGTGGTGAGCGTAATAGATTTAGGTAATGCATACTGTAGAGGACTCTTCCTAAGTGGAGGCAAGCTTATAGTCATATTTGAGGAGTCCATTAGCTTAAGCACGAGCTTTATAGATGAATGCAACTGCATAGCTATTCCTGCAGGAACTGTTAATACTGGTGTGAATGTATACAGCTTAGATAATGTAAGTAACCCAGTTCTCCTGCTGAACACTTCAATAACGGGGTCTGTAGTTAGCGCTAGAATGACTGGTTCTAGAGTATACTTAGTAACGGCCATGCCTATAGAGCTAGCTGCTTCAACAACTCCTAAGGTGTCTGTTCCACTAATTGACGAGAGGCCCATGCCTCCCCAGAGCATAATGGCAGTTGATCGTGAGCCCAGCGTTTACACAAACATACTAGCACTAGACGTCAATAGCCTAGAGTACACGGCATACGCATTTCTAACTGGGCCTAGTAGCTGGATGTATATGACTCCCAATAGACTCTACCTAGCTGCCTCTAGATCGCTAACTACGTATGAGGCCTACGTAAAAGCATTTGATTCGCTGACTGGTTACTTGCCCAGCGATGTATCTAATGAAGTACTTAACGCACTAGCGCTAGGTGATTTAAGTAAGTGCGTTGAATCTATTTCGAGATACTTCAATACACTTAAGTACGACGACGTTGCTAAAATAATTGATTCAGTCAATAAAGAACTCTGCGAGAAGCCCCTTGGGGATGAAACGATATTCTATGTATTCAATGTAAGTGGAATTAACGTAACTTACGCTGGAGACTTCAGTGTAGAGGGACACGTACTGGATCAATTCTCAATGGAGGAAATGGGCGAATACTTCGTGGCAGCTACTACTTCGTTTAACTCAACTGCTCAAATAGCTTTTACGTATGTTAAAACACCTAGCGCAGACCCAATAGGTGAAATTACTGTAATTGCATGTACAAGAGGTGTTTGTACTACTGAGACTGTAAAAACCTATGGAGGAAGCAGTGGGTTAGAGCAACAAAGTTACTACTGGCTCTACGTCTACATAGCTCCTATAGGCGAGACTGTAAACAACGTCTTCATAATTAGCTTAAGTAACTTAAGTGTAGTTAGCTCAATTAAGGGCCTAGCCCCCGGCGAGAGAATATATTCTGCAAGACTATTGAAGAACGTGCTGTACTTAGTTACATTCAGGCAAGTAGATCCTTTATACGCAATAGATTTAAGCAGCCCCGAAAACCCCAAGGTGCTGGGTTATCTAAAAATCCCTGGGTTTAGCGAATACTTACACCCAATCAATAGCGATAAGTTATTAGGCATAGGCGTTGAGTCCGGGGAGCTAAAGATATCGCTGTTCGACATAAGTGATCCGAGGGCTATGAGCTCCATTTCTGAAGTCAAGATCCCCAATAGCTATAGCCCAGTACTATATGACCACCATGCATTCACTCTAGATCCAAATTATGAATCAGTGTATCTACCTGTACGGTGGTATGGGGATGCATATAGTGGAGTGTTGGTAGTGTCATACTCTAATGATGTGCTGAGAGTTAGGGGTTTGCTCAGTCACAGTGAAGCCTCTAGAGCTATATACATAGGGGACGAGATCTACACTGTATCTGGGTCTTTGATAAAGGTCTTCAATGCAGTAACTCTAAATGAAGTTGGCTTAATACCGTTAACTCTATTTAGATAAACCATTTTTATTTAAGCCTTTAACTTTATTACCACTGGTTTTACTCCCTCCTTATCTATCGTGAATAGAGTCCAGCCAGTCCTGTGGCTTACGCCCTTCATTTTCTTCACCATTACTTGCCTGAGAGGTATGGGGAGCTCTATCCCCACAGGTGTTTGAGCCACAGTCTCAGCTTCTATTACTCCATCAACTACGTAATCTAAAGTATTTGCGAACACTCTTGTATCCTCAGTTGATGTATGTAGAATGACTATAGTCATTATGCCTCTGGCCTTAGCTATGTTTGCCCTTAGTTCTCTAACTAGTTCACTCACTTTAGATGCTTCACTATAAGCCATTACTTCATTTAATGAGTCGAAGATTAAGAGCCCTCTATTTATTGCGCCAACTCCATCAATTACATTAATTACTCTTGAGACTAGAGCATCAATGTTCTGAGGATTAACCTCTTCTACTACTATTGGACAGCGCTTTTTCGCCTTACCCCTAATTCTAAAGCTATAGCCATCTATTGCAAACAACTTATTCTCGTCTTTAAGCTTTAGCGGGTCAATGCCTAGTGAACTAAGGTTGTCAACGAGTGTTTCAGGATCATCGTCTAATTCTACAAAGAATACTTCTTCACCTCTTGAAATAAACTCTCTAGCAATATGCATTGTGATGATGCTCTTGCCGCTTCCGCCACTGCCTTCAATTAATATAAGTGAGTTCCTAAGCACTCCCTCTGGAAGAATATAGTTGAGTACATCTACTCCAAGCCCAACTCTCTCAATCAATTCGCTCACCGTAGAGCTAGTTCCTTGAGGAGTATTAAGTACTGACTCTCTATTAACTTAATGTCAATTTCCCACCATCAACATTGGCTGCTAGGTAAAACGGGACGCGAGCTGTCCACAACGCCATAATTTCCGCATATCGTGATTTTATGGGACTGGAGTGGGACAACATTTTTATACTCTAGCATCTATAGTTACTTTCGTTAACGAATATGTGGAGCATGGGAGTACTTATGTCTATTGATGTAGATGATGAGTATAAGCCAAGTGCGTCAGCAAGTAGTTCAAACACTTTTAAAGAACGTTGGCTTATGGTTAACTCAAGCAATTACGCAGAGGCGTTGGGCACACTTAATGATATATGTAGGACGACGGGGTTTATGTGCTATGATCCATTAAACGCAGTTGACGTCAATATGTCCTTAGCATGGGCTGAAACCCTTCAGTATTTAGATGACCCCGTTGCATGCATTAAAAGCATAGAGTGCTGTGAATTGATCGAGAGCTTTGTGAAAGTAGTTAAAATAGCCACAGAGTCCTCATACATTTACTTAATAGATCTAGCGAAGTTAGAGAAAGTGTTTGCAGAACTAAGAGCCGTAATTAAATCTCAGTAAACAATGTGCTTCATTAATTCTTGATCCTCTAAGAGAGTTCCTTCTAGCCAATGCATTAGAGCGCTTGTGAAGCAAAAGCTTTTATGCCCACAACATCTCTAGCTGAATTCAAGTCCTCTATCCATAATTCCGGCAGCTACTTCATGTAGGTTCACATTGTAATGCAGCCGCTAGAAAGATCGATGCTGAGTTACTCGTAGATTAAATGCACTCTGTACGTAGTCAATATATCATAAATACTTAAATACTGAAACCCACACACTGACTTCTAATACGAAAGAAGTAGGACTAATGGGGGATAAGTTGTTGAAATGCATAAGTAGATCACTTATTGCAATATTGGTGATCATGGTAGTTGTGATTGCCGGGCTTGCAGCATACTTTATTCTTAGAGCTCCAGCTCCAGCTGCTCCTAAACCGATAGTCATTGGAGTAACTGATAAGGTGACTGACCTAGATCCTTCTAATGCCTATGACTTCTTTACTTGGGAAGTGTTATCCAATGTTATGGAGGGCTTAGTTAGGTATAAGCCCGGCTCACTAGATCTTGAGCCAGCCCTAGCTGAAAGCTGGAATGTCAGCAGTGATGGAACGACTTGGACCTTTAAACTTAGGGAGGGATTGAAGTTCGCTGACGGAACTCCGCTCACTGCAGGAGATGTTGTTAGAAGCATTAATAGAGTTATGGCAATAAAAGGCGATCCATCGTGGTTAGTCGCGGAGTTCGTTGATGAGGTTGAGGCTATAGATAAC
The DNA here is from genome assembly GCA_938045475.1 of uncultured Sulfolobales archaeon. Taxonomy (GTDB): domain Archaea; phylum Thermoproteota; class Thermoprotei_A; order Sulfolobales; family Desulfurococcaceae; genus JANXDZ01. Next base: position 42,533 of record CALIML010000015.1, read on the forward strand.
TACACCGTAGTGTTTAAATTAATGCAACCCACTCCATTCTTCCTAACGTTAATTGCTACTCCTCCATACTTCCCTGTACACCCTGCATACGCTCCTGAGAGCATCGACAGCGATCAAACGGCTGGTGGAGCGGGACCTTATAAAATAGCTCGCTTCCAGAGAGATGTAGAGATAGTTCTTGAGCCAAACACACACTACTATGGAGATAAGCCCAAGTCATCAATAGTTATCAGGTTTTACGCTGATGCAACTTCCCTAAGGCTAGCCCTCGAGGGCGGTGAAGTAGACATAGCTTGGAGGACTCTTAGGCCAATAGACATCGAGGAACTATCTAAGAAAGCTGACTTAAAAGTAATTGAAGTACCCGGAACTTTCATAAGGTACATATGCATAAACACTAAGATGCCTCCATTCGACAATAAGTTTGTTAGACAAGCGCTAGCGGCAGCGATTAATAGAACTGAGATAATAAATGTTGCGCTAAGGGGGGCTGGAACTCCTCTGTACAGCCTTGTCCCAATAGGCATGTGGAGCCACGTTGATGCATTTAAGGATAAGTATGGTGATTATAATGTTGAGCAAGCTAAAAACTTGCTAAGGCAAGCTGGATACAGTGAAGAAAATAAGTTAGCTGTAGAACTATGGTATACTCCAACACACTATGGAGACACTGAAAAGGATATAGCTGCACTACTAAAGCAGCGGTGGGAAGCTACGGGGCTGATAGAAGTCACAGTTAAGAGTGCTGAGTGGACTACGTACGTAAGTTACATTAGGAATGGACAGCTCCCAGTATACCTACTTGGGTGGTACCCAGACTACTTAGATCCAGACAATTACTTGACTCCATTCCTCCTAAGCACAGCGAATTCATGGGCTGGAACAGGTTATGCTAATGAAACAGTCGATGAATTACTGAAGCAAGCTTCATCAATGGTTGATCAATCTGAGAGAGAACTGATATACATCGATGTGCAGAAAGCGTATCTAGCTGAAGACGCTCCATACATACCTATATTCCAAGGGAAGCTCTACATAGTTGTTAGACAAGACATTGAGGGAGTAGTGCCCAACCCAATAATGTTGATGTACTATTGGCCTATTTACAGAAAGTAGGGGATTAAAATAAGACATTTTCTTTAACGCCCTTTACGCAGGGCGTTTTAAGGTAATAAGCTATGGCCGGCCTGGGTAGATACGTAATTATTAGGGCTTCACTAATAGTTCCCACAGTGCTAATACTTTACACCTTTGTATTCATACTGCTTAGAGTTCTGCCCGGAGACCCCATACTAGCAGTTGTAGGCACTAGGTACATTCCTCCAGCACAACTTGAGGAAATGAGGAGGATGGCCGGCCTCGATAAGCCTATCCCAGTACAGTACTTTGACTACCTCCTCGGAGTAGTATTGAGAGGAGACTTTGGTAAAACCCTTGCATCACCTGTAGGTAAGCCAGTTAGCGAGTACTTGTGGGAGAGGCTTCCTGCTACAGTAGAGTTGACTATAGCTTCATTCATAGTTGCTTCATTAATAGGTTTTATAACTGGTGTGGGAGGTGCTTTGAGGAGGAGCAGCAGACTCGATACTTCAATAAGGATCTACAGCATACTTACCTACACTCTATTCATACCAGTCCTTGGAATGGGGCTCCAGTACTTCCTGGGCCTTAAGCTTAAGCTATTCTACATAAGTGGGCGCTTAAGCGCAGGGATCTATGTGCCTAGGCTCACTGGACTGCTGTTGCTAGATAGCCTATTGGCCGGGGACTTAAGCGCTTTCACTGATGCGCTAGGGCATATAGTGCTCCCAAGCCTAACTCTTGGAATAGTGTTGAGTGGAGCTTACACAAGGCTCATTAGGAACAACCTCATTGAAGTTCTCAACTCGGACTTCATTAGGGCGTATAGAGCTAGAGGCGTTCCAGGCCATAGAGTAACTATATACGCCATTAAGAACGCTTTCATTCCTGTAGTAACCTACATGGGGCTTCAAATAGCGATGCTCCTAGGAGGAGCTATCTTAACTGAGACAACGTTTAGCTGGCCAGGGCTGGGGAGGTTTATTTACGAGAGAATAGAGTACAGGGATTATGCTTCAATACAGGGAGCTGTAATTCTGTTTGCATTCATAGTTGGATTAATGAACTTATTTGTCGACATAATATATGCATTAATAGACCCTAGGGTGAAGTACTGATGGCTCTTTCTCTAAGCACTCCCATTCTAGCCTTCATAAGGAGCTTCCCGCAGCCAGCTAAGTCAATGCTGATCCTTGGGCTAGCAATAGTTGTATCCGTAATGCTTATGGCTATCTTAGCCCCATACATAGCTCCACACGACCCTACTTCAAGAGTTTACGTAGAGCTCCAACCTCCATCGTGGAAATATTTAATGGGGACAAACCATGTTGGGATGGATGTTTTCTCAAGAGTTATCTGGGGCTCTAGAGTAGTGCTTTTTGTAGTAGTTGTTTCAGCAACTATATCAATGGCTTTTGGAGTTCCACTAGGCCTAGCTTCAGGATACTACGGTGGACCAGTTGATAAAGCTCTCAGCATAGTTATGGACAGCATTTATGCCTTCCCCTCACTTATACTTGCAATAGCTGTAGCTGCAGTGTTGGGGCCGAGTCCACTTAACGCAGCTATATCAATAGCTATAGTTTACGTGCCTACATACTATAGGATGGTGAGGGGGGAGACCCTTAAGGTGAAGCAGATGCCATTCATAGAGGCTTTAATTGTCCTCGGGTGCTCTGATGCAACTATATTGAGGAGCGTATTTAGGAACATTATTCAAACAGTTCTCGTAGTCTTTAGCTTAAGCGTTGCAGACGCTATACTCACTGAAGCTGCATTAAGCTTTCTAGGTTTGTCAGTGACTTGGCCAACACCCGACTGGGGCCTTGACCTTAGGAGCGGCCAGCCCTACTTGCTTAACGGCTATTGGTGGATAGCGATGTGTCCTGGATTAATGATAGTTGCCTTATCCCTGGGGTTCGCATTGATTGGCGAGGCTTTAAGTGACTACTTTTCAATAGCTACAAAGGTGTAATGCATGTCTAATGCACTACTTGAAGTAATTAACTTAAAGGTCTACTTCTACACTCTCTCCGGAGTAGTGAGAGCTGTCGACGATGTATCCTTGAGAGTTCTTCCAGGAGAGTGGATAAGCATTGTAGGTGAAAGCGGCTCTGGTAAAAGCACTTTGGCTTACGCTATTGCAAAAATAGTTCCTCCCCCCGGGAAAATTGTTGGAGGAAAGGTAGGGTTCATGAATAGAGATCTAATGGAGTTCGACGAGGAGGCTATGAGAAGCATTAGGGGGAGACACATAGGCTTCGTATTCCAGGACCCTCTTACATCCCTAGATCCTTTGAGAACCGTTGGAGATCAACTGGCTGAAGTAATTCAAGTACACTTAGGAGTTAGTAGAGAGGAGGCAGTTAGGGAAGCAGGAGATCTGCTTGAATTAGTCGGCATACCTAGGGATAGACTCAACTACTATCCCCATCAATTAAGTGGTGGGCAGAGGCAGAGAGTTGTAATAGCTATATCGATAGCTTTAAGGCCGGAGCTCCTCATAGCTGATGAGCCTACAACAGCTTTAGACGTAATAATACAGGATCAGATAATGGACTTACTTAAAGAAGTCCAGAGGAAGGGGGCTTCAATAATGCTCATAACTCACGATGTGGCTTTAGCTGCTGAAACGGCTAATAGAATTGCTGTAATGTATGCTGGTGAAATAGTTGAGCATGGAAACACGCACAGCATCATTAATGCACCACTGCATCCATATACAGTGGGCTTAGTAGATAGCGTCCCAGATCTGTGGTCTAAAAAGAGCGTTAAATCCATACCAGGCTTTCCACCAGACCTTAGAAATCCCCCGCCGGGCTGTAGATTCCACCCAAGGTGTAGGCAAGCACTGGGTATATGTACTAATGAAAGCCCTCCAATGACTGCAATTGAACACGATCGATATTTAGCGTGCTGGCTTTACTTAAAGAGGTGAAGGCGTTGGAAGCCCTTGTTGTAGCTAAAGGCCTTAAGAAATACTTCCCCGTTAGAAGAACTATAAGTGAAGTCGTATTAATGAAGAGCCGCCTCTATGTAAGGGCAGTTGATGGAGTCAGCTTAGAAATAGGCTTTGGAGAAACATTAGCGTTAGTAGGTGAAAGCGGTTCAGGTAAGACCACTACTGGAAGAATGCTAATAGGGTTAGAGAAGCCTACTGAGGGAAGCATATTGTTTGAAGGAATAGAGTTAACTAAGCTGTCTAAGAAGGCTTTGAGAAAGATTAGGCCTCGCATACAAATGATATTTCAGGATCCTTACGCAAGCCTTGATCCGAGAGTTAAGGTTGGAGATCAAGTGGCACAGCCATTAATAGTCCATGGACTATGCAATGCCGATGAAGCTAGGGAAAGAGCTCTTGAAATTCTTGAGAGAGTGGGGCTAACTCCTTCTACTGAAATATATGAGAGATACCCCCATCAATTAAGTGGTGGGCAGAGGCAGAGAGTTGTAATAGCTAGGGCAATGATAACGAGGCCCAGGTTCGTGGTAGCTGATGAACCAGTTTCAATGATAGATGTATCATTGAGGGCTTCAATACTTGAGCTACTTAAGGAGTTTAAGAGGGAGCGTAATCTCTCAACACTGTTCATAACTCATGACCTAGCTGTAGCTAAGCTTGTAGCTGATAGAGTGGCAGTAATGTACTTAGGCAAGATCGTTGAGGAAGGCGCTGTAGAGGAAGTCATATACAATCCCCTACATCCCTATACAAAGGCCCTCATTTCATCAGTTCCAACTATAGGTATTAGAGTTCTTGAGAAGCTGAAAATAGTTGGAGAAATACCTAATCCAATAAACATCCCTCCGGGCTGCCGATTCCACACTAGGTGCCCCTTCGCTATGGATAAGTGCAAGAGCTATGAAGCCCCATGGATATACGTTAGTGAAAGACACGGAGTTTCATGCTGGCTCTACTCAGCTGAATAAAGGCGTTTAAGTACTCTTTGAGACAAAGCATTTTTAGATTTTTAAATAAGGAAAGTTAGGCGTTGAAACTCTCTTTACTCTACGTATTTCACTGCTTCACCTAATGCTTCACAGTGTTCTCCCGCGGGAAACTCCACTATTTTCAGCTCGCTGAACCCTGCTTGTGCTAGTACACTCTTGATCTCTAGACCTGCGCGCGGTCCCCAACCATATCCTGCTAATATGAGTATTTTCTTTTCTCTCGGCGCTTTCCTCGAGATCAAGTGTGCGATGTATTTTGCTAATGGGAATGCATCCGCATCGTATGTAGATGTAGCTAGAACAACTACTTCGCTGTCGTAGATTTCCCCAATTAAGTCACTCATGTTGCTTCTTACTGTATCTGTAAATTCGTAAACTAAGGTCTTAACGCCTTTCTTCCCCAGTTCAGTGGCTAAGTCCATTGCTGCCTTCTTGACAAATCCATACATAGATAGGCAGGCTACAACAACTTTACCTTTCTCCGCTTTACCACTACCCCACTCTTTGTAAAGCCCTACTACTTCGCTAACGTATCTATCTCTCCAAGCCAATCCATGTGCTGGGAGAACAACGAGCGGATCTATTGCTAGGGACGATAATTTATCCAAGTTCTTTACAACCCAGTCTCTGTAAAAGCCTATGACGGTGGCAAAGTACTTCTTCATAAACCACTTGTACTTAGCTTTCTCAAACCCCGGTAATTCATCATAGTACGTAGCACTGAATACTCCATAGGAGCCGAATACGTCGCAGGACAGCAGCGTCCTTGCCTCAGCTATGTGAGTAACCATGGTTTCAGGCCAGTGCAGCCATGGAGTGTAAACGAATTTGAGTGTGTACTCACCTACTTTAAGTTCCTCACTATCCTTAACTGGAGAAAACTTACCCGTGAAACCGTAGAATGACTTAAGCATTTTCCCAACTAGTGGATGTCCAAGTACTATTGGTTCTCCAAGTTCAGAGATCTTTTTAACGCACCCACTGTGATCGGGCTCCATGTGATGCACTATCAAGTACTTTACATCCCTCAGATCGACTACTTCAGAGAGAGCTTCGACATATGCATCAATCATCGTGTTCTTAACAGTGTCAAATACAACAGAGCCTTCATCTGTAGTTAGCACATACGAATTATACGTGATTCCCTCCGGGATCTCCCAGAGACCTTCGAAGAAAGCTGTCCTTAGGTCATTAGCTCTGATCATATAGAGATCTCTAGAGATCCTGACCTTAGTGAATGCATCCTCAAGCAATACTAAAGACCTCCTAATTACCTAAATCCCTGCCATAGATATTAAAACTTTTCAGCTTAGAGAAGCCTTTGCCTATGCTCTTTTCTTAGTTTAAGAACGCGCAAACGTATCCAACAATACGTATATTGGCGTCTCACAGTAGTTTCCAATACTTAGCTACCTTATTTGCTCACATGTGATGAGTGTTGCTACTTGAGGCCTACCTATTTGTGGAGAGAAGACTGAATGCACGCCATGACTAAAACGTGGAGTGCTTTCTGCCTCTCTCGAAAACCATCAATGAATTTAAAGAAGTGTAATCGGCATCCTATAGTTACCTGACAACCGTGGAGAGTAGAGTAATGCTTATTTGATTAAAGTATGCAAGTGTAAGCAGTTGAGGGGTTGAGTGAATTGAGGGAGTCTACAAAAGCCGTCCACGGTCATGAATTTATGGATGAAGATCTTGGAGTATTTATACCCCCAATATACTTAACAGCAGTATTTGAGCAGAGAGGGAGTACGTTAATTACTGATAGAGACACGGATCTTAAGTACTCAAGGGAGGAAAACCCTACCGTAAGGGCTTTAGAGAAAGTTCTCTCTAAACTTGAAGAAGGCGTTGACTCACTAGCATTTAACAGCGGGATGGCTTCGATATCCGTAGTTCTATTAAACTTCATTAATAAGGATCTTAAGGTTATAGCTTTAACAGAGCTCTACGGCTCAACTCTTCAACTACTTCAGCTTTTATCGAGTAAAGTTGGCTTTAAGCTACATTTATCGTGGCCTGAGACAAGTGAATTAATTGAAGATTTAAAGTCATTTAAGCCAGACTTAGTTTTCATAGAATCAATAACTAATCCCATGCTTAGAGTAATAGATGTAGTTGAAGTAGCTAAAGTATGTAGAGACCTTGAATGCAAACTAATTGTAGACAACACTTTCGCTACTCCACTATTACTGAATCCACTATCTAGTGGAGCTACGCTCGCCATACATAGTTTGACTAAGTACATTGCGGGACACAACGATGTTCTTGGAGGAGCAGTAATTGCTAAAGACGGCGCATTAATCCAGTCCCTCTGGGACTGGAGGAGGCTTACTGGTGGAATAATGCAGCCCCTTGAAGCATACCTGACTTTAAGAGGAGTCAAGACTCTTGAAATAAGATTTGAGAAAGCATCGAGAACAGCAATGTCTGTAGCTGAATACTTAAGTGATAACACTAAAGTATCTGAAGTACACTATCCAGGACTAAGCAATAGCCCATATAAAAGCATCGCCGACAGAGTATTCAAGAGAAGACTTTATGGAGGCGTAGTTACGTTTAAGCTAAAGGGTGGAATGAGTGAAGCAGTAAAATTCCTTAAGTCACTGAAAATTATTAAGCCGTCCCCAAGCCTTGGAGGAGCGGAATCATTGATAACTTACCCGATCATTAGTGCATCCAAAAATATTCCGAGAGAAGTCAGAGAGAAACTTGGGATAACGGAGTCCACGCTGAGGCTTTCAATAGGCTTAGAGGATCAAGAGGACATTATTGAAGACATCGATCAAGCCCTTGCGTCACTAAATTAAGCGGCTACTCATAGGAGTCGTATCAGTAACTGTAGCTACAGTGCATTGAAGCTAGAAGTGTGTAGAGTAAGGGGCATCAACCGAGGAACTTCCTGAGCTTACCTAGAGCAATTACATGTGCTTCAGTCTGAACCTGTTTAAGCATGGCTACGTAAGCCTCATTTGGGTTAAGGTCTATATTCAAGTATTCAAGGGCTTCATTAATTTCCTTAACTCCTTCATTTCCAATGAATTTCGCGGAGACCTCTGGATCGTAGAACGCTGAATCGTAAATCCACTCTTGAACTAACTGTGGAAGAGCTTTAAGCAAATCGTCAAGGAGGTCTTTCTTAGCGAGCTTAACTATGTAGGGTGAGTCAAGCAGAGTTGGTGGAAGGCCGATGCTATACCACATAGCTGTATACATTATTGCCCTAGGGACATTGATTACTTGATTCTCTCCATCGATTAAAAGCCTTCCGTAAACTCTCCACGAAACTCTATCTCTCGTCGATGGAATGAGGCCTATTACGTGCTCAACGCCCCTAAGGATTCTTCCAACGAAGCTCCTATAGCTCTCCGAGGACTCCTTAATGAATAACCTTAAGCTCTCTTCATCTATAGCTGCACTAGGCTCAGCATTTGCTCCACCGACCACTGTCTCTCTGAATAATTCATACTCATTTAATGGGACATCGTATCTTATAGCTGATTGCACGGTGACTGTAGAGTAGCCTCTATAAGTTTCTACCTCTAAGGGAGCTAATTCGACATTATTTACGCCCCCGCGGAACGGCGGCGAACCAGATCCTATTATGGGCTTTACGCATAGCCCTAGCTTGCTTAAATCCATTATTTTCAATAGTGAGTACTTTACTCCGAGAGCTGAAGCTATGTGTCCATACCTAACGGCTGAATCGCTAAATCCAAGGAAAACCCTTAAGCATTCATCCTCCATACCTGCACTCGTCATTTCTTTAGCCAGTGCATAAATTACGTTGTGAGCTCTCGTTTGAATAAACGCGTCCTCCAGTAATGGCACTACAGTGATTGCGTCTAACTTTACACTAGTTTCTTCAGATATCATCTTTGCTTTCCTCCCAACAATTTTCTGCACAAATATTACTGTATCAACTTCCTCAACCATGGGCAGGATCACCCATTTAACTGCCTGACTCCCTAAAGCCTTCGACGAGCAGTAGTTCGCAAGTACAGAGGCTTCTAAGGCAAGCATAGCTCTATCAAATTCCTCGAGGAATGGATGGGGCATTCTTGGAGTTACAAAGAATTTGCTTCCAACAGGTATACCGGCTTTAGAGGCTTTAACCACTATTTCCTTAGGCTGAGAGTATGGAGTTAGTTTGCCTTCGTAATCAACCATTACTTCTTCGCAGCCATATATTGTGTAGCCAATTATAGCTTCATCGACTTCTTCCTCAACCCTAACTTTAATTGTTGAATCCGGGTGCTGCGTGCACATGAGTTTAGGAATTGCTCTACCGCCCATACACAAGACCCTTTGCAGTCAGTAGTTCTGCAGTAAGCACGCTGGTTCCAGCAGCTCCGCGGATTAAGTTATTGCCAAGGGCTATTAACTTAATACCTCTAAGCGCTTTATCCATCCTTAGCCTCCCAACAACTACGCTCATGCCGTTACTAATATATCTATCAAGCCTTGGCTGAGGCCTGTCAAGTTCTCTTCTAACAATAACGGGTTTTTCAGGCGCTGTGGGGAGGTTGAGAGCTCTAATCTTATTTCCCTTAAATTCCTCTAGAGCTTTTGAAGCCAATTCTACATCAGGCTCTTCAATTGTTTCGATAAATATGGCCTCTAAATGGCCCTCTATGACTGGGACTCTGTGGCAACTAGCTGATATAGTTATGCTAGCTGGCTTAACTACTTGGGATTCTAGCGAGCCAAGTATCTTAACTGACTCTCTTTCAACTCTCTCTTCCTCTCCATCAATATATGGAATAATGTTGTCAATTATGTCTATTGAGGGAACGCCCGTTAAGCCTGCTCCAGAAATTGATTGCATTGTTGACACTATTACCTTCCTTAAGCCGAGCTCATCCATAATGGGCTTGAGAGCTAGAGTTAGGATCACTGTTGTGCAATTAGGTGTCTTGAGTATAGCTCCTCTCCACCCCCTTCTGGATTGAAGCTTCGTAAGCTCCACGTGATCGGCATTAACTTCGGGATTTAAAAGCGGTATGTCTTCTTCGAACTTCATTGAATCAGAGCTTGAAATTACGACAATACCTCTTTTAGCTAATTCAGCCTCTACACTTAATGCATCCTTACTTGGAAGAGTTGAAAACACTAGCTCTACTTTGCTATCCATAATTGTACTTAAGTCAGTGCTCCCAATGATCAGTTCATTCAGCTCTGGCGGAGTAAAGGGGCCTTGAAGCCACTTAACTACTTCACCATACTTCCTACCCACGAACTCCCTGCTAGCTGTTAAAAGCTCTAGTTCAAACCAAGGGTGTTTCAATAGCAGTTGTACAAGTTTCTGGCCTACTAATCCAGTGGCCCCCAATACACCAACCTTAACTTTATCCACAACCATCACTCCTCAACGACTTCTTATAAACATTCGCATCTTCTTTAACTAAGGCCTATCGCTTAAATATCGCTATAGGCGGTTTTATTAACTTTATTAACAATATTGCTGAAGTTGGAGTCCACGGTGAATTCCTTTAGCATCCGCTTATTCGGAGTCTAAGTCGCTGGCAGCAGTGATTAACTCAGCGATGCCTTAACTTATCGATGTCTTCAATTAATAGCTTTACCGAGTTCCTGTATTCAGCGCTAATCGAGTACAGTGCTTTATACATGGCGTCAGCTTCTCCATTCACTAAATATATGTGTGGAGGAGTTGAGTTAATTACTCTAACTAAGTACTTGGTTTCCTTAAAGAAGTAGTTTTTAAAGTAGCACTTAACTATGTCTGGAATAACTAGTTTAACTAAGTTGTAGGCCGCTAGGTAGCTCCCTAACTCCTCCCCGACTTCAATAGCTCTTCTACCAGTAGGTATTAGGAGCAGGTTCCTTAACTTACTTAAGCCTAGAGTGTGCGAGTACTTTAAATACCCTGCAACAGCTTTATCAATTATTTCACTAACTACTTCTTTAAACTCAGCTAGGACTTCCTCATGGCTGCTTTGAGGCTCTAGTCCTACTGTACAGGAGTTCATAGAGTCACTTAAATCCTCGCATGGCTTAAGTAATAGCACTTTATGGACTTTACTTAACTGACTCCAAAAGTATGCCTCAATACATATGTCTTGACAGTTGCTCGCCGTAGAGCAGTACACGTATGTGGGAATGCCTACTGAGAGTCCATTAAGCAAGCCATACCCTCTCCCCCATAGTTTAAGTACAGGCCTCAGGCATTTACTATATGAGCTTCAGTGTTTATATTTAGTGGGTAAAGTTTTTATATTTACCTAGTCTCAACTTATATGAATACATACGGGTATCCAGAATGTATAGAGGAGTATCCATAAAGGTCGCTTCACTAATTATAGTAGTTCTCTTAATTGCTGGAGTTCTAGCGTTTTTTGCCTACAGTAATTTAAGTAGGAAGCCTGAAGCTACTCCAACTACTACTCCAACCACTCTAACTACTACTCCAACTACTACTGCTCCAGCAAACTTTAGCAAAGTAATTGTTGTATCATACAGTGATCCAAGCCCTATAGATAGGGCAGAGCTAGTTCCATACTCAAACATAAACCCAGGCTTCCTAAGAGATCCAATTATGGAGGCATTAATCTACGCTGGGAGATACACTACAGACCCTGATTTAAGGAAGATCATATATGAAGGCATTCAAAAGCTCTCCAACGATAGGCTTTCGTTAATATGGCTTGTTCAAGCTAGGGATGTAAGAGTTTACTGGGACTGGGTGAAAGGCATATACTTCCATCCAACGCTAGTCTACAGAATCGACGACTTGCGCAAAGACCCCAATTCACCTAATCCAACAACGCTAGTCATAGGTGAATCTGAGGAAGGACACAGCCTAGATCCAGCTGTAACTTACTGGGGCTTCGACTGGTTTATACTGCATCAAATATATGAAAGACTCGTCACATACGAGTTAGATAAAACAGACTACGTTATTCCATGCCTGGCAGTTGCTTGGGCTCACAACGATGCTGGAGACGAATGGTACTTCGTCATTAGAGGTGGAGTAAGCTTCTACGACCCATGGAATAATAGGACTATCCCGCTAACGCCTGAAGACGTAGTGTATTCTCTTAGAAGAGTGGCTGTAATGCACTTAGATCCCTCCTGGCTTATAGATACCTTTATAGATGTCGAGAATTCAAAAGCAATAAGCAGGGAAGAGTTCTCAGCCATAGCTTCCGCTGGACTGAAAACAGAGTTTAAGGGGGGAAGTAAAGTAGTGTACTCCCTAAATGAATTACTGGGATTCTTCAACTATACGGGGAACATAGCTGGAGTCGTTAAGTTAAAGCTGTACTCACCTTACGCAGCCATACTTCAAGTTCTAGCAACAATTCCAGCCAGCATTGTCAGCATGGAGGTTGTTGAAGCCCGTGGAGGCGTTGAAGCAGGTAAGGAAAACGAGTACATGTACGACCACCCAGTAGGCACTGGTCCATACTACTTAGTTGAATGGGTGCATGAACAGTACTACAGGCTGAAGGCTAATCCATACTACTGGCGTGGAAAGCCATCGATAGAGGAAGTATTGATTAAGCTAATACCTGAAGACTCCACTAGAATAATGGAGCTTAAGAAGGGGGACTTAGACATAGCCCTAGTTCCACCAACCCTCGTCGAGCAAGTGAAGGGGGTATCTATTGGCGCAAATAAATTAATTGTTGAAGTAGCTCCATCATTCTTGCTATACCACTTAACACTCAACTGCGAGAAACCCCCGTTCAACAATGATTTATTTAGAAAAGCACTAGCATGGGCTGTTCCATACGATTCAATAGTGTCAGCAGCATTCAACGGCCTCGCTGAGCAAGCCTATGGAGTCATACCTAGAGGAATGTTCGGCCACCAAGATAGTTACTTAGTGAAGTATTCATTTAACCCCGCTAAAGCTCAAGAACTCCTCGCTGCCTCAGGAGTAGATCCACGGAGCGTTGGCATAACTATAATAGTCCCCCAGGGCTACAGCGAGCTTGAGCAAATAGCTACGTTAGTCCAAGCATCTTGGAGTCAAGCACTTGGCATAAGCGTTAAAGTACAGGTGTTATCAAGGCCTGTGTTCAATGAAAAGCTGTCAAGCGGGGACTTCGATGTACAAGTACTAGCTTGGGGGCCTGACTACGCAGACCCAGATGATTACGCAGGCCCTCTACAGGCTGGTGGATACAAGTTCAGCTCAGTTGAAGTACACGTAGTGTCATCAATCGATGAAGCAGCGCTATTCGTTAACTTATCTAATGCTGTTCAGATAGATCTAGGAGACGTGCTCATAATAGTTGGCGAGAAGGGGAGCTAGTGCTTGTGCATGAATAGCCCCATGAACTCATCTACTTTTTCTCCCAACATCCCTCCTCAACTCACTCAACTAATCCTTTATGAAGCCCGTACCCGGGGTGACTGAAGATCGGGGGTTTAAAGAGGTATCTAGTTAGGAGAGCTCTCACGTTTATTCCAACTATAATGGGAGTCATAGTATTAACGTTCGTAGTAAGTCACGTAATTCCAGCTGATCCCGCCAGGCTGTGGGCTGGAGGAGTAAAGGCTAGGCCTGAAGTCATTGAATTAATGAGGGAGAAGTATCACTTAAACTTGCCCATTCACGAACAGTTAGCCCTCTACATTAGGGACGTGTTTATGGGTAACTGGAGGGATTCCCCTATGACTAGGAGGCCCGTGCTAGTGGACTTAGCTGAATACTTTCCGGCCACAGCTGAGCTAGCCATAGTGGCTGGGCTAATACAGGTGGCTTTAGGCGTACCCCTTGGACTTCTAGCTGCGTTAAAGAGGGATACCCTACTAGATCACTTGGTGAGAGTATTGGCATTAATAGGGGTTTCAGCACCAGCTTTCTGGCTGGCAATAACTCTACAATGGGTATTCTATTACTCCCTCGGGCTGCTCCCAGCTACTGGCAGAGGGATTCCGCCTCCACAAACTTACACAGGCCTATACGTACTTGACAGCTTGCTTGCAGGGAACTGGAATGCCCTAACGATTAGCTTAAGGCACATGGCTCTACCGAGCCTTACTCTAGCTTTCACAGGCCTAGGAGTTATAGCGAGAGTCGTTAGAAACACCACGCTTGACGTACTATCGTCGGAGTTCATGGATTTCGCTGAAGCAAGAGGTTTAAACAGCTTTAAATTCTATAGGCACCTCATAAAGAACTCCTCAATACCTATAATTACAATAGCCGGCCTACAGTTCGGCATGCTCTTAAGCGGGGCCATAGTTATAGAGACCGTGTTTTCGTGGCCTGGCATAGGCTTATACACTGTGAGCGCCATCAATAGCCTCGATTATCCAGCAATAATGGGCTCAACGCTGCTCATAAGCCTAGTATTCATAGCTGTAAACTTCGCTGTAGACATAGCATACGCCATTATTGATCCTAGGGTGAGACTGTGATGCTAAAGAAGATCAATGGAGCATTGTTGAAGAGCAATGCACTTAGATCAGTTGGATCGCTGGTCCATGATTGGGGGCTTGCCTTCGAAGTCGTTAAGAGAAGCCCGTTAACCACTGCTGGTTTAATCATAGTAGCTGCATTCACTGTTCTCGGAATCATAGGACCATACATTGCTCCATACAATCCCATTGAAATAGACTTTAGTACAGTTGCATTAAAGAGACTTCAGCCACCCAGTCTACAGCACCCCTTCGGGACGGATGAATATGGGAGGGACTTATTTAGTAGAGTTCTCGCTGGCGCTAGAGTCTCATTAATGGTGTCCCTCGTAGTTATGTCGATAACCGTGCCAATAGGCTTAGTGCTGGGATTGATCGCCGGCTATTACGGCGGAGTAATCGATGAAATCATCATGAGGGTTACAGATGTATTTCTATCGTTCCCAGGCCTGGTGCTCGCAATAGCTTTCAGCGCTACTCTAGGAGCAGGGCTTTTCTCAGCAATGCTTGCCCTATCAATAGTTTGGTGGCCGAGCTACGTTAGAGTTGTTAGAGCACAAGTGCTTGTAGTAAGAGAGCAGTTATTCATTGAAGCAGCAAAGGCTATGGGTGTAAGCACGCGGAGGATACTCTTTAAGCACATACTGCCCAACTCAATAACTCCACTATTAGTTCTAGTAACGCTTGACTTTGGATCAGTAATACTGGCTAGTTCAGCTCTATCGTTCATAGGCCTTGGAGCCCAGCCCCCTACGCCAGAGTGGGGTAGGTTAGTAGCTGATGGAAGAAGGTGGTTCCCAGAGAAGTGGTGGTACTCCTTCTTCCCAGGGCTAGCCATACTGATCACTGTTCTCGGCTTCAATGTTTTAGGCGATGGACTTAGGGATATACTTGATCCAAGGTTTAGGAGAAGGCTTGAGTTTAGGGGGGTGGAGTAGCATGCATTCAAGCACGCTCCTTGAAGTAAAAGATCTAAGGGTCTACTTCTACACATATGCTGGAGTAGTTAAGGCAGTTGACGGAGTATCGCTTAGTGTGCATAGAGGAGAAATACTTTGTATTGTTGGAGAAACAGGCTGCGGAAAATCAGTTATGTCCAGAGCCCTCACTAGAATGGTGAAACCTCCGGGCAGAATAGTTAGCGGCGAAGTACTGTTTGAAGGCGTGGACCTACTTAAACTACCTGAGAAGGAGTTGAGGAAGATTAGAGGGAGAGAAATATCGTATGTCTATCAAGACCCTGGCAACGCACTAGATCCACTGTACACAGCCGGCTTCCACGTTGCTGAGACAATCTTAGCGCACAGCAGTTCAGCGAAGTTTAATGAGGCGTGGGGGAAAGCAGTAGGGATATTCCGTGAAGTACTCATACCAGATCCTGAGGCTAAGGCAAAGAGCTATCCACACGAGTTGAGTGGAGGAATGAAGCAGAGAGTAGTCATAGCTACTGCTGTAGCAAACACTCCAAAGCTCATTATAGCTGATGAGCCTACTACAGCGCTTGACGTAACTATACAAGCCCAAGTCATGGAGTTAATAAGGGGCCTTAGGGATAAGTACAGTTCATCAGTAATGCTAATAACCCATAACCTTGGAGTAGTGGCTGAAGTCTGTGATAGAGTTGCAGTAATGTATGCTGGCAAAGTAGTTGAAGAAGCATTCGTTGAAGAGCTATTCACGAACCCCCTTCATCCATATACGCAGGGGCTTCTTGAAGCTGTGCCGAATCCATTGAAGAAGATCGAGCGCCTAAGATCTATTCATGGAAGCGTCCCAAACATGATTGACTTGCCTGAGGGATGCAGGTTCAGCCCTAGATGTCCACACGCATTTCAATTCTGCAATAAAGAGCCTGAGCTAGTGGAGCGCTCCAAAGGCCATTTAGTCTCATGCTGGCTCTATAGAAGGTGATGAGTTGTGAGCGCAGCTAGGGTAGTGCTTGAAGCGATGGACTTAAGGAAGTGGTTTCCAGTTAAAGGCGTGTTCTTCACTAAGGGGTTTGTGAAAGCAGTTGATGGAGTATCATTTGAAGTCCATGAAGAGACCACTCTAGCTATAGTTGGTGAAAGCGGCTGTGGAAAAACTACTCTGGCTAGGCTAATACTAAGGCTCATAGAGCCCGACGAAGGAAGCATTTTCTTCAAAGGAGTTGACGTAATGAAGCTTAGTGGAGGAAAGCTTATGGAGTTCAGGAGGAGGACTGGGGTAGTATTCCAAGATCCATATAGTAGCTTGAACCCTAGAATGACTATATACGAGATCCTTAAGGAGCCCTTAGAGACTCATGGAATGCTTAAGAAGATCGATCTAGATGAGTACTTAGTTAAGCTCTTAGAGAAAGTAGGGTTACAGAAGGAGCACTTGTACAGGTATCCGCATGAGTTTAGCGGCGGACAGAGGCAGAGGATAGCTATTGCACGAGCATTAGCGTTAAGCCCTGAGCTAGTAGTCTTAGATGAACCAACTTCCTCCCTTGATGTATCTGTGCAAGCACAAATACTTAACATGCTTAAGGATATTCAGGCGGCTGATAAATTAACCTACGTTTTCATAACCCATGATCTTGGAATTGTGAGGTACTTAGCTCACTACGTTGCAGTAATGTACTTAGGTAAAATAGTTGAATACGGCCCGGTTGAAGAAATATTTGAAAAACCGCTGCACCCATATACCAAGACGCTATTGTCGGCAGTACCAATACCCGATCCATCTATTGCTAGAAGCAGGGCTAAAGTTAAAGTATTTGGAGAGCCTCCGAGCCCGCTGAACCCTCCGTCAGGCTGCAGATTTCATCCACGATGTCCATATGCCTTAAGCGATTGTAGTAAGAGAGAGGTGAGCCTAGTTGAAGTTGGAAAAAAGCATTTAGTCTCATGCATTCTATACAGCTAGCGCCTCTTAGCGCTCTTAGCTTGCTCAAGTAAATACCTATAAATGCTTCCCCATAACTTTCCATCGCTTCTCATTTTGTTCTCAAAGTTATTTATAGCCATCCACTCCGTTAAAGCTTCAACAGTCTCTCTATTGAGTTCCCCACTCACATCACCTTTATAGTAGCCTAGAGCTGCTAGAGCTTCCTGAACCTCTAGCGCTACTTCAGGTAAATCAACTACGTCACCTGGATCCTCTCTCTCAAGTATCGTCAGCTCCCATAGCTTAAATAGTCTAATAAGCTCATTCACAGGATCTAGGTGGTCGTCGACTCTTAAGTCAACGTACCTGTCAACTCCCTCTAGACATCCTCCATAGCCTCCACAGGGTCTAAGCACTATTATTGCTGCGCTTTGCTTTCCACGCTTATCTCCACCGGCTTCATCACCTGCTTTGAGTGCGGCCAGAAGCTTATCCACTAATTCGCCTTTAGTGGTTTCATAAGCTTTAGCCATAGATTCTAGTACTTCCCCTCCTGTTAGTATGTTGCCTTGAACTGAATATCCATCGCCCGCCAAGTGTCCAGCGTACTCTATACACTTACTACCCGTATAGGCGTAAGCTTCACCTCCAGCGTTAACTACTCCAATTTGCCTATGCTCTCTCTTATCATCTATTGATAGTAAAGTTTCAACAGCTCTTTTTGGAGAGTAATTATTTTCAAGTAAGTAGAGTACTAGTGGACCAAGCCTTAAGTTAGCCCACGCTTGCGTTGCTACAGCTCCAACACCTAACTTCACCCAAGGAACAGCTGAGCCCACTGCTATGAACTTTGATGCAACTGCTACTCCAAGATCTTTTTTATCCTTATCAACAGCCACTATTGAAAAAGTCAAGTTGAGCCACCCCACAGTTTAACTGTGTGGGAAACTATTGTTTCTCAAATTATTTAAAGCTTCGAAGAGAGTTAATACCTAGTTTAAATAGTTGTACTATAGTGAGGTAATGCAGTTGTTTGCAGATGTGGGATCTGTGTCCTCTAAATCATACTTGTGTAACTATGGCTTCTTTTACTCATACCTACTCACTCCAACGGAGATCCTAGTATTTAAGATCTCTTCATCCAAGCTCTTCACAGCTCTTACAATAATTTGCTTTGCATTAATATTCCTTTCACCACTGATATCCCTCACGCTACTGATAGCTATAGTAGTATTTCACTGGCTTAAAGCAAGATCTATTAGAAGCAAGCTGAAGTCAGGATATGTAGAGTCGGTTTCTCCACGCATTGTTGAAAGAGTGCCGTATACATCAGTGAAGAAATATAAGATAGTTGCTAAGAAGAAGCCGGAGCTATACGTCCTATACGACAACAAGGTTATAGGCATGAATTTCAGTGATGCTGGCTATGAAGAGTTGAGAACGTTCCTATCATCTAAGATAAGTCCAGAGGCCTTAGTGGCGTGAAGGACCGCCCGCCATCTATAGCAAAGCTTAAGTGATGAGGCTTTAGCAAATGTGTAGGAAGAGCTCTTCCACGGCGAACATCCATGGGCATTGAACAGCCTTAGGCACTAGTTTTACTAGCCTCCATGATCTCTCTAGCCATAGGTGTAGCGTACTTTATTAAGAGCTTTAAACTCAATCATTTGATTTCTAAAGTACTCCCATTCTCATTACTTATTGCCTACTCTCTACAGGTTTTTTCACGGAGATCCTATAGCAGCATTATTTGCGTGGCTTTCAGCAGTAGCTGCAGCTTCGATAATTCCCGATGCCCTATGGTTCCTCAGAGAGAGTTTAAGTGAAAAACTATCGGTAGGCACAAGCTTAATAGCATACTTTAAGGGGGAAAAGCAATTACTTAAAGAAGTCTAAAACAATACTGTAGCGAACTTGTAGAAAACATCGTAACGCAGCTGCTAAAGCCATTTACCTCCCTATTCCAGCTAACTAGAGGCTGCACTCTATATAACGATAACCTGTAAATAGGGCTAAATCCACTAACGAAAATACAGGCGTTTAAATATCGCTAAATACTGTTAGTGGAGAAACGTGAGTTAAGAAGCTATCTTGAGTATTCGCTCTCCACTCACTGCGCTGTTACCTCTATGTATGAATAATTAATTAAGCTCTGCAGCAATTGCTTCTATAGGTGATTAGCGTTAAGAGGCTAATAGCCTTAATAACCGACTTCGGCTACAAGGACCCCTACATAGGAGTTATGAAGGGTGTGATAAAGTCCATTAATCCAGATGCAGAAATAGTGGACCTTACGCATGGCATAACAAGGCACAGTATTTTAGAAGCAGCTGTAAATCTACTGGTTTCAGCAAAGTACTTTCCACAAGGCACTATATTTGTAGTAGTCGTAGATCCAGGTGTTGGTAGTGAGAGGAGGGCGCTATTAGTTGAGACAAACAACTATGTGTTGATAGGGCCTGATAACGGTTGTTTAAGCTTACTTATGGAGAAGGATGGCGTTAAAAGAGCCTTCGACATATCTAGCTCGCGATATAGATTGGCCAATGTATCGGGCACATTTCATGGGAGAGACGTGTTTGCCCCCATAGCTTCATGGGTGAGCAGGGGAGTGCCCTTAGAAGATATTGGCGTAAGAATAGACGTAGGCTCCATAGCTAGAGTAAGAGTTGAGAAGCCCAAGTATGATTTAGGGGAGAAGACGATCATGGGTAGAGTGCTATACATAGATCTATACGGTAACGTAATGACTAATGTGGAGGCTAATTACATTAATTTAGTTAAGGCTGAGTATGGCTCTAGGCTCAACGTCACTGTAGACAGTGGTGAGCATCAGTGCATTTACGAGAAGAGCTTTAGCAGAGTTCTGCGCGGGGAATTAGCATGCTATATAAATTCATGGGGTTTCCTTGAAGTAGCTGTAAACATGGGCGATGCATCGCAGTTTTTGGGAGTTAAACCCGGCGATAAAATATCTTTTAAAGTTATTTAAAACGCTCAGTTAGCTGATCATTATCTATAGGAGTAGGTGGTGGAATAATGTTTAAGCAAGTGCCTTCATTTGAATTAAGAGCTATAGGGATAGTGAGAGTCGGGCTAAGTGATGAGGAAGTTAAGAATTCCATTGACGGAGTCTACGGGTCAATAGAGGTTTATTCAGAGTACTCAGATGGACTTAAGGAAATAGATGGCTTCAGCCACTTAATAGTAATAGCGTATCTACATAAAGTCCGTAGTGAGGATAGAGCCGTGCTTAGAGTTAAGCATAGGAAGTGGGCGAGGTTTGGAGTAACCATCGATGATCTACCTGAAGTAGGCGTATTTGCAAGCGATTCACCGGCGAGGCCTAATCCAATAGCTCTATCCATAGTTAAGTTAGTTAAGAGAGAGGGAAGGGTGCTGCATGTAAGAGGCCTAGATTTATTTGATGGAACTCCGGTGCTAGATATAAAGCCATATACTCCTGATAGATGCGTTAGCCACGTAGAAGTACCATTGTGGTACAATGAATTACTTAACAGGATAGAGAAAGCTATCAGTGGAAGACTCATGCCGCTATAAACGCGCTGGAAGAGCTATTCATACTGTAAAGACAGCTTTTTTACCTACGAGGTAAGAAGAATTATCTAAGAACTCTGTGAGCCGATGAAGCTTGCCAACGGCTCCATCATTAGAGGTGAGCGTTTTAGAGATTGCTTATACAGCAATATACTTTACGTGGGTTATAGCAGTTGTCTACCCTATATCGAGGGCTTTCTACAGCTTCGGCATAAAGAGGGGGGTCCCTCATAAAAACATGATTTACTATAACAGGAAGCTTATACACGTTCTTGCAGGAGGAGTAGTGGCTTTACTAGTGCCGTTTACTTTTAAAACACCTATCCTCCCATTCGCCATGGCGCTGCTCTTAGCACTACTCACCTACATACCCCATAGAGTAGGGAAGCTGCTGTACTGGTTTCAAGTAGAGGACAACTCGTATGAAGCACACTTCTGCCTATCGTGGGGGCTGATGATACTCCTATCATGGATCATATTCAGTAATTACTGGTACGGCGTTCTACCAATATTGTTCATGGCTTTTGGGGATGGAGCAACGGGGGTTGTAAGAAACCTTGTATACAAAAAACGCACTAAGTCCTGGCTGGGGAACTTAGCTATGGCTGCTTTATCAATTCCTCTTGGAGCAGCAGTAATGAGTATTCCGGGAGCATTGGCTGGGGTAGTAGCAAGCATAGTTGAGCATTTCGAGTACAAGTTCATAGATGACAACATAACTGTTCCATTATCAGCATTTACAATACTGTTTGTATTTACAAAACTAATGCCGTTGGGTATTTAAATGCGTCTAACTACATGACCTCAAGCAATAAGCGATTACCTGGAGAAGACTAAATAATTTAAAAGACTTCTAGCGCATTCCTTAAGTATAGAGCGGGGGTGCCCGAGCATGGGCGAAGGGGGCGGACTCAAGGCCTTAAGCGTGAGAGATCCGCTGGCGTAGGCCGACGTGGGTTCAAATCCCACCCCCCGCATTTAAAATGATCTGGTGGTTCCTTAATTACAAGGAATTAAATAGCTTTTAGTGCTATACACTAGTAGCGATGAAGAGTCCTAGTCCAGTCGGAGGAGGTGAAGAAGGGATCTCCGGCACTGAGCCGCTAGTGATTAACCTAGGTTATTTAATGTATGGTAGATAGCTTAACGTACTTGAGAAAGTACACGTAGCGTAGTTGTGGAGAAGGGTTTATAAAGGAGGTTTCTAAGGGCTGGGTGCATGGAGGCATTGATTACAGGAATTCAATAGCTCTACCTAGCATGGCTAATTCGCACATTCACTTAATTGATCCACTTATCCAAGAAGCGTGCATAGGCTATGACTTAGCTGCATACGTTGGCTCCAGAGGAGTGAATAATCCTTTAGTTAAACTAAGCTTCGATGAGGATTCGTTGAGAAGCCATAGCTAGAGACTTCTTCATTGAACTCCCAGGCTTTGCGGGAAAGTACGGGAGTTAGTGAGGGAGGGGGGCATTGAATGTGCATCAATGGCTTGTCCTATGAGAATTAGCGAACCCGATGAACTCATTAGAATAGCTGAAGCATGCAGTGGAGTAGGAATTGTGAGTCTAACCAACCTACACTACCTACATGGGCTCTCGACGCTCTATCGAAAATATCGAGAGATCACGTTGTTGCAGCACATATTGGTGAGACTAAGAGAATGATGGTTGTTGGATGGCTTGAATACATTTTACTCAGGAGTCAGACTTAGATACGTGTTCATGGAGTACACTTAAGAAGCAAACTTAGCAGTTCTCTCAGAGAACAACATTTCTTAGTGTCATGCTCTAGCGGCTACATATGGTTCACTGGAAAACTACCTGAACTCCATAGAGCTTGGCTTAAAAGAGTAAGCATTGCTCCAGGCACATATGATGCTGGTTGTTTTAAGCCAGGTGTTTGGAGAGAGGCAAGTGTTATACAACTTGATCTACAGCCGTTTACCGCATGTAAGCGCAAGGGATCTTGTGAGAATGCTTGCCTTATCATCTCTTAGAGCACTGAGTTTAGAAACCCCTTGGCTTATTGAAGAAGGGGCTAGAGCATTCTTCACCATAATGAACGCTGAGCCCCTTGGCTTAACCAATTCTGGACAAACATGCTGCCATATTAAAGAGAGCTTCAAGCGATCTAATTAGGGCTGTGGTGAGAGCTGAGTCATTCATTCAACGAATACCATAGCGAGCTCGATGAGTAAAGCCTGTGCCCGCAATGGCTGGAGCTGTTGAGTAGTTTAAATACCTAGCCGTATACTTTGTAGCACCGGTATGTTTATGTTGTTTATGTTAAGGTATTTAGATAAGTAGCAAGGTGAGGTTAGTTGGCTATAACTCTCGACCCCTGGGGGCACTTCATTATAGAGGACTATGGGAAGCTCATAGAGCAATTTGGAATGACGCCTATAGAATCTGTGCTTAACCTACTGCCTGAAAGCCACTACTTCTTCCAGAGGAGGATTGTGTTTGGCCACAGGGACTTAGACCTATGGCTCAAGGCGCTTAAAGAGGGCGGGAGAAATGCTGTTTTAACAGGCTTTATGCCCAGCGGCCATGTTCACTTAGGACACTTAATGGTCATTGAAGAACTTAAGTATTTCCAGAGGCATGGAGCTCAAATAACTATAGTGATAGCTGATGCAGAGGCTTATGCAGTGAGAAAAATTAGGAGGGAACAGCTCTTCAAGTACTCAGAGGAATACATTTCATACGCTCTTGCCGCAGGCCTAGATCCATACAAGACTAAGTTCTATTTCCAGACAAACCAGAGGAGCGAGTACTACAGACTCATCCATATGTTCTCAAGGAAGGTAACTACTGCAGAAATGGAGGCTATTTACGGCTCTCTAGAGCCAGCTAAAGTAGTTGCTTCACTGACTCAAGCAGCTGACATACTTCATCTCCAGTTAGAGGGATATGGAGGTTTTGAAAACATACTGGTTCCAGTAGGAGCAGATCAGGATCCTCACATAAGGCTTACAAGAGATCTAGCTGATAGATTCTTTGAAGAGCTTAAGTTAAGGAGACCTTCATCGATGTATCATAAATTTGCAAGAGGCCTTGATGGCAATAAGATGAGTAGTTCGAGGCCTGAGTATGCAGTATTCCTAAGCGATCCTATGGACATAGTTGAGTCTAAAGTTATGAAGGCGCTGACTGGTGGAAGAGCTACAGCTGAAGAACAAAGAGAATTAGGTGGAGAGCCGTGGAAGTGCACAGTGTTCGACCTTTACTCATACTATTTAATTACTGACGATCGTTCTCTAAGGAATACACGTGATGACTGCATAAGCGGCCGCATCCTATGCGGTGAGTGTAAGTTGAAAGCTTGTGAGAAATTAGTTAAGCTAATCAAAAACTTGCAGGAGTCAGCGGAGAGATACATTAGTTCCGACTTAGTTAATAAAGTAATCGAATACCCAAGCTTTTAACGCAAAACCCTCTTTCCCTGCAAGCGCTTCTCGCAATCCACTTTATTTAGGCCAAGTCCTCAACAGTTTGAACTAGTGTCGACTTTCATAGCTAGTTCAGAAGAAGTCAACTAGAGCTTGTTAAAGCGAGAAAGATTGAAGCAGATACGAGTAGTGCTCCAAGTATGTGCTGAAACTCTACTTCTTTCTTCAACGACATGCTTGAAATAACCACTGCCAGTACTGGCACGGCAGCTGTAATTATTACAGCCGTGTAGGTTTCCACGATTTTAACTGCTTCATAGAACATTGTTCCCCCAATAGTATAACCAAGTATTCCTGAAGCTAGTGTGTAAGGCATATTCTTTACCTCACTAATAATTCTATTTAGGCCAAGTAGAGCTGGGCTTATTGATAGAAGTATGCATCCTGAGATGATAGTTCTTAGAGCATTAAGTGTTACAGGATCTATGCCTAGATCGTTTATAGCCCAATCAACTAAGTGAACCCACATACTCCAAGCCAGGGATGCACCAACGGCTAGAACTAAACCATTTATGGCTAGAGATGTTCTAGAGCTCCTGTAAGCAATTGCCACTCCTAATGATGCTACAACAGCTGATAGTAGTACAGCCGGCTTAATGCCTTCACCTAAAAGCGATCCAATTAATTGTGAAATCACTATATAGCTATAAGCTACTGGAACAGCTAGCCCTGGCCCAGCAATCCTTAGTGAAGATACATACAGCGTATCGCCAAGAACTGTTCCCACAAGACCTACTACTGCTGCTGAATAAAGAGTGCTCACACTAATATCACTTAACACTAGCGGCAGTAGAATTGCTCCAGCCAAGATCGCCCTAGCACCATTTCCTACAACGCTGTTTCCACGCCCCTTATCTAAGGATATTAAAGTCGGCGTTATAGACCATGATGCTACCGCTCCAAGCAACAGTACAAGTCCTGCGTGGTTCACGGATGCTTCAGCCTCTAGAGAACTCCCAGCTCCTTCATTAACTCCTTAGCTGTACTAAGAGGATCCTTAGACTTGGTTATCGCGCTGCCGACAATTACTATATCAACCCCGCTTGCAGCTAAGGGCTTTACAGCACCAGGCTTTAATCCACCAGCTACAGCTAAATAAAATCCTGTGCCCAGCTTTCTAATATCCTCAATCTCCTTGATCATGTCTCTTGCAGTTATCCCTCTTGACACTTGTACATCTATCCCTACGTGGTAGACTATGATGCTAGCGCCTAACTCCATTAATCTCTTTGAATCCCTTAAGGGGTCTATGGATGTAATTAAGTCTGCCGCGACATATCTCCCTCTAGCACTTGCTTCATCAATCATTGATTTAACCGTTGAATCGTCTGCAGCACTGAGTACACTAACTATGTCAGCCCCTCTATCAAAGAACATGCCTGCTTCAAGCCTACCTACATCAACAGTCTTAGTATCTGCGAAGACAACTGCATTAGTTGCCTTCTTCAGTAACTCTACTGCTAAAGCACCCCATGACTTAATTAATGGAGTTCCGGCCTCAATTATTAAGTGTTCTTTAGGCAAATTTGAGGAAAGCTCTAAAGAAATCTTGAGAGCTTCAGCTAGATTTATTAAGTCTAACGCTATTTGTAGAGCAGGCTTTTTAACGCCATTCATTGAGGCCGCCTCTTCTAACAAAATTAACTCCACTAATAAATAATTTATTGAAGTCCTCTCTAGAGTAGGGAGCTTTAATGGCTTGCATTGGCGAAAAGAAGCAGTTGCTGAGAATTCCAAGGCTTGTGTCGGGCATCACTATCCATACCTCCGCCTTAGCTTTTAAACTGCTTTCGCTAGCTGCCTCCAAGTAATGTAAGTGCATTGATACCTATTGTTTAATCGCATATTTCGCCTAGTTCTTCTAAGTGCTTTTTAAGTGTTAATGCTATGTCTCTAGCAGATATGACTCCTCTAACTCTCCCCTCTTTATCAACCACTGGTAAGTGCCTTATCCTTCTTTCAGATAGTATTAAGATTGCTTTAGTTAAAGCATCTTCAGCTCTCACAGTTATGGGGTTTTTAGTCATTACATCTCCAACTTTCGTAGTTAAAGGTATTCCTCCACCGACTACTTTAACAAGGTCTTTTTCTGTAAATATTCCTAAAACCATGCCCTCGGGACTAGTGACTACAACACTCCCCACTCCCTCACTATACATGAGTCTAGCCGCCTCTTCAACAGTAGCTGTTGGAAGCATTGTTACAGGAGGTCTCTTAATCAATTCTGAAACCTTGATGGAGTAATAGCTCAAGCAAACTCACCGAGCTTAACATTAGTTACAGCGCTAAATATATAGCTTCAATAGCGATTTATTTAGCTATCAATACTCCTTAATTGAAGGCAGTCCTATGAGGCTGCACTCTATATAACGATAAGCAAAAGTTGTGAGTATCTGATAAACTAAGTTTGAAGAATGTGATCCGCTATGCAGCAGGGTATATGTAGATGGGGGGCCAAATGCATTAGGCTCAACTGGCTCCACGCCCCATGGATGAAGCAGGCGATTCCACAGATATGGCCGACACCACTAACGGGGAAGGCACCGTTAGTGGGGGAGTTAAGTCTATAAACCATTTAAGAGAGCTCTGCTTACCACTGAGTTCTGGGCGTGCTTCAATCACTCTTCCACGAACTGATGGCTCTAAGTCTTTCAACAGCTTTAGGTATGGTTTCTAAAGTATAATCTATGTCGCTCTCCCCATGATGTTTAGATAGCTTGAACAGTATGCTTCCATGGGCTTCCTCGTGCTTTCTACCAATAGCTAAAAGCACGTGGCTTGGCTCAAGAATTCTCGACGAACACGCGCTTCCACTCGATGCGTAGATTCCGTGAAGGCTTAGTTCAACTGTGAGAGCTTCTCCCTCTACTCGTAGAAAGCTTACATTGACGTTGTTTGCTGCTCTGAGCTCATTTAAAGGCCCGTTCACCAGCACTTCCGGGACCGTGCTAACTATGCCATTCATCAACTTATCCCTCAATGCTTTAACGTAGCTCACTCTATTCTCAAAGTCTTTGAAGGATATTTCAACAGCTTTCCTAAAACCAGCTATTAAAGGCACGTTCTCTACTCCGGGCCAGAGTTTCTCAACGCTTAGCTGTCCCTTCAACGGAGGCTCGAGGAGCACTCCATTTCTAACGTATAGAGCTCCCACCCCCCTCGGCCCGTGAACCTTATGGCTGCTTATAGTCAGCATGTCTACGCCAAGCCTCTCTACATCAATAGGAATCCAGCCGTATGCGTCAGCGGCATCTGTGTGGAAAACTACATTGGGGTTAATTGATTTAGCTACATCAATTATTTCCTTAAGTTTCTGCACAGCCCCGATTTCGTGGTTCACTAGTTGTATGCTTACAAGAACAGTGTCTTTATCCACGTAGTACTTGAAGAGTTCCGGATCCACGAATCCATACTCATCCACTGGAACTCTCTGCACTCTAAGTCCAAACAGTTCTGACGCATGCTCTGCCGGGAAGATCACACTTAAGTGCTCTATCGCTGATAAAACTATCTTCCCTCCCCTACGCCTATTATCCTTCTTAGCTGTGAAGCCCAGTATAGCTAAATTATTTGCTTCAGTTCCACTATGCGTAAACGATATATCATCGGGGTCTACAGCTCCAATAGTCTCAGCCACTAGTTCCTTCGCTAAATAGACTTCCTCTAATGCCTCCCAACCGGGCTTGTGTGTAACTGATGGATGGCCGTAGCCTCGTTCATTGAAGAAAGGCAGCATTGCTTCCACAACTTCTCGCGGGACCCAGACGCCATTCTCAAGATCAAAGTATATTTCCCTTGCTGGACGGCCATGCTCTTTGAGTAGCTCTCTGACTTTACTTGAAATCCTCAACAGCTCATCCCTCAAGTCCTTCCAGCAACTATGGACTTGGAGCCTTCATTCACTTCCTTTACTTCAAGCACTTTAAACCCATGTCTAGTCAAGTATAAGATCGCTACTTCAGTAGGTATGTCGCTTGGGTTAAACACTATTTCCAACTCCACGAGATCTTTGGAGGCGTTTCTCACTGCCTTCACTAATCTAGCTACAGGGTGGTCGCTGCAGCTCCTATCGCTAACCCTAAGGTCTATTCTAGAGGCACTCACTTTAATTCGCCCACAATGGCTTTCATAGATCTGTAGTATCTCTCAATCATTTCCTCTTCTTCAAGAACTTGCTTCTCCTCTAAAGTAAGGTCTTGTGGAAGCCACGGGGGTTTATTTCTATTTGAATAGTAGGCTCTCACAGCTCTCTTTAAAGCTCCTACAGCTAGTATGCTACAGTGGTATTTTATTGGTGGAAGCCCCCCAAGCTCATCGGAGACTTGCTTCCAAGAGATCCTCCAAGCTTCATCAAGGCTTTTTCCATTTATTAGCTCAGTCAATATGCTTGCTGCAGCAATATTGGCTGCACAGCCATAGCTTTCAAAGCTACTCTTCTCTACTACATCTCTATTACCTTCACTTCGAATCTTAATGTAAAGTTTTATCATGTCTCCACAAGCAGGACTTCCAGCACTTTCAACTACTGTTGCATCATCCGTTTTCCCAAGGTTTTTTGGATTTTTAAATAATTCAAGAACTTTGGGGCTGTACGGTAGCGGTATGCGCGTACTCATCGGAGTTCCACCTATAACGTAGTTATGTATTGTGCTCACTCCTTTATAAACTTGGTAAACAATCATTGAAATGCCTTAAGTAAAAAAAAAGTTATTTTTAAGAACACATTATCAATAGCTACGTTACGCCAAGCCTTTTTTTAAGTTCTTCTATTCTCTTATTTACTTCACTTAGTTCAGCTTCTAAATCCCTTTTTAACGACTCTAAGAATCTAAGTTCTTCCTCTGGGCTTGGAGGGTAGCAGCAAACCCATGGCGGTGGTGTGTAGTAATGCCATGCTCTAATCCAGTGCCTATGCTTCCACCAAGGCCACCACATATCGTTCACTTCTGTAACCTATTTCAAAATAATATAAGCATAGGGAGGTTTATAAACCTATGCCATAATTAATTTAAGACGGGCAGACGCCTTGGGCGACATATATGAGTTGGTGTTGTAGGCGGAAGCGCGGGAAGTTCGGCAGAAACCCAAAGCCTGTTGCAATACGCAGTATCCCCCCGATCAGCGTACTTAAACCCGAACCGTGTTGGAGTGAGAAAGAGCCTATATACCTTGACTTAGCTGAAGTAGAGGCTTTAAAACTCATAGATATTGAAAAGCTATCATTTAGGGAGGCTGAGCAAATAATGGGTGTATCAAGGGCTACTGTCTGGAGACTTGTGAATAGCGCTAGGGAAAAGATAGCTAAAGCAATTGTTGAAGGCAGGGAAGTAAAGATAACGAAGCCCGAGAATGCTTAAAGAATTTCATTACTCAAAGTAATAAGACTTCAATGCATTAACTATGTCTACTCTAAGCGGAAACGTCTTCAACGCATTAATCGCTATTTCAATAAACTTCCATCTATCAGAGTCATAGATCTCTATTAACTTAGTTAACTTATTGCTAAACTCGCCGTAATCCAATTCATCTATTTTGGCAGCCCTAGGATCATTGTATATGTCTATGAATTCACTTAAGTTCTCTCCAAATAGCCATCCATTAACCCCATCGTTAATAAGCTCTATAGCTCCCCCATCTCTAGACGAGAGGGTTGGTGTAGCATTTACGCCTGCCTTCATGTAGCTTGTGCCACATGCCTCCCAGCCACTGAATGGAGTGAACAGCAATAGGTCTGCTCCCCTAAGTATTGTCTTAGCTTTAGTCAAGTCATAGTCGTGGATGAAAACAGTGTTCCTCAACCTTAAGTGAAGCTTTCTAAACTCCCTTGCATACTTCAAGCCATCTACATCCATTGGATGAGGTTTCCCAGCTAATACAAAGAAAGCCTTTGAATCGGGGTTTTCAATGATGTATTTAGATATGAAGTAAGGCCTCTTATACTTAGCAAGCCTCCTAGGCCAAGCAACGACTATTCTATCCCCAAACTCTACGTCACTTTTATAGCTTCTCACCAAACTCTCCAAGCCTCCCCTAGCCTCCTTCTTTACTTCTAAGACGTTAGTTTCGTCAATAGAGCCCTCCATAAAGGCTTTCAATAGCTTGGGGTGCATCCATCGATTTAAGTCAATGCCGTTGGTCACGTAACTTATTTTGCCGGCGTGAGTTGAAAACAGCTGTTTTACTAATGAGTGCTGTTTAGCTGATACAACAAATGCTTTATTCACATTGCTTAAGGCCAGCTCGGTTAGCTTAACGCTATTACTAATGTATGCTCCAAACTCTCTTGAGACCAGGCTTCCTGGGAAAACAGGGTGCCCCCACGGGCCCGGTGTATGTATAATTAACCTATACCTATTCTCCAGCGGTAGAGCTAGGATTATGAGCGATGTATGTGGCTCCTGCAGGTCTATGATGCTTATGTTTTCAACACCTATTCTCTCCCTAATGTAGTGCGCTGTTGCTTTAGCTAAAAGAGAGTATCTTAAGAATTGGTCTTCAATGCCTGTATTCACGTATGCTTGCTCAGTGAGTGCTCTAGCCCACTTAGGGCACACTGCTTCAAATAGTATTGCTGTAGCTGAACCGCTTCTATAAATCCATGGACGTATGATTACTTCCTCGCCTCTCAGACTTATGCCGAATTCCTCATCGATTAATAGCTTCCTTAAAGCACTTAAGGAGTGTTTTTGTGGAATAGGCACTGGTGTTTCTCCATCAAAAACGTAGTCTACGTAACCCCTTCTATACATTATGCTGAACACAACGTATTCTAAGCCCATTCTCCCAGCTGCATAGAATTTATCTCCTTCAAGTACTCCTAAGCCTCCTGCATAAGTATAGAGCTCTTCTAAAGCTATCTCAGGCGTAGCGCTCACTATGACCATTGAATCCACCTACAGTAACTGCTTACGCTGAAGGATTTAACTCTTACCCACTCTACATCTCAGTGAATTTAAACTACTCCTACACTACTAATTACTAACTAAACTCTATGGGGTAAGCATTGCCTGTAGTGACTGTACGGAAGTGGGATTTAGAGAGGTTTTTAAGGAAGGAGCTGAGCTATGGAGAAGTAATGGGGCTGCTTCCTAAGCTTAAGTGTGAAGTAGAGGATCTGTCCGGGGGTTTAATAACTTATGAAGCGCCTCACGACAGACCCGACTTATTCAGCGTTGAGGGTCTTGCAAGAGCCCTTAAGTCACTAATTACGTGTGAGTCTCAGTACTTTAACTTAGTTGACCGAGGGCTTAAGGCTTTCAACTACGGAGTCCCGTTAAGGCCTATAGCAGCATTTGGAGTAGTTGAAGACCTTGAGCTAGATGATGAAGCTGTCTCCCAAATAATGAACTTGCAGGAGAAGCTTCATGCAACTTACTGTAGAAATAGAGTTAAGGCAAGCATTGGAGTATATGACTTAGATAAGATAGCTCTACCAGTGAATTACACCTTAGCAGACCCTGATTCAACTTACTTCACCCCCCTTGGAGAAAAAAGAAGTATGTCCCTGAGAGAGATCATTAGTGAAACGGAGAAGGGGAGAGCCTACGGGCACGTAATCAGTGGCTGGGAGAAGTATCCGCTAATCATTGATTCAAGCGGAGTTGCCCTAAGCATGCCTCCAATAATTAATAGCGATGAAACTAAAGTCACTAGCGAGACTAAAAGAGTCTTAATAGATTCGACGGGCGTTGACTTAAAGACCGTTCTAAACATGGTTACAATAATGGCTACCAGCATTGCTGAGAGAAGCTCTTCTAGAAAAATAGTTTTCGTAGATACATATACTTCAGATGGAGGCGTTGTGAGAGCACCTAGGGTTTCCCAAGGAGTCTTCTCCATCAATGTAAGGGATGCCTCAAGCCTGCTCGGCTTTAAAGTAGACCCGGGTTTAGCGGCAAACTCATTGAGTAGGATGGGGCATAGAGTGCTGTCTGTTAGTGAAAGCGATGTAGTAGTGGAAGTTCCTCCATATAGAATCGATGTCATAAGCTGGGTCGACCTCGCTGAAGACATTGCTATGGCCGTCGGCTATGTTGAAATAGGCAGGAATGCCCTTGAGCTCCCGCCAGCACGCCACTCTGGGAGGGTGCATCCATTAGAGCACTTGTCTAGGGAGATAAGGCATGTATTCATTGGAATGGGATTTATGGAAGTAGCTAACTACATGATGAGTAATCCAATGGCTCAGAATGAAGTATTTGGATCTAAGGAGCCGTTAGTGGAAGTCCTTAACCCAAAGATGGATAAGTACACTTGCTTAAGGAGGTGGCTTACCCCGGGCCTACTAGAGGTTGTCCAAGTAAACCAGGAGAGAGCTAAGGAGATCGCTGTATTTGAAGTGGGGGATGTAGTAGTAGTTGATTCAAGTAGTGAAACTGGTGCTAGAAGTGAGAGGAGAGTTGGATTCGCTCTATCAAGTAGTGAAATCACTCTCACAGACGGATTAGCTGTACTTAAGTCCCTCGGGGATGCAATGGGGTGGGCCGTGGAATTTAGGGAGACAGCTATTGCAGGGTTTATCCCTGAGAGAACTGCTTCAGTGTTCATTAATGAAGTTGAAGCAGGGTTTGTCGGAGAAGTAGATCCAAGGACTTTAGTTAAGTTAGGGGTTTTAAAGCCAGTCGTAGTCTGCGAACTATGCTTAAATAAGTTGCTTTAAATGCAGTCGGTGTCCCTGCTTACAGGAACTATGGAGAGTATGTTGCTTGACTCAGTCACAGTCACTGATGCAATTCTTCTCCTACTATAGATCTTTATGCTCCTCACGTGCACAACGTACTCCGGGTGCTTTAAGCTCACAGGCCTATCTATATTGCTTGCAATAACTCTTATGGCGTCAAGGCTGTGTGCTGGAAGCCCCGTCTCTCTCCAGTACAGTCTCCCACTAAGCGTTACTCTATAAGTTCTTCCACCAGGTATTTTCTCACTGGCTAGACGCCACGACTCCTCTGCAACATCCTCTACATAGGGTTCAACTACTGAGTCAACGGGGATCACTCTATAAATCATCCTAATTTCCCTAGATCTATTCCTAAACAATTCAACAACTCTATACGGATCATCAACTCTCAGTAAAATTATAGAGGGAGCCGCGTCAACAACAGAGAAATCCCCCAATACGTCAAGCAGAATGCTGTAAACATACCTGTAGTTCTCAAACCCTGCTTCAAAAGTTACAATCAAGTTAAAGTCTCTGTCCAAGCCCTGACACTCCCCCGGAATACTTAGTTAAGAGAGGTTTTAACGCTTATCCACGTACATTGCTCTAAAGCTTGCTATCCATGGGTTTAAGCAACTTCTAAATAGACTAACTTTTCACTACGCTTTTATATAGTGAGTTTATTCTAACGCCTGCAGGCCCGTCGCTGAGGACTATTGTAGGCGCCCTAATCCTAGCAATGAGCCTAGTCTCCCCTGCTGCGCCTGGCACAGACTTAGAGAGGCCAGCACCAACTAAAAGGATATTTTCTCCTCAATGTTAAGCTTAGCGAGAACGACGTCTACGCCACTCATTTTGGAATCTCCCAGTAAACTATACTGATCCTTAATTTAAACTTAGGGATATTAACAAATAGCGCCCGCCTTTATTGTTGCGCATCAGCATGCACTCTACTAGACTGCTGTCACGCCAATTATTAAGGCTCCTACTTGACCCCCCTCCATCCATAATATTCTCTACAGTTTCCCCTTCTGAACTCTCCAGCATCCATTATGTCACTCCTACTAGATCTTTGCTGCCTTGACTTAGTTGTCTTCCAGCAGCTCCTTTATAATGGTTTTATTGAGGAGGAATCCCCAGGCGTGTGTGAGCACGTTGTTTACTTTATGCCAATCCAACACGTCTTCAAATTCATAGGTTTCGCAAGCGATTTCGATGAGTCCTAAGTTGAAGCCCAGTAGGTTGGCTAGTTCTTCCTTCGGTACACCCATCTTCCTTAGATCTCTTATAGAGTTGCTCCACGACTCACCTACAGCTTCTACGACTTCGGGGCCTAGGTTCTCATGCCTGGCTAGAAAGCAGCAGTAGTAGGGGCCTAGCTCGTCAATTAACTTAATTCTCTCCAACCCACTTCTTTCAAGTATTGTGGCATAGGGCTCCCAGATGACTAATGACTTAATGCTCCCACTCTTAATTAGCTCTAAGCCTTCCTCAGGGCTGCTGTAGTATTTGAGCTCGCCTATGCTCAACCCCTTAGACCTACTGTAGGCTACTAGAGTCGCCTCCATTGTTGAAGCCTTACTAGTGGCTACAGAGCCTAAGTCTAGGCTGCGTACGCTAACTATTGATGCTCCACCTATAGCTCCGCCGCAGTAAGACTTAATGGGTGCTCCTAAAGACTTGAGGACAGCTTGAGTTACTAGCGGCGTTAAAGCTAGGTGGGCTAAGCCCCTGCTTAAAGCTAGCGTAGCTTCAGAGACGTTATTGTGGAAGACGAGTTCAACGCCGTAGCTTAAGTCCTTAAGGTACTTAATGAAGTACGGCAGGGGGAGGTATTCAGCAGCCTTAACTAGCGAAACCCTTATTACTCTACCTACCTTAGGGTCTAAGAACTTGCTTAACACTATTCTCTTAGCCTTGCCGGGGCCCTTGATTCTTGCTATAAGTCCGCTGCCCTCTAATTCCGCGAGGACTTCCGATATCCAGCTCTTGGAGTATCCAGTGGCTTCAACAAGCTCTGATTGATGCACGCCTTCAGGCCCGAATTCACTTATCACTCTCAATACTTTGCTCCTAACATCACTTCTTAACGTAGGCAGCACCCATGGTGTTTCAGTGTTAGAAGGCTTTTATTTATAGGGGGTTCGTAAAGCTTATATTAGCCAACGAACACGTGTTCTTTGGTGCTGGAGGTGGGTGGATTGTTGAAGATAGCTATACTTGCCCTAGCCATTCTATCCCTAGTCCTACCATTCATTCTCTCCGGTGATAGAACTCTAGCTACAATCGTATCCTACACGGCTCTAGCGCTACTAACAATGGTTTTAGCTCAAGTCTACTTGAGGAGGTGGGCTAGGAAGTGATTGGATTAGCAGCTCTAATTATAGCTGTATATGTAGCTGTAGTAACTTCAGTATCTCTCTACAGTAGGAGGTATGCTAACGTCAGGGATCCAGTGGATTACTTCATAGCTGGCCACAGGCTCTCCGGCTTCGTATCAGCAATGACTTATGCTGCAACAACATATAGTGCATTCATGTTGATTGGATTAACGGGCCTCTCATACGCTACTGGCGTAGGCGCTCTAGCCTTTGAAGTATCATACTTAGTGTTTACAGTCGCTATACTAGCTTTAATTGGAACTAGAGTGTGGGAGCTTAGTAGAGCCAGGGGTTATGTAACGCCTACACAGCTCTTAGGGGAACGCTATGGCGTTAAGCTTGCTACAGCCTTCATCGTAGTCTACACTCTCATAGCATTAATACCCTACTCAGCTATCCAAATACTGGGTCCTGCAACCATACTTTCATCTATAACTGGCGGAGTTATTGAAGTACCAGTAGCTTTAGCTATAGCTGCTGCCGTAGTCCTAGTATCTACTTACACAGCTGGCTTTAGGTCTGTTGCATGGACTGACGCCATTCAAGGAGCTGTAATGATCTCCAGTACTCTAGCCTTAGTCTTGTGGTTGACGGCTGTAGTTCCTCCACAAGCTTTCAACGAGCTGGCCGCTAAGGACCTCTTAAACCCCAGCAATAGCTTTTGGACTCCATACACTTTCTTTGCATACACTATTCCCTGGATATTTTTTGCATTAACTAACCCCCAGGTATTTCAAAGGATTTACGTGCCGAGGGATAGGGGGGCTTACGCCCGCATGGTGTTTTTCTTCACTGTCTTCGGCTTAGCCTACACTATTCTATCAGTTATGGTTGGATTACTGGCTAGGGGTGGAGTGGAGTTGGGTTTAATTAAAGTCTCAGTGAATCCAGTTAATCAAGCTGAGTGGAACTTAGTGACTCCTAAGCTACTCCTCAATGCTCCACCAGCGTTAGCCGTCTTAGTGTCAGTATCCATATTTGCAGCAGCTACATCCACTGTTAACTCAATAGTATTGACTCTGGCCTCTATGATATCCACTGATATACCTGGGGTTCGGAGACGCGGGCTGGCTGTTGGTAAGCTATTGATACCTGTGTTTACAGCACTACTCTACTTATTCTCATACTTGAGGCCCGGCTTCGTAGTTAACTTAGCAGTTACTTCTTCAACACTCCTACTACCACTACTACCTCTATACATAGGCGCTATCTACGGATACGGCTGCAAGACCTCGTTCATCGCTACAAGCATTGTAGGGCCTGCTGCAGCACTAGCCATGGTGTTGCTTAACCCACCCACACCAATACCTAAGGAAGCAGTAATCATAGCTGTAGCCAGCTTAACCTACTTAGCCACATCAATCATGCCTCAACGCAAACAATAACCCCACCCCATCCCCCTTAAACACAAAGTAAGGCGTTTTGCAGAAGCTCAAGCAAAGCCGGAGAAATGGGAATCCAATGAATTCCCAGCTTACAGCAAACTTCAACAATGATGATAAAGACGGGGGGGAGACTGATGATCGAGCCCTCAATCCCTGAGGACACTCCAACAGCTTAACTCACTCACAATTGCAGTGATGAACCCTCCACTATAAAAGACCTCATGACTGAAAACCAAGCCGCTGGACAATGGAAAAACACGGCTCCAACTTGAAATTGCTTTTCAACACAGCACGCCCTTACGCACCATGATAGACCGAGGCTCCAAGCCCTGCCTATTTAACCAAGAACTAAGCGTAGTACGTAGACAGAAAGTAACGAACTAAGGGTCGCTTAGAACTATCCACACTTATGCAAGTTCGAGATAACAAAGAAAGCTAATGCAGAAAAACGCTCTCAATAACTGCATACGCGCATACTAGATAAAAGTAGAAAAACTTGCTTCAATTAGGTTCCTCAACCCCATTTGTGTTACTACGCATTATTGAGTCATAACGTAGATGCGTGGATAAATCTCAGCTCTATCTATTTCCACTAAGCTGCATCCTTCAATGTGGACATACTAGAGAGCATTCCATAGGCTATCCACGTATCGCGGAATCGAAGATTCCACCCTTGGCTTATACAGGTGATCATGTTTCCTACTCTAACGATAATATAGACAGCCAAGGACTAGATTCCTAAGGGCGACAGTCTTTGTACTTTGGTG
The DNA here is from genome assembly GCA_938045475.1 of uncultured Sulfolobales archaeon. Lineage (GTDB taxonomy): Archaea > Thermoproteota > Thermoprotei_A > Sulfolobales > Desulfurococcaceae > JANXDZ01. The sequence goes on from CALIML010000015.1 coordinate 80,018, forward strand.
AGGGGGTAGAGACAACAGTCTTTCCACACGTTGGGAAAGTATTGAAAGCATGGATGGTAGAACAGGAATTTTCACTCAGGTGGTGGAGTTAGCCTTTTTTAGGAGTAGTGAAAGCAATGAATTCGCAGAATCCTTCTTCGTCAGGCCTAGACAGTGAAGGGTATTTGCGTTCTTTCACCGTAGTTATCCCTAGTACGTGGTGAGCTAGTTCATGCCGGAATATAGTCATTAACTCTAACAACTAGAGCTCTGGTGTAAGTGAAGAACTTCTTATTTGAAGCAAAGTAGAATGAGGGCTTCACATCAGTTAAACTAAGCTTAGCCTCATCTTTAAGAACCCTTGCCTCCATCTACTAGCTCTCAATCAGCTTTTAAACACTATGTTGCTTTCTCCTGTAAAGAATCATAGTTACTAACCCAGTTACTGTAATTGGGGTGACTTCTCTTCGCTTACAGCATTTCAAGACATATCGGCTTATTATTTTGAGGTTATAGCTATTGTTACTTGGTAGTCTCCCTCTTGGTTAAATGTTATGTATAGTATTGCTGATTCTGTACGACAGCTTCTCCATGTATATCGGGTTTGGGATTTGAAGGCATAGCCTTGCGGTATGGGTATAGCGGAAAACCAGGTTGAACCTATCCACCCACCAAATGGTTCTTCAGCTTTTAATTCTAAATATACGGCGCTATCTGGGAAATCAGTAGTTGAAGTAATGTTGACTAAGACGTAGCCTTGAACATCCCCTGAAGTAGGTGTACAAGGGTTTGTAACAGTTAAAGTCATATTTATTGTTTGGCCAAGATAAACGTTTGAAGGTGGTGGTTCAGTTGCTGAAATCGTGAGAAGCTGCACAGTTTCGGGAGCTACGTGGATGCCGTAAGGGCCGAGAATATTCGATATGATGTGCCATAAGGATTCAGCAATTATTAAACTTATTGAAATCATGACAAGGATGAGTGCTAAAACAATGTATTTAGCTTTCAGCCTCAATTTAGGCACCAAACATTATGTGAGGAGAACGCTCTTTTAAGCTTTAATCTCCCAGCCTCCTACGGCATTGGTGAACTGCCTGTGAGGCAAGGTTTGGGTGGGATACGAGTTTTCTAGTTAAATATTAGAGTGTTAGAGAAAACAGGCTAGAGCTATGTGATGGATAGCATATGTGGTATATTGTGATTTTTAACTGAGTAATGTATTCTTTACCTTAGGTTAAAGTAAGTGGGGGTCCACATCGGGTGGAATTTCACGATCTGTTCTCATTGGAATGTTGTTCGGATTGATCGTGCTCATCACGAGATACCGCCTAGTTCTAATGACGATAGTGGCGGAGGTATTAATGCTACTCGGCATTGTAGGTACAGCGATCGGCTTTGGAATTATAGTTCTATTCAAAAGTTTAGCTGGTGCTGAGACGAGTTGGGAAGCAGGCATAGGAGGGGCATTCATTTTCGCAATAATTTACATGGTGAGCCTAGGTATGGAGGCTCTTCTACTAGATGGAGGAAGGGGCTTCCTCTACTACATATAGAGCTACTTGGAGTTCTGCAGAGCACAACCCTGCTAGCGCTATTAGATAATGTTTTGTAACGTTATTTGGTGGACTTATGCCTAGGAAAAATACAATGACGATCTTATGCTTAAGGCATTAGAGCTTAGGAGTAAGGGCTACTCATATGGAGAGATAGCTAGTCGACCCTGCATGTGGGCCAGGCACTTTCCTTGTCCGAGACCTCAGCTACTTAAGGTAAAGCACGGCTACAATAGGGGTTACTACGAACTCGTAGAGGGCGTCGGCATAGACAAGCTTGCCTCAATACTCTCCAAGACTAATCTCTACATATAGACGTTCGGGGAAATAAAGAGTGGGGTGAAGTACGTCCCGAAGATACGCCACTCGGACTTCTTCAAGTTGAAGTTATCTCCAGAATTCTCCTACGTGGTGATTAACTCCCTATACAAGACAGGGGAGATGGCCATAGCCTACTACGATAAGAAGAGGCTGTACAAGCACGTGAAGGACATCGATATACGCGTACTCCCCTATCGAAGAGGGCAAGCTGCTCAAGGAGAGGGGTAGGCTAGGCTTTGTCACAGAAAACTCATGGCTGAACATCGAATACGGCAACTTGTTCAAGAAGTGGCTCATGGAAAACTTTAGGTAAAGTATGTTATCGAATCGCTAGTTAAGAGATAGTTTGAGGACTCTGACGTCATCATTGCTAAAAAGAAAAGATTAGATAACTATACAGTGCAGTTCGCATTCCCCAAGAAGCAGTTAGAGGAGCTCTTCAGTGCTTCACGTCAAAAATAACAAAGAACTAAAAGAAACTGCTGCTACGAGAAGCGCTTTGGCAAGAAGAGCTCTAGGCACTTCTTACCTCCTTCATTTTCCTTGCATACATTTCTATTTGTAGAGCTTTTGTCTCTATAGAGCTGGCGACTTCAGACGATCTAGTGAAGTATGCGTGGAAAGCTACTCCAATCCCCCAGCCGGCCAACGGCCACACGAACCACGTGGTGCCTGGAGTAGCCCATAAATTAATGAAGGCCAGGAATGAATTAATGATGACGTATGCCGCTAAATGAGCTTTAAAGCCTCTTTTAGCTTCTTTGACTTCAAGCTCTTTCCAAGCTTCAATAAACTCTTTCAACGAAATTCCACTACTCATAAATAACACTATACTATAGAATTATTGGAGTTGAATATAAATTTTCCTATGCAATCAAAGTAAGTGATCACTATAATGAAACTGCTCCCTACTTTAACGATAGCCCGCTGTTTCTCACTGATCCGCCTTGTTTTGCCGCTTCTGTTTTCATACTAGTTTAAAGTATTATGAAGCCCAAACCCCTTAGTCATCCAAGGCTTCACTATGCACTTAGATGAAGGATGCTGCTTAAACCTCGATCACGATATGAGTTAACGCAAAGACAGGTAGTAAAGAAACGAGTCCTAAGTGTACATTGTTTCAAGCATCTTGACGCGAAGTACTAATGTTTAAGAGTGGGGGGAGTTAATGAGCTAGAGCTGTTTAAAAAGCACTATTTATGGGGAAAAAATAGCTGCCTTTAGAGAACTCATGGTGTCGGAGGAGTAGGGGGAGGAGCACGTACTTCTGGCTTCCAAGTGAGTCCGAGGATCCCCCCTATTAATCCTAGAATAAATCCTATGATGAAGCCGCCTGTTCCTCCAACAAATAAGCTTAGTATGGAGAATATTAGTACAATGATTGAACCCATTCTAACTTTTTCTGGCACTCCAGAATTGATCATGATAGCTCCTACTACTACAATTATGCCGAAGACTAAGCCTAATACACCAAGTACTATGATTAAGCCGCCGAGCCACTCTAAACCAGGGATAAGGCCAAACGCTCCGCCGATCACGGCGCTAATAATGGCAGCAACTAAACCACCAATGATGATGAGTATCCCGCCTACAAGGGACAGTACAAATGCTGCTGTAGGTTTTTCACCCAATACTTTTACGCCTCCTCTGAAATATAGGCTTTAGCTAAAAATAAATTTATTTGTTTGTACAACCTCTTTATCATCCCTTATGCGGAAGCTTTTAAAAAATGAATGAATTTAGCTATGTTAAATATTAATTGTTAATGAAGTAGTGGACGTCACTAATGCTCATCTATGAGCTTAAATACTGAATAGTGCGTGAGGTGTTAAATGTTTTTTAAATAGTGAGCGATTGCTCACTACGCTTTCTCTATTAGATCTTTCATGTATTTCACTGCAAGACGCGCCAACCGATCTACTTCTTCAATGCCTTGAAGTCTCCCGCCCTTTACTACTGGTGTGCATACCTCGTATGATAAATACCCTCTGTACCCAATTTTCTTCAGCTCTCTAATGAAGGCTGGGTAATTAATTATTGAGCCTCCCGGGGGCGTTAATCCCGGCATGTCGTAAGGTACTTGTATTGCTCTGCCTTCAGGAGTTTCTTCGAACTTAGCGTTGAAGTGTGAATGCACTACGTAATCTTTGCATGCTTGAACAGCCTTAGCTATGTACTCATCGCTTTGCTGCGTAAATTGATCAAAGCATGCTAAGCCTATGTCTAAGCTTATCTTTAAGTGCTTTGATCCAACTTGTTTAACTACATCTAAAGTATCCTCATATCCAAGCCTTACAACAGGGCCGTGGGTTTGAAGAGCTAGGGTCACTCCATAGTCTTCAGCCCACTTAACTGCCTCCCTTAAACACTCAACAACCCAGTTCTTTCTATCCTGCAAGGTACAGCCAGGATAGCTCCACGTATGCCTTGAGAAATCGTATGTTCCACAACCATTGTGTAGAACTGTCCCCATCCAAGCAGCGAAAACTCTGACGATCGGGGCCTCAAGCCAGCTTGCAAGCTTTATCTGCTCTCTAAGCATTAACAGTTCGTTCTCCCGCTCCTCAATTATGGGGCTAGCGAAGTTAGTGTAACTTGCAAAAGCTACTATCGGCAGGTTTTCCGAGTCAGCTAACTCCTTCACCTTCCTACACTTCCCCCTATCCCAATCCAGTGGTGAGGCGTGAGGCCTCTTACCAGCTATTTCAATGCCCTCATACCCCATGGCTTTAGCCTTAGGGATGATCTCTTCAACTGTTAACGGCTTACCTGCATACCAAATACCCGTATAAGTAATTGTATAAAGGCTTACCTTCAATTCAAAAATCTACCCCCTCCTTTAATTATTAGTTTATGTTACTTTATTTATAAAGTTTTCCGAAAAGCCATGGAATGCCATTAGCTGTCGGAAATCAGGATGTTGGAGAGTGCAGGGGTATCCCTCCGGGGATTACGCGGATCTGGGGTTGGAGAGGTAGTGCGGGCCCGCCGGGATTCGAACCCGGGACCTCCGGCTCCGAAGGCCGGCGCCTTATCCAGGCTAGGCCACGGGCCCTGTGTTTTTAGCTTCTTATATTAGTAGCTCCATTTTGCTCTTCAGTATGTTCTTTGCTTCCTCAGGATCTATTTTAACTATAGGTGCTTGCTTTAATTCCTCCACTAGTTCCTCCGGGTTTTCGCTGTAAGTGTGTACGTCTTTTAATAGCTTTACGTAAAGCCTGTACGTATCCCTAGGGCTTAGGAGGACTACTGCTTCAGCTATGCTTGCTTCACCCCTCTTCTCTAAGTCAGCTATTCCCACGTTATTCCCCTTAGAGTCCTTCAGCTGGAACACTAGGCCTCCTTCAAGGGTCTCCCCAATAGGTACTGCACTCGCTAAAACATTAGTTAAATCAACTGCTTGCACTAATGGAGCTACTTGAGGAGTCTCCGGAGCTTTCGCTAAAGCTTCCTCAGCTTCTTCAACTGCTTCAGCAGTCGCGTAAAGCGCCTTTACTTCAGCCAGCTTAGTCTCAATAACTCTCTTCACGGCTTCTGAAACACTTTCACCAGGCGCTCTTTTAAACAACTCTACTCTAAGAGTATCGTAGCGCCAATTGATCCTCCCGCCCTCTAAATCGTATCGCACTCTAACTCTAACTGCATCCCCCTTCTCAGACTTGAGTTCTTCAACAATTACGTGGTATAGAACTCTATTGAGTTCAGCACTAGCTCTAGCAACCTCCCTTGAAAACTCCTTATTCTCCCTAACTCTATCTCTAAGCTGAGCAAATAAAGTCCTCCTAATCTTAACAGCGTAAGCTCCAGCTACAACTAAACCGCTATTAAGCTCGAGTGACATGGACTTGCCCCTTCAACAACCTCTGGTAACATAATATATAATACACTCCATATTTAATGTTTGTTTAGAAAGCCGTCGGTGCTGTAAATTGGTTGTTAAAGTACTTAGGCCTCCGCCCAGAATAAAGGTACTTGAAGCCCTGAGCTCAATAGCTGATGGGAGGATTTCAGCAGTAAATAATGAAGCCAGGGTATCTTCATCGAGTGGCGAAAGAGAGTACCATGTTGTAGTTACAGGAGATTTAAGGGCTTACTCAAACGATAATGGAACGTTGTATAGAGGGTATGTAGGTTATCCAATAATAGCTCTACTAATGATGAGGGGGGTTATTCCATATGATGAAGCTATAGCTAGAGCTCTATCGGGGATACCGTGGAGGACCCTTAATGAAACCTATAAGAGGTATGAAGTAGTTGAGGAAATAGTCTTAAAGAGAGCTGAGGAGAGAGGAATTTCTAGAGAAGTAGTCATGGGTTACGTGAGCGTAGTTATGAAGAAGCTTTCGTCAATGAGGATAGTGTTTGACGACTCATTAGTGAAGCAGCAGACACTTTTTTAAAGGACCGCCATTATTTACTCCCTTAGTTGCATCAGTAGATCAACTGCTTATAGGTGTCGAAAGGTATGCAGATACCTGAAGAGCTGAGGAACTTCGTTAAGTGGCTTAACGAAGCTTCACGTAAGTGGAGCGCTAAGTGGGTTAGTGAAGGAATTTTTGAAGCAAGCCCGTTGGATAAGCCTAAGTTCCTTATAACTGCTGCATTCCCATACCCGAATGGAGTGATGCACTTAGGGCATGCCAGGACTTACGTTATAACTGATTCATACGCTAGGTTCGCTAGAATGATTGGGTACAACGTACTGTTCCCAATGGGCTTCCACTACACTGGAACACCAGTGCTATCAATGGCTGACGCTGTTAGAGAAGGGGATCAGCAGACAATAAAGCTCTTCAGGGAGGTCTACAACATACCTCTGGAAGTTATTGAGAAGATGTCTGACCCCGTATTTATGGTAAAGTACTTCCACGAGGAAATGAAGGAGTCAATGAAGATCCTTGGTCTATCGATAGACTGGAGGAGGGAGTTTACTTCAGTAGACAGGGACTTCAGCAGCTTCATAAAGTGGCAGTTCACTAAGCTCTTCAACAAGAACTACATTACTAGGGGAACCCACCCAGTTGGATGGGATCCAGTTATTGAAACGCCCGTTGGAATGCACGATACGAAGGGTGATGTGGAGCCTGAAGTAGAGAAGTTCACATTGCTTTACTTCAAGGACTCTAATGGCGTAACATACCCTGCTGCTACGCTAAGGCCTGAGACTGTTTTCGGGGCAGTCAATGTATGGGTTAACCCAAGTGGAACTTACGTTGAAGCAGTCGTTGATGGAGCTAATTGGGTCGTTAGTATAGAAGCTGTTGAAAAACTAAGGCTGCAGCTCCATAAAGTCAGCGTATTAAGGGAATTTAAGGGCGTTGAGCTACTTGGCAAAAGACTTAAAAACCCTGCTACAGGAGCCCTCATCCCTATTCTCCCAGCGGAATTCGTGGATACTGATACGGCTACAGGAATAGTTATGAGTGTTCCAGCCCACGCCCCCTACGACTACGTTGCCTTAAGAGAGCTCGTTCAGCGAGAAGAGCTAGTTAAGGAAATGAATGTAGATCCCGAGGAGCTCAAGCCTGTGAGTGTCATTGAAATGCCCGGGGGCTTAAAAGCAATGGCTATAGAAGTTGTTGAAAAAATGAGTATATCAAGTCAATTCGACTACAGCAAGCTTGATGAAGCTACTAGAGAGGTCTATAGAGAGGAGTTTAAGCATGGATTCATGCTGAATGAAGTAGTGAATAGAGTTAAACCAGACCTCTTAAAGGAGTATGGATGGAATTACATAGATGAAGTATCTGTTGAAATATGTGGAAAGCCCGTCAGTATAGCTAGAGCAAAGACTGTTGAAATACTTTCTAAGAAGGGGCTTGCATCAGAGATGTATGAAGTAGTGAACAAGCCTGTCTACAGTAGGTGGGGTAATAAAGTCGTTGTAAAGATCCTGGAGAACCAGTGGTTCATAGACTACAGCAACGCGGAGTGGAAGAACTTAGCTAGAGAAGCTTCAAAGAATATTAAGATAATCCCTGAAGAGCTTAAAAGAGAACTTTACGAAGCAGTAGAGTGGGTTAGTAAAAGAGCTTGCGCTAGGACTAGGGGGCTTGGAACAAGGCTTCCCTGGGACGAGGAGTGGATTATTGAAAGCCTCAGCGACTCAACAATATACATGGCTTTCTACACAGTCAACTACTTACTGAGGAGGAGCGGGGTTAGAGCCGATCAACTTATAGAGGAAGTGTGGGATTACATAGCGTTAGGCGAAGGAAATCCTGTTGAACTATCTGAGAAAACAGGTATTCCAGTTGAAGCATTGCTTGAAGCTAGAAGGGAGTTCGACTACTGGTACCCCGTTGACTCAAGACACAGTGGAAAGGACTTAATAAAGAATCACTTAACCTTCTACATATACAACCACGCAGCTATATTTCCAAGGGATAAGTGGCCTAAGCAGATCGTTGTAAACGGCTATATACTCTACCGTGGACAGAAGATGAGTAAAAGCCTGTTGAACGTTGTGCCGGCTAGAAAGCTCGCTGAAGAAATGTCTCCAGATGGACTAAGGCTTTCGCTAGCTATGCTAAGTGAAGTAGACCAGGACTTGGACTTCAACGAAGGCACTGCTATAACTATAGTCCAGCAATTACAGAAGATCTATGAACTTATAGCTAGTCAAGCTGAGTTAATCAAGTCATCTAACGACATTATCCCCGAGAACCTAGGGCTCGAGGACCTATGGATCCTTGCTAAAGTGAAGACTTTATCTGAATCAATTAAAGAAGACTTAGGTAGAGTTAAAGTACGCAGTGCCGCTACAAAGATCTACTATGTATTCGAGGACTGTGTAAGGACTTATCTAGAACTACTAAAGTTCAGGAAGAGTGAAGTGAATAATGCTGGTGCAGTAATTAAAAGAGTCGTTGATTCATGGATCAAGATGATGAATCCGTTCACTCCCTACTTAGCTGAAGAGCTCTGGAGAATGGTTGGTGGAGAGGGCTATGTATCGCTCCAGGGGTGGCCATCAATAGATGACCTTCCAGGAATGAATGAGGCGCTGCTTGCATTTGAGTACTTAGAGAGACTTATAAGCGATGTGAGGGAGATAACGAAGCTGTACGAGAGGAAACCATCTAAAATAACTATAGCTGTCGCCCCGAGAGAGCACTGTGGCTTGTTGAGGAAAGCAGCTGACTATATTGCTCAAGGGAGGAGTGTAAGGGAGTTTATTAAGGATGTAGTGAGTGAAGCTAGAGAAAAGGAGTGGGCTGCTAACTACTCGAGGAGAGTATATGAAGTTGCCTCAAGTCTGCAGCCCGATGTACTAAAGCTTGTACTCAAGGCTGATTTAGATGAGGAGAGAGTAGTTGGCGAAATGAAGGAGTGGATCGAGTCACAGCTAGGTGCATCAGTAGAGCTATCAGTAATGGATGTAAAGGCTAAGGGGTTGAAGAAGGTTGCAGTTCCATTTAGGCCAGCTATATTCATTGAATTTAGTGAACAATAAGGCGCCCATTGCTTATCGTTATGTAGCCCCTCTTAACTAATTCACTCAATATGTCTCTTGCGCTGCTCCTCTTAATCTTCATGCCGTAAGATATTATGTCAAGCGCGTCCTTAATGCTTAGTGCACCGTAGTCCACTGTCCCCTGCCTAAGCATTCTTAGGGCCTCTCTATAAGCTCCTTCAATAGGCTGGGAGAGCCCTACGTAGTTTAAGCTAATGGTTACCCTAAGTGAAACTTCCCTAACTTTAATAGCGAACTCTCTTCCATGCAGCCTCTTCAAGTAAGCTTTACGCCATGGATATAGGCGTTTCACTGAAGCCGCCTTAGCGCCCTCATGGCTTGTTGAAGCAAGAGCATTGCAGACCTCGCGTGGACCTGGGAGAGTACTTGGATCTATTAGTATCACGTATTCCTCAGGACCGGCACTCCAAGACTCTGCGCTCTCAATTACATATATGTTCTCCAGCCGCGCATCATTAACTATGTTTTCCTTAAGTATGTCTAGGAGCTCCGTTCTCCAGCTCCTCGTTGAAGCTATGTAGACTGTCTTATTTATTGAGGCAAGAAGAGCTAAGTAGATTGAAATGATGTCCCTAGCCCAAGCTTCATGACCTATGAGGATCCACGTGCCTTTAAGGAAAGTCCACGGGAACTTCACTTCTTACACCATGTATTCACTTACACAGCCCTCTACTAGAGTAGCTATGACCCTGTAATTAACTTAAGTATTTTGAGACGCGTAAGTTAGTTAGTGTTAACGCTGGGTGGCGTTATTGTGAAGAACTACTATCTCGACTGGCATAAAATGATTGAGAGAGCTGTGGATTCCTGGGGCAAAGTATCAGTGAGCTTTAAACCTAGGGCAATAGCTATAACAGGTATGGGTGGAAGCGGCTGTGTTGGAGACTACGTTGAAGCACTTGCCTCTAGTAGAGAAGGCTTCGGCTCTCCAATAATTGTTGTAAAGAGCTCCAGCCTCCCTAAATACGTTGCGGGAAGCGATTTAGTCTTTGCCGTAAGTTATAGTGGAGACACTATTGAAACAATAATGGCCTTCGGGGAGGCTTTGAGGAGAGGCGCGAGAGTAGTAGCTATTACTAGTGGAGGTATGCTGGAAGAATGCTCGAAAATCCGTGGAGTGCCTGTTGTAAAAGTATCAGAAGGCCTTGTCCCACGGGCAGCACTACCTGAAATGCTCATCGGCATCCTTGGAGTACTCGACTCAATGAACTTAACCCTGGCCTCAAGGGATGAAGTAGTTGAGCTAGCTCAATTCATTGGCGAAAGATCGTTAGATGCAGTTAACGAAGCTAAAGCCTTAGCCAACTTCATATATGAAAGCTCAAGCAACTTAGTTATAGCTACTCACACCCCCCTTGAAGTAATAGCTGTTAGAGGGAAGAATGAGTTGAATGAAAATGCTAAAATACTAGTTAAAGTGGAGGTGGCGCCTGAATGGGCTCATAACGACATCGTTGGTTGGGAGAACCCGTTCACAAGGAATTGGGCCGCCATAACTATAGCTGACCCAGGCAATATTCTTGGAGCAAGGCTTGTTGAATTCATGGAATCGATCTACGTTAAGAGCGGGGTGAAGGTGCATAAGCTGTTGCTTAAAGGCTCAAATCTCCTTGAAAAGCTTATTTATGGAAGCCTAGTCCTCGGGCTTGCAAGCGTTGAATTAGCCGAGCTGAGGGGCTTAAATCCTCTTGAGACTAAGGGCATAGCTTTATACAAGAAGTTCCTAAGGGAAATCGCTGAAGAGAAACCCTGTTAGTGCAAAGAGCATTGAGTACATCATTGTTTTTCTAGCTTTTTGAGCAACCTCGCTCACGGGCCTTCGGAGAACTTTAACGGCAGCCGATGAAAATGCTGCTCCGCTTAATCCAAGAATCACTGTATACAGTGATCGAGCGAAGCCTGCTAACCCAATTACTATAGCTAGTAGAGTCCCTGATATAGCTAGTGCTAGAGATAGTTTTGCAGCAAGCTCTCTTCCGAAAACAGTTGTAACGGTTTGATACCCTTTAGCTCTATCGCCTATTTCATCAGCTATGCTCTTTACAAACTCCCTAGATGTATTTATTAAGAACACCACTGCGGAGAAAAGGGCTATGAATACAAACCTTTCTCCACTACTCATCGAGAGTGAGTAGCCGTAAATAAATGGGCCCGTAGTAGCTATGCTTACAAAGAAGTGGCTAAACCACTTATTCCTAAGGAAGTTATACGCATATGCAATAATGGAGTATGCAGCTGCCGTTAAAAGAGCCTGTGGATTAGACAACGTATTTAACAATACTCCGAGCACTAGTGAAGCCATACTAAAGTATTCTACTGACCTTGGATTAAATAACCCCCTTGGCAGGGGCTTCCAAGGCTTATTTATTCTATCGACCTCTAAGTCAACTACATCGTTAATAAGCATTGAGGCTGATGAAATGAGGAACCCTGTTAGAAAACCTATCAATATTGAAGAAACTGACTTAATTGCATACCTATTAATTACGAACGCTGTGAATAAGACTGCTGCACCAGTCATAACTGAGTTAAGGGGTCTCGTCATCTTGATGAATTCTACGGCTTTCCCCAAATAGATTCCACCTAAGCCTATGAACTTCTAACGCTCACTACTTCATTATTGTGCTAAAAATATTTTTGTCCGGAAAAGAATAGCTTTACTTCAGTGATGAAACGATGGTCTCTTGAGCTAGCAGCTATGAAGAGCATTCCCCTCACTGAGCAGATTTACGGGATTCATTTAAGCTTGGCCAAGCCTTATTCAAAGTGGTATTTCAGCGGTTGCTGAACAGTTGGCTTTATATTGTTTTCCTCAATTGTTTGTTGTGATGAGTGTATTGTTTAGAGAGTGCTCTGGGAGTGCTTCACTGCCGCCCCTGAAATCAGTCCGTGAAGCATTAAGGCGGAAGTGGAACGAGTAGTTAACACTACCCGACAATGGTCCAAGAGATCTATAGGCCTCTTAATATTGCTGCCGGCTCCACTAGATCACTTAATTGCTTCAGTATGCGCCTCTTTCAAGAAGTCTCTCCTCAATAGGTGTATTCCTAGCATACCACTATAGAGGTTTCTACTGATTCTACGCAATTGAATTTGCTTAGTATTAGTGAAGTGCTCGCTAAATGCTCACTCTCAAGGATATTTACTATAGCGAACTTCTCCCGTCTCTGAATACAGTTCTGGCCTATCGTTATCCTTCGTTACGCTAGGCCTTCCCCTCGTGGAGGCTTTCTGAGCGAATGGGTGCTTCCCCCATCCTGAGTTGGGGGCTTCATCACTCATGCTCTTTCGGCGCTAATTCCCTTGCAGTAGAAGCCTTAATTCTTCCGCTAAGCGACTTTTACTGAATGCAGATAGCATTCATTAGTACCGGTGTATAACTCATGTATAGCACGTGTATTATTGGATCATTTAAATTATCTGGAAAAAACTTTATTGAGTAAATGTAGTGGGAGTTTAATAAGTGATGGGCCGCATTATTTATAGTTGCAAAGGTAATACCCATAAGTAGTTATGGGTGTTTTTAATGAGGCTTCTAGGAGAGGTTCTACACGTGACTAGGGGGGGTCTAATAATCCTTAAAAGCTTAACTAAGAAGCCTGAGCAGACGCTTAACGCTATAGTCGTAGATCGCTCTATGAATAGAATTGGAGTAATAATTGATGTAATAGGACCAGTGGAGTCCCCATTCATAGTAGTGAAGCCCTCGTCAGCTGAAGCCATTAAACTAATTGAAGGCTTAGGCAAGCCGATTCTCTACTATATTAGAAGGGCTCGGGGAAAGCGGGGCGGTAAGCATGATCTTCGAGCATAAGTCAATTAAATGCCCCAATTGCGGTTCAACAAACATAATATTTGATGACTCTCGCGCAGAGTATGTATGCATTAACTGCGGCCTTGTATTAGATGAGAGAGCCATCGATCACGGTAGGGAGTGGAGGTCTTTTAACGATAAAAGTGATGGCTCAAGGGCTAGGACAGGTGTTCCACTGACAAACGCAATTCATGATAGAGGTATTTGCACAACATTTAATCCATCTGAATTCAGATCTAATGCGCTTAGAATTAAAGCTAAGCGATTGATAAGAGTTCAGAGGAAGATTAGGGTTGGAAAGAAAGATAGAGTTATGGAGGTCGGGCTTGAATACTTGAATAAATACGCTTCTAAACTAGATTTACCTGGGTACGTTAGGGAGGAAGCAAGTAGATTGCTTAGAAGAGCTCTCAGCGATGTATCCATGAGGAAGAAGTCCATAGCTTCCATGGCTGCGGCTTCAATATACTTAGCATGCAAGCAGTATAATTTGCCAACGACTCTGCGCTCCATTTCCAAAGCCCTCAGCATAGCTGAGAAGGACTTGTGGAATGCTGAAAAGAGGCTCATAGAGCTGGTGAGGGCCCTGCCTTCAGTTCAACAAGACCCCGTTCTCTATATACCTAAGTTAATTAAGGATCTTAATCTTAATCAGAGGACCTACTCCATAGCTATGGAAATCGTTAGGGCGTCTAGAGGAGTTGATTTAAGCATTGGGAGAGGCCCCATAGGTCTTGCTGCAGCCGTTGTTTACATGGCTTCAATACTGAACGATGAGAGGAGAACTCAGCAGGAGGTAGCCTCTCTATGCAATGTATCTGATGTAACTATAAGGAATAGGTATGGGGACTTAGTGGATAAGCTTGACATAGTTGTGTCACTGTAAAGAACGCCGCCCCCCCATCACATTTAAATTAATCCATTCCTCAAGCCAGCTGCATGTAATTGGATTGTAGAATCCGCCGACATAACATTTGTGTATGAAGGGGCAGTTGAAGCAGGGTATTTCCATAAATCGATCTAGATCGATCCTTAATTCTATTTTCGTAGGCACTTTCTTCTTGGGTTTAGCGACTTTAGATGTAAGCAGTAAATACGTCCTTCTACCACGGTTGACAGCGGGTTTTCTAACTATGAGTCCTCTTCTAAGAAGCTTGTTTACAATCCTTGAAGTATCCCTACTATTTACTCCAAGCAACTTCCATAGATCGTTTTGAAATATGCCTGCGTTTCCACTGCCAGCTATTACTTCAAGAGCTTTCTTCTCAACATCGCTTAGCTCCTCATACTCCATGCACTACACCTTTAATACTGACATCGCTTGACCCTGTCACGGCGCCACATAGAGTCCTCTAGTTGCCCAGATATACTTAGCTTAAGTAACTATAAATTTCTATAACTGCATTATAAGTTTAATGAAGCTATAAGATTCCACTAGAGTTGAATTCAATTATTAAAAAGAAGGCGTGTTAGACCGCCTAAGAAAGATCATGTGGGAGTAGCTATAACATTAACCGTCAAATCGAAATCTCCAGCACCTCCTTTCCTTAATCCTTGAGGAGCTCGACGCTGCCGTGCCTAGCGGCTATCTATGAATTCCAAGGACTTAGAGATCATTGTGGACTCTATGAATGTCTGAATGCAGTATGAGAATGCATTTAAACGTACTTAATGGCATTAAAGTAAAGCTAAAGATAAATGAACCTCTGGAGACAAACAATAATTTATAGCGCGGTTTAAGTTAGTGAGTTAGGGGCATCAGTGTTGGCAGTGTTGATCGATACGATATATGACTTAGTATCGAAGCACTTAGAGCTATTCACTAAGCTAGCTGGAGCCGTAGTTGTCCTAATAACTTCATACTACATAGGTGTTTTCATCAGTAGGCTCATCATTGAGAGAATTAAGGTAAGAGTAGCGCCTGAAGTACTGATAAACATTAGGAGAGGCATTAGAGTTTTATTCACTGCTTTAGGTTTTTTAGCGGCTTTATCAATTATTGGAATAGATCTTACTGGAATACTTGTGGCAGCAGGGTTTGTAGGCATAGTGGTAGGCTTAGCATTACAGCAGACTTTAAGCCAAGTTTTCTCAGGCCTGTTGCTACTCATTGAGGGAAGAGTGAAGGTGGGTGACGCTATTAGGATAGGCGATGACTGGGGCTTAGTTGAATCAATAGGCATAGCGTCAACTCAAATAAGGTTGTGGAGCGGCGAGATCCTCACAGTGCCAAATACTACTGTAGCTTCATCAAACATATACAATTACTCAAGGTCTGTTGCACGCAGAGCTGAGTTTACTCTAGGGATTTCATATTCATCGGATGTAAACAAGGCTGTCGAAGTGATAAGGAAAACGCTGTGGAGTAATTCAGCAATACTAGCTGAGCCAGAGCCAATCATAGTAGTTGATGGCCTTGGGGATAGCGCCGTAAATATAAAAGTCATGTATTGGGTTCCGTCCCAACTTTTCCTGAGCGTGAGGAGGACAGTAGTTGCTGAAGTCAAGAAGGCGTTAGAGGAAGCTGGAATAGAAATACCGTTTCCACAGAGAGTAGTCTGGTTAAAGAAGTAAAGAGCATAATAGCGTAGTGAAGTGCCTGCATAATTACTGCCGAGTAAACAGTGGAATCAACGAACACCTTGAAATAAGTAGAGGATTCCGAGCTACGCAGTCATTAATGGACGTATGCAGCCCTCGGGCCACATCCTTCATCCCAGCCTCCACGGAGGGCGTTGCTTCCATAGCTGAGGAGGCAGGTCTCTGCATTAATTCACTGCAAGACATCGCCAATAGTTGTCGCAACCCATATTTATTTAAGTCTTTCTAATCTAAAACTGCTGACGACGGCATTAATTAAGTGAAGGTAGAAACGCCGTGAGCTGCAATGGAGACGCAAACTAAAAGCTATGGTAAAGTAATAGTAGTTACAGGAACTCCTGGGGTTGGAAAGACGCATGTTTCACAGAGGCTAGCTAAAGTACTTAATGCTCTACACATAGACTTGAGCTCGTTTGTTATCGAGAGAGGCCTCTATACAGAGTATGATGAAGAAGCTGAGAGCTACGTTATCGATGAAGAAAGAGTTATTGAAGAATTAAGGAAGGTAATTGAGGAGGAAGAATTAGTCGTAGTAGATAGCCACTATGGTGAAATAGTTCCGGAAGACCATGTGATTCTAGCAATAGTATTAAGAATGGATCCTGCTGAATTAAGGAATAGATTAATTAAAAAAGGCTGGAAAAAGGCTAAAGTAAGGGAGAATGTTGAAGCAGAGCTTTTATCAATATGCACTATAAACGCTATAGAAGCCTATGGAGAAAACAAAGTATTTGAAGTAGACGCAACTGGTAAAGAAGTTGGCGAAGTCATTAGTGAAATCCTTAGAATAATTCGCGGAGAAGGAATACCTGGGCATAGAATTGACTGGCTAGATATAAAGAATCTAAGCGAGTTAGGGGAAATAGTTAGAGGATTAAGCGAAGTTAATTAATACTTTGATTGCAAACACTACGAGTTTCTTAAGAATTGACTGGCTCCAGCCTCATGGAAGGATCTTTGGGACATGGGGGAGAACCAACGTAATTATTGAGGCACTTGATGCTGGAGCTCCCATGACTGCTCGGAGCTCTAAGCTAGAGGGCATTGTTGAGAAGGCTTTTGAAGCCAATAATAACGGCTTTAAATAAGTGTGACTTAATTTCCCATCAATGCAGCTAGGAAGTGAGCCGAGCTCTTTTTAAGAACATGGGCTGCTCGTAGTGCAAGTAGCTCTAAGGGTTTTAATAGCTGAGTTGAGTTAAGCCAACAACAGTGTTTCAGCCCTGTATAACGTTAAGTAGAGCCCTAGAGATCTCCCATGGAGCTTTGAAAACCATCACACCTGCATCCTCTAAGGCCTCCCTTTTGCTCTCCCAGGTCCCAAGTCCCATCGATATTATGGCGCCAGCGTGACCCATGCGTTTACCCGGAGGAGCTGTCATACCAGCTATGTAAGCGAGTGTAGGTTTCTCAACTCCACTTCTCTTTATATAATCAGCCAGCCTCTCTTCAGCATCTCCACCTATTTCTCCAATAATTACTACAGCCTTTGTAGCCGGGTCATTAATGAACATTTCATAGACTTCCACGAAGTCTAGGCCTGTTACAGGATCTCCCCCTATCCCTACAACACTTGACTGCCCCAGTCCCGCTTCACTTATTTCCATAGATATTTCGTACGTTAGAGTACCGCTTCTTGACACTATTCCTACTACACCTCTTGAAAAAGCTTGGGAGGGCATTATTCCGACTTTCCCTATTCCTGGAGATATTACTCCAGGAGTATTGGGTCCCACGATTATTCTATCCATGGATCTAGCCTTATTGACTATGATTAATTCATCTCTAAGCGGAATTCCTTCAGTTATTACAACAACTACTTCTATGCCTGCCTCAAGAGCCTCTAGAACTGCGTCGAGCGAGTACTGGGCTGGGACAAAAACTATGCTAGTATTTATCTCAGGGTGCTTATGTATAGCTGAAAGTACGCTATTGTATACAGGTACTCCATGGATGCTTAAACCTCCTTTTCCAGGTGTTACTCCAGCAACCACCTTCGTACCATAGTCAATCATGAGCTTTGTGTGGAAAGCTCCCTGCCTACCTGTAATTCCTTGAACAAGCACTCTCGTACCTTCATCAACTAAGATCGCCACGGATCTCGCCTCGCTAACTCTACAGCTACTGCAACAGCTTCTCTAAGGCTTGAGAATGCCTTCACTCCTTTCTCCATAAGAATTCTCCTCCCAATGCTGTCGTTTGTCCCAATTAATCTAACTACAATTGGTTTTACGCTGCCCACTTCACTTACAGCACTAATTAATCCTTCTGCAACTTCATCACACTTAGTTATTCCACCAAATACATTTACTAACACTACTTTTACTCGTGGATTAGTTAATAAGAGCTTTAACCCCTCCTTTACTTGTTCACTAGATGCTCCACCGCCGATATCCAGGAAGTTAGCTGGCTCTCCGCCATAGGTCTTGACTAAATCCATTGTAGCCATAGTGAGTCCTGCTCCATTGCATATTATCCCTATGTTGCCCGAGAGTTCAACGTATGATAAGCCGTGCCTTTTAGCTATTGCTTCAGCGTCTGAGAGATCCCTATACACTTTATCTATGAGTCTTCCATGTCTATAGAGGGAGTTGTCGTCAATGATTATCTTGGCGTCTAGAGCTATTAACTCACCACTGCATGAAAGTGCGAGTGGGTTGAATTCGACTAGCTCTGCATCATACTCAACTGCAACTCTCCACATGGAGTCAACTATTTTCATTACTTGATGCTCAAGATCTTTGCTGAGATTGTAGAATTCCGTCAGCCATCTTGACGTAAATGGCGCTGGGCCAACTATAGGATCAACAGTTATTTTAATCAATGCATCCGGATGCCTTCTAACGAGTTCCTCAACTTCCACTCCCCCGAGAGTCGATGCTAAAATAGCGAATGCTCTCTTAGATCTATCGATTGTTAGAGCTAAGTAAAGCTCCTTATCTACGCAAACCCTTTCCTCAACAAGTAATTGTTTAACTTCCTTGCCGGAGATCCTCATTTTAAGGAGCTCTGATGAAGTTTCCTCAGCTTCCTTAAGAGTTTTAGCAAACCTTATTCCTCCAGAAATACCTCTACGTCCAGCGAGTACTTGGCTCTTTAAAACCACTTCTCCCCCAAGCTTTTCAACAGCTTCCCTAACTCCATTTATTGAAGTAGCTAAAAATCCTCTAGGCACTTTTACTCCATACCTACTTACAATCTCCTTAGCCTCATACTCATACAGCTTCAATCAATAAGCCCCCTCTACTAAGCCTTCTTAAAACAAACCCCTTATCAACACTTTGCTTTTCAAACTGAGAGAGCTATAAGTTCTCAGTTAATCGTAGTTTATGCCTGTAGGGAGGAGTGCTTTGACTCTAGCGTTCAGTGATGCACACTTACACACCAATCCGATCATGGGCTTGGGGGCTGAGGTAGTGGCTAAAAAATTTAGGAAAGCCAATGGATGGTTCATGGCTATAGTCTCCCTCCCCCCGCAGCATTACGGAATAGAGGGCTTAGGCTTTGAAAGCCATGAGAAGTCCATTGAAATACTGCTGAGGGAAGCTGAGAAGGCAAGAAGAGAGGGTGTTGAAGTAAGTACTTTAGCGGGCTTCCATCCATCGCTAGTTGACGCATATTTTAAGGCTGGCTGGAGTCCTAGTGAAATAGTTGAACTAGCTGAAAAAATCATAGATTATATCGCCAAGCTACACGATGAAAAAGCTGTAGACGGCATAGGCGAAGTTGGGAGACAGCATTATGCAGTGAACCCAGCGTGGATCGTTACGTCGGAGCTAATACTTATTTACGCTATTGAAGTAGCTAGGGATAACGATATGTTAATCCACTTACACTTAGAGCAAGGAGGTTACTCTACAGTTGCTTCAATAAGGAGGATCGCTGAATCAGCAAAGATTCAAGCAGGCTCACTACTACTACATCACGTATCGCCTAGTGAAGCTCATTACGCTGAGAGCTACGGATACTGGTATACTGTTCCAGCTAAGGAGAAGCTTTACAGAACCCTATTGCCTCATAAACCCGAGCGATTAATGACTGAGTCGGACTTCATAGATGACCCTAAGAGACCCGGTGTATCTTCATACCCCTGGGACATACCTCGCGAATTAATAAGCTTAGTAAGCGAAGGCATAGTGAGTGAGGAATACTTGTATAGAGTGGAGGTTGAAAATGTATCTAGGTTTTATAGAGTAAAGCCCCCTTAGGAAGCCAACTAATTTAGTTGACTACGTAGTGTCTGTTAAAGAGCATTGGGGAGGAGCTCGTTGAAGGATTTGGAGGGCTTTAAGAAGTACTGCGCCGTATGTAGCGCAGAGGCAGTCTATGTATGCAGCAAGTGCGGCAGGCCTGTTTGTAGACAGCACTACAACTTGCTGAAGAACTTGTGTAGCGTATGTGAATCTCTGCTATGCGAAATTTGTGGAAAAAATCCATCTATAGGGTATTGCATAAACTGCGGTAGAGTTGGCTGCGAAGACTGCCTAGTTCAATTATCAACAATATCATATATCTGCGTGGAGTGCTTAAGAAGAGGGGGGAGAGTTCGTGAATGTAGGCAAGCCTAGAAGAGAGATCCTTGAATCCATGGTCTTTAAATACGTTGGCGTCAACGACCCAGACGTAGTTCAGGGGCCAGCATTTGGAGAGGATGCAGGCATAGTGAGGCTGGGTAACGGCTACTTAGTAACACACACCAATCCGATAACAACTGCTTCAAGGAGGATAGGTTGGTTAGCTGTAAACGTAGCTGCAAACGATGTTGCAGTAAGAGGAGCTAGACCTAGGTGGGCTGAGTTAGTAGTCCTTACGCCGCCCAACTCGCATGAAGGGCTAGTTGATGGAATAATGAGTGATGCCGATAAGGCCGCTAAAGCAATAGGTATTTCAATAATAGGGGGGCATACTGAATATACTCCAGGATTGCCGAGGCCCATAGTCATATCAACAGTAATAGGATACACAGACAAGCGAATAGTGACTACTAAAGGCGCGCGACTAGAGGATCTAGTGATTGTAGCTGGCTGCATTGGCGGTGAAGGGGCTTCCGTAATTGCATGGGACTTCCCACATCTCCTTGCTGAAAGGGGGTTAGGCTCAGATGTAATCTCTGAGGCAAGGAAGTTCATAGAGCGGGTAAGCGTTGTTGAAGCAGCACTAAGAATAGCTCCATACGCGTCATCAATGCACGACCTCACTGAGGGAGGCTTACTGGAAGGTCTTTATGAAGTAAGCATTGCTAGTGGAATCAGATTAGCAATAGATCCTTCCCTTATACAGCTCAACCCCGTTGTCGCCGCTGTGACTAGAGCCTTAAACATAGATCCATTAAAGCTCCTCAGCAGCGGCTCACTAATAGCAACAATACCTGAGCCATATGTTGATAGGGCAGTGAATTCTCTTCTAGAAATAGGCATTCCATGCTCAGTAATAGGCAAAGCAGTTGGTGGAGAGCCTGGAGTTGTATTAAGTAGTGGCGGTAGAGTGCTCAGTGAAATTAGAGAGAGCATTATTGATGAGATTTATAAACTATACTCAAAAAATATGTGCTAACGTCGGCATCAGTGTAAAAACAGAGGCTTTACTCACTGCTTCCCTTGCTGAATCCCTGCTTGCTCTCCTACCGCAAAAGCGGTGGCTGGGAGCTCCGGGAATCTCTCCCTCAGCCTTTGTTCTGCAACAATTCTCGCTTCCTCAAAGATCTTCTTTGCTTCAGGGCTCATAGTTATCTCAGTGCCCAACCCTACGTCGAATCCAGCAGCACTCATCACTGTACTGAGGTCCGATACAGCCATGTTTAAGTCTATCCACAGGTCTGGCGCTATCCCTCTCAATATGTTAGCTGCTTCCTTCAATATTCCTACCACTGGTGCAACTGTTGTAAATGCTTCTCCAACAATCATGAATGTATCAAGCCTTATGCTAGCGTGCTCTAATACGTACTCCACCGTCAGTAGCTGTCTAGCTATCTTCCTTATTTCAGCGACTTCATTGACGTAGATCTTTGCTCTCGCTTCATCCTTCCTCATGAGTGATTCAACGGCTCTCTCAAAGAGTTCCTTATCTCTTTCATTTATCCTATCTATATACGATCTAACTCTGTTGAGAGCTGATCTAACCCTATAGTTTGCCATAACAGCTCTCTTAGATAGAGGCTCCTTATCATTCTTGAAAATGCTTTTGAGCTTTTCGCCTATCGTTGGCTCGCTAGCGCCGTACCAAGCTCTCTCAAACGCTTTCTCAGCCATACACTTCACCCTAAGGCTCTGTTGCAATAAGACAGTTTTTAAAAGAGGGAGCATAACCTTCTTCACACATTAAAGAGTTATATATAGCTCCGCAAATCACACAGCTTGAGGTGAGTCATTTGGCTGGAGGCAGAAGAGTAGTAATGATTGGTGCTGGCGGCAGGGATTTCCACAACTTTAACGTAGTCTATAGAGATAACCCTGAGTATAGAGTCGTTGCATTTGTAGCAACACAAATACCTGGGATTTCTGGACGTAGATACCCCCCGAGCCTGGCTGGCTCTCTTTATCCAAACGGCATACCTATAGTATCGGCTAGCTGTTTAAAGGATCTTGTTGAGTGGAATAACGTTGATGAAGTAATCTTAAGTTTCAGCGATCTTACGTACAACGACCTCGGCAGGTTGCTGAGCGAAGTACTGGCTACGGGTGCTTCATTTAGAATAATTGGACCCAAGGAGACTATGCTTGAATCATCTAAACCAGTAATAGCAGTTGTAGGAGTTAGAACTGGTGCTGGAAAGAGCAGTGTGTCGAGGGAAGTAGCTAGATCTCTCATAAATTACAATCTGCGTGT
Organism: uncultured Sulfolobales archaeon; assembly: GCA_938045475.1. Taxonomy (GTDB): domain Archaea; phylum Thermoproteota; class Thermoprotei_A; order Sulfolobales; family Desulfurococcaceae; genus JANXDZ01. The sequence goes on from CALIML010000015.1 coordinate 102,588, forward strand.
AAGCATAGTGAGGCACCCGATGGCTTACGGCGATTTAGAGAAATACGTTGTACAAAAGTTTACTTCAGTCCAGGACTTCGATAAGTATGGCGTTACAATTGAGGAGAGGGAGGAGTACGAGCACTACATAAACATGGGTCTCACAGTTTACGCAGGCGCAGATTATGGAAAACTGCTTCAATTAGTGGAATCGGAGAGCGATGTGATACTGTGGGATGGGGGGAACAACGATTGGCCCTTCTATAGGCCAGATTACTTAATAACTGTAGCTGATGCGATGAGGCCTGGGCAAGAGGTTTCAAGCTATCCAGGCGAAGTAAATGTAAGAATGGCTGACGCAGTCATAGTAAATAAAGTTGATCAGGCTGATGAACGGGATGTAAACAAGGTGGTAAGCAATATCAGGGAGGTTAATCCACGGGCGTCGATAAGCCTAGCGGTAAGTGAAGTAAGCGTCGATAGGCCTGAGGCGATAGAGGGGAGGAGGGTTGTTGTCGTAGAGGACTCTCCAACAATTACTCATGGAGGCTCACCTTACGCTGCAGGCTATGTAGCTGCATTGAAGTATGGAGCAGCTGAAGTAGTTGATCCAAGACCATATGCAGTAGGCATTATAGCTGAAGCCTATAGGAAGTATCCGCACTTAAGTAAAGTAGTTCCAAGCATGGGGTACAGGAGGGAGCAGTTAATGGATCTAGAGGAGACTTTGCGTAAAGCACCAGCTGATACAATAGTTCTTGGAACCCAGAGCGATATATCGAAGATAGTTAAAGTAGATAAGGAATTCGCTAAAGTGTTCTTCAACATTAAGATAGTTGAAGGGCCAAGAATAGATGAGCTTGTTGATAGATTTCTCGAGAAAGCTAAGCAAAAGCTCTAATAGTTCCTAGCCTAAGAGAATCCACTAGTACTTAGGAGGCGGATTCTATGAGCGGCGGGGAAGCTATTAATAAATACGTTGTGTGTAGGGAGGACTGCAGCCTTAGGTACGTAGAGGCTTTAGCCCTCAATGGATTTGTAAAGGGCTTTGAAGTAATAGACTGTGGAAGCAATCTTTTTAAGAAAATAAGGGCTAAGCTAGTTGACGGAAGCTTGGTTGAATCAAAGTGCTCGTTTCACGAGGAGGTAAGTGTATCAGTTAGAGTAATGGCGTCTTACATAGGCTTCTATAGATCGAGGAGACTGCTTAGTGAAATAGCTGTAGTCGATAAAGGCGGGGAAACATAGATTAGCTTCCGCAAAGCCTTAATCTACAGCCCGCATCGCGTCAATCTTAACGATAAGCGCATGCTTGAATTTAAATACTATGACTATCAACATATCTGTAAAGCAGGCAGCAGGGGACACGTATGCCTAAGAGAAGAAGCTTTGAATGCCCTAACTGCGGAACCGTAGTTAATGAACCCACTAAGACGTGGCAATTAGTAGCACCAATACCTGACAGGAAGGGGAGGATAACTATAACGATCATGGGTGTTTTCGAATGCCCTAACTGCGGCCATAGGTGGAGGGATGTAGTAAGCAAGTTGAAGGTTGGGGAGACCAGTGTTGAAGTTAGTGGAAGGGAAATAAGTGTTGAAGAGAGGAGGGAGCCGAAGGTGATAGAAATAGACTTGGAGAATTTAGATGAAGAAATGGCTAAATTAGAGGAATACGAAGAAAAATAGGGAATTCTAATAGCAGTGAGGCGCAGTTTCTTGAAGTGGGAGGAGTTAGCGAACATAGCTATAATTGCTTTGATCCTTGCAATAGCGGCTTTCATAAGGCCTATACTCACACTTATAACAGGGAGCGAAGCACCATTAGCTGCTGTCGATGGAAAAAGCATGCTTCCAACACTACGTGAAGGAGATTTAGTGTTTTCATACAAGCCTAAGCCTAGTGAAATAAATGTAGGCGATGTAGTAATATATAGACGCAGTTCAACATTAATCATACATAGAGTAGTGGCCGTCATTAATGAAAGTACTTCCACATGCTACTTAGTTAAAGGAGATAACAATCCAGTAGTGGATCCAGCTCTACCGCCGTGCAAAAACGGGGTACCATATTCAAATATTGAGGGGAAAGTAATTGAGGTAAGTGGATACATATTGAAACTGCCGTACATAGGATACTACTCACTTTGGTTAAATGATTTAGTTAAATGGAGTACTCAGCATCAACTCCCCTCAACTTAACGATCTATGTAAGTAGAGCTCATACTCCGAAAGCTCTTGTATTTTACTTCTTCTTGAGGTAGTGCACCCTTATAGCGTAAAGCTTCCTCAAATGAACAGCCTTTAAACTGCTGCCTCATCCCCTAAATAATCTCCTCGACTCCAAGCTCTTAGTTTAAGTTGGCTAGAGTTATGATGTTAAACGTTTAAGTTCCCTAGCTATGCTGACTATCTTTCTAGCGACAGATGAGGCTGTTTCCCCAAATACGAAAGTTAAAGGCTCCTTACCGTGTTCACCGTAATCGAATACTACATCTGGAACCCTTCCTCCAAATACTTTGATTGCATGAGCTATGCCCCATTTAGTAGTACCTCCCTCAACTTTCTTTACTTCAGGGGGTTCAAGCCTTCTATCAAAACTCGATGCAGTTAAGTTAAGCGCTCTTACAGCTTCCTCTACATGTCTAGAGTAAGCGATGTTTCCTGAGGCCCTTATCCTGCTATCGAAGCTCATGGCGGTTAGTATTGCTGTAGCTATATGCTTAGAAACTCCATACTCGGGTTTACCCGGCACTAGTATGGTGTTCCTATACTTAGAGATTCTTCCTGGCACAGCTGCTACGTCTAAGGGGCTCCTAGCATATGGGGATTCGATAGCCATCCCTATGTTCATGCCTACTTCAGGCACTATTTCACTCACTAATTCACCGTTACTAGATAAGTAGGTTATTGCTGTCTCAACTTCGCTAAGTACTCTATACCTCTCAGCAGGTATCATGATGTAAGCCACGGGGTTTACGGGCCCATGTCCTCCTCCAAGTTCAAGGCTGTACTCAATGCTTATTGTTATCAACTCTTTTGCAGCTCTAACAGCATCAACTAAGTCCTTACCTTTAGCTATTCCAGCAGCTATTGCAGCTGAGAAGCTGCAGCCAGTTCCATGAGTGTTCTTAGTCAATATTCTCGGCCCTTTAAATTCATAGAATGTTCCACGATAGTACATTACATCAATGGAGTACTCTCCTTCAACATGACCCCCCTTAACTATCGCTGCTTCACAACCATAGTCTTCCACTATTGTTTGCGCCGCTCTCTTAGCATCACTTAAGTTAGCCACCTTAGTGTTTGAGAGGACTTCGGCTTCAAATACATTTGGAGTAACAACTTTAGCTAAGGGAATGAGGCTCTTCAATAATTCATCAACAGCTTCCTCTCTTAAAAGTCTAGCGCCTGACTTAGCTACTATAACTGGGTCTACAACTAGCGGAAATCCATACCTCTCAACTGTTTTAGCAACTGCATTAACAATGCTGCTGTTGCTCAGCATCCCGGTTTTAGCTGCATCAACACCTATATCATCTACTACAGCCTCTATTTGAGCTACAACTACTTCTGGCGGAATGTCGTGTACAGCCCTCACTTCTCTAGTATTTTGCGCAGTAATGCTAGTTATTGCTGACGTTCCATGTACTCCCATTACAGCGAAAGTCTTTAAGTCTGCTTGAATTCCCGCTCCTCCACCGCTATCGCTTCCAGCTATAGTTAATGCAGTTGGAATGATCTTCAATTGCTCCCTGCCTCCCTGATGATCTCGAGAGTTTTGAAGAAAAGTAGCCAGAATGGGTCTTGAGCTGGCATGGGTACTTCGATCTCGCTGTTATCGCTTCTCATTAAGTAAACTCCTTCTCCCTCAACTACTTCCCCTATTATTGAAGAGTCTATTCCAGCGTTCCTTAAGAGCTCTATAGCTGCTTCAGCCCTATCTCTTTTAACGGCAGCTATTAGAGTTCCCTCACTTATTGATGCATAAGGATCTACGTCTGTGATGCCCGTAAACTTTGAGAAGGCTTTAATGACTTTCTCGACATCGCTCCTAATGAATAGCCTATCTTCGTAAACTCTTATTCCAACACCGCTTGCTTCAGCTAAATCGTGTAGAGCGCCCCAAACGCCGTATTCAGTTGCATCATGCATTGCCGATACGCCGCTCCTTAAACTGAGCTTAGCCAGCGTTAATGCATCATATACTACTGTTTGAAGCCAGAATAAGTCCTTCGCTCTATAGGCAAACTCAGGTCCATAGCTTTCTACGAGCACTTCTGGAAACATTGTTGATAGTATGCCCGCTGTCTCTATGGCTGGGCCCTTAGTCATGATCACTAGGTCTCCCGGCCTAGCCATTTCTGGAGTAACGTAATTATCTCTATTAGTTACGGCCAGCATGACTGCTCCACCAATCATTGGGTAATCCACTCCACCATACCTGCCCGTATGGCCTCCGGCAATACTTATGCCGAGCTTTAAGCACTCCCTATGTATGCCAAGCCATAGTTCTTTGAACTCTTCATCAGTCATCGATAAAGGCAGGTTTAAGTCTATGAATAAGTACTTTGGAGGCACGCCTGATACAGCTACATCACTTGCAAGTATGTGCACTGCAAACCAAGAGCTTCTATCCCACCCATACTCTGGGACGACGAACACTGGGTCTACTTCAAATATCAATGCCTTATCCCCTATTTCAATCACTGAAAAGTCTACACCGTACTTAGGTCCAACAACTACACTAGGATCGACTACTCCAAGACTTCTAAATATTACATCGTTAAATAGCTCCCTACTCACTTTACCTATAGTTTTCCTAAAGCTCACACTACATCACCCCGCCCAAAGCTTTCTATAAATGATGTATAGAGACATAACTGAAGCTACGGTAATTATAGATGAGCCTAACATTGACCCTAGTTCGCTGAAAACAGGAATCGTCAAGCCCGGCATAAGTGATGAAATTGCTAGAAGTATGTACAGCAAGAAGCCTGTTAACCAAATGGCTATAGCTGGAAAACTTATTTGTTCACAGCTATTGAAGGAGCTTTGATACTTTGCTTTATTTAACATAAAGTCGGCCACCACTATGCCCGTAAGGCTTGTGAATGCGCCTCCGATTATTAAGAGGAACCACTCGTATTGATGCACTGGGAAAACTACTGCTAACAGCATTCCAAGAACGCTGCTCAACGCTATTTGTCTTCTAACATTAGCTCTACTTAAGATATTCTTCACAGTTATTGCAGCACTATAGACATCTAAGAACGTTGTTGTAACAGTAGAGAGAACTATTATGGTTGAAGCTGGTATGCCGAGCCCGTAGAACGCCACTATTCCTATAGGATCTAATTCTCCCGCTATGGAGTTGCTTAAAGCACCGAGGATGTAGAAGAGAGAACTGGAGACAAAGTAACCTAAGTAACTTCCTAGAAAAGCGCTCCTCCCATCCTTAGAGAACCTAGTGTAGTCAGCTATTAGGGGAGCCCATGAAACAGGCATTGCCACCACTAGGTCTATACCCACCCAGAACTTTGCATTTAGAGTCGTAGGGAGATAGCTTATGCCCCCCAGATCATAGTTAGTTGCAATGACTACTACAAGCCATATTGAGAGCAGTGAGAGGGCTAGAGCAGAAAATTTTTCTAAGCTCCTCCACTTCTCCGGGCCACTTAAACTCCATAGAGCAACCATTGCCCCTAGAGCAAGTATCCATAAATAATAGAGATCTGCTCCAAACGTAGCGCTGAATACTTCATTCATAGCTAGTGCACCAACTATAAGCATTACTGCAGTCCAGCCAACGAGCTGAAGATAGTTCAGTAGTGAAGCTAGATATGACCCCTTAACTCCAAGAGGCCTTCTAGTTAAGACCATTGTTGGAACTCCGCTAATAAAGCCCATTAACCCTACAGCACTCAACAGGGCATTACCGATCAAGTGGCCTATAACTATGGCTAGGAGAGCTGTTGGAAAATCAAGTCCAAGCGGGCGGATAAGTACTGCGCCAGCCCAGAACTCAGCTATGCTAATGCCTGCTCCAAACCATATATTGTATACATCTAAGAAGCTGTACTTTCTATCCTTTAGTGGAATGGGTTTTACGTCGTAGCCGTACTCCAAAGGGGTCACCGCCTTAAAGGCATAGATAACTATATTATAAATGTTTTACCAAATTAATAAATAACTTAGTAGTAAATGCTTTATTATTTACTAAAGCATAGCTTGAGCCTCTTAAGCCTCTTTAGAGCTAGGAGCTTTTCTCTATCCCCAAGCCTAGCTGAATTAACTATGTCTTCAAGAGTTATAATTACTTTCTCAGCGTCTTCTTCCCTAACTGAGTAGGGAACTCCGTCTTTTCCTCCAATAGTGTAGGAGTACTTAAATGGATCTAGAGGTGTCGTGACTGGATCCTTAGTACTGGGCTTTTCCCCGAAGATCAATTCGCTTATTAAGGCTAGAGCCCTTATAGTGCTTGCCCCAACTCCTTTAATTAACAGCAGTTCCTCTACGTCATGGGGGTGGGCTTCGTAAGCTAAGTCAAGGCTTTTTAGTAAAATGCTTGGCTTAGGCAGAGGTCTATAGTATGTTAAATCATTTGTTTCAGCTACCACGCCAGTCCCGCTTTCAAGTAGGTATAGTGATAGAGGTTTCACACCACTAGCTATAGCTAATGCTTCAGCATAGAGGCTTAAGACTTTCACAGGCTTTTCATTAACTAGGTCTAGCAGTACTCTCTGTACTTTAATTGATTCTCTAGAGATTAAGTTGAGAATTCCCTTATGTCTATAGCCTGCTACTCCTTCATGGGGCTCAGTAGTAAAGGAGGGTGGGTTTAACCAGTGGTATCTTCTAGCTAGTTTAAGTGAAGTATTCATCCCTTGTTGAACAATTGACCACTCGCCTCTCTCGCTTAAAGCCATTGAGTGATGGTATAGCACATACCTGTCCTGCAGTAGGGATGAATCGACTTTAGCTGCAAGCCTAGAGCACTTCACTAAATGCACTTCAACGCTATACGGAATGTTTAGTGCTTCAGAGGCTTTCGCTATCTCCTCAGGCGTTCTCTTAGCTCTAGCTCCTTTTCCCCCAACCATCAATACTCCTAGTTCTGGAGTCTCCCACAGTACTTCCTTTAACACTCCAGTAGTCACAGTAGTTGAACCACTGCTATCCCAATCCATGCCTGTTACGTTGTTTAACGCTTGAAACCAAAGAGGGTTCGATAGCTTTCTAATTAGACTACCTGGGCCTTCTTCAATAACTATTATTTCTACAATAGCTTTAGCCATCCTCTTCATTAACTTTATAAGCCATAGCGGCACGTGGCCGCCGTGTAGCGGTAGATCAACTACTCCTTCCAAGCTCAAAACACTGCACCACTATGTATATTTTTGTGTTAAAAAGCGTATTATTGTTTAAGGGTTTAAAGGCGCTGGCGCTCTTCATCAAACTTCTTTAGTTTACCTATGTTTTCTCGCTCACTTGGATCAACTTCCTTAACTGATATCCATGAGTCAATTATTTCCTTAGCTAACTCCTCGCTCGTCAGCCTAGCGCTAAGCGCTAGTACGTTAGCGTCATTCCATAATCTTGCACCAGCAGCATTTTTAGCATCAGTTACTAAAGCTGCTCTAACGCCTTTCACTTTATTTGCAGCTATAGAGACGCCTGTTCCAGTATAACATACTGCTACTCCAAAATCTACTTCACCTCTAGACACAAGCGCGCCTACTTCAAAGCCTACGTCGGGCCATGGATATGGCCTGCCGGTCTTCAGTGCACCAATGGGCACTACGTTGATTCCCTTAGACTCCAAGTATTTAGCGATGAAAGTCGCTATATAGTAATTATCATCTGAGCCTACTGCAGCCTTCAACAACCCCACCTATAGATGCCTATAGATGTAGGCTAATTAAGAGCTTCACGCACAGTGGCGGAGGGTGAATTACGCGTTTTTATACATTTTTAATAGCTCTTACAGAGAATACCTAGTGGTGCATTAAATGCATGCACGATCAATTGGAGTCAGTGAGCAGCTCTCTGCAGTCATACTTACGCTAATAGTTCTTTCATCCATGCCCCTTCTATTCATATACACTAACAACTTCATATCAATGACTGAGCAAAGAATTTCCAGGAAAATCATTGAATCAGAAGCTTCAGTAAAGCAAGCGCTCGACATAGCTGCAGCATACATTTCAGGCGATGAATTAATACTAGTAATTGCTTCAAACAACTATCCAGTGAAACTATACGGCGTCTACGTAAATGAGAGCCTCTTTACAAGCTACTGCAACATTAATGGAGGAACAGTTGAAGGACATGTAGTAGAACCCCTTTACCTAGAAGTAATCACCTGTAGCATAGGGCTAACTAACTTTACATTAATTAAATTAACTTACGAAGGGGGAGTGATTGAAGCTTATGCAAGCCGAATATAGTGGGATGAAGTCCATAAGCACCATTATTGGAGCAGCTATAGCGCTAGCTGTATTGATAGCTTTTACAACGTTCTTTATATCCACAGTCTCAAGAACCATTGAGTACGTAAGTGAGCTTATGGACATATCGCTTTCTAAAGCTAATGTAGTGAATGTAGCTAAATCCATGGAGGGCAAATGGGTTGAGAGCAATGATAGCTTAGTAATAACTTTGAGGAGCAACTACCACGAGGCAGTTCTTTTAACAGGAATAATAGTAGTTTACAGTAACGGCACTTACGTTATAGCGTCAAGAAACAACGCGGTATGTAGCGAACTAATGTTTGCAAACACTAATGGAGGCAGCTGCCCGCTTAGCTTGCAGCCGCCGCCCATAGCATTGGGCCCGGGGCGCAGCATTACGATAACCATGCCTAAGGCGCCCAATAATGTATCTATAGTGGTTGTAACTGTCTCAATTCCTCAAGCAGTGGTTGCAATACCTTTACCTAAAGGCTAGGTTAAGTGAAAAACCCGCCTACATTTAGCGACATTAATTAGACCTAGTGTTCATCCCACTGCCTATACTCCATGAGCTTTTTCTCAATGAATGCTCTAACATCTCTAACAACGCCTTCAATTACACTACTGCAGTGAGTGGACTTACGGCCCGTCTCCATTGTAGATACGTCAAGCGCTACTGTTACTAAATCACTTGACACAGTTATCGATATGGAGAGATCTGCATCGCAGATCTCTCCGAGCTCCTTACTTAAGCTATTAAAGCTATTAAACGCTTGTTCCTGGACTTCTATAGCTATTTTCTCAACTACTTCAGGCGTCAGCTTGCTTAAGTCCAGCCCCATGGTCTTAACTCTTCTACGAGCCTTGTTCAAAGCTTATCCCGTGTCTTTCAAGAGATTCCTTAAGCTCTCTCTCACTTTCACTAACTTGCCTTCTCAGTACTTCCACCTGGTTCTTATACTTCTGTAGTTTTATTGTGAGGAGCTCCTTTCTCTCCTCAAGCTCCTTGTATATAGAGTCCTTGCTCTCCTTGATCAAGACATGGCCTACTGATTTATATACTTCAATGTTTTCAGGCAATTTCTTTAATGCATCCATGATCTCGTTGACTTCCCTAAGCTCGCTTTCAGCTGCTCTAAGTTCCGCCTCTAGTTTAAGCAACATGTTTCTTAAGCTATCGTATTTAACTGCCTTCTGCCTTACTTCTGGAGGTAGACTCTCTATTGACATTCCAAGCTTCCTCCACGCACTCCATTATGCTAGACAACACTCCTAAGTAGCTATTTAGAAGAGCTCTTAAAATATTTACCCTACTGCAATCAAACTCTATTTCTAATACACCTCCAAGGAGCTTATGTCTTAAGCTGCACTCACTTGATGGAAGACTCTTGGACTCTGGTATAAGTGATTCGTGGATAGCCTTCAGCAGCCCTAGATCCTCGTGCTTAATGCCTATCCTCACCTTCAAATAACCTTACCTTACCCACTTTAATTACTGGCCCAACTACTTCTCCACCAGCATTAATAAATGATACCTCTATAAGCCCGCTGCACCCATTACTTAACACAAGCCTTACACCGCTCTTCGCTGAACCCACTTTAGCATTAAGTACTTCCATTAGAAGATCGGCTAGTTTAAAGCACTCATCTGTTCCACAACCATATGTATCTATCGATAACTCCCTCGGGGGACTCTTTTCTAAAACCCTGCCCCTAATCTCTCTACACAACTTCACTCCCCCAATAGTTATTGAGAACAAGGGTTTTGGCTCGCGGAGCTCATGGTATAGCTTGTAGAAAGCAATTCGCCCGGGATTCCCTTTGTATTCAAGGACTACTGCAAAGTACTTTGCGGATAGAGAGATTAATTCATGAATTAACTCAATGAGGGATTTCCTGCCTCTACTTAATTTAAATGAGTTAGGGATGCAGTAGACTAATTCACTTACTAAGCTTCTAGTTCTTCGACTAGGCCTGCGCGATGTTGTAAAAACAATTTGCATAAAGAGCTCCGCTACTTTCTTGATACGTACTTGGGGAAGTACTTACTCAGCTCCGTTCTTGGAGTATAGGCTCCTCCAGCCCACGTACTTCCACACTTCCTGCACTTCCATAAGCCAGCGCTCACTCTATAAACAGCCCCTCTTGAAGAACAGAAGGGGCAGTTGTGGGCGGAATATCTTTTCATTAATATGTTTCTAACTTTCTTCCTCAACGTTGAACCATATCTAGCTCCATAGCGTCCAGCTATTTTCACTACCTTTGTTCCACCCATAGTTGCTCAGCCCATCGTTTACCTGCATCGCTGCTTCTCTCTATCTTTAAACAGTTTTTAATGCTTTCTCTAAGAGTGTGAGTAGTTCGCGGCTCTTCTTAATGGCTGTATCTACTGCATAATTTAATTCACTTACCGATAGTCCTCCTCCACTTTTCTGTATTCCAACTATCCTGCCACCGCTATCAATGCCTACAGTGACCTTGGCTTCAGCCAAAATCTCTTCATCTAGGTTTGGATCCAGTAGTATGTACCCCCCGATCTTAACTAATGTAACTGTCACTACATTTAACTTTACTGGAAGCTGTTTATCCATAGTGCCGTAATCTATTTTAACTTGGTCATTCTCTACCGACACCAGCTTCGGCAGCCTAGCTACGTTTAGTGCAGCCATTGATGCAAGAGTGCTTGCATCAGTTACGTTTCCATCGTGATCAAGTAAGTATATGTCATTGTATATGCTCCACGAATACTTTCCCGGCACTATGACTAACTCCCCTAGATCTATTGACTTCGACTCCCTCAAACACCTGTCTATCACTCTAGCGACTTCAACAGCATTTTCATCTGGGGGGCCTGGTTCAAACGATGGAGATGCCAGCGGTACGAATTCTGCGTGAACTTGGAGGACTCCTTCACTAGGTCTGTCGGGAAAAGGCCTTTCAACGCTTATCTTCACTCCAACGAGGATAGATGTATTACCAAGCTTAACTAGTGCAGAGCCATTACTCCTCCTAGGAATGGGGTTTAACTCTATAGTTATGGGTCTAAAGTCCTCAAACCCCCTTCCATCAACTCTAGCCCCCTTCTTTAAGGCAGAGACTATTGCCTCCCTCTTAAGTTTAGGTATTGGAGGCTGTATTGGCGTTACACTCATCTCACAACACCTCTATTCCTCTATGTAAAGCATGTACTTCTTTGATAAAGCCTCCTTCTGCAATCTATAGACTTCAAATATCCCCTTCACAGCTAAGTTCATTGCTGCATCAAACTCCTCCCTAGTCATGACTCCATTTAATTGTAGGAGAACTACTTGGTTAAGGGAAGGCATCATGCCAACGGGCATATCAGCTTCACCATACTCATCCTCTAATTCATCTATATCTAAAACTATTACTCCATCAATTTTCCCAACAGCAACAGCAGCTATTAAATCCCTCATTGGTATCCCAGCATCAGCTAATGCAAGTGACGCAGCCGTTAAGCCGGCTGTTCTAGTGCCTCCATCGGCTTGTAGAACCTCTATGAATATGTCTATAGCAGATCTTGGGAATAGCTCAGTGAATATGGCTGATTCAAGCGCTTCTCTAATAACTTTAGATAGCTCTATTTCCCTCCTACTCGGCGCTGGAGACTTTCTTTCGGCAGTAGAGAAGGGAGCCATGTGATACCTGCATCTAACTATGGCTTTCTCCGGCGAAAGCATGTATTTAGCCGGAGGCTCTCGAGGCCCGTAAACAGCCGCTATAACCTTGGTGTTTCCAAATTCAACTAGTGCAGAGCCATCGGCGTTCTTTAGTACTCCAACCTCCATTTTAATTGATCTAAGCTCGTCGGGTCTCCTATTGTCGTGTCGCAGTCCATCCTCTCCAATCAATGTAGGCCTGCCGCTCATGGTATTCCAGCCCTCCTCTTTTCATCCTCGATGAACCTCCTTATTCTATCAGTTAGACCAGGTATATGGGCTTCACTCTCTATCTTCCTAATAGCTCTAATCACTATGTCCTCCAACAATGAGTTTGGGCACTTTATCCAAATCCTTCCATTAACAGCTACAGTCATACTGCAGTTAGTTAAGGACGTGAGGGCTTCAACCATCGTCTTCCTCTTCCCCACTATTCTTGGAACTCTGCTCGGCTTTACATCTATGACTAATCCCTCAACTATCTTCCCAAGGCCTTTGGCTTTAGTGGTCAATATTGGTCCCCTAGATCTATCGAAAATAAGCACTTTAGCTAAAACGTAGTCGCCTATATCGAAGTACTTCCTAATGTCGTCAGTTAATGGATTAAACTGCTCTATTGCTTCACCAGCGTTTAAAACTGCTTTATATGGAGCCCTTATATCAATAAACCAATTCGTTACTCCTACTCCAACAACTACTCCAATAACTAGATCCCCCTCTCTCGGCACTACTACTCCCTCAAGAGGTATTATTGATACAGCATTCTCCTTTACTTCAGCTAAGCCTATTACTGTTCCATACACTTTACCTCCTACTTTATACGTGTAGGAGCCAGCTATAGCGTCGTCTCCTTCAGCCAATAGATCCCCTGGCTTAACTATTTGCCTATTAGCTACGTATATGTTAGCCATTTATTCACCCTACTCCAACTACCTTAATTGAAGCTGTACCCTTCGTAAGGCTATTAACTTTATCTATAAACTCGCTCTGTGCGCCGGCCGGTATCTCTATCTCTAAGTATAGATCTCCATTGCTAAGCCAGTTAGTTCTCTTGACTTGGCCTAAAGTCGTTAATTGCCTGTATACTTTACCAGCGTGTTCTGATGGAATGCTTATGGCTAGTAGAGCCTTAGCTATCTTTATTGGCATAACCTTCGAGATCTTTGATATTGCGTCCTGTAACTGAGCTTCAACACTCTTATAAGGATCTATTGCTACCCTCGCTTGCTCTAGTGCAGCTTCAATTCTCTTAATAGGTATGGGGAGCTTAGTCTTTGGGTCTACGGCATTCTTAGCTATGAGGCTGATCAGCTGCCTCTTCTTGACTTCAATTATGTGCCTCCTCTGCTCGGAAGTTAATTGAAGCTCCCCGCCTTTAACTATCTCAACTGCTATCTTCTTTAGATCGTCTGTTCCAAATACTTCCCTAAGGCTTTCAGGAGAAGCCTTCAACCCCTTCTTAGCGTCCTTATATACGATGTCTCCTACGAGTAGTTCATCTATGCTGACGCTTGCCCCTTCCTTTACTTTTAGCGCTGCATCTGGATTCACCAAGATCTCAAATCTATGCCCTTTTGCTTCATACCTAGCTATTATGTGTCTACTAGACAACATACCACCATGGCGATTAGAGGCTTTATCACTAAGTCTAATATTGTTCTCTAACTAATAACTGCTATTAAAATTGAATTGACGTGGGTTAAAAGAGATCATTCGAGGAGAGCACTTATGTCCTCTATGGACAGTATTTTAAACTTCCTCTCCTCAACATCTACATAGCCTATCTCGAGGTTTTCAGGGCCGAGTTTCTCTTCTGCCGGGTGCATTAGTGAATGTATTCCTAACCTTATGGTTTCCTTCACTCCAAGATCCTTCCTATAGTTCTTCTCTAAATACTCCACTGCAGCTTGAGCGTGTTCACCTAGCGCTACACCAAAGTAGCTCATATATCTGCCGCTGGGCTCAGTCATAAATAGCTCTGCTCCTCTAAAGTCTACGCCAGCAAATATTAATGCTACTCCAAAGGGCCTCACTCCAGCATGTTGAGTGTACATTTGCTTTATGTCGCAAACGTTCTTAGCTAAGAGTTCTATAGGCATGGGTTCATCGTAGAGAAACCTGTGCTGTAAAGCTACGCGTCTTGCATAATCTATGAGTATTCTTCCATCACCAGCTATTCCAGCAAATGTGGCTCCAACGTGATCATCTATTTTAAATATCTTCTGGATAATGCTTGAATCAACTAATGGAGATATCTTCTTCTTTTCAACAACTAACGCACTAGTGCTCTTAGTTCTCACTCCAAGCGTAGTCCAGCCCCTTCTAACGGCTTCAAAAGCATACTCAACCTGGTATATTCTGCCATCTGGAGAGAATATAGTTATTGCCCTATCGTAACCCATTGCTGGAGGACCGAAGCTCACTTAATACACCCATAAATAGCATTATACAAGTGGTTTAAAGAGTTTCCGTTCCCTCTAGACATTCGTTTCCCCCTAGAAATGCACTTAATCAATTCACATTCTTTTCCTACGCCATGAACCTCTGCATGCCTACAGGGATTTAGGGCTCTGCAATTTCACTACGGTTGCTGAGCTCAGCGGGGCTGACGTCCACTTGCATTAGCTGCGGGGGCTTGGAGCAGTGCCTCCATAAATGCTTAGGAATCCCTACTGGAAGTAAATGATGGCGAAGCTCATGAATGCCTCAAGAATATTAAATAAGCATAGCCTTCTTCACGCTCCTACAGCGTGTTCCTCTTAATATTCGACAACAAGTTTCAACCCTCGCTAAGCCATGGATTATTAGATTATTAAGCCGCCCAGCACATTCATCCCGCCAGGGGTTCAGGATTTGAAGATCGCCATAATATATTACAGTAAGACCGGTAAGACGAGGCGATTGATTGAATACGTCTTTCACAAGCTCAAAGACCTTGGAGTAGGAGTTGATGTATTCACAGTAAGGCCCATTAGAGAATACTCGAGTAGACTCCTTCACTTAAATCCACGGACCCTATATGAAACACTGCTTAGCAGGAACATCCCAATAAAGGGGGATGAGGGCTTCAAGCCTGAGACTTATGACGCAGTAGTTATTGCTACGCCAATCTGGTGGGGCATGGAAGCCCCTCCAATACATTCATTTATACAGAAATACGCTAATTTAATAAAAACTCCAATATACTGCATCACTACAGCCGATCTTCCAATAGACTATGCTTCTAAGCTGCTGAAGACCCTTAAAGCACGAGGCTACGAAGTTAGGGAATGCATACAAGTTGTGAATTTTGAAAAAGATCGAGGCAGAATAGATGCTATGCTCGATAAAGTTTCTAAAGCATAGAATGCTAAAATAGGGCTGAAGCAAAAACATATGTTCAGCCGGGGTGCCCGAGCGGCCTAAGGGGGAGGGCTCGAGGCCACTCCAGTAGGTAAGAGACCCTCTGCTCCCCACAGGGGCACGCGGGTTCAAATCCCGCCCCCGGCGTAAAGTATTTGTAAGAGTTGTTGGAGTTCGCCCCGGACTAAAGCAAACCTTATTAAATCTCAATAACTATGTTGTAAGTAAATGAAGCTTCTTAGCGCGGGGGTGCCCGAGCATGGTCAAAGGGGTCGGGCTCAGGACCCGATGGCGTAGGCCTGCGTGGGTTCAAATCCCACCCCCCGCATCATTACTTCTAGTTCTAGTGCTATTTCTGCAACTTCGATTTTAAAGTCTACGTGCTCCTATGCCCTAGTTCATAATCGTACATTTCTGCAGTCCCAAGGGCTGGAGAACGTTAAGGGAAAGGAGAGGATTAGGGTTTTCTTAGCTGCGTAGTCATTGATGGACGTACATAGCCCAAAACTCAACTTCTACGTGCTGAAAATGAAGAAGAACAGGCTGCACTTTAGCGTTCATCTCAGTTATTCTGCTAGCCCCTGCTGTTTATTCATGGCTATACCTCCCCATTCCCTCCCCGTATTGCTGCTCTCCTAACCATCTCAAAGTGCTTAGTGTGGACTGTAAGCTGACGCTAATTAAGGCTGATCCGAGGGTGATTATTAGGGCGCAAGTTTGAAACATTTATTCAAACCCGAGCACTCCTTTAACAAAATTCATTAAGGTTAATCCTACTGCAAGTCCAGCCTGCAGAAAGCTGTTGGCAACACCCATGGCGATCCCCCCTACTTGTAGTGGGAACGACGTCGGAAAGTATTGCGAAGCCTGCAGAGTTAGTGAAGCCAACACCTAGGCCGCAAAGGATAGCCGCTAATGGCTTCAGTCACGGCCTATATCGTATCTGCAGATGGGGGCCAGGCGGCGTTTCTCCACTAACGGAAAAACAAATACCGCTAAATACCGTTAGCGGGAGTTGGCCCTGCATGCGGGATCCTTGCCCCACTAGCTGGGAGTGGGGCCAAGTCGAGCCCAACGCCTGCTTTAAATACTTTTAATTGTTGCCAGCGGCTTTACCTCTTGGTAAAAAGCTTTGAGTACTTCCTCAGCTTTTTCCTTGCCTGTCTCAATTAAATCTATTTTTTCCTGAAGGACTCTCGTTCTCTCCTCATTCACTAAGCTGTGGAACCTTTCACTAAGATACTTAAATACATTCCTGCCAAGCAATGTAGCTATTAGCTTATTTCTGCCAACTTCTACAACATACCTCCTCCTCTTAAGTATGTCGAGGATCTTAGCGTAAGTCGACGGCCTGCCGATGCCCTTATCCCTCATTAATTCAACTAAGTCGCTGTATGTATACAATGGGTGCTCGGGCACAGATCTCGATTTTACGCTCTCCACTTCGTATTCGCCGTCGCTTATTCCCCCCAGGTCTACGGGGTTTAAGGCCTTGCTCAGCTTGTTAAAACCATCATCAATGACCTTTGTTATGAGATAGAAATCCTTTGTAAAGCCCTTAAAATCTAAGGTGAACGCTGTTTTCTCAACTATACATGGCTTCATTTGGCTAGAGATGAATCTCTTAAATATAAGATCGTATAGTCTATAGTCCTCAGGTCTAAGTGGAACTGCCAGCGATAGAAGTCCCGCTGCTTTAAGAGCCATTACTTGTTTTGAATCAAGAGGCTTAGTGGGCCTTACGCATTCATGAGCTCCAGGCTTCTCCCACTTCCTAGCGTGAAAGTAGTTCCCTCCGTAGACTCTCGATATGTAGTCCTTGGCTATGGAAATCCCTATCGTACTGACAGTCGTGCTGTCAGTCCTATGGTAAGTTATTAGCCCTGCTTCAAAGAGCCTTTGCGCAGAATCCATTATTTTCATCGCGGGGAGCTTGAGTATTCGAGAGGCGTCTGAAAGCATGGAGTCAGTAGTATAAGGTGGAGGTGGGTTGACTACGACTACTTCCCTTCTAACATTCCTTAAGTCGACTTTGCCAACACTTTTAATCTCCTTAGCAGTATGTCTGGGTGCCTTAAAGAAAAGCGCTACATTAACGCCCTTTAGCTTAAGCGTAATTAAGTCGGCTCTCTCCCTATGCCTATCAGTTCTCTCCACAATCCATCCTAAGACAGGTGTCTGAACTCTGCCTGCCGACAAGTAGTTTAACCCAAACTTACGCCATAGTATGGGGCTTAAGCTAAAGCCTATCCATCGATCCTCAATTCTCCTAACAATCTGTGCTTCAACCATATTTCTATCCACATTAGTGAGGGACTTCAGCGCTGAGGTGAGGCCTCTGTGAGTGACTTCATGGAATCTAACTCTGTAAACCCTATTATTTAATGGCTTTAGTAAGAGCATTACATCCCACGCGATCTTCTCTCCCTCAGAATCAGGATCTGTTCCAATAAGTATTTCGTCAACTTGTGAAGCGAGGTGCCTCAGGGCCTCTATAATGGGCTTAGCCTCCGCAAATACTTTACTGCCGCAGAATGGGCATGCTGATTCGTCTTCAGGAATATCTCTGCCGCACTTAATGCATCTCCTTATAGGCCTATATATGGGTCTAAACGACGATTTCCCGACAGTTACTCCAAAGAATCCTTCATTTGCAACTAAGTCAAGTATATGTCCACCTGTAGCAGTCACTATCATTAATCTATCCTCAGTCAAGACTTCATAGGTCTGCAATCCATCAACGATCCTTCTAGTAGGCCTTCCAAACAACCTCGCTATAGTCCTAGCTTTATTGGGTGATTCAACTATGAAAAGCGTCGTTTTCATAAGTTCCCTTCTCTTGATCCTCAGCTTTCCCTCAAGCGCTAGCTTAACCCTCTTCCTATCCGCGTCCACTTCTCTAATTACTTCACTAAGCAGGTTTTCATCGTATTCCCTGAAATCTATGGCTTCAAGAAGCCACCTGAGATCCTTTAATAAAGCGTTAAACGCCTTTTCATCATCAATTAAGAGTATGCTTAAGCCCTTGGTCAAGCCCCCTATGTACAACCTTGATGTTCTACCACTAGCCTGAATATAGGCTATTGCATCAGGTATAATGAAGTAGTACTCGCCCTCCTTACCGCCAAACGTTATGGTTTCACTTTGAGTTAACTTATTTACGACTTCAGGGTCTTTAAGTACTTTATTTATGAATTCAATTGATTCAAGAGCAACTCTTCTAACAAGCTCTCGGTACCCCGTTAATTCCCCACCAGTTTTTAATGCGCTGCGGATGGCTTCTAAAACATCCCTGCTGACCAGCCTTATCCTTATGAGACCTCCGAGGACCTTATTGAATTCTGAAGGATACTTATTGTATACAACATCTCTTACTTCGTTAAGCAGTATAAGCCATCTCCCCGGGTGAAATTCATCCACGCTTATCCTCAGCATGAATTTAGGAACTCCAGCGAATACAGCATACCTAACTCTCTCAGGTAAATCTATTCCTCTTGTAAGGGGGCTTCTATACGATGCTATTCCTATCAATGCATCTATTTCACCTGAAACAAATTTCTCAAATACTTTCTTTCTAGCCCCTAAGTAAGCTTCGACTCTAAGCCCCCTGCTCTTGAGAAACTCCGTTATTTTCTCAACGTATTCAGCTCCTTTATCCATGGGGACGTATATTAGTCCTCCTGTACCCAGCCTTCTAACCACAGCCTCTAATGCTTCCTCAAAGCGTTGAGGAGGGGGCTTAATGTACATATCGACGATGTTTCTACCTACTTCTACTTTACCTCCAACGCTGAATCCATATAGGGTGTTTAGTAATCGCACTCTCTTAGTCCTCCTAGCAGTTTGCGTAGCTCCACTAACAATGATCATGCCCTTAACTCTCCTCCTCAAATCATCCCTAAGCCTTTGCGCGTCCTTAACAAGCCTTCTCGCTTCATCAGGGTTTTCAGCGGCCGTTTTTCTCGCCTCTCCCTCAAGCCTATGTATTTCTTCAACAGCTCTCCACTCTTCTTCGGTGACTCCAAGCATTCCCAGCACTATGTCAATACTTTTACTTCTTCTAAGAAAGCTATCGACGTCATCTATGAATGCTACGTCAATAGATTGCTGCAGCTCGGGCCTCTTCATTAACGAGACGGGCGTTGTAATTATTATTGAAGCATCTGCAGCTTCCTCAATAGCTTTACTCTTCTCTCTTTCACTAAGCAAGCTATGGTATGCAACGATCCTTACATCGTTAAGCCCAAGCCTCTTCCCTAGATCAATTGTTTTCTGATGCACTTGGCTAGCTAATAGGCTTGTAGGAACGAGAATCAGCGATCTTCTTCCATTGGAGGCGGCGTGCATAGCTAGCATTATTTGCATAGTTGTCTTTCCACTGCCCGTAGGCGCAATCATTGCAAAGCTTTCATTGTTAAAGAATCTCCTAGCCCACAGCCTCTGCAAACCCCACATCTTTGAGCCTACAGCTTTTTCAAATAGTTCATCTATTTCCTCAACCTTTAATTCAATATCCTTAACTTTACGCAAATATCCATAGATTTTAAATGCCTTATCCCTTGGATTGGGGAAGCATTTAGTGCAAGGAAAGGCCTTCTCCAACCTATTGCTTGATATATCCCCGCCGCAGTTAGGGCAGAGCCCCTTGAATATAACGCTAATAGTCATCCCTGATACCTTTAAAGCCCTTATTCAGTGAACTCCTAAGCCCCCACCTAGTTAACACATGATCATTCCGCCATCGGTTCTGCAAACCTTAAGCCTCCTGACTTAAATAAACATCGAGTACCTCAAGTTTAACCATAGTGTTTTAAAATGGATTTATAAACTTTACGATCGCTTTATTGCATGGAGAGCTTGCGTCCTTTACTTTGCCCTGCGCATAAGACATCAATGAGCTCCTTCACCCACCTTCCAACAATCCCTAGCTTGCTTATGTAATTAAGATATTCCTCAGTGCTTATGCCCTCTCTACGCCGCCACTCACTATATGCTTTCCAAAGCTCCTGGAGAGCTAAGTGGTGGTATTTACACAAGTCCTCATCAAACACTTCCCTATGGCAAGCTATGCATTTAGCCTTAGGCTTTAGCAATCCAATAGCCTTAGCTAAGCTAATGCCTATCTCAGTCTTTTTCCCAGTAAACTCATTTAATAAGTTGACTAAGACTCCCCTCGCTTCAGACACCACTTGGCTTCTTGAAGCCAGGCCTCTTCTAATAGCTTCCAGCTTTTCCTCAAAGCTCCTCGTCAATGAGGCTTCAGTTAACTCACTGAAGTAATTGTTTAGTATCTCAACTACTGCTATTCCAAGATCTGTAGCACTTATTCCTCTTGAATCCTCAACAATGTACTTTCTAGTGAAAAGAGTCTCTATTATTCTCGCTCTAGTAGACTCTGTTCCAATATTCACACTCTCCATCCATTTAAGAACCTTGATCTTTGATGGAAGCTCCGGAGGCTTAGAGAACTTTCTATCCACTTTAACTGAAACAACCTCTAATAATTCGCCAACGCCAACCCTAGGAACTTGGAATTCCTTAGGCATGCTGAATGGATAGTACTTTAGCCAACCTTCATATATGATCTCTTGTCCCGCAAGCTTAAATAAAACCCCTCCTCCCTGCCTTAGGGGACTGAGGACTATGGTTTTGCGTAGAAGCCTCCCCGATGGAGCGAATGATGCAATGAATCTTCTAGTAACTAAGTCATATATTCTTCGGCTGATCCTACTTAAACTAATTGAAGCAACGCCAGTAGGATATATGGCTGGGTGAGCAGGATCCTCTTTAGCTCCTTCAACGGGCTTTAAAACCCCTTTAATTTCCGAGAAGAGCTTGCTTATTAGGCCTCTATATTGAGGGATCCTAGATATGTTTTTAAGGATCTCTTCGTAATTAAGATCCTTTGGCAGCCTCTGACTATTAGTTCTTGGATAGCTTATCAAGGCATCGAGGTAAAGTGCTTCAGCAACTTTTTGAGTAGTGAGTGGGCTGAGTCCATATATTCTAGCGGCCTCGCTTTGTAAATCACTTAAGTTAAATGGAGGAGGAGTGGGGATGCCCTGGACTTCCTCCTTATAATCCACTACTATGAGTTTATTTACAGCCTTTACGGCTTCAGCAATGGCATAAGCTTCCTCCCTACTCTCAAGAGATCTACCGTAGTATTCAAGACTGTAATTAGAGTCCCCTATCCTTACAGTAACTGAAACGGAGTACTGTGGAATGGGGACAAATAGGTTTCTAGAAGTCACTTTGTCTACAATATACTTAAGTGTTGGAGTCTGAACTCTTCCAGCACTTAGAGTAATGCTTCTCCCAACACTCTCAACTAGAGAACTCATGAGAGCTCTACTAACGTTAATTCCCCATATCCAGTCTAGCTCATGTCTACATAGACCTGCCTCAACCATCTCTCTGTCTAAAGGCATTAACTTAGAAAACGCGTTCCTAAGCTCGCGCGGCGTGAGGCTGGAGAACTTAGCTCTAAGGGATCTATTCACGTCCCCATGGTTCTTTATGATTAAGTAACCTATGACTGATCCTTCAATGTCATAGTCGCATGCATTAACGTAGTGATCAGCTCCTCTACACACCTTATCTATGAGAGTTATATAGTTTTTAGCGTGCCCCGCCCCTCTCTCAGCGATATGTATAGGCTGCCAGATGTAGTTAAACGTAGGACAGCCCTTATCCATAGTAGTAATGCCGTAGAGATGCCCTGCAGCAGGTACAACAGTTATTTCACTCCACTTAGAACTTATAACCCAATAGGGGATTCCTTTGTATCTAAGCACTCTTGGCTTATATTCTTGAAAAACTGCTTCAACTATTTTTCTAGCTGCCTTAGGTTTTTCAGCTATGACCACTACTCTACCATCAAGATCCCATATGCTCTTGAATGAGCGTTCGTTATCAATGCTACCTTCACTTAAATCGCTACCAAGCCCCTGGCCCTCAATAGCTCTTCCATGAGCCTTTTCACGCTTCACTGTCTCACTGAGCCTATGCATGTTTTTAATAAACTTTCACCTAAGCCTCTTCATTAAAAGGAAGCTGTACAAAAGCTTATAATGTTTTCAGAAGCGATCTGAGTTTTAGAGATCGGGGAATTCAAGAGCCTTTAATGAGCATTTATATGGGTATTGGAGCAGTTAATGCAAGTAGAACTCCATAAGCCAATAAGATGGCTAGATGCTTTGCCTTCATTAATGAAGCAGCATTGGCTGGCCCTGGATGGGGTCTAAAGCCCGTTACAGCCTTTATTAATAGCAGCATGAATGATGATGAAACGTATATTAGACCACCATAGCTTCCATTTAAAAGGAATGTAAGGCCCACTGCAAAGAGCGTTAGCACAGTCAGCTGTTCTATGGCTCTATAAGTCCTTGAATCTACGAATGCCCTAATTACATGACCTCCATCGAGTTGCCCTACTGGCATTAAGTTAAGGAAAGTTATTACGAACATTATTAGAGAGAAGAAGGCTAGAGGGTGGTATACAAGTACGTATCCTTCGCTAATGCTTTTAAACGACTCAAGAATTGATATGGCGAGTGGGTGGAACATTATTGGCGAAGCTTCTCCAGAGCTCACGAGCTCTCTAGCTTCATCAATAGATACGTACTTCGACAAGCTCACCCCTAGAAATCCCATGCATAGCGCCGCCACAAATCCCATTAAAGGGCCCACCAGCCCTAGGAGTGCTTGTGATTTCCTACTTGGAGGCAGGCCCTTCATAAATATCACTGCTCCAAAAGTACCTATAAATCCTAGTTGAATAGGGGGTGCTGGAATGATGTATGGGCCGGTTACAGGCACTAAGTAGCTCCTAGCTATAAGTAAGTGGCCTGCCTCATGGATTAAGAGTGTGGCCATAAACATGGCTGTAAACGCCATTGAGAATTCTACTAATGTAGCCATAGGAATAGGCGTCCTAAGAATCCTATAGTATTCCTGAGTATAGCCATACATGGTTAGAAACACTGTTACAAGAGCTATTGAGGCTAGAGCTATTTGTAAAGCCCTCCTCCCCCTGGGCTCCTCAACGCATGTTGCCCTGATGACATATGCATCGTCGTACTTCAGTTGAAATATCATTAAGCCACTCCTACGGCTCTTTACATAGAGCTCTTCAAAAAACTCATCATCTATAGGCTTACTTACATATAGATCTAGTACTGGTTTAGCTGAAATAACGCGCTCTTCTGTTTTAAGGACGGATACCCCAGCTTTCGAGAGTTCTTCTAATAAATTCCCTAGATTCCGGCACGAGCTCTCCAACAGGCTTACACTCTCTTCTCCCACTAGGTAACACCCTACAGATAGTTATAGGTAAAACACCTTCATATAACTCAATTAGAGCTATAATTACTGGATCTTTTTTTATGTTTAACTTAGATAGATCTATTAGAGGAGGGGCTCCGAAACTTAATTGAAGAGCTCTAGCTCCAACTATTCGTGCAATTTCATACTTAGTGAGCCTTCTCAATACAGCTTCAACTGCCTTACTCATAATAGCACCTAATCCGCAGCCTCATCTAATGTACAAGGGGTGAGTATAAAAAATTATTTTAAAGACCTGCATCAACTATTGCTCTTTAAAACTCAAACTTCCCAGGAGTTTCCTCTTCCCTCTCCTTTCCCTTCTCTCTTTCCTTCTCTTTCTTTAGGGGACTTGCAGCTATTATATCATCGATCTTGAGTATTGTAATTGCTGCTTCAGTCGCACTCTTCACTATTTGTTTCTTCACTAATACTGGCTCTAGAACATTTATGTTAAACATGTCTTCCTCAACTTTTCCTTCGAGGACGTTTATGCCAGCCCTTATTGAACCTCCGCTGTGCAGTTGCCTTAACTTCA
Source organism: uncultured Sulfolobales archaeon (assembly GCA_938045475.1). Lineage (GTDB taxonomy): Archaea > Thermoproteota > Thermoprotei_A > Sulfolobales > Desulfurococcaceae > JANXDZ01. The sequence continues at coordinate 126,904 of CALIML010000015.1, forward strand.
TCAAGGTCTCCAGAGGGTCTTGGCCGCTGGTCTCAGCTAGCACTGAAGGTATTTCTTCGAGTGCTTCAGTGAACTTTTCAATAGCCAGCTGTACTTTTCCACCTATTTTCTCAGCATACTCACGTAACCTTAGCGATACTTCTACTTCTGGAGCTCCTCCGCCCGCAGTGACTTTTGGCTCCTTAAGCACATTCCTTAGGACATTTAGTGAATCATTAAGGCTTCTTTCTACTTCATCTACAACCATGTCATTAGCTCCTCTCACTAATATAGTCACTGACTTAGGATTCTTGCATCCCTCTACAAACACCATTTTGTCGTTGCCTACTTTCCTTTCTTCAACTAGCTCGGCGTAACCTAAGTCGTTTTCAGTTAAATCACGGACACTTGAAACTATTCTTCCCCCTGTTGCTCTCTCTAGTTTCTCCATGTCGCTTCTCTTCACTCTCCTTACTGCAAGTATTCCTTTCTTAGCTAGGAAGTGCTGCGCTACTTCATCAATACCCTTCTGGCATATAACTACGCTAGCGCC
>CALIML010000016.1 GCA_938045475.1 uncultured Sulfolobales archaeon
CACCCTCCACTAAACTCTCTCACTCATAGTTAATATTGATTATTAGCTCCTGCCTATATAAGCTGAGGGCTTCAAGCTTTATTCATACTCTCTCCAGACATGACTACACTTCGTGCACTTAAAGAACCTAGTCGATGGCTCGTCTGCAGCTCTAGTTTGTACAACCCAGTAGTATGCCTCCCTCCAACCGCACTTTGGGCATACGACATCCTTGGTTACTGGAAGCCCCCTTACCTCCTTATTGCTTACTACGACTGTCCTCTCTTTATTGCTGTGCTCCACAGCAATGGTGGTTCTATATGGTGAAGGGCTTTTTCCGCTGACTTCAATTGTATTACTGCACTTTATGCAAACTAAAACAGTCCTGTCTCCCAAGTCCTTTGGCACCATCAATCCCCCGCATTTCGGACAGAACTTCATTTTCATCCCCTATTGCTAGTCGCTATACAGCTAACTCACATATATTTCTTGAGTATCCGTATAGCTTTCTTAAGCATGTTTCTTCAGCTACCTTGCATAGAGCGCGCAGAGTCTTCCGCCTTAAGTACATTAATGTAATTGATTCACTCGCGCCCAGGAACTTCTTCCCTAAACTGCCTAGGACTCTCCATAGCTCAGCATCCAGTGATGCGAAGTAAGTTACTTCATCCAGCGACTTTATGTTTCTTAAAGCATTTACTACATTATTGCATGTAAACGATAGTTCTTCTATAGACTCCCCGCGGTAGACGAGCAGGATGATGCTTAAGCCACACCTCTGGATTAAGAGTACTCTAGCCTCTTTTTTCCTACTGCTCAAAGCTTATCCTCAATTAACTTACTTAGCTCAGAGAGCTGTGCCTTAAGTTCATCAATTACTTCCTTTAAAGCTCTTTCAACAGGGTAATCCTCCTTGGAAACTATAGTTATTTCAACTGAGTCCATTAGTGGATGAGGTATTCTATAGGTTGCAAAATCTATGTGTGGATTGTTTATGCATGCTTTAGCCACTAAGTTACCTAAAGTATGGCCCTCCCCCCTAATTACTATAACTAGCTCCCTGTCACTGACCTTCCTTGCACTAACCTCCAATTACAACACCTGGTGAAAGAATCGAGGACTCTCTTAAAAACCTATGAGGTGGAAGACCTAGAAAAGATCATGCTTCATTAAAGCCTTCAACGAGCATTAAGAGAAAGTATTATTATGAACTCTACAAGAGCAATCAATCTAAAGCACTAAGGCCTTAGGGAACTTGAAGCGTCACCAATATCAATTTAGAGGCGGACAACGCTAGCTACACAGAACGGGGTAAGTGGACCGGCCGGGATTTGAACCCGGGGCCTCTCGGATGCCAACCGAGCGCTCTTCCAGGCTGAGCTACCGGCCCAGTGGATAGTATTAGGTGCAGGAGATTTAAATTATTGCGTAAGAGCTGCACTTTACGCAAGTCCTAGCAGTTGCCTTTATACAGCAGCGGAGCGTATTGTAAGAATCGGGGTTAGAGTGAAGATAGTTATGAGTTCTCTTAGGAGGAGCGATGTGAAGGAGTTAGTGAATAGCTTCTGTACAGTGTTTAGAGAGCTGTGTTTAAAGCTGAGTATTGAGAAGCCTAAAGAAGGCCGTAGAGTACTCCTTGAGGACGCAGCACTCTACGTAATTGATGGAGTCCCCTTAGTCTTTGAGTATAGAGGCTTTAAGTATCCAACACTTATGGCTGTAGCTCTAGGAGGCTTAGGCTCCATTAATTACGCAGTAGTAGACGCAGGGGCCGTTAAGCACTTACTTAATGGAGCAGACGTAATGGCTCCAGGGATCGTTGAAGTAAGCGACTTCAAGGTAGGCGACGTGGTGTCAGCATGGTCTCCAGATAAGAAGACCGCTTTAGTCATAGGTATAGCATTAATGAGCTCCAAAGAAGTATTAACGTTGAAGAAGGGTAAAGCCATAAGGAGCATCCACTATGCTGGAGACAATGTGTGGAGAGCATGTCTAGAAGTATTAAAGAGAACCAAGTAGGTTTTAAGAAACTCCACATCCTTCAGCTCAGCAGACCAACAGCGTAATTGCGGGCTTTTTTTTTACAAGCGTTTGTTTTATTTAAGCCCATGAAGGAAGCCCCCTGTCTCTAGGCGGAGGGAATGTTTAAAGAAACAATGGAGTAATTTCACGTTCCCGTTAATTTTATGTACTTCCCAATATCTATTTCATAAAGAGCTGCAACTAAGTATGTGGAGTACGTAGTTAAATCCCTTTGCTCACTTATGAGTGGAACTCTCTTAACTGAGACTAGTTTCACGTAAGTCATTTCCTCAACGCTTATCGGAGAGCCTGAGTAGTAAGTGTTGAATATGTTGCCTAAGCTTGACATATCTGTTTGAACGGCATACACTAATGCCTTTACTAAGATGGAGTCAAAAGCTCTATCGTTCCACGCTAATGGAAGCTGTATAGGCGTAGGAGCATTAAGTAAGTTAAAGTACTCAGTTAAGTTATAGCCGGCTGTAACAACGTGATCGGCTAGCTTAGCTAAATCTATTGTGGGAGCGTAATAGGTTTCTGTTGCACCAGCAGCTGTAAGTGCAAAAATAGGCCTCCCTAAGTTTACTCTAGCACTGCCCCACAGCGGCTGTTCTACTGTGACTACTTCAGACACAATGAGGTAGGCCTTTGACACATTCAACTCCTTGGCTAAAGAACTCAGTCTAGCTATAGCTCGATACTCATCACTCACGATTATGTTAGCCAGCAAGGCCTTTTGCTCATTACTTGATGGGGGGCTGGCGATAACGTATGCATTAGTGTAACCAACTACCCAGAACGCATAACTATCATCAGCTACTACTAGCGAGTCATCCTTAATTAATGAAAGCAGGTCGAGCACATACGATGTACTTGGTTCTTCAGCAAATAAATCTCTAGATAAACCCCCATAGAACACTTCCGGCCTTCCTTTAACTATAGTAATTGATGATGCTCCCTCAGCTACAGCCATTAAAGCCACGAGTCCCGCAAGCAATGCAACTAACGTCATTCTCAAAGATCTCTTGTTTACACCCATAAATACTGTAGCTAACTTAAATAACATTAAGGCTATCATGGGAGCAACGAGCGCTGCAGCATAAATCGATAGAGATGGATCTATATAGCCGGAAATGGCTGCAGCAAAGAACCCCGTAGGCATTGAGAACTGCAAGTACTTTCTTCCTCCAGTCGCGCTTCGTGAAGCGTGCACTAAGAATATCAATGAGGCTGGCGCAAGTATTGAGAGCACGCTGTAATCAGCTATAGGCCTATATGACTTAGAGTAGAATTCTCCTGAGACTTGAAGAGCGAATGACCTGCCTGCAATGAGTGAAACAGCTGTAGCAGAAATCGCGGAGAGTGCAATTAATGATAGCTTAGCTGCGCTCATCAATGGCTCTACAGATGCTTTCCTCAGCAGTGTTAAATCCATTGATCCCGCTGCGATTGCTGAAGCAAGCAACGTCAATGAAAGTAATTGAGGGAGAGCGAAGTACTTTAACCCCACTACTCCTTGAACAGCCAGCGGCGCGGCCAGTACGGCTACTCCATAAACTATTTCCCTAAGCTCTATTCTCCTAGAAAATGCCCTGTAGAACAAGTAGATGGAGTAAGCCGCTGTAGTGATCCAGGCGTTGCTCCAAAAGATCCAGGCAAGTACTGCGAGAGCTATGCCCACTAAACACCAAGACCTCCTCCCGCTATCCAAGTACTTAGATGTAGCTATGGCTAGGAATAGACCTAGTGGAGCCATGGTGTATGTACCAAACATATTTACTCTGAACCAATAGCTCACTGCCGGACTAAAGGCCAGCAACAGAGACGATATGCCAGCAACAAGATCGCTTTTAAACGCCTCGCGAGATAATGCGTAGACTCCAACAATTAGCGCAAGCCCCATAGCTACTGTAAACCACTCTAACCCTATACTTGCTTTAGCTAGAGCGTAGGTCAGCAGAGTCGGTAGTTTAAATAAGTCTACTCCATTTGGGTAAGCTAGCCTATAGTTAACGAATTCATTGGCTGTTGCAAAGTGTTTGTAAACCACTCTGTAGAACCAGGAGCAGTAGTCGTCGGCTAAATTGCTATAGCTAACGAATGCATGCAGCAGCAACACTGCTATAGTGAGTGAAGCTACTAGTAGCATAAAACCATAAGCACTCGCAATTTTATAAACCACGCTATCCACCCTTCAAGCTCCCAGGTTCTTTTACTAGAAGTAGAGCCATTGCTAAAATACCCTTATGCTGCTGCGCAGTCACTCGCGCCCAATACCTTGGGCATTTCAGTTATTCAGGGTCTTCCTTTAGAGTTGGGTGCCGGCTTCCCCTTCGAGGCCCACTCACTGTTTGCGGATCCACGGGGGCTTCATCAACTACCACCGTTGAGGCCGCCCCGTAGTGATTATGCTTCCGCCCCTGATGACTATGACTTATTCGAGGCGGGTATGCGTATTGCAGCGCTCTAAATCAAATTAAGAGTCCTCGAAAACCTTTACTCAGCTTGCAGTCCAGCGAAAGTCGTTTTAGTTAGAGATATAAGTGTGGTCGGGGGTTAGGCTTAAACAGCCGTTTCGTTTGGTAGGACGTTATGCCGTCTAGGAAGCGTGTTCCCAGAGGTATGGTTGCGCAAATGCTTAGCTTTGATACCCTCAATAACTTCCTACTTAAGCTATCTATAGCAGCATTGATTGTGGCAACGCTCATTGTGTTAAGCGAGTGGCCGAGTAGCTTAAGCTATTACGCTGTCTTCCCAACAACAGTTGGTTATAGAGCCCTCGGCCTGTCAACAATGATGACGGCTTTTGCACTGATGTCCACACTAATGGCGCTCCTGCTGCCGAAGTATTTAAGGTATGTAGAGAGCGGGGATATCGTTGAAACAGATCTAGGGTTCACCCTCCTCGTATCGGCTTTAGCTGCAGAAGTCGTAGCTGTGATCGTCTTACTAGCTATATCGCACTCGTGATTGATGGAGCTAAAAAACCCGCCTGATAAGCAAATACCGTTGAGTGCGTAATCACCAAGGCCTCTCCTTTAACTTCAATACGTATGCTATATAGTTAGTTGCAATGTGGAGAAGGACTATTGCTGCAAGCGATAACGCTATGAAGCCAAGATCGTTGGAGATAGACAGGCTGCCGAAAGCCAAGTAGATCAATGTAGCAAAGAGAGCGAAGTCCAATTGATCTAGCGGCGGCGCAGGATCGCCTCTATTTAATCCAAGCCTCCTCTTTATAAATGAACCAGTCAAGTCTCCTAGGAGAGCAGCCATTGATGCTGTTAACAACACGGGGATTAAGCTGGCGGAATTAAAGTATATTGATAGAGCTAGCGATGCTACATATCCCCCAAGCAAGCCCGTCGTCAATCCCTCCCAAGTCTTTCCATCGCCGAAAATCCTCTTTCCATCAATCCATTGCCTTCCTCCATCAATAGGCTTTGAACCATTTATTAGGACAGGCATAGCGTTTGCAACCATGGGTGCTCCATAGAATTTAATGAAGTTCTCTAGGAAAGCACTTAGTTCAACAAGGCTCAATCCACGTGACACCTTGACTACTTATTTCAAACAATACTTGTTTTCCGCTAAAGTTACGTGGTTTCACTACTCTTAAAGCCCTCCTTCCATTGCTTTTAGTGAGCTGGAGGATTACGTCAAACCAATATTCAAGTACTTTCATACCGCTTGCAGCTACATCGCCTTCATCAATGGCCCGCACTTGAGCTGATGCAAAGACTGCTCCTCTAAACTCCTCCGCCCACTTCCTCATCAATGAGGCGTTTAGCCCGAGTTTCTCTATGGAGTACTCTGAATATGTTTCAAGCCTATAGAGGGAGTTAATGCTGTCAATGAAGAGGGCTTTGAAGTCCATGGACTTAAGTGCGAGAGCCATTAAGCTATAGGCTATTTGTTCGTTAAGTGAATAGACTTCTGTGAAAACTACGTTCTCGTAGTCTTGAGCGATGCTAGCGACTCTAGCCATATACATCGATCCCTCAGTGCTTATAAATATAGATCTGGATCCATTTAGTGAAAGCCTTCTAGCGATGTGCAGCAATAAAGCAGTCTTCCCAGCAGCTGCTTCGCCGTAGATAAGCACTGTAATGGGTTCTCTTCCTATGACTGAGTCAATGAAGCTGCACCCAGTATAGCTCAATAGTTAAACACCTAATGCGGGCTTCTCACTCAATGATTGGAATACTGTAGTGAATTAATAAGAGTGTTGGTCATGGCTTAAGCAACAGCTATGACGACTGTAAAATTTATAAGGCCCTTAACTTCAGGGAAGCATTGGTTAATGTGAATTGTTATGAAGTGGGAGTTGACGGATGTAAGAACAGGGGTTTGCAAGCTCTGCGGCTCAAAGGATGGAGCTATTAGTGCAGCTATTGGCGTATGTGTAAAGTGTCTTAGGGAGAGGTTTAGTGAAGCTAGATCCATAGTTGATGAGAGTAGGAGAATCCTAAGATCTAAATATGGCCTTCCCCCAGCTCCTCCCAAGGACGGTGGATTAATCTGCGCCTTCTGTTCAAATAAATGCTTGATCCCTAGTGGAAGTAAAGGATATTGTGGAGTAGTGCGCAATAACTACGGGAGGTTAAGTTACTCAACTGGCTCATTTAGAAAAGCAATAGGTCTATACTACTATGACTCTCTTCCAACTAATTGTGTAGCAGACTGGGTGTGCCCAGGATGTACGGGCGCTGGATACCCAAAGTACTCGCTTTCGCCAAGAGGGCCTGAGAGAGGATTCTACAACATTGCTGTATTCTATGGAGCATGCAACTTAGACTGCCTATATTGCCAGAACTGGGAGTATAGGGAAATGGTACTGAGGGGGAAGCCAGAGCTTTCAGTTGAGGACTTAGTTAATGCAGTTAATAAGAGGACTACGTGCGCGTGCTTCTTCGGAGGAGACCCTGGTCCTCAAGCAGTCCACGCCCTCATGGCTGCAAGATCCATGGTTAGAAGAGCTGAGGAAATTGGATTAAAGGTATTTCGAGTCTGTTGGGAGACTAATGGATTAATGAGCCCTGGAATAGTTGATGAAGTAGTTGAGCTAAGTCTATCCACAGGAGGCATAGTGAAGGTAGATGTTAAGGCATGGAGCCCCGAAGTATACTATGCTCTTACAGGCAATTACGGTAGGGACGTTTTTAAAACAGTTGAAAGAATTGCAGAGAGATTCAGTAAGAGGCCCAAGCCCCCTCTACTCGTCGTAAGTACTCTACTTGTTCCAGGCTACGTTGATGAAGTTGAAGTTGAAGGAATAGTTAAGTTCATAGCTGAATTAAATAAAGACATACCTTTTAGGCTGCTAGCGTTCCACCCAGACTACGCCATGAGCGATCTTCCTCCTACTAGCAGGAGTCACGCTAGGGCTGCATATAGCATTGCCTTAAGGCATGGCTTAACTAACGTAAGTATAGGTAATTGGTGGATCCTCAAGGACTACTAGAAGGCAATACTTCTTCCTTAGTTATTAGCTTAAGTATTTCCTGCGAAGCATTTCTACTAATTATCTCTATCTTCTCATATAATTCAACCTCAATGTTGTTTACTTTAATTCTTCCCTCAGCTACGTCAAAGTCTAGGACTATGTTGATTATGGCTTCTTTAGGTATTTGATATTTTTCTACAATAACGTTGTATATTACTGCATTAATGTCGGATAATTGTTTATTTACAGTCTTAGAGCTTATTTCACCACTCTTATACTTCTCCCTTAAGACAGCGTTCACAACTCTTCTAAGCTTAATTGCGTAACCTCCAAGCCTTAATGGACCTGTCTTTACTACAGGCACATTCCCACCAACTTAGCAGTTTCACAAATGGTGTAATATTTGTATCGTTAGCTACAGCATTCATGCTTTGCCATGTTCGCAATACTGATCCATAGTCTTTAATCTACAAATGCATAGACTTGGCTCTGGTTTAGTAACTAAACGGTAGATACTCCTCATCTCCAAGTACGTGTGGTAAGTACATGGGCTTCCTACATACATGAATCCTTAGCCAAGCTTCCATCAATTGGAGGAAGAGGTGTGATTTACTCATTTTTAGGAAAGCTTGCAAAACCAGGATGGGGGTGAGTTAAGGGGGTGGATCGATTAACTGGTAGAGAGCTGTTAGTGTTTTAATGTGCATTAAAGTAATGGGTATGTATGCTGCATAGCCTCGCTTAACGTTTAGAACTTCTTCAAGAGACCTTGTTGAGCACATAGCGGTAGAGTTGGGCGTTTTTGCATGCTACACATAGTTCACTAATGCTAAGACATAGTGTTGTGGGAGAACGCTACTTTACAACGTTTATTTAGATCGTTCGTTTAGCGGCGAAACCTCCTTCAATTCACCCCTAATTTCATTACTTAAAAGACTTCGTTCACACATAGATAGCTATGTAACGCCGTACGATGTGTATGTAGAGCTCCTTAACGTATTAAAACCCTGTTCACAAGCTTACTATCACAGTGGGGGTTTCTCGTTGTCTAAAGTGGCAGTAGTCTTAGCTGGCGGCAAGGGCGCTCGCTTAAGGCCCTTAACTGACGTCGTTCCTAAGCCTCTTATACCTATAGCTGGAAAAACTATTATTGATTACATAACTGAGTGGCTTAAGCTCAAAGGCTTCACTAAGTTTATTGTCGTAGCTAAGTACCTTGGGGAACAGATCGTTGATCACTTCAAGTACTCGAATGAAGTGAGAGCAGAGCTCATTGACTCAAAGGATACTGCAGATGCAGTCAGGCTGGTGGCTAGTGAAATAAGTGAAGAACACTTCCTAGTATCCATGGGTGATGTGCTTTGCAACGCTGACTTCAACTCCCTCTATGAACACCATGTTAGGAGCGGGGGCATAGCCACCATAGCTCTCAAGGAGGTAGACAATCCACTTCCCTACGGGCTAATATTGATTAATGGAGATAATAAAGTAATACTGTTTACGGAGAAGCCTAAATCAATTGAGCTACTGATACTAAATACAGCTCACCTTAAGTTAAGGAGCAAGAGCCTTTACTCAAACCTGGTCAACGCAGGGTTCTATATGTTTAACTGGGATATACTTAGAGTACTTGAGGAAAACAATGGATTAATGGATTTCGGTAGACACGTATTCCCATACCTACTTGAGGAGGGCTATAGAATCAACGGCTGGATCATGGGTGGAGCTTATTGGGAGGATGTAGGGCGGGTGGAGAGCTTAAAGAAGGCAACCTGGGATCTATTGGATGGAAGCATAGCTGGCTACAGGCCTCTCGGTGAAGAACTCTCTCCAGGGGTATGGGTAGGCAAGAGAGCGCGCATAGATGGGAGAGTCATTCCACCTGCCTACGTAGGTGAGGAAACAGTTATTGAGCATGGGGCAGTAGTAGGTCCGTATGTTTCACTGGAGAAGTACTCCATAGTTAAAGCTGGGGCTAGAGTTTCATATAGTATCTTGTGGAGGAGTAGCCTTGTTGGGGAAGGCTCAACAATACATGACTCAGTAATAATGAATGATGCTGCCGTGCTTGGAGGAGTCAATGTAGTGCATTCAATAGTGGGCTCATTTAACATAGTGTCAACAAACTTAAGTGAAGCAGTCATTGAGCCTAAGGGTGGTTGAGTTGGTTTATAAATTCATTAGGGGAAGAATAGTTGGTGTACCTAACTTAGAGTTGACTCCGGAGGATGCAGCCAGTATAGGGGGCGCCCTTGGCTCATGGTTTAAGCCTGGCTCAGTTGCAATAACTGGGAGAGACTATTACGCTAGCTCAAGAATGATAAAGAGGGCCCTGACATCTGGACTCATGAGCGCTGGCGTGGAAGTCCTAGATCTTCATGCCTCCACCGTTGGAGAAATATCGTTTAGCATGAAGAGGTTTGGAGCTAGAGGGGGGGCTTCAATAACTTATTACCCAGTGCATAAAGATCATGTGCAGTTAAGAGTGTTTTCCTCTCCCGGCGTAGAGCTTGTAGGAGATGAGTTGCTTAGCGTAGTGAAGGGAGGCTGTAGAAGGGTGAGGCCTCAGGACGTTGGCTGGCTTTCTTACGCAGAGTACATTCATCAAATCTATGTGTCTGCATTAATAGCTTTCATCAATGCGGATTTAGTTGGATCAAGGAAGTTCAGCATAGCTGTGTCAACAAGCCACGGCCCCAGCGACTTAATACTACTTGAGTTGCTGAGCCAACTCCACGTGGATGCAGTTGTTTTAAACAGCTCAAGGAGTATTCCACAGAGCTATGAATATCCTCTTGTAGGGGAAGTTAGCAAGGTGTCTGAAGTAACTCAAGCCGCTGAACTAGATTTTGGAGCTGTAGTTAGTAACGATGGTTCATCTATCTCCATAATTGATGGAAGCGGTAGAGTGCTTTTAACTGAAGAAATTGTTGTAGCTCTAAAGCCGTTGATTCAAGCGAGCTCACGCATTGTTGCTTCAAGCGACGTCTTTAATACAGTGGATGATGAGCTAAGCGATCTAGGGGTTTTAATTAGGAGAGCCAGCATTCTTGAAGGAGCAGTGTTAAAGGAGGCTTCTAAGGCAAGGCCCTTCATGGGGTTTACTAGTGTAGGAGAGTTTGTGCATCCATTATTCAGCCTAGGCTATGACGCCATACTCGCTTTACTAAGGATCTTGGAGTCTCTGGCTTCATCTGATAAGAGGCTTAGTGAATTAATAAATAGATACTCTATGAAGGGCTACTTAGAGTACGTTACTGGAGACAGCGTGGTGAATGTAAAGAACTCCATATGCACAGGCGAAGAAACTTACTGTAGAAGCATGATAAGTGGGTATAGGCTGAGAATAGATGGCGTAAACATTGCGCTGATTCACGACCCGCTCAGTAGTGGAACTAGAGTTGTTGTAGAGAAAGTTCAAGGCTTTGAGGAAGTAGTCAAGAAGATAAAGAGCCTTCTTAAGTAACGCCTCCCGCCGAGTTCTGTTAGCGGAGCCATGCCTCACCTCCTTCATCGTTTCAAGAGGCATGAGGCGCTGTGGAGCCAAACGCCACACGGTCATTATATAAGGCACAGCTTGCTTTAACACACAAACGATTCCACCGCCCGCAAGACCTTAAGAACTAAAAACCCAAACTACTGTCACTATATAGCAAGTTATAGTAAGCAGCGGGGGTGCCCGAGCATGGTCAAAGGGGTCGGGCTTAGGACCCGATGGCGTAGGCCTGCGTGGGTTCAAATCCCACCCCCCGCACTCATCCACCCCATTATTGATGGGCTTGATGCAGATAATTAAAGATCGCGCTGCCTACGTTTATTCTCCATTGCTTAAAGTGTTGAAGGCTGGAAGAGGCTTTTCTACTCGTGCGTAAACGCTGTGTATCATTGTTTCTTCTAAAGTTAAGCACTAAGCTGTAGCTTTTCAGCTATTTTAAGGCGAGAAAAGCGTTAAATGACTAGGCAAGCGGAGCTTTTAGCTCGTCAGGTGTTTCCACGCCAATGCTATGCCGATTGCTGCGAGAACAGCGGCAAACAAGCCGAGATATATGAAATCCGTTATTAGAGCCGTTAAGTCCATGGGCAATATAGTCAGCTGTCTGATGGCGTCCGTCAAGTATGTCAGCGGATTAACGCGAACCACGGCCTGCATCCAGTTGGGCATAAGCTTTATCGGGAAGAAAGTGTTGCTTGCAAACATTAATGGCATGGTGATGAGGCTTACGAACTGCATGGGTCTCTCCATCCGCGTGGACCTTATGGAGAAAGCTATGAAGATTGATGAAAGCCCAATGCTTAGGAGGAATATGGCGGCGCAGACTCCTAACAGATTCAGCAGTGTAAACGTAGAGCTAAGTTTCAACCCAAGTATGTAGGCAAGCGCTAAAACCACTGTTGCCTGAAACATTGCTCGGAGGGAGGCGTTCAAGATCTTCGAGAATATTATGGCTGCCCGCGAAACCGGCGTGCTAATGACCTTATCTAGGAAGCCTAAGCGGCGGTCCCAAACGATTGACATGCCGCTGAACATAGTTGCAGTCACAACGACCATAGAGATCATGCCCACGGCCATAAAGCTGAAGTAGTCCGTAACACCGAAGGCGCCCTCCATTATCTTTGAGCCCATCTCAGCAATCATTTGTGAGAGCGCTGCTCCATCGAGGATAACTCCCTGAAGTCCGGGCGGGTAGAGGATGGCATTGTCGGGGATAGGTATTTGGGGCGGCAGCTTTACATTATCTGGTGAGAGAAGCCCGCTGATGTTCATGGACTTCCCGAGGAGCCCCATCCATATAAATGGCTGGAGCACGAACATCACGATCATTACTGGGTCGTTGAGCCACTTCTTGAGCTCGCGGCGGGTCAAAGCCCATAAGCCCCTCGTGAAGCTGGGCCAGTACTCATTCGCAGCATCCACGTAGTTCACCTCCTAGCTCTACGTAAAACGAGTCTTTTAGCCATGAATTCAGCGCGGGATTCCTCCGTATCGCGAAAAGCCCTGCCTGTATACTCTAAGTAGACCTCGTTGAGAGTTGGCTCCGTAAGCGAAAGCCTCGTCACGGTGTAGCCCCTTCTCCGCAGGGCCTCAATGATTAATGGAGCGGTGACATCGCCTTTCACAGCCTTAACGCAGTATACGTTGCCCTCTCTCCGAACTTCCTTAACGTTTTCAACGCCTTGAATCACGTCCGTTACATCAGTGTTTTCCCGGATAGCTATAGTGATTATATCCCCGCCCAGACGGTCCTTAAGTTCGCCAGGCGATCCTATTGCAATTATCTTTCCATGATCAATTATGGCTATGCGGTCGCAGAGGGCGTCGGCCTCCTCCAAGTAATGTGTTGTCATGAAGATCGTCATATTGTACTCCTTCTTCAAGCGGCGGATATATTCCCATATAGCGACCCTCGTCTGAACATCTAAGCCCAGGGTTGGCTCATCTAAGAACAGCACTTTGGGGCGGTTGATCAAGCCGCACGTGAGCTCAAGTCTTCGCCTCATCCCGCCGGAATACGTTTCAACCCGCTTATCCTTGAAATCAGTTAGCTCCACGAGCTCCAGTAGTTCGAGAGCGCGCTTTCTAGTGATATCGCGTGGAATGCCATATAGATCTGCTGAGAGCACTATGTTTTCGTAACCCGTCAAGTCCTCATCTGCAGTATATTCCTGGTGCACGACGCCTATTACTTTCCTAACCTCATTGGCGTGTTTAACGATGTCGAAGCCCAACACGGATGCCGTTCCCTCTGTGGGCTTCAGCATAGTCGTTAGCATCTTAATTGTCGTGGTTTTGCCTGCGCCGTTTGGCCCCAGGAAACCGAAGATTTCGCCCTCGCGAACGCTGAACGTTATGTGATCTACGGCCACTAGGCTTTTGTTAAAGACTTTCGTTAATTTCTCAGCCTTAATCACGTCCTCCCTCAAGCTCCCTCGCCTCTAAGCCTCTTTTCAATTTCCTCCAGTCGTTTAGTGACTTCATTTAAAGCATCTAACACCTCTCTTAATGCCTGCTCGTTGAAGCGCTCCTCAAGGGTTAAACCTAGACTGAGCAAAGCCTTAAGCAATTGCATAAGAGATTTTTGGATTTCTATAGCTTTTTCAGGCGGTATGCGGAGCCAAAGCCCGCTTATCATGGGTAAAGCAAATAACTTTCTACCCATAGGGGGGAAGTGGAGCATCTTTCGCTGTTCTTCGAGAAGTTGTTTCCCCCTATCCGTCAGCGTGTAGCGCCTCACACCAGCTTCTTCCGATGACACCTCGCGGATGTAGCCATTATCCTGAAGCCAGGCGAGGAGGGGATATACTGAGCCGGGGCTAGGCCTCCACAATCCACCAGTACGCATTTCAATCTCACTGATAATTTCTGAACCAGACATAGGCTTCTCACTTAAAAGCTCAAGCACTTGAGACCGCAGAAACCCCTTCGGCACAGCAGCCACATGCCTCAGCCAGTACCTGAATGGTGGAAAACATTCATCAAACATTTTATATCACTGTTGATATCGAATTCGATACCCATTAATAAACTTTTTGAAAGAGAGGAGTTAGGAGCGTTTCCGGCGCTGCATTTTCCGATGACCCTCTTAGTTTAATTTCTTGTAAGTGCAGTGCTTGATTTCTCGAATAAAGTATGTAGCTGGAACGTTGAAGCGCGAACTTAATTATTATCATAGAATTCTCCTAGGTATAGAAGGAGCTATACGTTAGCAACGTGTTTAAGTATGACTTCGGCTATTCTGCGGCTACCGCTGGGTGGAGTTCTTCTAATGCTTCCTGCAGAGTCTATTGCTTTCCTAAGGGTGTTTAGCTCTATCTCATCTATGAAGGGGGCTTCGAGTTTTTCAGCATAAGTCCTTACGTCACTCTTCGTAGCTCCAAGGGATACGCGTGGGTTCCAAACTATGACTACTGGTTTTCCATAAGCTAGCCTAGATATAGCTGCCGTTAACCCCTGTTGAGTTATGACGAGGCTTGCTCCAGCTATCCACTTATGGATATCGCTTGTGTATCTAAAGGCAGTCCACTCCGGGTTCCTATTAGCGTAGGGCTCTGGGCTAACGTCACCTGCCTGCAGCACGACTCTTTCAAAGCCCAGTTTCTCTACTGCATCAAATAATTCCTTGTGGCCGAGGGTTCCCGTAGTAACTAATACATAGCCTTCATCCCTGGGCTCGTAGAGAGGTGGCTCGTAGACGGGCCCCACCACTATTCCCTGCGGATATATTTCAAGCTGCTCCTCCCAATGGAGGAAGATTGTGGCACTTATTTTCTCAAGCACTTTGACTGCCCTGGAAGGTTTTGTAAAGCGCTCTATGGCTTCAATAGCGTATAGCTTGGCTCCACTGAAGATCTTTGAGGTAATGGATGGCGGTAGCGAGAAGTTTGAACCACTTGCAAAAACAGCTGAAACCCTATGTTTCATCAATAGCTTCAACGACTGATTGAAAGCTTTAAACCATCTACTGATTCCTCGATAAAGCGGTTCTCCAGGTCTACGCGGCAAGACCTGAACGACTACCTCTCCATAAGGCTTAAATTTCTCAACTAAAAAACCGTGCCCCTCAGCCACCAATATAATGTTCCTCTTGAAGCCTAGCTTCAGTAGTTCGTGAACGACGGCAAATGCATAGCCCGAGTGCCCGCCATAGCTAGCCACTATTAGGGCTTCGCCCTTCTTAGCGTAGCTCATTAACTATCCCTTACCTAACGCTCACCTTTAGCTCTATAACTACTTGCTAAAATAAACAGTAAACCAACTTCCTTTAAGTCCAGGCCTCGTTTAGGGACCTTCAACCCTACTCACAGAGATCCCCCGTGGAGTTCATGGCTTGCAAACCTTAATCCTGAAAACAGCCATTAGAATCCACGTCCCTGGAGTTTAAAGCTTCAGTTTGACAAATAGCGGGAATGAAATGATGCTATGCCGTCCTCATGATCCATGTACTCCCCTTCCTAACGTATTTTCCCCTAACCTCTTTATAGACGTTCATAACTTGCTCTTGGAATTCTTTGTCAGCATAAATTACTTTCCCATCCTCAAGTATCTCAATGATGAATGGGCTGCCTGCTCTGAGCTTTTTAAGGAAGATCTCTGTGTTTAATCCTATGGGATTGACGCCTATATACCTTGCGTCACGAAGTATAGCGAACGATTCCCTAGGATCTTTAGGGAGGTCGTCTGCTACGACTAAAATATCTGTATCGCTTTCATTAGTGTAATCTCCTCTAGCTCTAGATCCAAATAGTATTATTAATTTCACTAACAACTTCCCCCTGTAGTCCTCCACTAGATAGTCTAGCTTACTTAGCAATGCTTTTCACCCAATCAATAATCTTTTTTACACAGGACAAGCATGCCTCAGCATCTTCTTCAGAGTAATAGTCTAGTGGAGCTCCTTCATCAAATACATCTGGGTATCTAGACGGGATGTAGTGTTTATCTAGATCTAGTATGCATCGCTTAACATTATCCGGGACATCTATTGATGCCTCTGATGCTAGAAATAGTAGAGAGTGGCCTCTTCTCTCCTTATGTAGGTAGTTTAAAAGAGCTCTTACAGCTTTTTCAGCTGCCTGGCGGGATTCGAAGCACGCTTCCTCGTATATTCCTTCACTGTAGACAGCTATGGCAGAAGCGTAGTTTCTTTCCGCTTGCCTCATCCAATCCCTATATCGAGAGACCATAAGGCTGCACCATCTAGTCTAGAGCTGTGCTTAACGAATTAATAAGGAGCTAATAAAAACATAGAGATGGCGTAATAAATGCACAACAATGAACCTAAAAATAATGGGGAATGCGTAGAAAGTACCTTCACGCAGTAAGCAATAAGGAGGTTTGGGAGCGCCGGGGGCGGGATTTGAACCCGCGCGGGGTTGTCCCCACCGGCTTAGCAGGCCGGCGCCCTGCCAGGCTAGGCGACCCCGGCTCTAATGACTTATCACATTTATGTAGGGTATTTATTTCTACTTATCTTTTCTTTAGTGGTTGGCCGCGGCCTCCCGTGGAGAGCTACTGCATAGCCCACTAGAGCCCTTCCATACCTCCCTCAGCTCCGTTGACCCTTGAACGCCCGTAGCCAGGGTTAGGTTGCTCCCTTCCGGGCCTGGCCTGGTTCCCCCAGTTAAGGCGGTTGACCCCTCTCCTCCGAGAGGGGCTCCGCCACTACAGGCCCCAAGGGGCGGGGTTCATCGTATGGCATGGGGGTTAGTGGATGCAGTAGCTCTTCACGGGATTATCTGGCCTCCCCCCTCATTGATGGTGGAGAGGCCCTACCCGCGGCCATTAATATACTTTGCTTAGGGGGTTAAATACGTGAAGCCCATGGATTCCTAGCCTTAAGGCAGTAGCGCAAGTATGAGTATTATTAGGGTGGCTGTGCTAGCGGCATAGCTTATGAAGGGCTTCTTCAGCAATTCCCTCAGTGCTTGGCCTCCATCAGTTATGAATAACGGCACTGAGTTTATTGCCCCAAGACTGAAGTTAACTATGTACAGCCAGTACATAGCTAAAGCGATTGCTAATGATGCATGGGCGCCGAAAGTTCTAGCTATAGATCTATTTGGAGTAAGCTGCATTACTTCAATACCTATCCTGCTTCCAGCAGGCTTAGTGAAGTTAATGATCTCCTCAGAGCCGTTGGGCCAGACAACTTTAATTGAAATACCTCTAGCTTCACTAACGTTAGCGGCTCTACTCAATGACTCAATGGTCGCTGGCTCGCCATTTATTTCAGTAATCATAGTATACGGTCTTAAACCTATTGACTCGGCCAGGCTGCCGGACTCCACGTTCAGTATCAATAATCCGCTTGGATTAATAAGCAGCGGCAGTACCAGCAATGCGGCTAGGCCTAGCGCTGCATTTGAAGCAGGCCCAGCCATTAGGGAAAGCACCTTCGACTTAATGCTGGCGTTGCCGTAGGATTCCTCATCTAGCTCAACGAATGCCAGCGGCAGTACTGCTACTAACGCGAACCCCGCTTTCCTAACTCCAATACCCTTAGATCTAGCTACAATAGCGTGGCTGAATTCATGTATTAAAGCAGCTAGTGCTACAGCTAGAATAAAGAATAGTGCGTCCGCGCCTCTTACATTCAATCCAGGTACAAGGAGTTGCGGCTTAAGTTCTTCAGGAATCTTAATTAAACCCGCTCTAGCTGCAGCTGATGAAATCATAGTTGCGTAGAATGCATAAATGCTATACGCTACTAATGGTATTGAAGCATAGCTAACTGCTGAAGCCAGCTTACTCTGCCTAGGACTATAGGGCCTCTTATAAACTAGCGCTACTCCATAAACTAACTTTAATCCACGCTTGCTAAACCACTCCTTCTTCAACAAGTAAGCTATGTTTATACACAGCCAGAATGAGGCTAAGCTGGCTGTAAATACTATGAGCTCGCTCAAAGCACTTCCCACAGCTTAAAGTATTAAACTGCTGAAGCTACTTTAAAACTTGTAACCTCAGGAGAAAGCCGTAGGCCTGCAGCTATGGTTAGGGAAAAGATAGCTAGAGCTCCAGAACATAGAGAAATAGTGTATGATGAGAGCAGGTGGATGCTCTTAAAGAAGTTGAGGGATGAGGCCCGTGGAATAATGATTGCTTTAGATAGAAGCGGACTAGAGCCCTACGTGCATGGGAGCATAGCTAGAGGAGATGTGTGGGAGGGCAGCGACATAGATGTAGCATTGCTAACTCCTACTCCAAGCTATAGAGTTGAAATATCTCTAGAATCCTCCAGCTACGTTATTAGGGAAAAGTACATAGTTATGGCCACTCCAGGGAGCACTCCTAAAGCATACTTAGTGTTGGATGAAGCTGGCAAGAGAGTGGTGAGCTTTCCACTACTAAAGTTGCAGAAGAGGGAGAGTGAATTCTACTACTTTAGTGGAGTTATTGAGTTAAACGAGCTTTTAAAGGGAGTCAGAGTTCCTGGAGTAGATAAAAGACTCGTACTCATAGAGCCGACGCAGAGAGGGCATAGAGAATCCCCAGTTATAGGCTTTGAATCAAGAGTAGCTGAAGTACTGAGCATAAGTATAGATACTGTTTTAGAGAGAACGAGGGTTCTCACGAGAAGAGATGAAATAGGCCGTACAGGAGTATTCATAAAGCATCGTGTGCCGAGTGAAGAATCAATTGAGGAAGCATTAGATGAACTAGCTAAGAAGAACCAGTGGGTTAGGAGGGTCTTTATTGAACGCTCTTAGAGAGCTTCGCTACAGCCTTAAGACAGGCTATGTAATTGGCTCTCTCCCCTCTGGATGCAGGTATTGCTTGCTTGGGGGGAAAATGGTTATCTTCATAACTGGTCTGTGTTTAGACAACTGCTGGTACTGCCCAGTATCTAGGGAGAAGCTTGGGAGAAAAACAATTTACGTTGATGAAGTTAGAGCCACTAGCTACAGCGATGTGATTGATGAAGCGTATAGAGTGGGGGCTCTTGGAGCTGGGATAACTGGAGGAGACCCCATAATACCGCTTGACGTCACAATTAATGTGATCAGGCTGCTTAAGGAAGAGTTCGGGGATGGATTCCACATACATCTCTACACCACCGGCAGACTTATTGATGATAGTGTTTTAGAAGTACTTGAATCAAGCGGATTAGATGAACTTAGAATACATCCCTATAGAGCTGAGTACTTAGAGGCTATTGAAAGAGCCGTTAAGTACAGCTTTGACGTAGTAGTTGAAGTACCATTCATACCTTTACCTAGCTATATAAATTACATCAAGGATCTTTTAATGAAGCTGGATGGAGCTGGAGTTAAGTATGTGAACATAAATGAATTTGAAGTATCTGATTCGAACATTGAAGCAGCGTTGCTAAGGGGTTTAAAGCCCAAGGGCTTCACTCTTGAAGGCATAGAACTCCCTGCAATAGAGCTCATTAAATGGGCCTTAGAGAATCTTGAGGACTTAAATATTCACTACTGTACAGTAGAGTTCAAGGACAGAGTTCAATACAGGCTGAGGATGGTTAAAAAGGCTTCAACAGTGTTTGGACTGCATGAGGCTCCAACGATGAACGGTACATTAATAAGCGTAGAGACCTTCAGTGAAGTTCGAGATCATACCATAAGATTCAACTATAGGAACTACTTAGTCATGGGCAAACCCCTCCCTAAGGGCATGGACGTTAAAGGAGTCTTGAGAGAATATTATCCAGGCGGAGAAAGTAGGGCTCTCTATGAGAGAAGCGTGTTGTATTAACTTCTAGCTTCGCGATGCATTAGTGGATAACGCAGGATCGCTATGACTCCGCCAAGCGACTCCACTTGAGCTTCAACATCACCTCCTTTAGGGACTATAATTACTTCAGAACCCTTAGCGTAAGCTTCTTCAATTAACTTCAGTAGCCTCCTCCTCTCCTCGTCACTACTTGTCTTTAGAGAGCTTTCAGACACAAGCAGTGTTCTTACAGCATTACTTATAGCTGCTTCCTCAACTTCCCTCAACCCATAGGCCACCATGGACTCTCTTTCCTGAAGTAACTTAGTGAATTCATTGAATGCTTTCTCAGCCTTTATCAATTCAAAGTCCTTTAGTGCGCTGGTAACGATATCTCTCTTGCTTAGCTCAAGGAGCCCTGCGTAGCCCCCCATTGATGTAGAATCGTAGTACAGCAGTATTTTTCTACAGATTTTCTCAAGTACTTTATTGCCGACCCTATGTTTTAATTGACCCGGCCCCCCAATGATTACTATGTTGACTCCATGTCTATCGACGAGCTCTATAATTGAGCTAGCAACTCTATTTAAGTAGCTTTCAAGTTCCTCTTCAAAGCCCGGACCATCCTTTCCGGGTAAATGGGAGTGTGACTCAAGCAGCTTTTGCAAACCCTGGCTAGTTAATAAAGCCGCCCCGATTTCTTCATAGTCTATTGCTACTAGCATTACGTTTTCCCTGGAGCTAGAGGCTTTCTCTAACCTATCCAATAATACCTTAGGCCACTTCTCCTTGTACAACATTATTATTGAGCCTACGCCTATGCTTAAAGCGTGGTGTTTGCCTATGACTCCGTGTTCATCTGGTCCTTCTACAACTACCCCTCTTACTCTAAGCTTATCGCTGAACTGCTGGTATTCCACTTCTTCAACTCTTACAGCTATATTCATTGGGATCCTTCTGCTCTCTCCACTTCCCTCGAACTTCACCTCCCTAGTGGTTTTTGAAGCAACTATATCACCGCTCTCAACGACTGTGTAGAAGATCCATAGGTCGTCTGGAGTCTCTAGTTGAAGCACTATGCAGCCTTTATCAAGCCTCTTCTCAACTATTCTCACTACAATCCCCCATAGGCTGCACTTTACATAACGATAAATATAAATGTCTGTGGGCATCTGATAAACCAGGTGTTTGGTGGCTGATGACATGCTTTCAGCGGGACATATGTAGGTGGGGGCCAAGTGGCGTTATGCTCAACAAGGCTCCGCTCCCAGCTATTGAAGCAAGGATCCCGCAGGCAGGGCCAACCTCCGCTACAGGAACACATCGCTAAGCACCGTTAGCGGGGAAATGTTACTCAAGCACTGTACGGTATTTTTAGCTCAATTGAACCTAGCTACTTGTGGAGGGGGCTTTGCACAGCATTATTGAGTCAGAAGTATTGATTAGAGCTGTTGAGCCAAGGGATTTAGGGGAGGTCTATGAAGTTGAATCAATGAGCTTTACGGGGAGCCTTACTTACGACTTCTCAATATTTCTATTCTACTACGTTACAGCCCGTGACTTATTCCTTGTAGCAGAAGCTCTAGGCAGAGTAATTGGATACATCATTGGGTTAATTGAGCTACGCTGCAGAGAGATCCTCGGCCACGTGATTTCAATAGCTGTGCACCCTATGTACAGAGGCCTAGGCATAGGGAGCAAACTATTGAAAGCTCTGGAAGAGAGGCTTGCTTCAAGGGGTGCTCTAAGGATATTTCTTGAAGTAGACGTGTTAAATAAGCCAGCCATAGGCTTCTATAGGAAGCATGGATACGTAGTTTCAGGAATACTAAAGAACTACTATGGGGTAAGCGATGCATACCTCATGGTTAAGGAAGTTAAAGCTGCATTAAAACAATTTAAGCAGTTAAGTAACTAATAGCGCTGGGGGAATTTGTGTATAAGGAGCTGCTGACTTTCTACGTGCTTGACGTATCGTATGAAGTCGTGGGCAAGGAACCGCACATAATTATATGGGCTGTATCACGTGATGAGAGGAGGTTGTTGCTAAGGGATAGGAGGTTTAGGCCATACTTTTACGCAATAATAAGTGAAGACGCTGCACTAGATGACTTAGTTTCCAGAGTAAAGGCGTGCTCTAAGCCCTCGTCTCCAATAATAGGTGTAGAAGTAGTTGAAAGAAAGTACTTTGGGAAGCCTGTGAAAGCTCTAAAAATAACTACAGTTATTCCAGAGTATGTGAGGGAGTATAGAGAAGCTGTGTCAAGAATTCCGGGAGTTAAGGAAGTTGTTGAAGCAGACATAAGGTTCTCAATGAGATATTCCATAGACAACGACATCCACCCCTGCCAGTGGCATGTAGCTGAAGTAGTTAAGCTGGGCAAAAGCCACGCCTATAGAGTTGACGATGAGTATGAAGTAGTAGGCGCTATAAAGAGCATTGATGATACTGCTCCTCCAAAAAGCCTTAGGTTACTTGCATTCGACATAGAAGTTTACTCACCCGGGTATCCAAGGCCTGACAGGGATCCAGTGATAGTAATATCCTTGGTAAATGATCGAGGGGAAGTGCGTCAGCTAACTGCAAGGGATAAGAATGATAGAGACTTAATACTTGAATTCGTGGACTATGTGAAGAGCTACGATCCCGACATAATCTTAGGCTACAATAGCAATAGGTTTGACTGGGTTTACTTAGTTAATAGAGCTAAGCACTTAGGCATAAAGCTTGGTGTTGGAAGGAAAGTTGATGGAGAGCCTAGGCAGAGCACTTATGGGCACATATCTATACCGGGCAGGCTAAGCGTAGACCTATATGATTATGCTGAGGAAATAGCTGAAGTAAAAGTGAAGAGCCTCGACGTAGTTGCAGACTACTTAGGAGTAATGAAGAGAGGGGAGAGAACTCTCATAAGTTACACTGACATACCTATGTACTGGGATAACTTAAGCCTTAGAAGCGCACTCCTCAATTACGCTTTAGAGGACGCTATGTCTACTTATGGAATTGGAGAGAAAATGCTTCCATTCGCAATGCAGTTGGCAAGCATAACTGGCCTCCCACTAGATCAAGTTGGATCGGCAAGCGTTGGAAACAGGCTTGAGAACTACTTAATGAGGGAAGCATATAAGATAGGGGAGCTGGCTCCGAATAGAGAGGAGAGGCCTTACGAATCTTATAAGGGTGCAATAGTCCTCTCACCAAAGAGAGGTATACATAGCAATATAGCAGTACTAGACTTTTCAAGCATGTATCCAAACATAATGATGAAGTACAACATAGGCCCAGACACTTATGCACTCATGGAGTGCGACATAGACAGCGACTACACAGCTCCTGAAGTAAGACACTGCTTTAAGAAGGCTCCTGAGGGATTCTTTAAGAAAGTTCTCACAAAGCTCATAGACTTAAGGAGGGCTGTAAGAGAGGAGTTAAAGAAGCATCCCCCGGAAAGCCCTGAGTACAGGCTACTCAACGAGAGGCAGCGGGCTCTTAAAATACTTGCAAACGCCTCCTATGGATACATGGGCTGGATTGGAGCCAGGTGGTACTGCAAGGAGGGAGCTGAAGCTGTAACGGCCTGGGGTCGGGAGACCATAATGAAGGCCGTTGAAGAAGCTAAGAGGCTTGGACTAGAGGTAATTTATGGAGATACAGACTCCCTATTCGTGAAGCACGATGAGGTAAAAGTAAAGAAGCTCACTGACTACGTGGAGAGCGAGCTAGGCTTTGATATAAAGGTAGATAAAGTCTATGTGAGGGTATTCTTCACTGAAGCAAAGAAGAGATACGTTGGCTTAATGACTGATGGAAGGATCGACATAGTTGGATTCGAAGCCGTTAGAGGGGATTGGGCTGAGATAGCTAAGGAAGTCCAGGAGAGAATAGTTGAAATACTGTTAAAGGAGATGAGCGTTGATAAAGCCGTAGATTACGTGAGGAACATCATATCAGATCTTAAGGCAGGCAAAATCCCCTTGGAGAAGCTAGTCATATGGAAGACTCTGACTAAGGCCCTCAATGAATATGAAGTGGATGCTCCACACGTAGTTGCTGCACAGAAGCTAATGAAGATGGGCTATAGAGTCAGCGCAGGCGATAAGATAGGCTATGTAGTCACTAAAGGCGTTGGAAAAGTATCTACAAAAGTTGAGCCGGCAATGCTTGTAAAGGAATACAGCTTAATAGACGCAGGTTACTACATTGATAGACAAGTGATCCCGGCTGCCCTAAGGATCCTGGGGTACTTCGGGGTCACTGAACAACAATTGAAAAGCGCTGTCAGTGGACAGAAGAGCATATTTGAGTACTTTGGTAAAAAATAGTGTGTTAATGTAAGTCATTGTAGGTAAGTATAGTGATTTCCTTAGGCTTATTAATTATATTACCTAGCTTTACACCTATTATTATCTTAATGTTCTTCTCTAAAGCTGTATCTAGTAGTCTCTGAGTAATTATTCCGTCGAACACCACTGCATTAACTCTTCCTTCATTAAGCTCCTGTAACTTAGTGGCTAGGTCTCTTACAGGCAGCTTCTCTATGTGATTCCACTGAGAATCTAAGAGTACTGCCTCTAGAGTTCCGTTAAGGCTTTTCACAGTCTCAATGATGCTTGTCGGCAATGCCAATATTTCCCTGGATTCTTCAACTAGTTCCTCTAGAGCTTTAGCTTTTTCAACTGCTTGAACCTGCTTTCTTTGCTCCTTTACAGCCTTCTCCAGCGGGATTGCCTTACTTAAAGCCTCGCTTATTTCTCTCTCAGAGAGTTCCTCTACTTCTCTACCTGGTGGAGCTCTAGCTACGTAATTGATCTTTACATTGTTTTTAAGTAACTCCTTCAGTATCATGTCTCCAGCTCTATCGCCGTCTAGGAAGGCTATCACTTTTTCCTTTCTTTCAGCAAGATCCCTTATACTCTTAGGTACCTCAGCTCTAGCCCCACCTATTTCTACTGCATTAGTGTAGCCGTACTTAAGTAAGTTAATTACGTCTGCCCTGCCTTCTACAATGATTAGCTCACTAGCCTTCTCTACGTCTGGACCTGCTGCTAGTCCTTCAGGCCCATACTTCATTAACTCAGGTTTTCTGAGTACTGCTTCTACCTCTATGAGCAGCTCCCTTACATCAGGGACTTCCTCCTTACTCCAGTTGAGCAGTATTTCCTTAGCTCTATCAACTATCTTCTTGATTTTTTCAAGCCTTAGATCAACTATTTCACTTACCTCTATTTTAGCGTTGTAAGGCCCCACTTTATCAACGCTCTCAATTAGAGCTGCTACTAAAGCTGTTTCAACTCTATCTAAGTTGCTTGGTACAATTATTTCACCGCTACACGTATTTCCATGAGTCCTCATGTTTACCTGTATTCTACCTATTCTTCCACTCTCCTGCAGCTCTCTTAAGTCGAGTTGTCCTCCGAAAAGCCCCTCTGTTTGGCCGAATATAGCTCCGATAACATCTGGTTTCTCCACTATGCCGTCTACATGTACTCTAGCCTTGACTAAGTATTTAGCCACTTCAATCACCCATGATTAAGCGTTAAGCATGCACTAAGCTTAGCCACTGCGTTTAATTTCACAACTTACTTGACTCACTTAAATAGTTTGAATAAGCTATGGCGGAACACCATCGTGCAAAGATCTTTTAAAAGAATCCCTATTAACTAGTTGCAGCAGTTTAAACCTAGGTGGAGTATTTGGGCAATCGAAGCATTGAAGAATCTACTTTAGTTAGGGTAAGAAATGTCAAGGAAGGAGTCATAGGTGTGGAACTAAGCTTACCTAATGCACCTCCCTTAGTAGCAATAGTTGGGAGGAAGGGCTTTGTAATGTGTGGATACCTCGATATAGCTGCTGCAGATAAACTCAATGCAGCGGCGGCTAGAGTGCGTGGAGTGAAGAACATTGATGAAATGCTTAGTGGAGTAATAGAAGCCGCTACTTCTAAAGCCATAGAGCTAGGCATTAGAGCTAACGTAAGAGTTAAAGAGGTGATCGATTTACTGAGCTAAAGGCTGTGGGAGGAGAGCTGAGTGAACTTAGGCGAAAAATACGATCTAATAACGAGGTGGGCGGTTGAAGTAGTTACAGCAAGTGAATTAAGAATGCTTTTAGAAAACGTTGACAAGCCCAAAGCATACATAGGCTTTGAGCCAAGCGGCCTAGTCCACGTAGGCTGGCTCATATGGATGAATAAAGTGAGGGACTTCATTAAAGCTGGAGTAGACATGCACGTACTTGAAGCCACTTGGCACGCATACATAAACGATAAGCTGGGCGGCGACATGGATCTAATAAGGGCTGCAGCTAAGTTCGTTAAGAAAGTCATGGAGGCCTATGGAGTAGACGTATCCCCAATAAAGTTCGTTGATGCCGAAGACTTGGTAAGCGATAAAGAGTACTGGAAGCTAGTAATAAAGTCTGCTAAAAACGTCTCGCTAGCCAGAGTTAAGAGAGCTCTAACAATTATGGGGAGAAGGGCTGGTGAAGCTGAATCAGATGCTTCAAAAATCATTTATCCACTAATGCAGGTCGCAGACATAATTTACTTAGACTTAGACATAGCCCTTGGGGGAACTGATCAGAGGAAGGCGCACATGCTTCAGAGAGACATAGCTGAGAAAATGAAGTTAAAGAAGGCTGTTGCAGTCCATACACCACTCCTGGTGAGTTTAAGTGGTCCAGAGAGAAAAATGTCTGGAGGAATGGAAATAGATGACTATCTTTCTGAAGTAAAGATGAGTAAAAGCAAGCCTGAAACAGCCATATTCGTCCATGACTCTCCCGAGGAAATAGAGTTAAAGGTGGCTAGGGCGTACTGTCCTCCGAGAGAAGTTGAGCTAAACCCCGTGATCCAGCTGGCTAAATACATACTCTTCCCAGGGGGGTTTACGCTGCGCATCGAGAGGCCCATGAAGTACGGCGGAGACCTAGAAGTAGGTAGCTTCAATGAATTAGAGAAAATGTATGTGGAAGGGGCTATTCATCCACAGGACTTAAAGAAGTCTGTGGCTAGAGCTCTAGCTGAGCACTTAAAGCCCGTTAGGGCATTTATTGAAAGAGATCGGGAGGCGAGAGAATTGCTGGAAAAGCTGAGTCAAGCTAAGATAACTAGGTGACGCCGTGCCACTGCAATTAAAGGCATTTAACTCCCCAAGGACTGGGGCTCTATGGGAGTTGAACAAACACTGTTGCTCGCGCTTAGTCCATGGAAGCTCCCACACGATTTTCGAGGACGACCTCCGTGAAGTATTCCGTGCTTTTAAGGGGTGGGGTAATTGGGGTTGTTTGGAACAGCCGGGATAAGAAAGATCTACCCAGATGAGGTCAATCCGCATTTGGCTTACAGGCTTGGCCTCGCTGTAGCTGAAGTAGTTGGAGGCGGAAGCGGCTACTTAGTCCACGATACACGCGTTACTAGTCCAACACTAAGCTTGGCGTTCATGAGTGGATTAATGGCTGGAGGCATGAACGCATTCTACATTGGGCTAGCCCCTACACCTGTAGCTGCCTATGCATCAATGTGGCATGGGAAGCTCGGAGTTTCCATAACGGCAAGCCATAACCCGCCTGAGTACAATGGATTCAAGTTCTACGATCACGAGGGTTATGAGTACACAAAGTATCTTGAGGAGAAAGTTGAAAGCATTGTGAATGAAGCGAGGGAGCGTGAATGGTTTAGGGCTGGAAAATTCTACTTCTCCCCCGAAATACTTGATGAGTACATTGAGGATGCAGCCAATAGGCTTGAGCCTGAGAAGAGATCTATTGAGCCGAAAGTAGTCCTGGATTTAGCTAATGGAGCCGGCTCTACAGCTACTCCAGCTATATTGAGGAGGATTGGCGCTAAAGTATATACAATTAATGGAGATCCCGATGGCTTCTTTAAGGCAAGGCATCCTGAGCCAAGAAAGGACGTGCTGGAGGAATTCCTTCCAGCATACAAGGCGTTCAACCCAGACTTAGTGCTGGCCCACGATGGTGATGCAGATAGGCTTGCAGCACTATCCCCAAGAACGGGCTTCATTAGGCAGGACAGGTTGATAGCGTTTTATGCAGCCCTACTGCTTAGGGAGAGAAAGGGGACTGTCATAGTATCAGTAGACACTGGGAGAGTAATCGATGAAGTTGTTGAAAGATTTGGGGGGAGAGTTGAGAGGTATAAGCTCGGCAAAATACATGAAAGGTTGAAGGAAGTCGATGCTTCAAATGCAGTGCTTGCAGCAGAGCCGTGGAAATTAATAGACCCAGCGTGGGGACCGTGGGTTGATGGAGTCTGGCAGGCAGGCCTATTGACTAAGGCAATCATTGAGGAAGGCGTGCTCCTCGACGAACTACTTGAAGCAATGAACATACCTGATTACCCGTGGGATAGGAGGAGCTATAGAATAGAGCCCAAGGAATCGCTGAACTACGTTTATCAGAGAGTGGTGGAAGGGCTTTTGGGAGCTCTTAGAGAGCCCATTAATGTACTGAGAATTGATGGAGTGAGGTACGAGTACGACGACAATTCATGGATATTAGTTAGGGTGAGTGGGACGGAGCCT
>CALIML010000017.1 GCA_938045475.1 uncultured Sulfolobales archaeon
TAGGGAGGCCAAGGCATACTTATATGACCCTGTGGATGGGGGGCTCCTGGCCAGCCTGTCTGCAGTCATCCCAGAGGCGGACTACCGTGTGCCGCGTACAGCTGGATTCTTTAACTACGGGACGACTGGTTGCTACGATGAGTTCGTCGTAGTCCGTGGAGCAAACCCTCTCAGAATCACTGTTAGCGGCGTCCCAAGTGGCTGGACTATTAGGCTCTACAATGGTACTACGCTTCTCCAGAGCTCTGCCTCCACTGGGGAGCCCGTGGTCTTCGACAAGTTCTGGTATCCTCGGGATGGGCAGCGCAGCACTATACTGAGGCAGGGGAGGATAGAGGTTTACGACGGCTTAGGCAATCTAGTGGCTAGCTACGGGCCTGCATTAGTAGTGGGGGGACAGGTCTTCGAGCTCGCCTCTCCACAGAAGATGATCCTTGAAGTACATAACTTGGACTACAAGAGTTATTACGGAGCCTTAGTTCTCCACAGCTATAGCGTTAGTGACTCAGCAAGCATCTCCATATACTTATGCAATCCCGCTGAGTGCTCACTGCCCATAACCATACCTCCCGGGTCTACTGAGACTAGTGAAGTGGAGCTTCCCCAGGGAGTCAGCTACATATTGATTGCCTGCAGTGGAGCTTCCGCCAATGCATCAGCCGACATCTACTTGGTGTACTCTTCGCTGCCTAGCCGGGATGGAGTACTAGTGGCCTACCCGATAGAGATCCACTTGGTGGTAGAGTCTTGAAGCTGCAGCGGGTAATCGCTTACCTAGCCATCCTTACAGTAGTTGTCCTAGGGCTTGGGAGAGTTCTAGAGCTCCCCGTATTCTTGTCACTAGTTGCTTCAAGCTCAATGACCCCCACTCTCCAGGCCCTAGACATGGTTGTAGCTGTTAAGAGGAACTACAGTATTGGAGATATAGTTGTCTGGTGCTCCACCCCAATGTACTGCGTAATCCATAGAGTTGTTGAAGCCGGCGGCAATAGAGTTGTAACTATGGGTGATGCAAATCCTGCTCCAGACCCTCCTGTGAACCCAGGCTTAGTGAAGGGAGTTGTTGTACTCACGATCCCTAGGCTTATCTGGATCCCTCTCCTACTGCTTCCCCCAGCGATCTACGCGGCTTTAAAGATCTATAGGAAGAACTATGGGGGGAAGCCCAGTGCTCCTCGCTCATTCAGTGGGTTAGCGGCTGCCTACACGATCGTTGTCTTTTACGCTGTCTTCTCATCCCTCCTAGCATTCATGAGTCCTCTCAATCCAATACTATTTGCTGAGCTATCAATACCCAGTGTGGAAGTTGTTGGAGTAGGCTTTGACTGCAGTGAAGGCCTTATAGTTATTGCGTATAGCCCAAGATATCTAGAGATTGAATCCATTGATGGCTGCAGGCTCTTAGCGGCAAATACTTCAATCAATTGCTCTACAAGGATCTTGGATAGCTCCGTATTGGTGGAAGTGCCTAGTGAACTGCTGAGGTGGATGAACCTCGAGGGAGTGGGTAAAGCCATGGTTTGGCTCAACGTAAGTCTATCTAGAAATGCCTCTCTCTCAACATACCTATATCCAGTGCACATAGTGCCTCTACACCCAGTAGTTAGTGTTACTGAAGGAGTTGCATCAATCTATAATCCAAACCCATTCTGCTTTGACGCAAACATAACGATCTTTTGGGCAAACGACGTAGGCCCGTGGAGCACGAGCAAGTACTTAACTTGCGTAGAGCCCAAGGGATCTCTAGAGATCGATTTAAGGGCATATAGGTATGCATACGTAAGGATCGAGTACGTTGTGAGTGGGAGAACACTAGTTGTACAGAGGGAGGTTATGAGGGATGGATGGCCGGCCGGCTAGAGGCCGTAGGGAGAGAGCATCATTGATTGCCTTTATTCTTTCGCTTACATGCTTAACTGCTTACGCCATACTCCAACTCCTATACTTAGTCCTCCCACTATACGTCTTCTCAGGTGATGTTGAAGGCTACGTAGGTGTTTTGAGCTATAGGCTAAAGATCTTTGGGCAAGGAGTGAGATCGCCGCTCCTAGAATCACTTGCAGTCATTGCAATACCCGCGATCATCTCAATACCTTCAGCAATACTATCAGTTATAGCTAGCTACTTCAAGTGGAGGCAGGGCGCCGTGCCCTGGATAGCCCTCGGTGGATCATGTGTTGCAACCATAGCGTCTGGAATATCGCTCGGCTTGAAGACCCCTATATCAATTATAGCTAGCCGAGTAGTAAGGAACTACAGCCACTCAACGTCTGCCGGCCACATAGTATTCCAAGGAGCTACGCTTACACAGACGCCAGCACTATGCATGCCTGTCGCAGCATACGTATTTGCACTAGCATCAATGATCCTTGCAGCAGCATATGTTTTAGCCAAGAGGGAGCAGAGCCCTGAACCCATTGAGTAATTAAATAGGCTGGAAAGCCCACTCCACCAACTTATGATTAATGCAGTTTGAATTCCATTAACCAAGTTGAATTAATTTGAATGAGCCTTCGGCATGAGGAATTGGCTAGAGAGCCAGTATTTAAATACTTAGCTCAACAGAAAAGTATGTGGTATGCAGTTAAGTGGGTGAACTCATGGCTAGAGGCATTGAGCCAGTTATAGCTGCAGTCATATTGATCGCTATAGCAGTAGTAGTAGCTATAGCAGTAATAGGATGGATCATGGGCCTATGGGGAGCAGTAACAGCACCAAGAGAACAACTATCAGTAACAGGAGTAAGCCTTAAAACAAATGGAACGTTAACGTTGGTAGTAGTTAACAGCGGCGGAGCGACGGCAAGTATAACTGCTGTAACAATAGATGGACCCAATTGCTCTGAAACTGTACAACAAGGAGATATTAATCCTAATACTGTAGAGTCGAGGTCATCAATGACTGTGACAGTAGAAACTGGTTGTGAAAATCTGCCAGTAGGAGCGATGTATACAGTTACAGTATACACCGAGGCTGGCGGAGCTTATCCAACAGTTGTAAAAGCTGTAGGGTAAGAGTAGCTCTGAGGGAGTAAATTACATTAATTTTTTAATTTAAATAGATGTGGGTTATGATAAACATTGATGATGTCTTGTGGTGAATTAATGCAGTGCATTAACTCCCGTAACGCCAAGCCCTCCCTTCTCTTTTCATGGTAGGGCTTTCGGGGCGAGCGTGTGAAGCCCTACATTTATCTTTCGAGGAGGTTTTTACTGCTATCACGTCTCTATCTTATTCCAACCTGCATCTAAGGCACTTCAATCTTGGCTTTATAGTCTATTATTGTGAATTGAAGCTTTCTAAAGCTCCATCTGTTAAGCCTTCCATTTATTTATTTTCTATGTTTTCAGGTCTTCTAAGATTATCGTGGAGTAGCTTTGCTCCAAAGCCATTCCAAGGATCTCGTTCACAATGCTGTGGTGAATTGCTTCAACTCTTCTTTATTCACACTCTATATTTTTCCACCAGCTTCTTCACGACTCTTTCTTCAGTTCAAAAAGCCACGTTGTTCTCATTGATGTCAACTGCTAAGGCTTTCCCATCGTATGCCTTGAGTTCAACTTTTCAAAAACGACTTTGAGATAATGCTCATTATCTTTCTTAATAAGCCATGCTTAACTAACTTTCATTTCCTTAAATTTCTCATGATGTATTCCATGGAAAAGCTTGGATTTCACTCTTCCATTTCAGTTGTAATCGAAGCAACTCATTCTTCGAAATGAGAGCTGAGCAAATGATCGTCAGGCATTATTGCATCTTTTTGAAAACCGGCTTGTCAAGTTTTGCTTTATCCCTCCTCTTAAGCTTTCTAAAGCTTTTATATATTGAGCATGACATTTGGCAAGCAGTATAGGTGTATTGAGAAGGTAGTTTTGGATGTTTAGTTCTCAATTCATAATACTTCTCGGATTTCAAGCGTTTGAAGCTTGTTATTCCATTCTCGTTAGCATAATTCAAGAGCTCTTGAACTAGCCTCTTGTGTGCTTAGAAGAGAGATTAGTATTGGATTTTCGAGCTTGAAGCTCGCTGCAGGTCTAATTGCTTCTGATCACTTCTCTGACAATTCAATTATTTCCTATATCCTTTGCTCCCAGCGAATTCCAGGAGCTTTCGCCTCTGCCTCTCAAGATCTTCTTGATCTGCGGAACTAGCTTTTGCGTAGGCTATTGCCTTACCTTTGGAGACCTTTCCCTCAGCAAGCATTTGATCTCGCTCTCAGTGTATCTCTATTTTCCACCAGTAGTTCTTGTGAACTTGATCTTTTCAAAATAAGCCCGCTTCCTGACAGCTGTGCAAGAAACTTCAAAGATCTCCGCAACTTCTCAAGGAGTATGGAGTTTTTCCAGCATCGATGGACGTAAGGTTTTAAGCTTTAAGTTAAAGCTGTTTCAAGCCCCCTCCGCTATGGAAGCAGCGCTTCCCATAGAGGTGGGAATGGAGGACTAATTGAGCCTTCGGATGCGGGGAGCCATGGGTTCGCCCAAAAGCCCTCGGTGGAAGAGGGCTTGGTGCAGTGAGTGTTTACGCTGAGCTAAAATGGAGTAAACTAGTTAGGAGTGGCTGTGTGGAGATGGGGTGTGTTCTTAAATACGCTTCAATGGGGGCTGGGATGGGGGGTGCTGAGGCTGTGTAGTTGATGCTTAGCAAGGGCATAAATATTGGTTTAGCGTTTTAAGTATTTGTGGTTGGTTTGAGAGCAGTTAAATCGCCGAGCTTTGCGTTCTTGCTGAGTGCTTTTCTACTAGTCTTAGGCACTTGTCTTGCTGTAGTTGAAGTACCTGTTCGAATTGCTTACGATCCTCTTGCCGTTGAGCAATACGAGCTTATGCGAGCCCTCATGCCTTTAGGAGTTTTCCTCTGGGCCGTTGCTCTCATACTCCTTGCTTATGGAGTTTTCTTAAGCAAGTGCTTCACTAGGCGTTCTCTCCACCGAAAGACCTACTCAATAGCTTGTGTAATTGCTGCTCCAGCCCTGGGCTCTCTAGCTATAGCATCACTCCTCCTTCCCTGGGTAATTACTGAGAGGACTGAGCCACTTATAGCTGTCCGCGGAGGCCTCATTGACGTAGGGCAGTATCACTCGCTAACCGGGGTCAGCCTCATGATTGGCGTAAATAGCTTTGCTGGAGACGTATTGCTCTTCGTTATTACAGGAGCCTTAATAAGCATAGCGTACATACCCCTGATCACGCTCATCGGGGAGGAGGCGTGTGCTGTAAAAGCAATACTGCTCCTACTTAGCGGCGTATGCATAGCTGCTTCAATAATGCTAATGTACATGCATAGAACTTGGTGGATCACTGTGAAAATAGATGGATCGCTATGCTTCTCAACGACTCTCAAAGCTCCAGGAGTAGGCCTGCTGACGGCTTCTTCATCAGCTGCAGGCTTAATGTCTTTAGGAGCAATTACTGCATTAAAGCGAGCCATGACTTAACTTCCTAAAGCATAGGGTAAATACATGTGGATGCAGTAACCTAGCTTCAAGGAGTAGTTAGCGGACTGTGCACCGACACAGATTCATCCAAGTTGTTTAGCTAAATAGAGATCCACACTCCACAGCTCACGGAGTATTCCCATGGATTCATTGCTTCTACACTTCCCTGGGCTTTGCTTCAATGAGCTTTGTCCAAGGGCCTTTAACTACGCTCACTAAAGTCATTGATGCTGTAAACACTGCTCCAGGTATGAGTGCTGTTAGGTATGGATTGAAGTACTTTGAGATCACTTCAATTACTCCAGGCTCTAGCGTAGACAGCACTGCTATGGGGGCTATGCCTAGCAGTAGGGTAAATAGTGCTCCAGACACCAATGCTGAGAGGGCTTCGCTGAGCTTAGTGTTTAGTAATCCCTTCACTAGGCCGAATAGTGCTCCAATCAATAAGTATTGAATGACGTAAGCTACTGGAGCTACAGCCATGACTGCCTTAATGGATCCCTTAACTACTCTAAGCACTTCCTCCACTTCCTCAGGTGGAAGAGTTTTAGAGAGCTGGTGCTTCACTAAATCCTCTACTAGAGGATCCATTGATGGCGCTAAAACGAGTGCCACCACTAAGCCTACCAGTATTCCAGTGATTAAGCCAGCGATTACTCCGTGAAACACGTGCCTACCGTAGCTAGCCATGAGGCCGACCCACCCACATCTATTTAATGCTTGACGCTGTATTAAACTTAGGCAAGTGGTTTAGGGAAGAGTCTTTGAGTACAGCGATCCCGATAGCTATTGCCTTAGCTCCAGCCCTATTAGCTCTAGCTAAGTTTGCAGGCTTTGAGAAAAACGCTTGGGTAATAGCTCTCTTAGGTGGGAGCGGCTGGTTTCTAGCATTGATCCTAAGGATTCCCGTATTAATGGCTGTACGTCTTCCAGCCACTATCTACGGGTACTTCTCTTCACTCATGGCTGGGCTGTTCGAGGAGATCGTTAGGCTCCTATTCCTCAGAATTGACTTAGTTAGAAGCTGCTTAGTGAGGGGATCTATTGCCCTAGGGCTTGGCTGGGGCCTTGTAGAGGCATTATTCGTGTACGCTATACCAGCTTACTTAGCTGCAGCAGTAGGTCAGTACAGCTGGATCGATTTAATTCCAGGTGCTTTAGAGAGGAATAGCGCTACACTAATACACTTATCACTAACTCTATTTCTCACCAGAAATCCGTGGAGCTTCAAGCTCCTCGCATACTCAATAACTATCCATACCGTAGCAAACTCTGTAGCTATAACAGCCCTAAGCTTATTGAGGAATGTGTGGCTAGTGGAGTTAGTCATAGCAGTGTTCAGTGCATCAGTATTTGCATTCATAGCTATTCCTTCTCTAAGGAATTTAAAGACAGCTGAGGATAGAACTGTTGGTGAGTGATGTGAGCGAGGAATTCATTGTTACAACACTAGACTACGTTCCAGGCTGTAGAGTCAGGAGAGTTTTAGGAGTTGTTAGTGGAAGCATAGTTAGAGCTAGAAACATAGCTAGAGACATTATTGCAGCTCTTAGAAACATAGCTGGAGGAGAAATAGTTGAGTACACAGAGCTTCTAGCTAAGTCTAGGGATGAAGAATTAAGGAGAATGGTTGATAAAGCAAAGGCCATGGGGGCCAACGGAGTAATTGGATTAAGACTAGCTACTTCAACTATAATGAGTGGAGCTGCAGAAGTAATAGCTTATGGAACAGCAGTAGTATTAGAGAAAGAAGCTTAAGCAACACTAAAAACACTCATTACCCGTATTTACAGCCCCTTGAGTTCACGCACGTTGCTGCCTCAAGGACTTAAGTAATGTAACTCCAGTGGATCCTAAATAATGCAGGAGCTTGAGAGACTACGGCTTTTAGTTAACTATTGGTATAACGTTATTGTTCTTCCTAAGCCTCTCTTAACTGATTCACTGTAGACATAGCTTGCTACTACGACGTCCTGTATTGCTAGACCTGTTGAATCAAATACTGTTATTTCACTGCTTGACTCCCTACCCTTCTTTAATCCAGCAATTACTTCACCTAGCTCAGCGTATATGTAGTTCTTATCTATGAAGCCTGTGCTTATTGGGACATTTACTTCACCGCTGTGTACTGCTTGCTCATAGTCATCCACGACTACTTTTGCCCTCCTAAGTATTGCTGGATCAAGCTCCTCCTTCCCTGGGGCATCTGCCCCCATAGCATTTATGTGCATTCCCTCAGCAACCCATTCATTTAAGACTATAGGCTTCCTTGATGGAGTTAGAGTAGTTAGTACATCTACTCCTTCAACAGCCTCCCTAGGGCTATCTACAGCTCTAGCTCTTACTCCAAGCCTTTCACAGGCTTCTGCAGCAACTCTCTCAGCCCTACCCTTATCTATGTCGTATACGAGTATTGAATGGGCTTTAAAGACTCTGGATAGAGCATCTATGTGGAATGGAGCTAGTGCTCCAGCACCAATGAATCCAAGGGTCTTTGACTCAAGCCTAGCCAAGTACTTTGTAGCTACTGCTGCAGCTGCCGCTGTCCTAACGCAAGTAATCCACGTTCCATCCATTATGCTGAGGGGCTTCCCAGTCTCAGGATCAACTACTATTATTACGGCCATAACTGTTGGAAGGCCGTGTTTAGTTGGGTTTAGCGGGTGGACGTTAACTACCTTCACTCCAGCGGCATCTACTCCCTCAAGGTATGCAGGCATAACTCTAAGATCCCCGCTGTACTTATTGAAGAACAAGTAAGTCTTAGAGGGCATTTGAACTCTTCCAAGCCCCTTCTCTCGGAAGGCTGACTCAACAAGATCTATTGCCTTATCCATGCTTAAAACAGACCTCACTTCACTAACACTTAAAATGAGCACATCTATCAAAGCAACCACCGTGCTTAAACTAGCTGATTTGGAAATATAAGGTCTAGGGGTGGGAGTGGAGTTTAAAATGAAAGATCCTTTAGCGCTTAGAAGCTCACTCAACATCCCTCACTGAGAGAGCTTTCCGCGGCCCCAGCTGCGTTACTGAATAGCTTGCCTTAAGAGTGGATTTCTCAACAGCACTCCTTAAGTCAAGCCCCTTCAGCAAGCAATATATGAGTACTGCTGAAAACACATCCCCTGCGCCAAGCGGGTCAACTGCCTTGACTTCAGGAGCTCTATACTCTATAGGCGCTGACTCCGGGGATTCATAGAGAATTGATCCCTTAAACCCCTTCGTAACTACTACGCTTCTAGCGCCATGCTTAAATAGCTCCCCCGGTACTCTGACACCCCTACTCTCAAGTGCTTCAACTTTATCTTCATTCAATACAACTACTGGGCCATAGCTCATTATTGACATTAATTCGCTTAAAGCTAAATCTATTGAGAGCCTGTGGGGCCTATAGACAATGAGTTTCCCTCCGCCAACCCCCCTGAGTAAATCTATGAATACTCTGTTTACTCCCTCGCCAATGTATATAGCCTTAGACTCCCTGCATGAGTCTATTAACTCCTCGTTTAAATTCATTAACACAGGCGGATTCAATGGATCGTATGAGCACGAGACTTTAGGTGAGTGAAGGGGCTCGTGAATCGCTGTGCAAATAGTTGTCTTCAAGTCCCTGCTTAACTCAGCTAAGCTTACATCAACTCCTGCTTCAATTAACTCAACCACTGACTGGAGTCCAAGGGGGTCTACAGGTATTCGAGTGGCTAGACGAGTCCTTAACCCAAGGGATGAAGCTACTGCCGCTACATTAGCTCCAGAACCACCTGGGTAAACTCTCAATCCGTGGCTTAGATATATGTCGAATGCAACTGATCCAAATACAACTAGGTCTGGGGATTGCTTAGAGCTTCTTTCAGTAACAACTCCTAGTGCGCCAGCCAGTATTTCATCAACTTGATCTTTTGTGGAAAGCCCTATTTCCTCGCTGAATTCAATGAATTTATTTAAGAACTCTAGGGTTAACTTAACTAAGTTCTCCTTGAGTAGCGCTCTATCCAAACTCTTTGGGTCTTTAAACAATAAGTTGTACCACTTACCTAGCTCAGTCAACTTATAGCACTTTACTTTAACTCTCCTATTGCCGCGCTGCTCCAACCTAGTTTCTTCACTAAGTATGCCGAGGTTCACCAGCCTCTTAAGCATGGTTAGAGTGGTTTTGTTTGAGTGATGGCTCAGCGATCTAACTACCTCCCCCTGGCACAGGGATCTATCCCACTTAAAGATGTTTAATACCTCTAGAGCTACTGGAGAGGAGAATAGAGTTGATACATACCTGGCTCTCTCGCTTGCTTCAACAGGCATGAATACTATGAACGGCCAGTAATTGGAGCTAGACACTGCAGGCACCTAGTAGGGCTCTCTGTGTAGAGGGCTTACATAGAAAGACTTATATTTTTTCCTGTGTAGCATGCTACACAGGGAGAGGGGAAATTTATGAGCTCCAGGGTTAGGGCGAGCTATTTAGCTGCTTATGCAGGAGTGAGTGCTGCAATATACTACATATTCCTATGGCTCCCCGGGCTACCTGCAGTAGGCCTGCCTGAGCTGAGGATTGAGCTAGGTGCTTCTATAGCTCCAATACTGGGCGTAGTATTGGGGCCTTACGTAGGTTTTGCAGCTGTGTTAGTTGGAAACATCGTTAAGTCACTGACTCCGCCCAGTCCCTATGCAATGCCGTTTATTCCGGCAGCACCGCTATCAGCTCTTGGAGCTGGGCTACTTGTTGAAAAGAAGTGGAAGGAGCCTATGGCAATAATGCTTGTAATGCTCATAGCATCGATGTTCACTCCACCCTTTAACCCCGTTACAGAGTACTGGTATGTATACATGCTTGCTTTCTTCGATAAAATAGCTGCACTACTTGTAACTCCTCTAGCAGTAATATTGTTGAAGAAGGGCTCTAAGTACTTCTATGCATCACTATACATAGTTTTCCTAATAAGTAGAGAGCTTGACAAAGCATTCGGCTGCTTCGTGTTCTCACTCCCAATAGTCTACAGCGGGGTTTTCGGAATTAGCGAAGTAAGTGTTGTAAGAATGCTATTCATGGTTAGCCCAGCTTTCTACGTAGTTGAATACTTTATTGAAGCAGCAATAGCTTTTGCAATAGCTATACCGCTAGTGAAAGCACTATCTAAAGCCCCAGGCTTAGCTGAGGCTCTTCACTTAAAGTACTTGAAGACCTGATGCAAAGGTAGGCATTAATGAATAGATCTGCAATAGATCTAAGGAACGTCACTTACTACTACCCGAATGAATCAAGCCCGGCGTTAGAGAACGTAAGCCTTAGAGTAGACTATGGCGAGTTCATAGCGATAGCTGGTCCGTCGGGCGGGGGGAAATCTACTTTATGCAAGATATTGCTAGGCCTCATACCACACCTATATGGAGGCAGGCTTATTGGAGAAGCATACGTTGATGGAGTCAACGTCGTTAGGGAGGGAGTGAAGAGCATTGTTGGAAGAGTGGGGGCGGTATTCCAAATACCTGAAAACCAGGTTGTTAACATAGTAGTTGAAGAGGAAATAGCCTTCGGACTAGAAAACACTTTACATGAGCCAGAAGTAATAGTTGGTAGAATTAATGAAGTAGTCGAGGGGCTTGGAATAAGTCATTTAAGGAGCAGAGCTACTTACACTCTCTCCGGAGGCGAAGTACAGAGAGTTGCATTAGCTAGTGCTTTAGCCTACAAGCCTAGGATACTAATACTGGATGAACCCCTAGCCCACCTAGATCCTCTTGGAGTAAGAGAGCTCCTATCAATACTCTACAGACTCCACAGTAGGGATGGAGTTACAGTAATTGTAGTAGAGCACAGGTTGACTGAGCTAGCTAAGTACGCCACTAGGCTAGTGATATTAGATAAAAGAGTCTTATTCGATGGAGAGCCCGGGAGAGGCCTAGAGCACTCATTGACGCTGGGGATAGATGTTCCACCAGTCGTAAAGTTGTTTAAGGAAATTAGAGTAAACCACCCACCACTGCGCCTAGAGAACGCTGTTAAGGAAATACAGGCATTGCTGAAAAACATTGATTCGAGGGGCTTCAACAATTGCGCTAGCTACAACAGTGGATCGAGCGGGGAGGAAGCCTTAGCTGTAGAAGATCTATGGCACATATACTCAAGTGGGAGGGAGGCTCTAAGAGGCATTAGCCTTAAGGTACGTAGAGGAGACTTCATAGCTATTGTTGGAGCTAATGGAGCGGGAAAGACTACTTTAATAAAGCACTTCAATGGGCTCCTCAAGCCATCTAGGGGCAGAGTACTAGTCTTCGGGAAGGACACTCGTATGCATACAGTAGCAGAGCTAGCTAAGCACGTAGGCTTAGTATTTCAAAACCCACTCCACCACTTCTTTGAGGAAAGCGCTTTAAAGGAAGTAACGTTCACGTTGAAGAGCATGGGCTTTGGCAGCGATGAAGGGAGAGCTATGAGTATTTTAAAGAGCTTGAACTTACGCAACTTAGCCAATAAGTCCCCATACGAGCTATCTGTTGGAGAGCAGAGGAGGCTCGCTATAGCTTCAGTGCTCGTATATGAGCCCGAAGTAGTTGTATTAGATGAACCCACCGCCGGCATAGACTATTCATTGAAGATGGAGCTGCTGAGCATCCTCCTAAGCCTATTGGAGAAAGGGAAGACTATTGTAATGACTACTCACGACGTAGAGTTCTTAGCTCACGCCCCAGTAAACAAAGTAGTGTTGATGAGTGATGGAAAAGTCCTGGCTCAGGGAGATCCAAGGGAGATTCTATACAATGCAGAGCTGTTGGCTAAAGCCCACGTTACGCCTCCACAAATACCGGAGCTTGTAAGCATGGCTGGAGCAAGCTCATACATGAAGCCTTTGAATGCCGAAGAGCTTGCTTCAATAATCAATGGATCTAGGTGTGTGAAGAGTGGCTAAGAGAAGCATTTTTGAAGGCTTAAGCTATGCATTGATTTATGAAGAGCTTAAAGGCTTCTATCATAACATAGACCCTAGGGCTAAGCTCCTATACGCTGCTGCAACAATAGCAGCACTCATTGTTAACGACTTGCAGAAGCTCTTAGTGATTCTAGCACTTAACTTAGCTCTCACCCTGCTTTACTTAAGGATCCTCAATAGGCTTGCAGCTCTTTTAAAAGGCCTCAGCATATTTATAGCCATGATAGTGATCTTCAATACTTTGATCTCGCTGCTCCTCGCTGGAGAGCATTTAGACATCTATAGCTTGCTTGAAACACAAGCTAAGGCAATACTTAGGGTAGTTATTGCAGCTACAGCTCTAACAGTATTTCTATCAACGACTACTCCATGGGAGATAGTGCAGGGGTTGTCTAAGATAGGCATTAAGTACACGTACCTATACACATTCATTATTGCGCTCAGGTTTATACCAATAGTGTTCAGTGAGATGAGGAGCATTTACGATGCCCAAAGATCTAGGGGGCTCGAGCTAGAGAAGGGAGGAGTCTTGAGTAGAGTGAAGAAGCTTGCACCAATAGTTATTCCAACGATTGTCTGCTCAATGCTTAGAGCCAGGGACTTGGTTGAAGCAATGGAGTTAAAGGGCTTTGGATACAGCAATAAGAGGAGCTTCTACAAGCCGCTCAAGTTCCGCAGAATAGATGCAGGCTTCGCATTAACTACAGTCATGGCTTATGCATTCATAGCTCTCACTCCAATACCTTAACGCACAACCTTTATAAGCAACTCTCAATTATTCAAAAGCCCCAGTCCACGAATCACTAGCGTTCGACTTAGGGTATTTGACTTGAGGACTTTGTATAAAATGATGGCAGTATTCATAGCGCTTTTAGCAATATCGTTCATAGCTATGAAGCTCATCGAGGTCGGGAGAGACCCGGTCGGCGAAGAAATAGTTAAATTGTGGGTTAGTGAAAGAGCCTCCTACTCCAATAGTAGTGCCGACATAAATTCATTCAATATGGTTCTAGAGCAGGCAGTATCTCTCACAGTCTTCCTATTCGTGATCGTGGGAGCCGTTGTAAGAATGGAGTGGAGAGTTGGGCTAGCCATCTTAGGGATAGTTGTCGTGATCTTTACAGCTATAGTTCCTCCAGAAGCCCTCATCAATAAATCCATTGAGTGGAACTTAATATTGTTCTTAATAGGCTCCATGACTCTCGCAGGCTTGCTGCGTGAATTAGGGGTGTTTAGATATCTTGCAGTCAACATAGTTAGGGCTACTCGCAGAAGGCCAAAGCTGCTGCTTTCACTAATCCTACTGCTTTCATTCATAACAGCAGCAGTACTGGATGAAGTTACAAGCATAGTTTACTCAGTAATGCTTGTTTTCGAGCTTTCCTCAATAATGAATATCGATCCAAGGCCTCTGATGATATTAGTCGTCCTAGCTACTAATACTGGCAGCCTAGCTTTACCCATAGGGAATCCAATAGGAGTATACTTGTTCTTTAAGACTGGGATGCCCATGCTGGGGTACATTAAGTACTCAATGCCTCTAGCCATCCTATGTTTAGCAATACTGCTCCTCTTAGTATTGCTTACGGAGAAGGATCTCGTTAATGCTGTGGGCAGAAGGCTTAGTGAGAAAGCTGGGAAAGTAGAAGCGTTCATACAGCACTACTACATGGAGCTTAATGGAAGAAACGCCGTCGCCCGCCTAAGGTATGGGCTACTAATGCTGGTGGGATTCATAGCTATGGTGGCGCTTAACGATAGCATTGCTTCACTTCTGGAGAAAGCCTTTGGCCAGGCAGTAGAGCCACGCTCTCTGCTAGCCTTTATACCATACATCTTCATAGCTCTAAGCATTGCTGCTATACGTATAGAGGATGTGCCTAAGTACTTGGAGAAAAGCGTTGAGTGGTCTTCACTAATGTTCTTCATATGCCTCTTCATACTGAGCTACTCACTAACTTACAGTGGAGCTATGGCTAAGTTAGCATACGTATTTTCGCGCAGTGCTTCACTAATATCCTTAGTAATGATCGCTGGCTCAACAGTCCTTAGCGCCATCCTAGACAATCTATCGGTAGTCGTAGCTTTTACACCTATAGCTGCATTCATGAATAGAGCCGGCTTAGTAAACAACTTAATCTACTTCTCGCTACTGTATGGAGGAGTCCTCGGAGGGAATTACACGCCAATAGGCTCTACAGCCAACATTGTAGCCGTATCAATGGCTGAGAAGAAGAAGTTTAAAGTTACTTGGAGCAGTTGGCTTAAGAAATCACTAGTTATAGCTAGTGCCCAAGTATTTGCAGCAATCGCCTGGCTCTACGCTTGTCTCGCCTTAAACATATAGCCGTTCCGACCCAGCGTTAACTTTCTTTAAGCCAGTTCCTTCCCCCTCTCGCAGGGCTTTCGGAGTGAACGGTTGAAGAGCCTGCATCATTTTCTGGAGGCACTTAATCAGCCCGCCATTTGGGCTTATCCCACCCCACATATTGGGCATAGGCTTAAAGACTCTTCAACGTGCTTTGAAGTCGAGGAGGATTGTAGGCTAAACGCTAGGCAGAGGCGGTTTCAAAGCCCAATCATTATTATTTCACTAGCAGCGGTAGTATGTATATGTTGAAGCTTGTAATGCTTGAGGCAAGCGCTACTACTGCTAAGAGTATTGAGTGAGTAAAGCCAGACAATATAGTTAAGTCTTTGAGTTTTCCACTCATGAGGCCCATAAGCCATGAATTTACTAGGCTTCCTATAGAAGCTACTAAAGCTATTGTGAAAAGATCTCTTTCAGTAATAGTTAGCCTAACCATTAATCCACCTACTACTGCTTGCCCACCAATGCCTCCCCCACCCCCAATAGTTGAGGCAAGCACTTGAGCCATCATTCCGAGAAGCATCAATGACACCGTCGACAACAGTATTGCCCCTATGTATGGTATAGCTATGTAGGTCTTAAGCCTCCTCTTTAATTCATCATATATTGCTGTAAGCTCGCTAGCGAACCTGGAGAGGTTGTCTAGCACTAGTGGTGTTGCACCACCATATTCTATTGCATCAACTAGGAACCTAAACACTACTAGTACAAGCCAGTTCTGCACCCCCCTCAACGCTTTTCTAACTGCCTTAGTTATGTCCATTCCAATGGATATTGAGCCAGCCACCCTCTTAATAACTGGAGTCAGCACGCCGTACTCCCTTGATGTAAGCACTTGAAAGCACTTTTCAATACTCAACCCAGTCTTCCTTACTTCAGTTAAGTCGCGGAGGAAGTTCGCTAGTTGAGCACTAAGATCTCTTTCAATTCTTCTCTTAATGGAGTATGCTCTAACTCCGCCAATTGATAGAGCTACTAGTGAAAAAGCCATGCTAGCTAAAACAGCGTAAAAGTGCCTTGAAGTAGGAGCTATGCCGGCCAACACTTCATAGCCTCCGGAGACTATGAATAGAGTTAAGCCCGCTCCTACAGCTGCTGCTGTTGAGAGGAATAAGTATCCATATATAGTCTTGTCCCAAATGGGGTCCTTGGGCATGAGGCTGTCAACCATTAGTAATATGAGCAGCGATAGCATTGGTTGAATAAAGAGAGTGAACATTATGAACATGGGGAGCCCGAAGCCCCCTATGGGCAGCACTGAGCTAACTATGAAGAATGCGTACATAGCTAACCCCATCACTAAGTTCACTGACACAAATAATTGCACGAAGATTCCAACTCGATCAGCTAATATCCTAAGGTCCTCCGTCCTCCTTCTAAACAACTCAGCAGTCTTGGTCTCCAAGTAATGCCTTATGTCTCCACCACTCCTAGCTGTAGCCGTTAATCCAAGCATGAAGTCTCTGAAGATACTTGACGGATGTTGCGCAGCA
This sequence comes from uncultured Sulfolobales archaeon, assembly GCA_938045475.1. Classification (GTDB taxonomy): domain Archaea; phylum Thermoproteota; class Thermoprotei_A; order Sulfolobales; family Desulfurococcaceae; genus JANXDZ01. Next base: position 16,231 of record CALIML010000017.1, read on the forward strand.
ATGCTGTCTATAGCTGATAGAGGGTCTTTTCCAAAGATCCTAATGTCTCTAATTATTCTACGCGCTTCATCCCTCACTCCCTTGAATACCCTTTGTTCAGCAGCTACTTCAATAACTTTTTCAGGCGCTACACCGCTGTAAGCCATTGTTGTAAGGTATGCTGCAAAGAATGGAAGCTCGTGGTCAACGCTTTTCACTCTACCGCCAACCTTCAATGATGGATAGAGCAAGTAGTATGCAAATACTGCTATCGGAGTAAGCATTATTAATATTGTGGCAGCAATTAATACAACTATGTTGCCTTCAAACAATATGAGTATGGACTCAGCTACGAGGCCTCCGAGAACAGCTATTAAAGTGAAGAACAGCATTCTAGTAGCATAGACTCTTGGATATATGGCTAGACCGGCTCTAGCAATAGCCTTATCTAAGTTGAATGACTTAGCCACTCTATTTGAAATTCTTCCAAAAACACTCCATGCAAGTATGTCTATTGCATCACTCATCCTTGCTTTTACGAATTCTCTCCCAGCACTTTCCCCAGCTCTCTTAAGCCTTAGCTTAGGGAACCTCAGGTTTTTCAACCCCTTCAATTTTTAGCTTAGAGAGAATATCCATGGCTTCTCCATAGACTCTGTCTGGATTAACATAGTACCTATGGATTACGTCGGCCACCTCCCTATAGTTCCTCCTTCCTGATGCAGCTAGGCTTAGCAGTACTCTAGATCTCTTCTTCAACTCATCAACAGCCATTAGTTCATCCTCCCAACCCCTCCATACAGCATAGTCCTTCAGCAAGCTGCTTACTCCAACGTCTAACTCAAATTCATCCCTGCTCGGAATCCACCTAGCTACTTCAATGTACTTACCGTAGTCCTCTACCTCCCATAAGTTAGTGATTCTTCTAGCTATCTTCTCCCCGATCTGCACTCTCCTTATCACTACTGCGAAGTTCATTAAGGGTATGTAGCTTGGGGGAATATTCATTGGGGGGCTTGTGAGCCTTTTTACAGCAGCATCTATGTGTTCAGCGTGCATAGTTGTTATTCCGCCGTGGCCTGTGGCTATTGCTTGGAATAAGACGTAGGCTTCTTCACCTCTAACCTCCCCGACAATTATTACGTCCGGCCTATACCTAAGGGCTACTTTTATTAAATCATATAAGGATACCTCCCCTATTTTCTCAGATCCAAGGCCGTAGCTAGGCCTAGAGACTAGCTGAACCCAGTTATCTATGGGCAGCTTTAACTCAGGAGTATCTTCAATAGACACTACTTTCACAGTAGGCCTAAGCAATGTAGCTACTGCATTAAGTATGCTTGTTTTTCCAGCGCCAGTCACTCCCAGTATGAGGCCAGTCATTTTGTGTTCAACGCTCATCCATAGGTATGCAGCTATGTCCGGCGACAGAGTTCTCCAAGCTATTAAGTCAGCTATAGTTATTGGATCCTCTCTAAACTTCCTAATAGTAAAAGTAGATCCGCTTGTAGATACTTCCCTAGAGTAAGTAGCTGCCACCCTATGCCCACCTGGCAGTATTGCATCAAGTATTGGGAAAGCTACTGATAGGTGTTTTCCAGCCTTATGGGCTAGCTTAAGTAGGAATGAATTAAGCTCATCTTCATCGCTGAAGAAAACGTTTGTAGGAATATATTCATACCTTCTATGCCAAATGTAAACAGGCCTTCTTATTCCATCACACGATATGTCCTCTATGTTTGGATCCCTAATCAATGGATCTATTGGGCCAAAGCCTATGGTCTCCCTCTCAACATAGTACAATATCTTACTCCAAAGTATTCCGGGAGTCCTGCCCAGCCTAATCCTGTACTTGAATATTACATCTTTCGCTTGATTAATGAACTCCTTTCTAATTAACTCAGGCTCTCCGCTAACGTACCTCATCTGCCATGATAGGACGTCCATTATTTCATTGAATACCCTTACCTCCTGCTCATTGAGCGGTATTTCGTCAACTAAGTAAGTTGTTCTCTTAGTCTCAAGGTTTTCAACAATGTACGTCTTAGCCCACGGCTCATATAGAGGGTATGATTCAACTACTTTAATTCCCTTCTGCCTGAGGAAAGTTATTGCGGAAGAAGATAGAGGAGCTGATATAAATAGCTTGAATGCCGCTTCTCTCTCAACCTCCATTTCCTTCTCAATAATGCGCTCAACCCTCTCCCCTCCGCTTGAATGGTGTTCAGCCCCTCCCCCCTTTTCACTCTTGCGGGGCTTAACCTTAAGCTTTCTAAGTATCGACGACAATTCAATCATCTTCTACACTAAAGTTATTATACTCTCTACTTTAAATCCTCAGCTCCTTAATATGATTAAATGGCCATTGACAAGCAATTTAATTAAACATTAAACCTGTATTGATGGCTTAGGCTTCCTCTCTTCCTCAGGCCTTACTTTAGCTATTCCAAGGTATACTGCACAGCTAATGCAGTAACACTTTGTCACAGGGTACTTCATTATAATTGCTCCCTTCTTCTCTAGCTCTTGGGCTAGAGAAGGCTCCACTGGTGAGTACATTTTGGTTACGCATATTGCTTTGTCTTCAGGAACCCTCCTCCCACACTGATCGCACTGTACGTAAGTTACACTCCCCTTCGCTCCCTTTCTCCTACCCCTACTCTCCCTCTTCTTAGGCACTGCGAGTACACCTACTAATGCAAGCCCTCTTAAGGTATTTCTATATTTTAAAGATATTGGTTTAAGCAACTATACCCCGGGCTTGGAGGCTCTATTGCTTTAAAAACGATTCGAGCTTAGCCATGCCTATTACATCGCTCCACTCAAGTCCAAAAGGTATTATTAATTGTTCTAAAGTGCTCTTTATGTGTTCAATGTACTTCTCATGGTCTACTTCATGTATTTTAGCTAGCTGAATAGCTTTCACTCCATCCCTGGATTTAACCTTAACGTACGACACTATGTCCCCGGGTTCAACGACTACTCCATGGCTCTTCAGCTGTAGAGCCGCCTTTACGTGCGGAGGCCTATTCTTCTTATACTCGCTGAGAGGCTTTGATAAGGTCACTTTGAACGCTAGCTTATCCAGCATCAACTCCTTACTTCTCAAAGCTGCATATACAGCCTTTATTTGGTTGTAGAGCCACTCCTTAAAGCTTACAAAGTCCTCTGGAGACTTTATTGTTTGAAGCTTTTCGAAAGCCTCAGCCATAAGATCCTTGAGAAACGTTGGGACATTCCTCTTCTTGCCGACGAGGCCCTTAATCTCCAAGCCCCCCTCCTCCAGTACTCCAACATAGTTCTTCTTCAATCCAGTGAATAAAGTGTAGTAAAAGACTTTGTCTAGCTCTATTTCCAAGCCAAGGTTCTTGGAAACCCACTCCTGCAGTAACTGAACTTGAGTATTTGAAGGAGCCCAAAGGAATATGGAGTCGGTGTCTCCGTAGAGAACCTTGATGCCTAAGTCAGCGGCCTTCTGAAGTATAGTGTACAGGTTCTTTCTACCGAGAGCTGTAACGCTTTCAGCAACTGCTGGAGCATAGAGCGGAAACGACTCCGATCCAAATACTCCATAGCTAGCATTTATGAAGACTTTTATGGCTCTCTGAACTACCTCATACCAAGCTCTATCAGACTCCGATGCATCGCGCTCCTTAGCCCTCCTCTTGTATATCCCAACTCTATAGTCCCTGAGCAATCCAACTATTTCTGAGGAGAGCCCCCTTTGATCCATGCAGATGCTGTAGAGCTTTAACCCAGCTTCATCCTCTACATCCACTGCTTTAGAGCAGTTTTTAACGCTTATAGTTTCATAACTCAAGTTGTACTTCATTATTATGCTTGGATATAGCGACGCTATATCTAGCACAACTACGTTGAAGAATATGCCTACTGGAGGCTCTATTACGAGTGCTCCAGCATACTTCTTGCCCTGGATCACGGCTTCCGACACACTTGATGAGCCCTTAGCAGCCCTCACGTCCTCTGGCTCCGGTATTAAGTAGTTCCTCTTCCTGTGCTCCCAGTACATCAGGTTTTGAATCCACTTAGATATGGTCTTCCTTGAGACGTCCTCGAGAGGCATCCTCGATATGCGCGCCATTAAAACCATGAGCTTCCAGACGAGCTCTTGATCAAACGTAATTAGCCTTAGAGTCAGGTAGGAGTCCCTATAGTTGTAGGCTATGAGCTCTCCATAGCTTAAGTCGCTTACGTTTACATCAATAGGTATTTTAGCTATGCCCAGTAGAGCTGAAGCTATTGAGTCAAGAGTGTACTCCTGGTATTTTCCTCCAAAAGCATAGTTTTGAATAGCCTTATTCTTAAAGAATCTATATAGATCTATATGTATCCCATTCTTTACTCTAAACCTGTCTTCAGCTTCAACAATCGCTACGTAATCCCTATCTATGCCCAGCCTCAGGGCTCTGTGATATAAGTAGTTGAAGTCGAAGTTGTCTCCATTGAATGTCACTACTATTGGGTACCTGGAGATAGTTCTAAAGGCTTCAAGGATCATTGAGATCTCATCGTCGAAGAACTCTATTACAGCTCCATACGGATAGTCTTGAGTAACCCTCCCCCAGAAATTCTCTCTAGCCAGTACAAGCACCCTCCCCCGCCCATCGCTTCCAGCGAGAGCTATGCTTATAACTGGGTACTCTGCTGTTTGAGAGTGAGGCACTCTGCCTCTAAATGGCGTATACACTTCTACATCTATAGCGATCTTCTTAGCGTTAGGGGGCTTTTCTTCAAAGAGCGGGAGCCATTCAAGCGCTAGCTCAACGTAGTCACCGCGGCCCTCGGAGAAAACCTTCTTCACTAACTCTAAGAGCCTTACATCTATTTGTGGAATGTGTAAGCGTAATCCACTTTCATTAATTAAATACTTCATTGTTGGTATGAGCTGTCTATCGTAAATGTAGTTATTGTAGTACTTTATTTTAGCTTCCCAAGCTTTCTTAACTTTATTCCTTAAGCTCCTTACAGCCAGAGGATCGCTAGTCACTACTTTAGTTAACACTACGTCGCTGCCAGTCAATGGATCATGCTTCCTCACTTCCTCTATGTGATGGAAGCTCTCGTGCTTAACTATGGATGTGCTCTTGCCCACCTCATCTATGGGTATGTTAGTTAGGAAGTAAGGCTTATGATCGGTTGGATCGGGCACTAGGAATAGCTGGCCGCCGTCTTCACTGAGCACTTCAAGGATGGCTTTCCCAATTCCTCCATCGTAGTGCACTCCCAGGATGTATGCTGGCCTGCCATTGCTTTTGAATTCAAAGGCCTTGCGTGAATAGATGCTGTCTACGTCGTTAATTTTATCAATGTTCATTTTAGAGCCTTCCCTCATTAATTAAGATTATTGCTTGAGCTAAATCCCCTCCAGACATCTCCAGAGCTCTTATAGCTAGTTCTCTAAGAGCGCCCGTTTGCTTAACTACAAATTCTACGTCCTCCTCACTAAACGAAGCCTTTCTCTGCCCAGCTCCGCTCAATCTCTTTACCGTAATTCTCCCAGCTACTACTTGGTAAATCTTCTGCTTGCCTGAATCCATTAATAAAACATGGGGGGCTTCTATAACTATTTCAGAGTCCTTAGTTCTAATCAATACTTCGCTCACATCACTAACTTCGCTTACTTCAATGCCCATCCTCTTGAGCATTCTCTTAAGCTCACTTAACGACACTCCTGGAAGCAATTCTTAAACACCACAGGAATCTCTCAAATGCCCATATATAAGTGCTAAACACATAGAGGAGCTGTAAACAGTTAATTAAGGCCTCTAATAATCCCTTAAGGATCCTAAGGAGTGCTGGGAGGATTGCTGAATTGGGGATTGAGGTAAGAGTGCTTGGCGGTGGAGGAGAAGTTGGGCGGACTGGAGTATTTTTAAGAGACTCATCTAGGAGTAAGGGGCTGTTGCTAGACTATGGAGTGGGCTTTGATGACTATGGGAGGCCTCTTTTCCCAGAGCACGTTAGGCCAAACGATTTAGCAGGCATAGTGATCTCCCACGCCCACTTAGATCACGTTGGTGCAGCTCCCTCATTCTACGTTTCAACAAAGCCTCGGGTAGTTACGACTAAGCCAACCATTGAAGTGGGCTCAATATTGATCAAGGATATGCTCAAAATATCAAGCTATTACATTGATTATACTGAAGAGGAGCTAAATGAGATGAACAATAGCTCAATAGTCCTAGATTACGGAGGTGAAGTAGACTTAGATGACTACAATATAGCTTTATCGAATGCAGGCCACATAATAGGCAGCGCACTAACATATGTAGGCACACCGAGCGGGGAGAGAGTCCTATTTACTGGAGACCTAAATACCGTAAATACATACACCATTAGTGCAGCCGAGCCCTGGCCCGGGGAAGTAGATGTCATAGTGATTGAGTCAACTTATGGAGGAGTAGAACACCCCGATAGACATAGAGTTGAGAAGAGCCTTGTTGAAGCTGTTGAAGCAACAGTTGACGGGGGCGGAGTAGTGCTTATACCGGCATTCAGCGTTGGCAGAAGCCAAGAGGTCTTAACTATGATTGCTTCAGAAATGCCTTACGTAAACATATACTTGGATGGAATGTCTAGGGAAATCTCTAGAGTATACTTAAGGAACAGCAAGTACTTGAGGAACCCAGACCTCTTTAGAAAAGCCCTTGAAGTAGCCCACATAGTGAGAGACTGGAGTGATAGAAGGAGGGTTTTTAGAGAGCCGGGAGTAATAATTTCATCAGCTGGAATGCTTAAGGGAGGTCCAGCGCTATATTACTTGAAGAAGCTGGCTGGCGAACTCAAGAATGCAGTTATACTGGTGAGCTATCAAAGCAATGATAGCCCAGGCCACGAAATTCTTGAGACTGGAGGCATAGCTGACTTAGGGATAAGCGTGAAGGCGAAACTCATGTGGTTCGACCTCTCCAGTCATGCCGGCAGAAGAGGTTTATTAAACATAGCTCTCCACTATAAGGGGAGCTTGAAGGCAGTGATACTAGTTCATGGAGACAACGAGTCCAGAGACAAACTAGCTAAGTCAATAAATGAAGCGCTACCAGATGTAAAGGTCTACGCCCCCATGAATGGAGAGCACGTATCGCTCTAATAGCTAAGCAATAATGGCCTTATTCAACTTAAATCAATTAACATCCCAGTGTAGCATCAACTAACTACTAAGGAATTTCATTTATTGGAACGTCTGGATAGGCTTTCCTCAGCTCGTTAACTAACGATTCCAGCTCGTTTAGAGCAACTTTTAGTGTATACAAGTACTTTTTAGTCCTAGCCTTTACTTTAGCGTACTCTCTCCCCCTCTTCACTCTAATCTCAATAGCTCTTGAAGCTACATTCATGAAATCCTCCTTATTCTTAACTTCAACTGGCACCGTGAACACCCTTCACTAAGTCAGAGAGCTGGAGTATTAAAACATTTGTGAAGAGAGCTAAGCCATACTTAGCCAGCGTTTAGGAGTCAAGCCCGTTCTTCATATGTTTGCTTGAGAATGTAAGCTCTCATATACTTAAGACGTGGAGTGATTTAAATTCATTTAATTAGTGGGCCCGGGGGGATTTGAACCCCCGACCACCCGGTCTCCCCGCCCACTGTGCTTATGAGCCGGGCGCTCTACCTGGCTGAGCTACGGGCCCGCTGCTCCCTTTTTTGATAAGAGGGTAGAAGGGAAAATAAGTTTTACTAACAAAGGATGTTCTTTCATTTATTCTAGGTGCCATAGCTCCACGACTTCATGTACTCTCTCTGCTCGCCCGTCAATTCATCTATCGTTATCCCCATTGTTTCAAGCTTTAGTTTAGCCACTAAGTAGTCTAACTCCACGGGTTGATTATGTACTTTAACCGGTATTCTGTGTTTGTTTTTAAACAAGTACTCTATTGCTAAGAATTGATTTGTGAAGCTCATATCCATGACTTCGCTTGGATGGCCTTCTGCTGCAGCTAAGTTCACAAGCCTTCCATCAGCCAGCAAGTACAGTCTCCTTCCATCCACTAGCGTATACTCTTCAACGTATTCCCTAATCTTTCTCCTAGACTTCGCCAGGGATTCTAAGTCGGGTATCCAGACTTCTACGTTGAAGTGACCTGCATTAGCTAATATAGCTCCATCCCTCATTAATTCCAAGTGCTCCCTCCTGATAACCTTAATGTTGCCTGTCGCAGTTATGAATACGTCGCCTACTTTAGCTGCCTCAATCATAGGCATTACTTCAAATCCATCGAAGACCGCTTCCAGGGCTTTAATGGGATTGACTTCAGTCACTATTACTCTCCTAGCTCCAAGCCCTCTAGCTCTTAAGGCAATTCCTCTGCCAACCCATCCATAGCCTGCTACTACAACTACTTTGCCGGCTATCAGTATGTTTGTAGCTCTAAGCACTCCATCGAAAGTGCTCTGCCCCGTTCCATATCTATTGTCGAATAAGTACTTTGTGTAAGCATTGTTAACAGCTATAACTGGGTATTTCAGTAAGCCCTCCTCCTCAAGAGCCTTCAGCCTCGATACTCCAGTAGTAGTCTCTTCAGTTCCCCCAACTACTTTAGAGGCTGCATCTACGTAGTCTTTATGCAGCATTACATGTAGATCTGCTCCATCATCTATAACTACGTCCGGACCTGCTTCAGCCACTCTCCTTATACACCAGTAGTATTCTTCACTGCTCTCTCCACGCCACGCAAACACGTTTGCGCCATATTTAACTAAAGCTGCCGCCACATCGTCTTGAGTTGACAATGGATTGCTTCCAGCAATCCATACGTCAGCGCCTGCGTCAACTAAAGCCTTGACTAACACTGCTGTCTCCTTAGTTACGTGCAGTACTGCTCCAATAGTCAGGCCACTTAGCTTTCTTTCAGCAGCGCCCTTCTCCCTAAGCCTCATCAATACAGGCATGTGTCTCTCAGCCCACTCAACTTTCAACGACCCCTGATCCGCGAGGCCTAGGTTCTTTACTTTATACTCAACCACCTAGATCACCTGGTTAACTCCATTATCATACAGTGTTTTAAGGCTTTATTAATACTAAGCTTTCTCAGGTGTCTCAAAGATGCTCATTAGAGTTCCAGCGAGGTTTGAAACTTATGGAGCAGTCAGAATATACGATGTAAGTAGAGTTGTAAGCCTAGATGCCTTAGGCTTTGAGAAAAGACACGGCGTCTTCAGCTTAGATAGCGCCACGTTAGAAAGCATTGCTGAGTCGACAGCTATAGTAGTGGCAGTTAGAGATGAAGACCCCGACGTACTTGATGGAGTAATAAAGGCAGTCCCTCTTTACTCACCACTAATAGTAATTTCAGCTTCATCTAGGTACCCAGTAGACATGTACTCCCATGAAGTCAGCTTAGTGAAAAACCTTTACTCAATTACTGGAAGAAAGGCGGTGCTCATTCATCAAAGAGACCCCGTGCTAACAGACTTACTGCAGGGAACGGGCCTTGAAGGCATTATAGATCCTTTAGATGGCTTAGTCAAGTATGGGAAAGGCGAAGGCATGGTTCTTGGAGTGCTTGCAGCAGATGCTGTAGGGGCAAGGCACGTGGGCTTTATTGATGGAGACAACTATATTCCCGGAGCAGTCCATGAATACGCATGGATTTACTATACAGGGCTATCGTTCCTGAGGACGAAGTATAAAATGATTAGAGTAGTGTGGTCTTACAAGGGGGGGCTTAAAGAAGAGTACTTTAGGAAAAGTGGAAGAGTGTCAAGCCAAGTAAACAGCGTATTCAATCAAGCGCTTTCAATGATTAGGAGGTTTGAGACAGAGATAGTTAAGTCATGTAATAGCGGTGAACACGCTATGTCAATAGATCTAGCTAAAGGCATGAGCTTTGCAGGCAGCTTTGCTATAGAAACACATGAACTAGTTGAACTACTTGAGGAATGCTATCTAGGCATTAGCGAAGGCTTATGCAAGTTTGTTCCAGGCAATGTAGAGATACTTCAAGTTGAATCGAGAAATCCACACATACACTCTGAGAAGGGGGAGGCGCATTTAATAAAAATGCTTGCTGAAAGTCTAGGCACTATATATCACTCTAAGCTAACTAACGATAAGTTAAGGGAGCATATAAGGAAGATCCTCGAATCATACCTATATGAAGCCGAGCCCCCTGCGCCAAGGAAGTACAGTGTTTCTGGAGTAAGTACTAGAAAGATCTTTGGTGAATTGGTTTCTCGAAGCGATTTAGCTGAAGCATTTGGTGTTTAAAGCATTGAGGTATAAAGCCCTGATTTTCACAGACATTGATGGAACCCTAATCAATAGAGCATTCCCCGAAGACCTGGGCCACTACATCAATAGACTCAGCTCCCTAGGCTTCCCAGTGATCCCAGTCACTATGAAAACTGTGAGTGAAGTCCTCTACTTATGGAGGAATCTTGGAGTAGATCTAAGTGCAGCAATAGTTGAAGGCGGAGGAGCCATATATTATTCTTACTCAAATGACTTCATTCTAAGCGGAGGACGCCGCGATCACTGCGTAGACATGTATTTCATAAAGGTAGCTAGGTACTTAACTGAAATAGAGGGCTACCTCAAGGTTCTTGAGGGGAAGTGCTCGGGTAAAGTGCTTAGGCTCACTAAGCTACCGCCTGAGTCAATAAGTGAATTAACTGGCTTAAGTCTAGAGGAAGCTGTGCTAGCGGGAAAGAGGCTCTTCTCAGAGGCTTTCTACACTAGTGAAGCATCATGCTTCGAGGAAATAGTTGAGGCAGCTAAATCAATTGGCTTAACAACTATGACTACAAGCAGGTTCATACACGTATCAACCAGCAGTAAGGGAAGAGCCGTTAGAGAGTTCTTGAGGAGTAGCTTCCTTAAGCATTTGCCCACAATTGGTTTAGGTGACTCAGAACTCGACGAGGACTTCCTTGAGTTAATGGACGTGGCCATAGTTGTGTCAAGCAATAAGAGGGTCTTTCTGAAGAGACTTAACTACATCGTCTCCCCTGAAGCTCCCCCAAGCGGGTGGATTAAGGCTGTGGAAAGAACGATCACTAAGTTTATATAGTGAATTCATTTGACAACTCTGCAATCCACTCATTCACGCCCATCCTAATCAGCTCTACGGCTGTTGCAGCTATTATTAAAGACATGAACCTAGCTAAAGCCTTAATAAACGACTTGCTTAGAGCTCTAACGAGCAGCAGAGAGTACTTCAATGTAGCTGCAGCAGTCGCTACAGCTGCTAGAGAAGCTAAGAGTATTAGAGCATAGCCCTGTAGAGTCGGGTTTTCAGCCGTTAAAACTATTATCGTAGTCAGAGTACCTGGTCCAACAAGTAGTGGAGTAGCTATTGGTATAACAGCTATCTCAGATTCCTCAAGCCTCTTAGTCCTAGGCATGTCCCCAAGCATATCCACAGCTAGTACGAATAGCACTGCTCCACCAGCAATCCTGAGTGAAGCTATGGATATCCCCAGGAACTCGAGCACCCATACCCCTATTAGAGTGAACGCTGTAACCATAACGACCATGGCTAAGAAGGCCTTCCTTACGATCCTTCTCCTCTCCTCGCTACTCATGCTCTCCGTTAGACTAATGAATATAGGTACGACTGAAAATGGGTTCAGTATGGCAAAGATCTTGCCGTATATAGTGATGAACCAGACGATCAATGCCAATGAGTTCAACGCTGTACACCTTACCTAGTAAATTAATTGCTATTGATTTAAAGCATTTTAAGGCTTTGCATGTATGTTGAATTGATAGGGTAGTTAAGTTGAGAGAAAAAATATTGATGGCTCTAACAACTGCTTTATTCACAGTCCTTACAGTTGCAGTAGTACTTGAGTACTCTAAATCCATCGACGCACTTATAGCTGAACTAGTTAGGCCCTATAGCTCAAGCGCTTGGTCTTATGTATCAAGACTCTCTGACTTAAGTGCTTCAGCCGCCACGCTAGCGGCTGTTTCAGCAGCTGAGTGTTTAAGGAGAAAGAGGGGTGCTTTAAACACTATATTACTCCTACTAGCTTCATTTATGGTTTCCCAGGCTTTAATCATTGCACTGAAGGTATTGATAGCTGTTCCTAGGCCTACTCACACTAGTGGAAGCGTTTTCAAAGCCTACTCATATCCATCAGGCCACTCCACTCGTGCAGCAGTAATAGCTTACTATCTATTCAGGAGGTATAAGTTGTTGAGACCTGCCTCAGCAGTCTTTGTGCTACTAACGTGCTTCTCAAGAATGGCTGTTGGAGCGCATTGGTTCACCGACGTTGTTGGAGGAGTGTTGTTAGGCGTTTTAACATCTAGCTTAACTGAGTACACTTACTTTAGCTTTATGCGTAAGCAGTTCTCCACTAACGGCGCTTAGCGGTATTTGTTTTTCCATTAGCAGGATTAGCCCCATCTGTGGAGCCTCCTGATTCATCCACGGGGCGTGGGGCCGGGTTGAGTCCAACGCCACAGGGCCCCCATCTGCACATACTTTCTGTAGAGCAGATCGCAGTCTCCAAGCTTAGTTTACAAATACCCATAGGTATCTATGTTTATCGTTATATAGAGTGCAGCCTACTTAACTTCCATCAATGATTCCTTAGCTGCCTTAATGTTTAATGCTGACTCAGCTATGCCGTTGCTATAACGCATTATTCTCCTAATGCTGTCGTGCATCATTATGCTTGTAACTCTTTCGCCTGGGGTCACCTCTTGATCAACCATGATCTTGTCGAACACTACTTCGCGCAGATCCTTTAATGACTTTGCGCTAATGCTTATAACTTCTTCAGCGATCTTTCTGTGGAGCTTGTATACTGAATCCATTGCTGTATTGAAGATCTCCAGAGCTTTTTCGCCGAAGCCCGCTAATTCATCACAGTACTTACACACAGCTGGCCTAATGTAGGTGAGCCTGGCTATGTTTACAGAGTGATCAGCTATTCTCTCCATGTTTCTCGCCAATATTCTATAGTTAAGTGCTTCAACTGAGCTCGTCAACCCTAGAGACTCCATTACTCTAAAGTCTAGTAGAGCTATGGATAGCTGTCTAGCTATAACGAAGTGGAATCTATCCACTTCATCATCTCTTTGAATAACTGCTTCAGCCATATCAGTATTCGTAGCTTTAAATGCTTTAACAGCGTCTGAAAGCATATTGTTCACTATTAAGTGCACTCTTCTTAAAGCCTTCATTAATGGCAGCTCCTCTAGATCTAGGAGGACTTTGAATACTATGCTGTTAAAAGTTTCATCTATGACTTCTATTCCTGCAAGCTTTGACCTAGCCAGCTTCTTCATTTCATTAATTAGCTTAGGTAATCCAGGCGCGTTCTCCGGCATGACTACTTTTATTGTACTATATCCAGCCAAGTATCCAGCTATCACAATCCTGAAGACTTCATCTAGGCTTACATCGGGGCTCAGCACTTTCACTTCAGTACTTAATTGCTGAGCCTCAACAATTGATGGAGCTACAATTAGCATATTGCCGTGCCTATAGACCGTCACGTAGTCGCCTGGCCTCATTCCAAGCGAATCAACCCACTCCTTGGGTAGAGTAACTATGTATGATGATGAACCAGTTTTCTGAATCCTCCTCCTTTCAACCATGGATTTCACCAGTATTGTACGTACTATACTATACGTGGGAGTACTTATGCAAATGGATATATAAATATTACCTCCATAATCATATGTATGAATTCGATCTATAGGGTAAGCGGATTTAATTGATATAATTGATTCTTTATATCAATATACAATCGGTATTTCTAACAATATTTCTGATTACTGCATCTATGCTCCCCCAATTCATTTAACTGTCAATAAATTTATATAGGGAGAGAATGTTGTGTGACTTACTATAGGGTGTCAGGGATGAGTCTTTAGCTATAGCAGTGATTACATAGAGAGGCTGGCTGTAGATAAGCGCAGCTTAAGAAATATACTTGTTGAACTAAGGAAGTGGAGGGCTCCAGCCACAGTTCTCCTAAGCCTTTATGTGCCTCCGGAAAGACCTATAAGTGATGTACTTAACTTGCTTAGACAAGAGCTTTCAATAACTGATAACATTAAGTTAAAGAAGACTAGGAACGCTGTTCAAAGAGCTCTTACAGCAACTATAGATAGATTGTCAAAGATCCTTAAAGTGCCTGAAAAAGGTCTGGCAGTATTCTGTGGCGAAAACATGGATACGGGGGACTTCATATGCGTTACGCTATCCCCGCCTGAGCCAGTGCCAGTGTTCTTCTATAGAACTGACAAGGAATTCCACCTGGAGTTCCTTGAGCCAATGGTTGAAGAGAGCAATGTAATTGGTTTAATAATAGTTGAGAGAGATGCTGCTACAATAGGGTTACTTAAGGGCAATAGACTTGAAGTTCTTGACGAACTTGAAGACTACATACCTGGTAAGCACACTAAAGGAGGTCAAAGCCAGAGGAGGTACGATAGAGTCATAGAGCAAATGGTTCATGAATTCTACAAGAGAGTTGGGGAAAGAGCTAAAGAGTACTTTGAGCCATACCTTGAAGGCGGGAAGTTAAAGGCAATACTCTTAGGAGGCCCAGCCTACGCTAAGTACGACTTCCTAGAGGGAGACTACTTAGACTACAGGTTGAAGCAGCTTCTCATACCGAAGTTCATTGATGTAGCTTATCAAGGTGAAGTAGGCCTTAGGGAAATGATCATTAAAGCAAATGATGTACTGAAGGAACAACAATACTTAGAGGCTCTTAAAGCTATAGATGAATTTAAACTACACTTAGTGAAGGACGATGGATTAACTATTTACGGAGATGAAGAGTTAAGAAAGGCCTTGGAGGCAGGGGCAGTGGAGAAACTCATAGTAAGTGAGGAGAGGAGCGATTTAGATGAGTGGATTGAGCTAGCTAAAAGAAGCGGTGCAAAAATCGTTGTAATAAACGATGAAATACCTGAAGGAGCCTGGGTCAATAAGACATTCGGTGGAGTAGTTGGAATACTTAGATACAGGCTGTTTTAACGCTTAAAACTAAAAGCTCTTCACGGAGATCTAACTCTGTTTTCAAGCAACAGCTGTTGCGCAGACCTCTTCCATGGAGATGCTGCGGTCAATGGTTTCACGATAAAGATTTAAGTAGACACAAATAGCATTTATCGATGAAGAAGCCTTATATTTTTAAGGAAGCGAAGAAGCTCTTGGGAGTTACTATGAGAACTATCTAGAGATGGGATAAGGAAAGAAAGATAAGAGTTGTTAGAACTCTCGGTGGTCGTAGGAGAATTCCGGAAAGCGAGATAAAAGGAATTCTCTGTTTAAGAGAAGAAAGAATCATCGTTGGGTACGCAAGGGTTTCTTGCTTAGCCGAGTATTATGTTTGCTAATGGAGGTCTATGTCTGACGGTAGGTTTGAGTAGTAATTATATTATGAGTAGGCGCGCTATTGCCTCTCTTACAGCCATGTTCACTAGCCTTACGCTGAATAGGAATTGCTGGATGCTTTTCTCGATTTCCTCAGGCGCAGCGCTCTCGTAGATTTTGCGGCGCAGTTCCCCTGCCTCCTGTTCTAGGATCACTTTCCCTTTTGAGAGGATTCTCCCAATCCTGTCGTAAATTATTCCCTTCCCGAAAACTGGGTGCATGATTACTGCTAGAAGGGCATCCATGTCTGCGAACATTAATGAGATGATTTCATTCACTTTTGCTTCCATTGATCTAAGAGCACTAACGCCTTTGTCAAGCATATCACCATAATCCTCTTCTGTCACTAATATCACCCTTCCACTTAAAACAGTGCGTGGTTAGGGTTTAAAAACCGCTCCTCATGGAGGAAACACTTATTCTATCGAAGTGCAGAACATATTGCTAGCGAGCTGGCGTGAAGCACTTTCATACATTGATTACAGCACTGCTTGCCCTAATACTGCTTCAGCCAGCGGTTGCCGCTCAAGAGACCACTATAGTCGCTGAGCCGTATACCGTGAAGATGACTCTCTCCTCGCGGTTTCTAGGGATGTATGGCCGTATAGAAATATAAACAACTCAAGGTTCTTCAGTGAATAGAACCCCGGTCCCCCAGACATCCCCGTGTCCCGGGGCGAGAGTGAAGGCGGGGCGGGTCTTACTCCCGGCCCACTTTTATAAATAAGAGACGGGCTAGGATAGCGATAAGAATTGGGGATGCGTGCCTTGTTTTTAATAGTTTCTAAACTTCACTTTCCTATGGATGAGAGCTTGTTAGACATTGCGCTAGTAATTCCACCAACTCCGTGGGGCTATATAATTGAGGACATAGTTAGGGAAGCTGTATCAATATCAATGAAGCTGGGCGTACTAGTTAGAGTTAAGGTACTTTATTCACCCGATGATGGAATGGCTGTATTGAGCATAGGCGGCAATGAAGTAGTGTTTAGGAGAGATGGAGGAAAGGAAATAACTATTGAGACCTTAGTAGACATCATAACTATGTACTCTATTCCAACGAGTTTGACTAGGGGCGAGAACTCGTTAATCATAGCTACGTAGATCATTAAGGGCTTTTCATCTCCCTAAGTTAAATCGCAATCAAATGAATGAAGAAGCTTAGTCCGCCTAATGATGGCGCTATAGTTAGAGGCGGCAGAGCTGCCCTCAACTCACTTCTATTGAGGCAAAAAACTTATTCCATCAGCGCATATTATTCCTCTTCCATTGCTCTCCCTTACGTCAAATAAATCTCTTTGTAAGAATTGTTTTGTAACCATGATTGCCGTTAATGCGTGAAGCGTTATATTTGAAACCCCTATGCAGGACCTTCCTTTAGCTAATGCTATGTATGGTATCAGCATGTCAGCCATGTGGGCGTCAAAGGCCATACCTGTTCTGAGTTCACTTAACAACTTTACGGCGGCTTCTTCGCCAACTTTTTCAGCTGGCTTACCTCTTTCGCCTAAAGCGTCCGCCCCTATAACGCTATTATCAGTTATTGCGTAGATAGTTATGCCACTTCCGGGACCTAGGTGAGGATCCTTAGTTGCTTCGTAGAACTCTACTTCTATCCTTGGCTTAATGCCTAGCTCCTTAAATATGAGTTCTTCAGCGCTCTTAGCTTGCCTAATTGCTACATGGCTTGGCAGCTTTACGCTGTGACTGAGCCCTCCAATATTTCTTACTCCACCTCTCTCAATAGCATTAATGGCTATTAACGGCTCTTTAAGTCTTTCAACGCTTAATACAACTAATCCACCGCCGCGCGGATAATGCCCTCTCTTCTTTAAGTGTATTTCAATGTTTGCCCCAGTTTTTCCTAGAATGCGTTTAAACACAAACCTCATGTAGTCTATTGGCGGGCTATTAGATACATCGGTTCCACCGGTTATTTCAATGAGTGAATAATCCTCTGCGAATAAGAGCGCTGGCAATAATGCTTGGATCACTAGGCTAATGCTCCCAGCTGTACCTATATTAAACCTATAGCTTCCTCCAAGCCTTCTCCTAGGCTTAAACATAAGTACTTGACTGCCTACGCTTGCTCCAACTACTTCAGCCATAGTTATGTCTGCTAAAGCTCTTACAGCAGTTAAATGCTGGGGCCTTAAGCCTGGATTGCTTCTCTTAGCCCTAATGTTAATAATTTTTACAGGCCTCAATAGGAGCGCTGATAGGGCTAGGCTATACCTAAGTATTTGCCCTCCCCCCTCCCCCATGCTTCCATCTACTGCAACTACTTCTTCACTGCTCAATGAAGACCCCTACACAATTCCTTTACTCTTTCAACTCCGCCAATGGACTTTAAGTACTTAGCTACGGGCTCTGGAACTAGCTCCTCCCAATCACCGTTGTTTGCAATAAGGGTTCTTATCCTACTTCCATTAAATAGCTCAGGTCTATACGGATCTACTTCAATCACTCTCGCCCCAATCCATCTATAGATCGCTTTAACGTGGGCATTGCCTGTAGCTATAGCTTCCACTTTAGGAGATAGCCCCAATGCATAGGCAGTCCACGCCAGCGGCTTATTTATGTCTGGAACAGTTATGAGCCAAAACTTCTTTGGATCAACGCCTTTGTGCAGCAGTGCATCCCTAATCATTTCCAGTCTTTCACCAGCAGTAAATGGGTTTTGGCACGTGAAGCCCTCTTGAGCTGACCCTACAGCTATAACTACTTCATCATATTCATTGAGTAAGCTGAGTATAGCGTGTAAATGCCCCTTGTGAAATGGCTGAAACCTACCTGGGAACAAGACTCTCTTAACCACTTAAGTACACCCTAGCTAGGCCAACCTTCCTTCAACACATGATTTTAAGCTGTTGAACCCCTATTTACATCTTATTTGACTCCATGTTAAAGGGATTCACCGGGCGGTGAGATTTAGTGAATCTAAGTTTGTTGGAGTATATATCCTTGTGTCTAAGCCGTAGCCCGATTTAGGTTCTTTAACTGCCCTCTTTAACAACATGGACAATGTCATTACTGCCGCCGCTTCACCGTGATTGAGGATTACGTTCCTGGGCTTTGGATTTATGGTCTTCACGAATCTTACAAGCTCCCCTTGGTCACTGTGTCCACTAAAGCCATCTATACTATGGATCTCCATATTGACTTTAGTTACTTCAAGCTTGTTTTCAGTGCTCAGCGTCTGCAGCTCCCTTAAGCCATCCTTAATCCTCCTCCCCAAAGTCCCCTCAGCTTGATAGCCAACGAATATCAGTGAGTTCCTATGATCGTTGGCGAGGAGCTTTAAGTACTCTACTGCAGGCCCCCCAGTCAGCATGCCTGAAGTAGCTATTATTACTGATGGCCTGTCCTCAACTATGTCCGGCCTAGCTACAGGGCCTTCAATGATCTTGAAGTACTCTGCTGTAAATGGATTCTCCCCTCTGTAGATTCTCGCTCTCAAGCCCTTACTCAAGAACTCGGGGTAGTGGGTGTGCAAAGCTGTAACTTCATTAACTAAGCCTTCAATGTATACATTCATCGGGGGCAGGAGCTTTCTCTCCATAGCGTCATTCAATATAATCATTATTTCCTGGCCTCTCCCAACAGCGAAGACGGGTATCAACACTACGCCGCTTCTCTCAGCAGTCCTCTTAACTACATCTATTAACATTGCTTCAGCCTCCTCCCTAGACTGTTGCTTTGAAGCTCCATAAGTCGACTCCATTATTAATGTCTCTACTCGCGGAAACACGTTTTCGCTCTTCTCAAGCAACCTAGTGCTAGTGTATTTAAAGTCCCCGGTGTAAACTACGTTATGTAGCCCCGTCCCTATGTGCAAGTGAACCATGGCTGATCCAAGTATGTGTCCAGCGTTGTAGAATGTCACTTTTACATCGGGAGCTACATCAGTCACCTCTTCATAGTCCAACGGTATGGTGTGTAGGATAGTGGATACTAAGTCTTTATCAGTGTATGGAGGGTTCTTCCCCTCCCTCTTTGCTACATCTATAAAGTCCTTGAGCATTAATGCCATTAATTCCCTAGTGGGCTTAGTGACGTAAACAGGGCCTCTGTACCCGTATTTAAATAAGAGGGGGACTAGTCCACAGTGATCTAAGTGGGCGTGAGTTACAATTACTGCATCTAAGTCCTCGAGCCTTAAGCCCTCTACGTAGGGAGAGGCGGATTCAATGTCTTGAGCGCCCATGTTTATTCCGAAATCTACGAGAACCTTGCTTTCCTTAGTTTCTATGAGAACAGCCGATCTGCCGACCTCCATGAATCCCCCGAGGCCGGTTACTCTCACATAGTTAGTCTTGTACATAGTCATTCTATGTATCCTCTCACCAATGAGCCTCAGGAAGTCATACCTATACCTACTTTCATCCAGCAGCTGCCTGACTATAGTGCTTAAAGTCTTAGACTCTATTGGTGAAACTCTAATTACAATAGGTCTCCAGCCAGTCTCAGCCATTATTAAATGCCTTAAGACCGCTCCACGTCCAATCACTACTCCAGGCTTCTCAGCCCATATCCATACTTCTCCAAGCTCTTCGTCAAAATACATTGAGTTTACATCTACTTTAGCTTCAGGTGGAGCTAGTTCAGCGATCTTCCTTCTAGCTTCCTCAGGCTTCAGTCTAGCCAACGGGTCTACTCTCACTACAACTCTTTTCTTAAGCTTCTTAGCAACATTCTTTATTAAGTCTAGTTTATCGACTATGGCAGCTCTATTCTTAATGAATACCGATATCTCGGGCCCAATGAATTCAATCCTAGTTATACCTACTTCAGGAGGTATTTCGCTTACAAGAGTCCTAAGTATAGCAGCCCTCGATCTATCTATCGACATTAGTTTTCTCGAATTCGCCATAGCCTATCACATCTATAACGGGCAATAAGGATCTCTTTCCTTAAACGATAGACTTAACGCTATTTCATAACATACGTAGGGGACTTATATACTTTCCGCTTAAACCCTTAATTTGACGCCCCCTAGCTCTCAGACTCTGCCGTAATTGATGGCTGCTCTAGATAAAATCTAGTAAGAGTGGGCCCAGGTACTGGACCCGTGATCAGGCTATTGATGCTTAGCTGTGTGCGCTTTGCTAATTAGAACTGTTTCCTTAGCTACTCCCTTAGAGCCTATGGTTACAACGTCTACTCCCGTCCCTGTCCACGCATCTCTCTCTACAGCTGACTTAACTGCATTTACGGCTAATTTCTTAGCTTCACCTAACTCCATGCTTCTATCGTAGTGTTGTTCAAGGACTCCTATAGCTATTGGAGATCCTGAGCCTGTTGCAACGTAGTCCTCTTCACTTAAAGTACCCAGCATATCTATGTAGTAGAGCCTTGGCGCGCTATCGTATCCCCCCAACACTACTTGGACTACGAATGGAATGTATCTGAGGTATATTGATAAAAGCAGTGAAATGTACGATGCAATGCTCCCAACCGATGGCTTCACACCAGTCGATAGCTCCATGTCTGATGAAACGTACTTAGCTACTTCAGTCAAGTACTGTGCATCAGCTACTAGGCCCGACATAGTCATTGCAGCGTAGTCCTTTATGAAAACAACCTTGTCAACATATTTATGCGCTACATATACTCCAGCAGTAGCCCTCTTATCGGCTGCCAGTATAACGTGGTCGCGTAGCTTTATTCCAACAGTAGTTGTTTTCGACTCAACGCCTCTATATCTATGCAACGCATTACACCTCTGGATTCTTGATACATAGTTTTTAAGTTATATTTATTCATGGAGCGCTAGAGATTTAATGGGAGGGCAAAAGACTTTGAATACAGCTGTAGAGTGGTTGAATGAATTGAGTCATAAGCACCACATTGAACTACCTAAGAAAGTAGTGGTTGGAGGCGGCATTATTGAGGAAATCCCAGGCTATTTAAATGAGATTGTTTTAAGGAGGAAGACTATTGCTGTAATAACTGGCCCCCACGTATTTGACCTAGTGAGTAGGAGGGTTGTTGAATTACTGAAGGACGATGGCTATGAAGTCCACTACTGGCTAGTTGAAAGTGCTTCAAAGGATGTAGCTGAAAGCATACTTACAGAAGTAAGTGAAGTAAGCCCCAAGGCAGTGATAGGTGTTGGTGGAGGAAAGTCAATTGATGTAGCTAAGTATGTTTCCTCAAAGCTTAATAGATACTTCATTAGTGTTCCAACTGCGGCAAGCCACGACGGGATAACAAGCCCCTTCGTGAGCTTAAAGGGCTTTGAAAAACCCACTAGCGTAAAAGCTGTAACGCCAACCATGATAGTTGCTGACGTGAGCATTATAGCTAAGGCCCCCAAGAGGCTCAACGTAGCTGGAGTAGGAGATCTTGTAGGTAAGCTAGTTGCAACTAAGGACTGGCTGCTCGCACACAGGCTAAAGGGGGAATACTACGGTGAGTACGCTGCTCAACTAGCCCTTCTTTCAGCTAAACACGTCTTAAAGTACCATGAAGCTATAGCAAGCAGCAATACTGAGGGAGTGAGAGTCCTTGTAGAGGCTTTAATAAGCAGTGGAGTAGCTATGTGCATAGCTGGTTCTACTAGACCAGCCAGCGGCTCAGAACACTTGTTCAGCCATGCATTAGACGTAGTTGCATCTAAGCCAGCCCTCCATGGAGAGCAAGTGGGCGTTGGAACAATAATGATGTTATACCTATATGGCGACCCTAAGTGGAAGCTAGTCAAAAGAGTATTGAGGAAGCTCGGCGCTCCAATAAATGCAAGGGAGCTCGGAGTGCCGAGCGAAGCCGTAATTAAGGCGCTAACCATAGCTCATACGATAAGGCCTAGGTACACTATTCTTGGAGAAAACGGACTTACTTGGGAGGCCGCTGAAAGACTTGCTAGAGAAACAGGCGTTATTGACTAGGCCTCTGTTCAGCTTTTTCGAAAACCTCTTGGAATATTACTTTCGCCACAGAGTCCTTGAATAGCTCAAATATGTTTGAGACTAAAGCAACCTTTGAGTACTGTATGTCCTTCTTTGTCAATATGCTTGGGCTCAACTTTATTGTAGCGCTCCTTTCATCACTATTGTATGAAACCTCTATTTCCCTAAGCCCTACTCCAAGGTTTCTTGAAGCCAGTGCAGTTATCTTCTCATTTAAATCCTCTAATTTCTTCACTACTCTAAGCTTATACGCAAGTGTTTTTCCAGCAAGCGGATTATTGAAATCAACCACCACTCGCCCGCCGCTAATGCTTTTAACGATCCCTGTTGAGCCTCCATACTCAACTACGTCTCCAACGCTAACTTCATAACCTCTCTTCCTGAACTCCCTTAAGCTAAGGATCTTGACTTTACCCGGATCCCTCTCTCCATAAGCTTTCTCGGGCGGAACTTCCACCTCTACTTCTGCACCAGGCTCTAACTGTTTTAAGGCCTCTTCAACGCCTCTAACAATCCATCCACGTCCAACTACTATTAACATAGGTCCATAGGTCTTACTTGAATCATATATTCCCTCCCTCCTTGCTACATCTTCAATAGTTGTATCAACTACGTTCCCCGTCTCCTTCACTTTAGCTACATAGTCTAGGAGTATGAAGTCACCGTCCTGTATGGGCATGGCTTATACCTAGGGAAGACTCACAACAGCTTTAGGTTAAATACTTTTACTAAGCTCAGCGCCGTTGATCGGCTTAACGAAGTTTATTACTTCTTATAGCCATAGCTACAGTAGGTCCAAGCTGGTTGTTTAAAGTGCCTATACCAGAGGATCTTAGAGCCCACATACCGCGTAAAGTGAGTGAATTAATTGAATTTATCGGTAGAAGGGTTAGAGAAATAGGCATGGGCAGCGTTAAGCATAGGAGCGATGTCGCTAGAGAGCGTTTAAGGAGCTTCAGGAAGCTGGGCGCAGTGCAAAACATCATCTTATCCGAGCTCTCCAAGTCTGAAAAAGCACTCGTAACTCTAATTAGCCTAGGGGACTTCTATGTTGAAGTATTTAAGTTAATTAGCGATCTCGATCCAACTGAATTAGTTAAGCGCTATAAGTCGAGGAAACTCATCGCACACAGGATATTTCATGAATGCAGGAAAGACCTTAGCACATCTGAAAGCGTTAGTGAAGCCAAGGAAGTCTTCAGGAAGTGCTCTGGGAGAATGATCTCTCTATTGAAGAGAATGGCCTCTACTC
Organism: uncultured Sulfolobales archaeon; assembly: GCA_938045475.1. Classification (GTDB taxonomy): domain Archaea; phylum Thermoproteota; class Thermoprotei_A; order Sulfolobales; family Desulfurococcaceae; genus JANXDZ01. Next base: position 39,739 of record CALIML010000017.1, read on the forward strand.
ACAACACTTTAGTAAATACATTAATTGAGGTTTCAAAAATGCCTGCAGTAAGCACGGACGAACTTAAGGTAGTTATAGCTGGTTTACCCCAAGTAGGCAAATCCACTTTAGTAAACAAGGTCTCGACTGCTAAAAGCAAAGTAGGTGCACATCCATTCACTACAAAAGACATTGTAGTAGGCCACTCTGCTCTAAATGGCGTAAGAGCAGTTTTCATAGATGTCCCAGGAGTACTAGACAGGCCTATTATTGAGAGGAATGTTGTTGAGAGGAAAGCACTGATAGCTTTAAGGCACTTAGCTGACTTAATCATTTACATACTCGACGTTTCACCCAACTCCTACTACACGCTTAGAGAGCAGTTAAACGTTCTTAGGGAAGTCGTAGAAGTAGGTGGTGAAAGAGTCGTTGTTGCAATAAATAAAGTCGATGTAACTCCAAGGGATAAAATTGAGGAAGCAAAAGAATATCTGTTGAAGGAGTTAAATTTAGGGGAAGTAGTTGAGATATCGGCTCTAAGCGGCCTGGGATTAGAGAGGCTCATAAATGAAGTGAAGTCAAGGCTTCTAAAACACGGGTTTTCCTAAGGGCGGGGCTTTGAAACTGTTTCTCCCTAGCGCAAAGCCTATTACCTTAAAAGGAGCGTGCTAAACCCATGCCTGATATGTAGAGTAGAATTAAGCCCCAATGGACTTGGTTTAAAACATGGATGACCTCCTTCAACCGTTCACGAGCCCGTAAGGCCCATTGGGCGAAAGCCCCCAATGAAGCGAGGAGAAGGCCTAGCGTTGACTTTCGTAACGCTAGGCCAGAACGAGTGCAGATGCCTTAGAGTACACTCTATTCGCTATTTCCTCAAGCCTCTTAATAGTTGTTTGACTTACGTTAAACATTTCAGCGAGCTCCAGGAGATCCATGCATTTCCCCAAGGCCTTTAAATAAACTATGTACGCTAAGGCGTATTTAGCTCTTTCAGTTCTAGCTAGTGCTGCAGGTTCAACGTCTTCAATTATTTTAAGTACTTTATCGAGCACTACATGGATTCCTCCATTAATGACTTTGCCTAAGGCATTAGCGCTCTTTAATGACGTAATGGTCTTTATGAGCTTCCCCTGCTCATACAGCTTAACATAGTCTACTCTAAGCCACGGCTTTCCCTTAGTGAGTCTCTTAGCACGCCTTTCCAATGCTAGGTAATTACGGTACTTCCTTGAGTAACCTCTTCTTACCTTAAGTAATTTTATTCTACTGCATGCTTCCTCAACACTGGCCTCGCGATTTCTGTAATCGTATATTCTATCTATTACTTCACCCGTATCAACACATATTACAAAGCCGCTGCTATAATCCCACACTTCCCCTCTGCAATTGATCAATGCATCCCCCAGGAGTTCTCTCTTCAATTAAGCCACATTAACGAGTAAGCTTCACTGAATCTTAGGGAAAGAGTTGGCTGAAACTACTTTTAGATGCTATAGCAACAACTTTTATTACCCCATGTCCACCCTTAGTTAAGGGTGCTGCGGGGTCGGAGTGTTGAGTGAGGGAATTATTGGAGGAACTATCGTAGCCATTAGGGCAAGGGATGGAGTTACTATAGCTGGCGAAAAGAGGTTGTCCTACGGAGGCTTTATCATAAGTAAAGCTGCTAAAAAAGTCCACCCAATAACTAATACTATTGGAGTGGGGTTCGCCGGAATCTATGGAGACGTGGAGAGGCTGTTGAAAATGCTTAGGCTTGAAGCCCAATACTATGAAACTGAAGTAGGTAAGCCGATAAGCGTAAGATCCCTTGCAAAGTACTTATCAGTGCTCCTATTCTCGTATAAAGTACTGCCGTTTTACGTTGAAACAGTAGTTGGCGGCATTGATGAAGGCGGGCCGAGGATATACTTATTGGATCCTATTGGAAGCCTTATAGAAGATAAATATGTTGCTGCTGGAACAGGAGCTCCAATAGCTATGGGATTAATTGAGCCCGCGTATAGAGATGACATGAACGTCGGTGAGGCAAAAGAGCTTGCTGTAAAAGCAGTCATGGAGGCTATAGAGAGAGACGCCGTATCAGGCGATGGAGTCGACACACTCGTAATCACTAGTGGAGGATATAGCTTAGAGGAGAGGTTGCTTAAGAGGTAGCCTATTGATAGATGTTGAAAGAGCGAAGAGACTTCAAAAGCTGCTTGGAGAGAGGGCTTTAAGAGAGCTTGAAGAGTATCCAGACATAGATCTAAGTGAATTGACGTATGTAAGTGGAGTAGACGCAAGCTATTCCGGGAATGAAGTAATTGGAGTAGCAGTACTCTTAGACGCGCTCTCACTTAAGTTAATTACATACTCTACTTCAAGGAAGAAGCCTCAAATACCCTACATACCTGGCCTACTAGCGTTTAGGGAGGCTCCGGCAATAATCTCAGCTTTAGCTAAGCTACCTGAGAAACCAGATCTAATAGTTGTCGACGGCCACGGCCTCTCGCACCCAAGGGCTTTTGGAATAGCTACTCACATAGGGCTTGTACTTAAGAGGGCTTCAATAGGTGTGGCTAAAAAGCCTCTTTACGGAGAAGTTAAGCTTATTGATGGAAGGGAGCTCATAGTAGCTCATGGAAGGGCTGTCGGCGCCTTAATAAGGCATGGTGGAGCAAGACTCTACGTAAGCATAGGGTATGGAGTTAGCTTAAGGAGCTCTATTAAGCTCGTGGAATTCATGCTTAAACCTGGAGTTAAGCTGCCTATACCAACGCACGAAGCCGACAACATATCTAGGAAACTGAGTCTATAGCAGCTTTAGAGAGTTTCATTAATATCGATGTCTTCAACCATCTTCATTTCCCTGAATAGAACTTCGTCGCTTATCTCGACTCTCCTCTCATAAGCTTTAGCGCATCTTCCATCGGGTAGAAGAGCGTTTAATTTACACGATGCATATCTGCACTCGTGGCCAGCGCACTCCGTTCCAGTGAGTCTACAGTATATGACTCTTTGCCTAATGCCTTTTTGAATCTTCTGCTGAAATATCATAGCTCTCTGAGTGCATTGAAACAGCGGACATAGCGGCGTACACATACCGTTAATAGGCATAGGTTTAAACTCCTTTTTAGGGAAGCGCTTGTCGCCATAGCCTCGATCTCTATCACGGAACTCGCGGGGTCTAGTTTCTCTAGAGGAATTCCTCCTAAATTTAGAAGGCGTGTTTCCCAAGTTGAGACACCGCCGATTCTTTCCATGCAGTACTTGTAGCGACATATATAATTATTTTGAAACAAATATAAATCTTTGATGAACTAGGGCTTCCACCACTTAAGCAATAGATAGCGGCTTACATTCCTATCTACAACGGCTATGATCAGCTTCTTCCTCACTGAGTGAAGGAGCCTGCCCATTCTCACGAAATCTATGGGATCCACGTTGGAATTCATTGATACTACTTGGACTCCGTATGGAGCATGATCTATTCCAGGCCCGTGTTCGTAAGCTAAGTAATCACATCCAAACTTTAATCCACGCCTCAATACATATCCGTGCTCCCTTAGATCCTTGTATGTCTTGTACAGCTCTAAGAAGCGGGGCACAGTCATCGATGCGTATTCCTCAAGTTCCTTTAAGCTCAACTCTCTAGATCCTTTATATACCCTTAACCTATTTGCTTCAACTAAGTATAGGGCTTCTATCAGTGAGAGCTCCAGGGGGGCCTTAATATCTTTCTCCTTAGGCTTAGACACTCCTAGGAATGAGCCGTAGAAGCCGCTCCAATACATTTTATTTGAACACTCGCTGTCTAACACGACTACTCTATTGTACATTAAGTAGCCGTCGCACTTAACTTCACTGCGGTGAGTCAAGAAAATTCCCCTAGACTATAACAGCCCTCTGTAGAGCTATGTATAGTAGCGTCTCCCCAAGTTCCTTAACGACGTCCGCAGCATTCTCCATGAAGTCCAGGGACTCCTTTAATAACATTAATGCAGGCACATTTCCCTGAAGCCTTCTATATATCTTTAGTTCAATGGCTCTGTATACGTCATCGAGAGCGTCCTCATATTTAAACACTTTATCAACGTCCCTTAGAGTTTTCCTAGGGTCGCTTCTTAAGCCATTGAGGGATGCCGCCAGGGAATTGAATTCGGCAGCTAAGCCTTCAGAGAACTTCACTAGCTCTTGCTGAAGATCTGCATCTATGCTGTGGTTATTTGCTATAGCCATGTAGAGTCTGTACGCTGAACCATCCATTAATTGAGTAAGCCTGCTTAAACCTATGGCTATTGTTGTATAAAGATCCTTTGTTTCTGCAGGTATGCTTAGCCTTACAGTGTACTCCACTAATAGGAGCTTCATGTGATCTGCTTTCTCCTTTAAGCTCCTTACCTGCTGGTGCAGTGAATAAAGCTTCTGCGGACTCTCATTACTCAGTGCATTCAAGAAGTGTAAGAGCCCCTTAATTGAGTCTTCAACTATTTTCAACATGTTTGTGAGAGAGTCAAACAAGTTCATCTCAGCAATGGTCTCATTGTACTCAGCCACTCTGCGCACCCGGCTGGACTACGGAATTAGAGTTAATAAGGATTGACTTTTATATACTTTGTTAGTGAAAGCATTGAAGGCAATAGTCATAGATCTTCTAGCAAGAGCTAGCGGAGGCAAGTATACAAGCTTTGACGTAGTTGGAGCAGGGCCTAGAGTAGTAGCTGGAGTAGTTGAGTCTCTGGGAATAGAAGTGGATTTAGCTAGCTATGAGAAGGCTTTGAAAAGCGTTGACTTCACGGAGTACGATCTAGTGATGGCTTCAGCCATGTCTTCAGACTTAGGCTCCCTCCGAAGAATTCTAAGGAGGGCTTTCATAAGGAATAGAGATGCTATTAGATTAGTCGGCGGACCAATATCAGCTGAATTTTATGAACTAATGCTTAAGCTGCCTGAATTAGATCTTGTGGTAGTAGGGGAAGCGGAGGAGACTTTAAGCACTCTCCTGACTAAGGGATTAAGCTCCCTTATTCAAAGAGAGTTCAATGAGCTCAGCAATACAGATGGAATTGCGTATAGAGCGGGAAGTGGAGTAGTTTTCACAGGCTTCCCTAAGTATACGTCGGAGGAAGTACTTAATTCAGTAAAGCCATTCACTAGAGTTAGCGAAGCCTACGACAACACATGGATTTACAGGTTTTATGTTGAAGTCGTTAGGGGTTGCAGCAACTTCTCGAGACCTATGGTGAGCCCGGGCTCCAATAGGGCTTGCTTAAGGTGCTATAACTGTAGGAGCGACGACCTTCTAAAAAGACTCGAATGTCCTGCAAAAATAATGCCTGGCTGCGGCTTCTGCAGTGTAGTTGCAGTCCACGGACCCCCGAGATCGAGGGTTCAGGATTCGATAGTTAGTGAAGTGAGGGAGCTGATAAGGCATGGAGCTAGGAGAATAGTCTTAAGCGCCCCCGACTTCCTTGACTACGGGAGGAATTGGCTAGTTAAGCCCAGGCCCCTGACTCATCCATGCATGCCTAAGGCTAACTTAGAGGCTTTAGAGAGACTTCTTGAAGAAATAAGCAATATAAGTGAAGTAAGCTCGGGGGAAGTAAGGATCTTTGTTGAAAACGTAAAGGCATGCCTCATAGATGGGGAAACGGCTGAATTACTCGGCACTTACTTGAAGGGGACTCCTGTGAACATAGGTCTTGAGACATGCGTAGATAGATTTAACGACGAAGTCCTTGGAAAGCCAATAACTCTAAGGGAAGTCATTAGAGGAGTGAAACTATTGCGAAAGTATGGCGTTAGGCCGTACGTGTACTTAATGTACTATTTACCATACATTGATAGAGAGATCTATTTAAAGACTATTTCAACTATACCTAAGCTATTTAAGGCTGGAGTAGAGAAGGTCACTCTCTACAAGTTCACTCCACTTCCACTGACTCTATTTGAGTTACTTAAGCCAAGCATTGGAGAATGCTCTGAACTAGTGGAAGAACTCAAGGCATTTGTAAAGAGGTTTAATGCATTAGCTAAAAAGACTTACTTAGGGAAGTTTATCGAGGTCTTCACTCTAGTTATTGAAGGAAGGGCTTACGGATACCCAGTAGATCATGGGCCAGTAGTATTCATTAATGACTCCAGCAAGTTGAGGAGTGGGTGTGTTGCTACAGTAAGGATAACTGACGTTAGATCTAGGCATGTAGTTGGAGAGCTGATCAACGTTAAGAAGTGTTATGAACGATCAGATTCGCTGAATCCACTGCCTTAATTGCTTTACTGATGTCGTTCATCAATTCTCTTATTATATTTAAATACACTGCGCCCCCGTTAGACTCTAGATCTCTGATCAATTCACTGAGTATATCACTTATGTACGGCAGGCTTACTAGCCTTACATAGCTCATAAAGGTGCTTACTTGAAATGAAGTTGGTGAATCGAGCTCTGAGCCCACTCCTTGATATATCTCTATAAACTTATTGAGCTCTCTTAAAGCAAGCCTAAGTTGTTCAGCTAACATATTTATGCGGTCTGTTGATTTAAGCGCTCTATACTCACTTAGCACGCTCTTCCCAAGATCTATTCCATTCTCGAGTTTTTCAATGGACTTCCTTAAGCTAGTTAAAAGGTCGTTGATTAAGCTCAAGTAGTTCACGCCTTTCTCCTAATAGTTGCAATGCTATTGTTAGCTACGCCATTTAGCCTCAGCTCCTCGGAATTGCAGAATACTGTGTTGTATTGAACGCCGCTGGCCACTAGTGCTTTATACACAAGCTTCTTTTTCCCTCCAATAACTATTTCAACTAAGTCCCCCTCGCTAACTCTTATTTCGCTGGCCAGCTCTTGCGAGATCTTAGCTAAATCCTTTGGCAGATGATCATCGTAAATTATTCTCACCCTTCTTTCAACAACTTTAGCCTTTGCCTGCTTTAACTCTGATGCGGGGGGCACTATAGTGAGTAGCTTCACTATATCAAGCTTCTTTTCAGCTTCTTTGCTTCTAGAGCTACCGGCTTCTTCGCCTCCATAGATCATTTCAAAATCCCCCACTATTAATCTTAAATTACTTTAGGTAATAAGTACTTTACGGACTCACTGAGTACCGGCGCTAATTAACTTGCTTAGTGTCGCCATTAATTCATCTATGCTTACTCTAACTTGGCTTCTAGTGTCGCGGAACCTTATAGTGATAGTTCCATCAGTTATTGACTGATAGTCCACAGTAATGGCGTATGGAATTCCGTATTCATCTGATTTCACATATCTTTTACCTATGCTTCCCTCTTCATCATAGTACGTTGGTATTGAGGAATTGAGCAGAGTTCTATAGATCTTTGTTGCCAGCTCTTTAATCTTTTGATGCGCCTCCTTCCTCCCAGTAACTAATGGGAAGACTGCTACCTTATATGGAGCTAGCTCTGCTTGGAACTTCATCACTATTCTGCCGTCGCTTGCCTTACTAAATGAGTACTCTAAGACTGTGTACATGAGTCTCTCTAAGCCGAAGGAGGGCTCCGCTACGTGCGGCACTATCTTCTCCCCATGGATTAAGGCCTTCTCCTCCTTAACTATGAAGTAGTCTTTGCTGAGCTTAACTCCGCCTACTTCCACATATCCACATGTCTCCAGAGATCTCTCTAAGAGATCGCTGCTTAACTTAAATACCTCGGATAATATTAGTGGCGCAGACTCCTTAAAGTCCCTCTTTATACTGACGACATCTGGCGTGAGCTTTCTTGAAATGCCCTCAACAGGCTTTTCATACTTCTTGAAGTAAGTGAGATCTGTTTTAGAATAAGCCATGTGCCCCCTTAAATCATAGTCAGTTCTATATGCATAGCCAGCTACCTCAATCCACCCATACCTCTTACTGTACACCAGTTGGTCAAATGTTTGAGCTGAGTAATGGGCTCTTTCATGCGGGAGCTTCTCTTCAAAGTATATAGCCTCCCCAGGGATCCCGAGGCTCTCAACAAACTTTTGCCCAACGGCCATCCAGTAAGCAAGCCACGGGTTGACTATCACTCCTTTACTGAGAAAATCCCTTAGAGGTGCTTCAACAGGCTCCTTAACTCCAGAGGCTTTTAAATCATTGTAAAGCACTCTAAGCTTTACGTCAAGCATTTCATCAGTCAAGTACTCCGCAGATTCCTCAGAGCTCTTAGATTGATCGAAGAAGAACTCCAACTCCATTATAGTGAACTCCCTTAGTCTGACGAGGCCTTGTCTAGGCGATATCTCATTCCTCCCCACCTTACCTATTTGAGCTATGCCTATTGGAAGTCTTTCACCCATAGCTGCAAGCACGTGTTTAAATGAAGTAAATATTCCCTGAGCAGTTTCCGGCCTAATGTAGCCTAAAGCCCCTTTATATGGGCCTATATCCGTTTTAAATAGTAGTAGAGCGTGTTTCGGCGCTGAGAGATTCCCTCCATCGATTGGGCACTTCACTCCCCTATCATTAATGATGGCTTCAATTTCCTCTAGCGACAGCCCCTCCACCTTTACACCTGCAGACTCTTCAATTAAGTGATCTGCTCTGTACGTTCTGCCGCACTTTAAGCATTCAACAACAGGATCTGTGAAGTGGTCTTCATGCCCGCTTGCTTTAAGGACTATTTGAGGAGTTACTATAGGCGTCTCTATCTCTACGACTAAGCCGTACTGCCTGTATATGAAGTACTTTCTCCACAGTTCAATAATGTTGTTTTTAAGAAGCGTTCCAGCTGGCCCAAAGTCGTAGAGTCCAGCTATTCCTCCGTATATCTCATAGGATGGCCATAAGTACCCTCTGTTCCTCAACAATTTATTGAATTCCTCCCATTGCTCCTCCGACATATAGCTCTACGCCTCCTGCATGAGCAGCTCGACGTTGATTCTATAACTGAAAGTAGGTAGTCAGTAAGTAGGGTTATAAGCTTTGAAGAATGCTTGACTATCTCACTGCAAAGCCTTAAGATAGGCAGTTTAAGTGAAGTGCTGTGGCAATTTCACTCAGCATAGCGCCTAAGTTCAAGAAGAGCAGTTTACTCAACAGTATTCAAAGTACTTAACTGTATAGGAGAGCTGGAAGCCATGCTAGAGCTCGCTTCATTATTAGACTGCTAAAGATCTCGTTAGAGTAGCGGCAGCATTGAACCCAAGGATCCTGTAGCAACAGGTGGTGCAGAGAGTTCATAGATGTCTGTATAGAGCCTTCTCAGTAGCCTTATTAATTCTAGGCAATACATCGTATCCTGTAAGGGGGATTTAAGTGTGGAGCAAGCTATTGAGTGAGACTAGGGCATTCGGGTGCTTGAGAAACCCTGAGTCAATTATAACTATAATTGGAGTTCCTTACGATAGCTCTTCATCCTATAGGCCTGGCTCTAGGTTCGCTCCTCAATCAATTAGAGACGCTGCCTGCAACATGGAGTTAAACTCAATGCTTACCGGCATAGACCTTGAGTCAGTGGGCTTTAACGACATAGGTGATCTAGCTGTAGCGCTAGGCGATGGAGAAAAGACTCTAAGCATGTTGACTAACGTAGTTAGTAATGTGTTAAGCGGGAAGAGAGTTATTTCAGTTATTGGAGGAGAACACACAATTACTTATGGAGTACTTAGAGCTTTTAAAGAAGACACAGGCTACTTAGTTGTAGACGCCCACTTAGACTTAAGGGAGGACTACTTAGGCTATAAGTACAGCCATGCCTCATTCAACAGATTGATAATTGAAGAACTTGGACTACACCCCTTGTACATAGGAGTTAGAGCATGGTCATCTGAAGAAAGCTCTTATGCAAATAAGCGTGGGTTAAAAGCTATTTCCTCAGAGTTTTTCGAGGATAGAAGCATTAGTGAACTAGTTAATGAAGTGAGGCAGTTGATTAAGAGCGTGGATAAGGTATACCTTTCAATAGACTTTGACGCCTTTGATCCATCTTACGCCCCTGGAGTAGGCAATCCAGAGCCTCTAGGCATAACTCCTAGAAAGCTTCTGAGATTATTGAAGGAGCTGGTGCTGAGTAATGGGTTGGAAGTTGCTGGCTTCGATGTCGTTGAAGTAAACCCACTCAAGGATCCATCAGATATAACGAGCGCTCTAGCTGCAAAAATGATCGTAGAAATGTCGTCGCTTGAATTAATAAAATTACGCAAAGTCTCTCAGTAACATCGTCTCACGCCCGCATGATCTACGCTATCCACTTCCCAAAGATCTCTTAGGTTCCTAACCCGGAGCTTCATAAGCAGCATATATGAATGCTTTTTGAAGAGCAGGTTCTGAAGCGAGAGGTAAAGCTCTATGGAGGGAGCTCTTCATTCAGCTAGCCTTCATTGAGGAAGTTGAGACACGTTATTGAAACTATAGCATTAATAATCCTTAAATTAATAGTTGCAGTTGGGGCATCGGAGGCGCTATAGAGGCTATGGTTGAGAAGATCGGCTATATACGTGAAAATTTCAGGCTTAGAATCGGCAGGATTTACCCTAAAGGTGAGGTGGTGTCTACTGGCGGTAAGACTTAAGCTAGTGTTAGAATATAGCGTGGGCGCTGTTGAGACTATTGCTCTTCTCAACAGCGGTTATGAAACCCTAAGACCTGAAATACTCTTACCTATCTCTATTGCAAGAGAGTTAAAGCTATTCCCCCCACCAACAACAGCAACCATTAAAGAATATACTCTCGCCGACGGCTCTACGATACATCTCATAAAAATCCCTAGAGCCTTAAAAGTCTCCGTTACTGAAGATGATAGAGTTGTCGGACCCATAGAAGCTGATGTAACTATAAGTGAAGGTGCTGAAGAACCATTGATAAGCGATAAACTAGCAAGCAAATTAAACATAGCTGTACTAGACTTTGGTGAAGGAATATGGTGTTTTAGAGATGAAGTAGGGAAGAAAGAGAGAAAGACGTATTAAGTTACTAGAGCGCGTGAAGTACAACCCTCATCCATTCTAGCCTAGCGTTCTTTCGTTACGCTAGGCCTTCCTCCCTCTTCTCATGGAGAAAGCGGTTTCAAGACCCCCTTCTTCACTTTGAGGCTGGGGTCTTAAGCTCATAAGCTTTGAGAGCTTTAATGAATCCGATCAACTTGCATTAATGCATAAAGACTTAGAGTGCCTTAACTGCTCTAAACTCTCTCTGAACTTTATATATAACTTTATAGCCGCACTTGGGGCACATAACTCTGCCACCTAAGTTAAGCATCTCTGATTCATTAAATATGTAGCCGCATTTTCCGCATAGATACCTAGGCACATCCCCCACCTGAGCTTGAATACATTAAAGGAAGCAACTTTAATAAAGGTATCTGCTTTAGATAGTATTGTAGAGTAACTAAGGAGCAGGAGGAAATGGCGAAATATTTGGAAAGCGTATGTAGAGGGCTTCCACCAGAGCTATGTGAACAGTTATTTAAGGAGCAGCACTTCGTAAAGATTAGACTAGACAAAAGGAAGTTTGGAAAGGAAGTAACAGTTGTTGAGGGAATAAATGCCGATCACCATGAATTGAAGGAACTTGCATCAAAGCTTAAAAGTAAGTTGGCTACTGGGGGAACAGTTAAGGAGGGGCGTATAGAGCTTCAGGGAGACCATAGGTATAGAGTCAAGGAACTGCTCATAAATGAGCTCGGCTTCCCAGAAGAAAACGTAATGATTTTAGATTAATTCTATAGAACAACGTCTTTTTTAATTATATCTCATCTTCTTGAATAGATGCCTCTAAGCCTACTTCCTTTGCTAACTCCTTGTACCTATTTCTCACAGTTACTTCAGTCACTCCAGCTACTTGAGCTACTTCCTTCTGCGTCCTTCTCTCATTACATAGTAGTGATGCTATGTAAACAGCTGCTGCAGCTAATCCAGCTGGATCCTTTCCAGCCGTCAACCCTTTTTCTCTAGCTGTATTTATTACTTCAACGGCCTTCCTTATGACGTTTCCGCTTAAACCCAGTGATCTGGCTATTCTTGGCACGTAGTCAACTGGATCGAGTAGTGGTACATTGACTGTCAGCTCTCTTAACAGCAACCTATAGCACCTGGCTATTTCCTTTCTAGAACTTCTAGTGAACGTAGCTATTTCGTCAAGAGTCCTTGGAACTTTCAGCTCTCTACACGCAATGTATATTGCGGCTGCTACTACGCTCTCAATGCTCCTACCCCTCACGAATCCTCTTTCAACAGCGTCTCTGTATATTCTAGCTGCTTCCTCTCTGACGTTTCTAGGGAGATCCAATTGATCGGAGATTTTGTCGAGTTCGTTCATTGCTTGAGCTAAGTTCCTCTCCATACTGCTCTGTATCCTGCTCCTAGTCTGCCATCTCCTAAGCCTCTGCATCTCTAGCCTACGCCTTAGCTCAAGTCTTCTCCCAGCAGCATCTCTATCTCTCCAATCTATTACTGTTGAAAGCCCCATGTCATGTACTGTGGCTGTTAATGGGCCACCGATCCTACTCCTCCTCTCCCTCTCCTCTGGAGTAAAGGCTCTCCACTCAGGTTTTTCCTCAATAACTCTCTCCTCAATTACTTCCCCCGTTTCTTCACAAATGTACTCTCCTCTCTCAGGGTCAAAAATGATCTTGTCTTCGGAACACTCCTCTCTTTTACTATCAGTAGGTTGAGATGTGCTCTCGCTCATAACTATAACCAGGAAACTTTAAATTCCAGACATTGAACACTCTTTTTCAAACATGCTTATAAATTTATCGTAAGAATCTTTAAACCACGTGATAGCCGGGCGGGGATTCGAACCCCGGTCACGGGGTTTCCCCCGAAACGGACCAAAGCCCCGCATCCTTGGCCGCTAGACGACCCGGCTGCTATAGCTTAACTAGGTTTTGCAGGGATTTTAAGCTATGCTCTCAAAGTACTTAAGGCGTTGCATAATATTTAACTAAGTAAAGCATATAAGTGAATGCGGTGCTCAACTTGAATATAGACGTAGAGTACTTGAGTAAGCGTATTTCGGAAATCATTAATAGGACTTCGAGAAGCGTTGTGACAATATATACGGAGGTGCCGAGCTTTGACATATTCTTTGGGCCGAGGGTCGTAAGAGGCGCGGGCTCAGGCTTCATAGTTGATAGAGGCCTCTTAGTTACAAATGCACACGTTGTCAGCAATGCATCTAGGGTAATAGTGGTCTTCAGCGATGGAGTTAGGAGTGAAGGAGGCGTAGTGGCTGTAGATAGATCAAGGGATCTAGCTTTAGCTAGCTTTGAGAGAAGAGATGTGGAGCCCATTGCTATAGGGGATTCAGATGAAATTGCTGTAGGTGAAATAGTGTTTGCAATAGGTTCACCGCTTGGTTTAACAGGTCCTTCAGTATCTATGGGTGTAGTAAGCGCTCTTGGAAGAACTATAGCTGATGAAGAGAGAGGCATAGTTCTAGAGGACTTGATACAGACAGATGCCGCAATAAACCCAGGCAATAGCGGCGGTCCAATAATTAACGTTAGGGGAGAAGCTATTGGAGTAGCAACAGCCATAATACCATACGCTCAAGGCATAGGGTTTGCTATACCCATAAATACTGTCAAGAGGTTTATTGAAATGATTGCGAAGTATGGGCGCCCAATCAGGGCGTGGCTGGGCGTATACGTAGCTCCATTAACTAAGGAAATAGCAGGCCTCTATGGGCTATCGACGAGCGAGGGATTAATAGTCGTTCAAGTCATGCCTAGATCTCCTGCTGAAGCATATGGATTAAGGCGTGGAGACTTATTAGTTGAGGCAGCGGGGAGGAGGCTTAGGAAGCCAAGCGATCTCAGGGCATCCATAGAAGATCACATTGATTCAGAGTGCATAAACTTAAGAGTTGTGAGGAGAAACAGGGAATTCAATGTATGCATACCGCCAATAGTGGAGGTCGTAGGCTGATTCCCCCATGCCTTGGAGTACTTAAATAATTGAAGCAATATCCGCCGGAGGGGATTCGAACCCCCGACCACCCGGTTCCTACAGAAACCCCCACTACAGCCGGGCGCTCTACCGCTGAGCTACCGGCGGCCCAAGTACTGTACTTTCTTTCCGCGTTTTTAGTTTTTACGCTTTTATGTAAAAGCGTAAAACTTTGTATTCAGCAAGGCTTAGAGCTAAAAGCTGTGTGAACTCGCCGAGACATGTGTCCCTACGCTTCTACTTCAGCATCTCTTTCTCTAGGCAATTGCGTGCTTACATCCTCTAACTCTACTTCATAAGGTATTCCTAGCGCATCTGCTATAGCCTTTATTTGAGCTCTTATGCTTATCAACTCCAGTACTTCAACGAGATCTAGGTGATCCCTTGATGAAAGCTCGTGCTCCCTGATTTTTAAGTCCTCTAGATAAGTCACGTACTTCCTATCAATCTTGGAGAGAATCTCTTTGTGCTTCTCACTAATCATTTAAGTAACACCTCTCTATAAAGGGCTTTTGCTTGCAGCAGTTTTAGAGCACTTCACTCAGTATTACTTGGCTAGCCGCTAGCTATAAATGCTGTGAATTTAGTGGCCCACGGATTTGCATAAGCTTCACTCATGAATTGTGGAGCCTGGGCGTCTAACATAGGTTGCTAAAGCAGCTATTGTTGTAGCAATTATTAGCAGTATGATGACCCACCTTAGGGCGCCATAAAGTACTCCTTCATTCCTACTAGTACCGCTGGGGAGGCTGGACTGCTCTAGGGTTGTTGAAGGAGTAGTTGTCGTTTCTTGAGGCAGCTTTACCTTAACTTCACATACGTTACTTATTTTAAAGTATTCGCCTCTCTTGAATAAATCCTTGACATCTGTATTGTTGCATCCAGCTACTTCTACTTTTTCTAAGAGGACTTTAGGCTTTGGAATTTCTTTACTCACAGAGTCACTTATTACTGATACTCCAAAAACTCTCCCAACTCCTTCTAAGCCGACCTCCCCCTCTGCGTCGAGTGCTGCGTAATACAGCTTGTTTTCAACTCTATCAATTAAGAGCTTTAGCTCTAAGTTACTGCTTGTAGCTAAGCCTATATCACTCCAATTACTTGGGCTATGGATTAAGTAGATAGTTGGATAGCTTTTATCGGGATCCTTGAGTATTATGAATCCATAACTATAGATCCCGCGGTCAAGGGAGTCTAAAGCTATGTAGAAGTAGGAGTAGTCGTGGAATTCATAAATCCTTACGCTAGCTACGAGCAGCAGGTACTCATCATTTAAATCAGCTTCATAATACAATGGTGCTTCAACGAGTTTCTGCACTGATGCTACAAGCGCGTTGACCGCCAGTACAGCTACTGCAACAGCTATTAATGCTTTACTCAAAGCCTACACTCTCCAACAATAGTAAATGTCTGAGAGCTATTAATTGTTTATAGACAGCGGGGGGTGTGGACAAAGGTGGATGCGCCTCCACCCGTTCAGGGCGAACGCCCATCCGTGAAGTGAGGGGGAGACGTGGCGATAACTTTCGCCACGCCAGGTTAGTGCAGTCTCTGATCACTCTAGCTGTTCTTCGGAGCGAGGGATTAAACGTGTTTAATCATTAGCGCTTTTTAAAGAAGCAGTTTTAAGATCTAGTTTCTCCATTAATTTATTAGCGTTATACGCATTTATGAATAAGATCTTTGTGTCTTCAATAAGCCTTCGTGCAACATCGACTTTATGCCTTAAGCCCGGAGTTAAGGCATCTGGGAATGACAGCTTCCTCAACCCTTGATATATTTCCTCCATAATATCTATGTACAAGCTTGCTTCATTAAACGACCCTGCTTTTATTAAATCTATGGCAAGCCTCCTCAGCTCGCCGACGACGTCTCCTAGGCCTTGGAGGTATGGTATGTAGGGAACCCCTAGCTCTTGCAGGCCAGCGAGTCTTCTTTCACACGTTAAGTCAAGAAGAATCCTTGCTTCAACGTATTCAGCTAGACAACCATGTATTAGTCCACAATACATTAAATCAGGGTGGTTTGAGAGCTTCTCTAATAAGTTCTTAACAGCTATTGAGGCTTCATTCAACAATTTCTCTGCTTCATTAAACTTACGTAAGTGCACTAGCCTAATAGCTTCAGTGCTTAACCTAGTGATCTCTCTACTAACTACGATAGTCTCCTCCCTAGCCTTATCTTTAATAGTAAGCAGAGATTCTATGAATTCCAAGTCCTTCTCAATGACTTCACTAATGCCTTTAACCACAAGTTACACCACTAACACTAGCTTAAGGAAGATGCTAATAACTCCACTTGCTAATCCACGCGCGTAGCGTTACAGAAGCTATGTGAAGTACCGCTGCCCCCGCTTCACAGATGGGCGTTCGCCCTGAACAGAGCGTCTTCAGAGAAATATTCAGGCCTATCCATAGTTATAATACTCGTATAACGCAGTTACCCAAGTATTTGAGTAGTTGAAGAATTGACAAAGTTTATTAGAGGTTTTAGCTACTATTATTGAGCGGTGTCAACGCTGATAGACGAGTCCATAGATGATGCGATGATAATATCTATTCTGGCTGAAAATGGGAAAACCAGTTTGAGGAAAGTTTCAGCTAAGGTAGGCACGTCGTATTCATCGCTTAGATTGAAGATGCGCAGGCTTGAAGACAAAGGCTTAATGTTGCTTAAGCCATTGGTGCAGGCCAGTCTATATGGATCAGTAGCTGCATTCATTGAAGTAGAGGTAGAAGGCTTCCAGGAAGAGCTGGCTAAACGCATGCATAAGTGCAATAGAGTTTTAGCAACAATAGTCGTCAACAACAAAGTCTATGCAATAGCGCTGGCTAGAAGTGTTGACCAAATACACTTACTACTAGACGAACTTACGTCAACAGCTAAAGTTAAGTCATACACTGTGAAGTATGGGAGCATCCCTGGAGAAGCCATGGTCCCCATAAAGAGCGGTGGAGGCTGTAAGAACTGCATGTTGAGGAAGGCCTATGGAGAAATGGCCTGCATGCCCACTTTAAGGAAATAATCGCTCTTCACTTAATGAAAGCATAGACTTTATTTCCCCCTCACTTATCCCAAGGATTCTTTCAGCAACCTTAACTACTGCTTCAAGAGTATAAATCCCCTTAAGACCGTGGAGCGCTCTCCTGTACTTAGGGCAGTACCTGGATATAATCCTAGTGATCTTTGTGTAGAGCTTTCTACCATCACTGTTCAACACTTCATTGTGAAAGAACCTCCTATTGCCGGCAAGAAGTACTTTCATTAAGCTAATTGCTTCACTTAAATCCCTGCAAGAATCCTCCATTAATTAGCCTCCACGCACTCCTTTAATACAAGCACTCCTCGATCTTTAAGCAGTTTCTCCAGCATTGGTATGGCTCTATCGCTTCCAATGGAATTATCTACTTCTATTAATAAGCCTCTATCTCTATAGAATTCTATCACTGGGCTGAGGGTCTGGTAATAGACTCTATACCTTTCCCTCACTACATCAGGCTCGTCATCCCTCCTCCTGACTAGAGTCTCTCCATCACGATCGCACCTTAAGTCATTCTTAGGCGGGTTGTAGGTTAAGTTGTATATAGCGCCGCACTTAGGGCAAATAACTCTTGAGCTCAGCCTCTCTATAGCGATCTCTACTGGGAGATATATGTGTATGGCTGCGTCTATCCTAGCTATATCCTCGAGAGCTCTTGCCTGGCCCATAGTTCTCGGGAATCCATCGAGTATAAAGCCCCTGGCTACATCTGCTTGGCCAAGCCTTCCCTTAACGACTTCAATGGTTATTTCATCTGGGACTAGGAGGCCGCGCTCAATATACTCCTTCACTTTTAGCCCCAGCTCGCTCCCCCTACTGATTTCAAACCTGAACATGTCTCCAGTACTTATGTGGGGTATGCAGTATTTCTGCGAGAAGTGCTTTGCAAAAGTCCCTTTCCCAGCTCCAGGAGGACCTAAGAGCACTGCCTTCAACGATCCCCCCTCATGGAGTAAGCCTTGTTCTATCTCTAACAAATATTGTGGCTAGCCTAATGTTATCTAAGTTTAATAAGCTCATGAGCAACCTCTCAACACCTAGTCCAAAGCCCCCGTGGGGAGGCATGCCGTATTTAAATGCCTCTAAATAGTATTCAAAGTCTCCTGGGCTGAGGCCCTTGAGCTTTAATGACTCAACCAGCTTCTCATACCTATGCTCTCTCTGCCCTCCACTAGCTACTTCGAGCCCTCTATAATCAAGGTCGAACTTTCTTGCAGCAAGCCCTTCTCCATCCCTCATGTAGTAGAACCCGGCCGCCGTCCACGGGAACTTCTTTATAAAGTATGCTTCACAGCCTTTTTCAGCCATCGCTTCCCCCAACTCTCTTTCAGCAGTTTCAGATAAGTCCTCTCCCTCAGGTATCTCCAACCCTCTATTCCTCAATAAATCCACTGCTTCACGGAAGTCCACTCTCTTGAACGGCGTTGATAGAGGCTTTACTTCAATGCCGAGGAGCTCGAGTTCCTCAGATGCACGCTCTCTAACTCCATTAACTACGTATGCCACTAGCTCCTCTAGAGTCCTCATAACATCCTCTTCGCTATCTATGAATCCCTGCTCAACGTCTATCCCCCACGATTCATTTAAGTGCCTCCTAGTGTTGAATTTCTCTGCTCTAAAGTAGGGGGTTATCTCATAGACTTTAGAGAAGCTGGCCATAAGCATTTGCTTGTAGAGCTGCGGGCTTTGGCTTAAGTAAGCATTTGAATCAAAGTACTTTACTTGGAATAGCGTTGCCCCTCCTTCAGCGCCTGCTGCAACAATCTTTGGAGTATGTACTTCTATAAACCCCTTGTTCTCCAAGAATTCCCTCGCTAACTTCAGTACTATGGCTCTAACTTTAATAATGGATCTTTCAACGGGATTCCTGATCAGCAGATACCTGTACTTAACTCTCGTGTCAAGGAGCGCTGGAACCTTGCCCACGAGATCTACTGGCATTGGCTCGCTGGGCTTGGCGTAAACCCTAATGTCTCTAGCCAAGTACTCTACTCCACGCTTACTCCTCTGCTCCGGGGAGACTTCTCCATCAATGCAGACGGCTGTGCCTATGGGAAGATCCTTTACTTTAGTGAATAGCTCTGGATCCCTATCGCTCTTTACAGCAACCACCGCCGGCCTACTATAAAGATCGGCTGCTACTTCAGCTATAGCCACACGTCCAACTACCTTCAATCTAACGATCCAACCGCAGATCCTGGCCATAAATCCATACCCTAAGTAACCTAATAGTCTTCACGGGCTTTTTAAAATAAAATTCTCGCGTCTTATATAAGTAGTGTAGGAAGCGGGGAGCAGTGTGCCAAAGAAGTCCAGGGAGTTTAAAAAGAATAAGACTCTAACCGAGTACTTCACTCACCCCCATGGGTCAAGTAGTGGAATTAGTGAAGGAACTCCAGTAGAACGAGGAGCAGGAGTCTTGGCTGAACACAGTGAAGTAGAAGTATTAATAGATGAACTCTTACACAGAGGCAAGAAGCACCTTGCCTTAGGAGTGGAGGAGGCAGGTGGGGAGAGGCGTGAAGAAACTGCGCCTACAAAGGATCTTTTGAGCAACGATCTTCTCGCCAGGCTTCTATCTAAGAAAGTGAGGGCGCTTAAGGAAGTAAGCTGTGATGAAAGCGGCTCGTGCATTGACGGCAGAAGGCTATCGGAAGTATTTACTGATGAATTTGGAGTTAGGAGGCAGAGAGCATACTTGAAGACGACTAGATACACAATATATTTAGACTGGGCTGTAGAGGAGGGTAGAGTGAGGAAGATACTTCCAGAGGCACACCTCGTTGAAACAGAGCGCGGTGCAAGAGCTATAGTGCCAACTTCGTTTCTCTGCGAGCTAGCTAAGAGGTATGGCGTTATATTGAATGACTATAAGTGCAGCAATGGAGGTAAGTAGGTTTACTGCTTGGGAGCTACATAGAATGGCTTTGCCGCAATATCTAGGTAAATTCTCCTACTCCTTCTCCTCCTCTTCCTTGAGCCAACTCTGTCCGGCCTAGGCTCCATTCCAGGCAGGCCGAAGCTTCCGTCAGGGAACTCAATTAATATCCCACTATTTATGAGCTTGTTGAGGGCTCTCCTAAGCCTATCTTCACCAACTACTCCACTAAACTCTAAGCGTAGTTCGTCAAATGCCATAGGGTATCCTTTCTCCTCAATTGCCTCCACAATTAATTCCCCTATTTCAGTATCTCTTGGAGCAACCATTACTACTACGTCTCTGTCTTCATAAATTTTCTTTTTTGGAGCCACATTCCCACCTGTTAGTACTAGTGTGTATAAAAATATATAAACTAATATGTTTGATGCTGTATTCCCACATAATTAAGCTTTAATGAAAAACATTAATGAATACTGCTCCCACTAAGTAGTGGGCGACTTGGGCTAAAGCTTAGTCTCCACTTTCTACGCAGCCCATTGACGCTCCTTGTAAGTTGTTGGAAAGCGCGTTTAGAACTCTTGTTATCCATAGAGCGCATTAATGGAGTTAAACCATCCTTCTTCTACAGCATTTATTAAAACGTTGTATACAATGATTGTTTGGTGAACTCGCTTGGTGGAGAAAAGCTTATTGCTTGAAAGAGGCTCAGTAGCCCTATTACTTGGGAATGAGGCTATAGCTAGGGCAGCTATTGAAGCTGGCGTTGGTTTTGCAGCAGCTTATCCAGGGACTCCCAGTACGGAAGTAGTTGAATCACTGGCTGAAGTAGCTAAGGAAATAGGTATGCATGTTGAGTGGAGCACTAATGAGAAAGTGTCTTTTGAAGCAGCTTATGCAGCATCTATAGCTGGCGTTAGAGCCTTAGTAGCAATGAAGCACGTTGGATTGAACGTAGCCTCAGATATATTGATGAGCAGTGCTTACACAGGAGTGAACAGCGGCCTTCTAGTAGTTTCAGCAGACGACCCCAGCCAGCACAGCAGCCAGAACGAGCAAGACAACAGGTGGTATGGACTCCTATCCCATCTACCAGTTGTTGAGCCATGGTGCCCTAGAAACGCCTACAGATTAACGAAAGTCTCGTATGAGATCAGCGAAAAGTACCGCCTACCAGTAATACTTAGAACTACTACTAGGCTTAGCCACACGAGACAGCCCATAGTGTATGAAGCTGATGTGCCAAGGGAAGTAAGGACTAGGGGGTCGTTTAAGAAGGACGTTGAGAGATACGTCTTAGTGCCAGCGCACAGTAGAAAGCTTAAGGAGGCCTTAATGAAGAAGTGGGAGGAGATCAGGGAAGACCTTGGGGTAGAGCCATTCATATCCATTGAGAACCCCGGGTTGAGGAGAGCTATTGTGGCTTCAGGAATATCTTACGCACACGTGGATGAAGCACTGAACTTAATGAATATGAGGAATGACTTCACTGTAGTGAGAGTCTCCATGCCCGTCCCCCTGCCCGTTAAGCCTATGAAGGAGTTGTTGAGCTATGCGAAGAGCATACTGGTAGTTGAAGAACTTGACCCCGTTGTAGAGCTTCAATTATCTAAGATCGTTGTTGAAGAGAGCGCTAGCGTAGAGCTATACGGCAAGGACTATGTGCCAGCTAACTACGAGCTCAGCCTAGAGATCGTTTATAAGTCAATTAAGGCCTTCCTAGGCGAAGAGCCTTCAGCTCCGTGGAGCGGAGTTGAGCCAGTGAAACTAGAGCCCCAAGTACCTCCAAGGCCTCCAACGCTTTGCCCAGGCTGTCCACATAGAAACACGTTTTATGTAGCTAAAGTAGCTGCAAACAAAGCCGGAGTAAGGGATCTAATATACACGGGCGACATCGGCTGCTACACTCTCGGCTACCTCCCCCCATTTAGAGTTCAAGACACAAGCCTGGAGATGGGGGGCAGTATTGGAGTAGCTCATGGCCTCAGCCTAGTTGTTGAAGACACAGTTATTGCTGTAATAGGTGATTCAACGTTCTACCACGCCGGGCTCCCCCCGTCAATAAACGTCGTGTATAATGGTGGGAGAGCACTGATCTTAGTGCTCGACAACTTGTGTACTGCGATGACTGGCCACCAGCCCCACCCAGGCACAGGCCTTACTGCCACTGGTGAGAAGGCTGAGAGAATGTTCATTGAAGACTTCTTGAAGTCCATGGGGTTTAAGACATATGTAATCGATCCAATGAATGTGGGGGAATCAATAGGGGAGTTCGTGAAGGCGTATAGAGAGCACTTGAGTGGAAAGCACGTCGCAGTAGTGTCTAGAATGAAGTGCGCTCTAGAAGTCTTGAGAGCCGCCAGGGCTCGCGGAATAGCCTTGCCGAAGTACGCGATTACTGATGCTTGCACCGGCTGCATGGCTTGCGTAAACCTGCTTGGATGTCCAGCAATAGTTGTGGAGGAAGGCTCTCGCAAGCCACGGATACTTGAAGAAGCCTGCGCTGGATGCGGTCTCTGCGCATACGTATGCCCATACGACGCCATAGTTGTGTCGAGAGAGGGAGGAGCGGGGTGGAGAGAGCTGTGGCATTAAAGCGCTTCAACATATTGATAGCCGGCGTGGGAGGGCAGGGGCTTTTAACTCTTGGAGAATTAATAGGGAATGCAGCTATTGAAAGCGGAGTTGACGTAACTGTTGCCGAAGTACATGGGCTTAGCCAGAGGGGGGGCTCTGTAGTAGTTCACGTAAGGCTTGGCCCCGGTTCTTCTCCAGTTATACCCAAGGGAGCAGCCGATCTAATTATTGGGCTTGAGGCAATTGAAACGGCTAGGTACATAGATTACGCAAGCAGGGAGTCCTTAGTAGTCATGGATTCGTTCATCTGGCCTCCCCCGCTGTCAAAGCATCCGAGTCTTAAGCAAATAGTGGGTGAATTAAGTGGGAGAGTCAAGTTATTTGTAATAGATGCTTCAAGGATTGCTAGAGAGGAGCTTAAGGCAGCTGTTGCAGCTAACGTAGTTCTACTGGGCTACTCCCTCGCTTTATCAAAGGAGTTCCGCAACTACGTGGATCTAGAGGCTGCAGTTAAAGCTGTTAGAAGAGTGTTTAGGGGAAAGGCTGTTGAAGTAAATGAAAAGGCCCTCATTAGAGGCTATAGTGAGGGGGGAAGTCTTGGAGTTAAGTGAAGAAACTAACAAGCTTCTAAGTGAAGCAGTGAAAGTTTTGAAAAACAGCTACGCGCCATACAGCAACATACATGTAGCATCAGCCATCCTATCGGATGGGGGGAGGATCTACGTTGGAGTAAACGTAGAGAACTCAAGCTACGGCCTCACGATATGCGCTGAAAGATCAGCTGTATCAGCAATGATCTCTGGAGGAGGCAGGAACATAGTTGCCATAGCTATAGCAACCGATTACCCGGAGCCATTAATGCCGTGCGGAGCCTGTAGACAAGTAATTGCTGAGTTCAGTGAAAACCCCTTAATAGTCTCCTACAGTACTTCTACTGGCAAAATATACGCAGTGAGGTTAAGCGACATATTCCCAAGGCCCTTCAAGTTAATGAAGCAGTAAGAGTTTATTTCCCAGATAAACCTAGTAGTTGGTGGGATGAAGAGGAATCCGGGAGACGATCCATTAATAGGGTGTGAGTTAAAGCTCTTAAAGCGGGCGCTGACCGCTTAACTAAAAACTATTTAAAGCGCTTGAGCTGAGGCACTGGCCTGAGCACATCTAAGGACTTTAATGAGGCTTTACAAATAGGCTTAGCCCCCGTCTTACGGCAAGCACTATTAATGGCTCATTGAGGGAGCAGCACGGCATTACAGTAATGCAGTTATTTCATAAGAGTTGAGCGGGGCTCGCTAAGCGAGTGAGTCAAGGTATTTAAAGGTATTTGAAGAGGCATATATGTATGCTGAAGCTCGAAAGGGCTGAGCAGTGATGAGCCCGCGCAGGTCTTAGCTTATAGCGGCCTTTTCTTCACTCAGAAAGTAATTTAAGGCGGCTTCAATTAAATTGAGTTAATGCTTTGGGGCTCCCCCTTGATTAAGGGAATAGTTGTTGGATTGAGTGGTGCTAGTGGCTTAATCTATGGACTTAAGTTTATAGAAGCTCTCTGTAGCTTAAAGAAGGAGGGTGTTGTTGGAGAAGCATACGTAGTGTACACTAGTGGAGCATTAAATGTAGCTAAGTATGAAGTTGGGGGAGACTTAGTTGAACTGCTCAGTGGGTACGAGTGCTTGAACGGCGTCTACAGTGATAGTGATTGGAGTTCCCCATTGGCTAGCTCAAGCAATACTGTTGAATTCACAGGTGTAGTAGCTCCATGCAGCATGGATGTAGTTGCAAACCTAGCTAATGGAATTCAACACAGGCTCCTCGAGAGAGTCATGTACAACGTTGTTAGGACTGGGCGGAAGCTAATTCTAGTAATCAGGGAGACGCCGCTGACAACAATAGATCTAGAGAACATGCTTAAGCTATCGAGAATGGGGGTGACAATAGCTCCAGCATCACCAGGATTCTACTTAAACCCAAAGACTATAGATGATTTAGTGAACTTCATGACGTGGAAGATCCTAGACTTAATAGGAGCAGAGTACAAACACCCGAGGTGGAGCTCGCAAAACAAAAATAATCGCGAAAACAAGTAGGGGAAGGGCCCGTGGCCTAGCCTGGATAAGGCGCCGGCCTGCGGAGCCGGAGACCCCGGGTTCAAATCCCGGCGGGCCCGCCTCCAAAACTTTCTCAGTAGGTAGAGCTCGTTATTGTCAATTAGTATGGGTGTGTTCCTCACTGAAACTTTAGAAGCGGAGTAGGAGGGTTTGTGGAACTGAATTTACGCAGTGGTAATCTCTGTAGTTGTTGCTACTCTCGTGAATTTTCTAGCAATTTCTGCGAGTTTTTTGTCATCAGTTACTAAAGTTAGTTTATTTCGTGCCGCAATATGAATGTATGATGCGTCATAAATAGTGATACCTTCTTTCACAGCAATATCTAGTACTTCTTTTTCAGAACCTCTTATGGTGTGTAGGTCTAGCACGCTAAGAATTTTAGAGAGTAGCTCAATTAATCTATACGCTGTTTCTACTCGTATTTTCTTAAGTAGGTAGTATTCCTTACAAACCGCGTTAATAACTTCGTATATAGCGAGATCTACGGTGCATCCTCTCGCGAAAATTCTTATCTCTCCTTTCTTCACGAGATTCAATATAGCGCTAGCGTCATAAAGATACATGATTATCTACCTTCCCTATCCTCCCGTATCAACTCAACTACTTCCTCATCAGATATCTGTGAAAGCTCCTTAGACAACTCCTCAGAAAGTATTTCCAATTCCTCAAGTACTCTCTTCTTAACTTCTTCTTCAAGAGCTTTCCTGATAATCGGGCCAGGTCTCACACCATACCTATCTAGAAGTTCTTTTAACTTCTTCGGAATCTTGGCAGACACTGTAACGTATCCCACTTAAAACACCTAAGTAGTCATTTTTGTAAACCTATATAAAGTTCTCCTTACCCACCTACGACTTTAGAGAATAAAAATACCACGAACTAAAAAACCCTCATTTACAAAGATAAGGACGAGGAAATTATGAAATCCTCTATCTATTTAAGATAATCCTCTTTCGCTCATGAACTGCTTATAAGATTCTCTTATCTCAAAAACATTAATAACTCTCTTTAAGGCATAGTCAAATACATACCTTAAATAGACATCACATACTACTTGAGAACTTTGGAAATTAAAACTGTTCCTGAACCAGCGAGAAAACAATTATAGGAGAAACAATAAATGTAGTGAGGGGAAATTTTGAAAACAAATAAAAGTATTGCTTCATGGAAAATCCTCATTGGAGTAGCTGTGATTGCTGGAGTAATAGTGGCTGTTGCTGCAGCAGCTTGGATACTTTAAAAGAGAAATGATTTTAGAAAGCATATCCCCGCAAAAAGAACCTGAAAAAATTCCGGTAGAGTTCTTGCCGTTAAAGTTTCCATGGATTATGAGGAAAGGCAGTGCTGGAAGCGATATGTTCTATTCTTCTTACCTCCCAAGAAAGCCTAAAGTTGTTTTCTCTGTTAATGTTTCTGCTAACATGGGTGGAAGGCTAGCAAACGCCGTAATTGAAGGAGATAAAATTTTTCTAGCAGATCATCAAGGAATTTACGCTCTTAATAGAGATGATGGAGCTTTAATCTGGGGTGTGGAGGTATATTCTGATAGTCTTGAAGGAAGAAGTATTTCATATCCTCAACCAGTAACGAAGTGGAAAGCTTTAGGTTTATGGAGATTTGTTGAAGCTTACGGTGTTGGGAAATACTTATTTGTGGGTACTTCATCGAGGTTAGATATTGATGATGCTTACCTTCTCGCTCTTGATAAGAATAGTGTTGAGCTTGTATAGAAGGTTACGCTTGAGTCTGAATTGAATGCTTCTTCTCGTTCATCAGTGACTTCAAACCTCATAGTGGCAGAAGGAAAAGTGTATGTAGGAAGCGTTAGAGATGAAGGCTACGTATTCTGTGTTGCTGAAAATGGAAGCATTGTTTGGCGCAATAAAGTCGGAACAAACGTTAAAGGCTTAGCTTACGGTGAGGGAATTCTCTTCGTAACATCAGATCTATCAAGGAAACTTTACGCACTTAACGCAGAAAGCGGGGAAATTATTTGGGTCTTCGAGCATGATGCGATGTTGAATACGCTATCTTACCGAAACAGGAAAATAATTTTATCAGACTCGCAAGGAAATCTTTTAGCTTTCTCTAAAATGGAAATCTCTTATGGAAAAATCTCTTGGAGTAAGCGGGGATGTTGAAAGTGATTCCTTTATTGCGGTAAGCACTCAAAATATTTATGCTGTTAGAAGTATAGGAGAAAAACTATTAAATCTTTTCATACAAGACTTTGATGGGAATATTGTAGGAAATTCCACTATGGCAAGCAATGAAAGAGGAGGAAAACTAGTAGTATCTCAAGACGTAATTGTTTTACCGGTAATGCAGGATAGTGGGGGCTTTGAAACTGCTCCTATCTAGCATAAAGTTCATTAACTAGCGTCACTTTAGATTTGCGTTGAGGCTAAGGGCACTTCAAGCCTATGCCCAAAATGCAGGGTTAAGTTAAGCCCAAGAGGGTATAGGCTGATGAACTGAGAGATGTGGGAGCTTCATCCGTTCACCCCGAAAGTCCTCCCATGATACGAGGAGGAAAGGAATGAAAGTTAATGCTAGACCAGAACGGTAGTAAAATCTACTTGTTATGGCGTGGTTGGGCAAAGCTGAGTGAATTCGTTTTCAGAATGAAAATATGTGGATGCCTGCTGTTAGTGCTGCCTATAACGAAATGTATTAAGCCCAAATACTCTATATAAGCTAGCTGACACAGAAAAACCTGAAATAAGTGCTTTAACGACTAAGTTACTTGGTGAAACCCTAATTTTCAACGTAACAGCTTACGATGAAGGAAGTGCTCTGCACAAAGTTCTTCCGGTTTATAGCCTAAACTATTCATTATGGAAATACATAGAAATGAATATTTCAAAAAGATATTTCATAGAACCTGTTGGAGGTTATGGCCTAACAGAAGAAGTCTACACAGCTGAAATACAGGTGCGTCCAAACTCAGCCATAGAGTTTTACATAGTAGCAATAGACGAAGCTGGTAATTACGAGACCTCAAAAATTATGCTTACCGCATCTCCAAATAATGTTTTTCGCATATTATTTCTCAAAATCTCCTTTCAGTAATGATGAAGAACCTAAACATACTCATAAGCTTTTGCTAGTATTACAGTAATACAGTCTAGTCAGGCATACAGACCTCTCAAGTCTCATGACTCATATCCAAATCCTAACTAAAGCTCTCCCAAAACATAATTATTTTTCTCACAATACTGAATTAATATGGCCTGTGGCCTAGCCTGGATAAGGCGCCGGCCTGCGGAGCCGGAGGCCCTGGGTTCAAATCCCAGCGGGCCCGCTTTATCCTCCTGGTCGAGGCCGTGATGGAGTCTAATTTTGAACTTTCGTTCAACAAATGAAGATAAGCTAAAGCCCTACTCCCTCGTCTTTTTACTAGATACCATTCATCTGTCGAAAGCATTAACTTCTTCTCTCCACATTGAACCGCCTCTAAACACATTAGAAGTATCTGAGACTTACACACGCTATATGTTTTGAGAAAGCAAGAATGTGGAGAGTAAATGTTGTATGAGAGTTTTAGTGCTAGGGGAAGTCTCCTCTTCTATTTCTAGATGCGTAGTTTGCAGTCATAGAGTACTCCGGGTTTATGGGGGACTTCATCGTTGATACTTCATCTGAAGAGCTTGGGAAGCTTGCATAACTACTTAGAATGCTGAGAAGATAGTAAATTTATTACATGCGTAACGTAAAAACCCTAGTTGGCCTACGTCTTGGACAGAGATCGACTGGGATAAAAACGAAAATGGATGGCTAGATGATTGGCGTGACGTTGAATACGCTACTACAGCTTTGACAGTAACTTCCTGTACGGCTTAAATGCTATGCTGAACCCGGCGCAGGATGGCCCAGCCAGAATGCCTGCTACAAATGGTTCATAGACATCGATAATAATCTCTACATTAGTGGTGGAGACATTAACGAGGCAGAATACCTGCTCTTTGTTGGAGACACTGACAACGACGGGTTTGGAGAACTATACTTTATATGACACTAATAATAACGGCGACTTTGAAGAGTATGAGCCGTGGCCGCCGTCAAACCACGCCGATTACGAAATCACTGACCCTAACATAGGAAACTTTGCAATAACGGGTAATTTCATTGAGATGTTATATAAGTTGGAATAGAATCGGTAACCCGACTTCTTACGGAGTATAGTGGGCTACGGATCAGGCGAACCCCAATCTCAACCAAGCTCTGACGACGGACAGTAGAGACGAACACGTAGCTATTAAGGTTCGCGATGTGGCTGCCGTCAGTCAGTGAACGCTACAAGCGTGACTCAAGGAGAGATTGTTGAAATAAATGTGGCTGTGCAGAACTTAGGTATGCAGGCTAAGAGCTTTGATGTAGCATGCTATTTCTATCCCACAATCATAGGGACGCAGAGAGTAACGAACTTGGGGATCGGGGAGTCAATAATCCTAAGCTTTAATTGGAATACTTCTGACGTGGAGCCAGGCCTCTACTTTATTAAGACTTTCGTTGATTCAAGTCGAGAAATCCAGGAATATAACGAGGAGAATAACAACTGCACTGTGGTAACGCCAGTAGCCGTAATAGCTAAAGAATTCCCCGGGATATTATATGTTGGGAAGATTTTAATTAGCGGTCCATCGCCAGCCGTCGTGGGGCAACAGGCCTCTTTCGAGATATTGATCGTTGCCACCAATGTTGGAGGAGGAGCTTTAACGGAAGTTAATGTCACAGACACTATACCGCTCGATCCACTTAGTTTAATCTTGGGGACGCCGAGTAAGAGAGCGGCAACCTACGATCCCGATACTAAAACAATAACCTGGAATGTTGGAGGGCTAAGTGTTTCAGAGTCAGCATCTCTAACATTCATCTATAGCTTTGTCCCTATACAGGAAGGCATGTACACTCTAAACAAGTGTGAAAATCTTAAGGCAGAGGGATTCGACATCCATGGAAATCTAGTCGAGGATTTTGGCGAAAATAGCATAACTGTAGTAGCTGTTAGCCGTGATGTGAAGGCAGTTAGCCAGACCCCCCTCAAGGAAACTGTGATTCAGGGAGAACTAGTGGGGATAGATGTTGTGGTTGAAAATGCTGGCAGTTACTATACTGAAAGCTTTAACGTAACTTGCTACTACAATGGTACGCCCATAGATCCGATAAGTGTCATAAGGGTACTTAATTTAGAGCCTGGCGAAAGCCGCGTCATAAGGTTCGTTTGGAATACGTCGGGTGTGCCGCCTGGGAACTATGCTATAAGGGCTTTCGTAGATAGTGGAGGCGAGATACTTGAAAGCGATGAGGAAAACAATGAGTGTACCTCCGATGCATACGTTAAGATAGTTATTCACGACATAGCAGTTGTAAGCCAAGTCCCGTATCCGACGGAAGTACTGCAGGGTGAAACCGTAACTATAAGCATTACTGTGGTGAATGAAGGAACGGAATCGGAGTCATTCGAGTTAATATGCTTTTACTACGGTGAAATCGAGTGCTGCGAGAGCCAAGTAGTTGAAAACCTGGCTCCAGGAGAGACTAGAACAATAACCTTTCTATGGAACACTGCAGGCGTTATACCTGGGACCTACTACATAGATGCAAGAGCCATCCCTGTTGATGGTGAGCTGGACACAGATGATAATGCATGCACAAGCATAGCAGTAGTCACAGTTAAGGCCTCTCCACCCGCGCCTATAGGGGGAATAGTAGTTGATGCAGTGGATTCCCTTATAAACAATCCCTGTATACCTATAGGCATAGCAGCTATTGCTGCTGCAACAGTGCTTGCAACTGCATTGTTTTTAAAGCGAGAGAGGAAACGCGCTTCAATGAAATAAGCAAATAACCCTTCAACATTTTTTAAACGAATATGTTTTTCTTAGGCGGGTTTTGCTCCTCGGCTTCTGTGCTCTGTAAGTCTTGATCTTCTAACCCTTCTTTGCTTCTTAGGCTTGCATACTTCACTGAGGAAGACAAGAGAGTTTCGGATATGACCATGTTATTTAATCCAGTTCGAATAAAGATGCCGTACTCTACCATTTGGAGAAGCGATCTTGATGTTAATGCTTATGAATTATCACGCCGATGCATCTATTGAGAGAATACATCAAGCTGCTGACTAGTTTGCATTCACGCAGTATTGGCGCTGGTTTAACGGCAAGCTTAATTTCATAAATGTTTTGAGGTCCATCAACAAAGCTAGTGATTGTGCTGGCATTCAAATTAACTTCGGAAACGCGCGCTATTATGGGAGACACGTCTGTGATGCCTTGGGACTAATTGCACAGTTTTCAATTCCCTTTGTTGGGATTTCTATCAAACACCAGGCATAGGGGGGCATGTATACTCTGCGTAGAAATATTGAGAGAAAATGGAGGTGTGGTTAAAAACGCCTTATCACGTGTTCCATGTATTTATCCGCCTCTTCAACACTACTACTGCTACCGTCGTGAATGCTATGGTAATAGCGGCTGCGATAAGCAGTTTAAGCTCCGGAGTCTGCACCACTATACCTCCAACTGGAGCATACTGTTTTAATGCTTTTTCAACGTTGCCTTCAAGCTCTTCCAATGTGTCGCCCACAGCATATATCATATGGACTGCCTTAGTCTCACCGGGATTCAATTCTCCAAGAACCCAGTCGTAGACAACACAAAAATCGTCATATAGTGATGTTTTTCCATCAATGCTGATTGAAGCCTTCAATGGATCGTAAATGCCTCGGGAAAGGTAGTCATCCCAATCTAAGTCGTAATCTGTCGGCGACTCCAGCGATGCGAAACCCATGTAAACGCTGCCCGGCGCAATGGTCTCGTTCAAGAAGGCAACTGCCAAGTTTAGTCTAGGCTTCCTAATGTCGTCCATCCCCCAATAATTATTGAATGAATCCAAAAGAGGCTTCCAGACATCCCAGTCCACAATCCTCTTGTATTCCAGATCTTCTATGGAAGAGCTCCCTATATTCGTTATATAAGTTTCAATCTTAATGTACTTCTCTTCTTTGAAGAATTCGATTATAAACCGCAGCAATAGAACATTGTCGTTTGTAGTTATCTCAACAGTGTGGAGGTATCCGTAGGGCGTCGCCGTAGAGGATACAGTTGGCGTAACTCCCACAATAGTTCCCCAAGCATCGTCACCTGGACTGAAACCTGCCCCCTTCTTGCCATAGAATACTGACCAGCCTTCACCCCACCAGCCTACTGCTAGGGATTCATAGTTGTAACCAATAGGGTATTGAAAGCCAACATCGCCTAAGTCGCTATCATAGACGCCTAGTGCACCATAGTCATTGACGCCAACCCTTATGTAATTGCCTGTATAAACCAGTCCCCCAAAGTAAGATCCAGGTTTTTCAGGTGTTACTTCCTGATGGCCAAAAACCACTATAGCAGCTAAAGCATATGTCAAAACCAATAATGTAACGAATATAACTGCAATTTTTTCTTTTGACATATTGTTTTCCTCCTGATATATTGTATTATCCTATTATAAAAGGTTTTCGATTTATTGAGATCGTTTCAAAGCTAAAGTGAATTTTATTTGAGGGTTGGAAGTAGTTTTTCTAGCAATGCATTTTTCCTTGGCTTAGGCTTAAAGAGAAGCTCGTAGGAGACATTAATGTTCACGATTTAGGTAGTACTCTAAGCAGCATTAGTAAGGTATCATGAAGTGAAACAATATAATTGACTTCCATAAATAGGGTCTAGCCCTATTTCATTCATAACTTTTTCTGCAGCTTCCCTTGGAGATAGGGCTTCCAAGTATAAGGCTTTAACTAGCGCGATGGTCGCTTTATCAGCATGGGATGGGTTTACGTATCCACTCCAAGCAAAGTAGGCCTTCACGCCTTTTTTAAAGAGGCTCTGTATGAAAGCAATGTCTCCCGTTCCATTGCATCCCATCATTATGATCGTGGAGTTCTTTAAGCCATCCTTCCTACTCATTCCCAGGAAGGCTGAATTTAGTGCAAAGAATGGGGGTTCGCTTTCATTGAAGGTATATGCTTTCTTAACGATTCCTGAAAGCTGTTGGAAGAAGTACTTCGAATCCACATAGTGTTCCCCACTGAAAAGGTATAGTATTCGATCGATGTAGATAGCGCTGTGAAGCCTAAGGATCAGGAGGTCGTATCCCCCAATGTTTTCAAGCAATTCTATCGTTACATTCTCACCTATGAAAACGTCGACCTGGAAACCCGCATCCTTAAGCAAACTAGTGATGTTTTCAATAAATGCGGGATTAGGTCTTGAGACATATAAGCCATCCAGTAATGCGGCTTTTCGAGCTTCGCCAGCGGAGGGAAAGCTCTTTGAGAGAAAGCTCGTTGAAAACATAATCATAGCAGCTATAATAGCAGATCCAGCAATGACAAATGCAACCATGGCCTTCGGCCAGCCACGACGCCTCTTCGCGCGCATTCTTCTCGACGCTCGATCCTTCTCCTTCATAAAGCTCCTCTCAGCCCTTACCACTCAACCCTAAGTATCCCTCTCCATCCATCTATAAATCTCTCAACCTCGTGAAAGCGAAAAACATGTAAGCACTTCCCATTTTGAAAAAGGAAGCATAGTCTAAAGCGCTCAACAACCATCACTCATACATTACATCACTACATAATCATCTACACACTATTTAGGAGAAGAAACTATTGCTTCCCTATGAAGTAAGTTAGGCTGAAGCTCTTCCTATCGAAAGCCCACTAGCTTGATCTAAGCATTACGTAAGGACGAGAGAATGCTCATGCATAAAAATACCTCGAAAAAGGATCGCTGTTATGGGGGCACTAATGATAATTGAGTTGAGGGAGCGTGATCCACGGATGGAGCATCTAATGGTTGTTACTGTACTGCATAAATGCTATGCATAAAGCAAGTGCTTAGTCCTCTCTAGAGTCCTTGATTGTCTCCCTCAACGTTGCTGCTATAAACTTTGCTTTAATCCACAGCTCCTCAATGTTTCTTGCACCTGCGTAGCCTAGTCCTGCCCTTATTGCTTCAACCATTTCCCTCACTACGCTGTAGACGCTGCCTCGGTATGCGACGAGGCCTTCAATGCCTTCCGGGACTCTCTTAGCTATCCTGGAGTATCTGTCTACTGCAAACCTCTTCTCCATGGCCCCCCTGCTCGCCATGCCTCTATAAGGCTTGTATAGCTTCCCGCCTACAGCTATCAGTGGGGCTGATGCTTCGTCGGCTCCAGCTAGTGCGTAGCCAAGCATAGCTGCGCTAGCTCCCGCCGCCAAGGCCTTGACGACGTCGCCTGGCCCTCTAATGCCTCCATCAGCTATTACTGGCACTCTAACCCCCAGCTTCTCAAGGGCGTCTCTAGCTGAAGCAACTGCCCAGAGCGTTGGTGCATATGCCCCCGCTACTTTCGGCGTAGTGCATATGGAGCCTCCTCCAATGCCTACTCTAAGGCCTCCCAGCTTTTCGATTGAAGCAACAGTATCTTCAACGGCTTCTTCAGCGCCTACGTTTCCAGCAATGAAGTCTGCTGAAGTCTCTTCTGTGAGCTTCCTAGCGTTCCTCAATACTTCAGCGTTGTGGAAGTGAGCTACGTCTGAGACGAGAGCATCGACGTACTTATCCAATGCCTTAGCTCTATCTATGTCGAATGGAGATACTGCTGCAGCCACGAGGAGCCTGCCGTCGGCGTCCAGCGCCGGCGTCAGCTCCTCCAATGCGTCGTAGTAGGCGAGAGTGCCTAAGTAAGCTCCATCCCTAGACACTACTGCAGTAGTGTCACGCCCTCCTCTTACAAGCCTATCCCTAGCTTCCTTAATTCCATCGACATTGAAGACCTCTGCCTGCTTAACGAACTGCCCCACGGGCTTAAGGCCATCCATGCACTCCTCCAGTGCTTTAAAACTCACGTATCCCAGGACTACTCCCCCATCAACTACTGGAATATCCCTGAGCTTCAAGTCCCTCAGCTTAATCAAGGCGTTGCCGCAGGGCTCCCCTGGCTCGACGTAGAGGCTTCTAAGCCTAGCTGGAGGATGCTCCTTAACTCTCTTAACAACTTCAACTTGCTTCTCTCGCTCCATGTTTCTGTGAACCACTCCTATGCCGCCGAGTAGAGCCATGGCTAAAGCCATCTCAAACTCCGTAACGGTATCCATAGGGGATGAAGCGAGAGGTGTGGAGAGCCTTACGCTTACCGCGAACTTAGTCGTGAGGTCAACAGCGCTTGGCTCAATGAGAGCCATTGAGGGCAGTAAGTAAACGTCGTCGAAGCCGAGCGCTCTAGCAGCACCTAAGAGCTTCTCCTTGAAGGAGGGCATAGCCTCAAACTCCTCTCGCCATTGAATGAGCCCTGGGGCCTCGTTGAAATCACTATACCTCGCCATCCACTGACGCTGAGCGGACCCGGCACTGCCATCACGCACCTTCACTACAGTACTGCCTCGGGCTTGTTAAAAAGCTTAACCAGCTGGCATCGCGGTAAGAGACGTTCCTCCCGCTCTCAGCGTTCAAACGCCTCGCAATGCCTTCACGAAGTGTGAACGCTGATGTAGCTTCAGCTGAGAGGGATGCGGGGGCGAAGTGCGTTAACGCACGGTATGCTACGTACTCCTAGCTTCAATTGCTGAAATCATTGGAGACCTTAGTTTAAGCTAGCGGAAGCCTAGTTAACTAAGCAGCTACTAGTAGAACCAAACCGCGCTCTTTTCTAAAATGTAAGTGGAAGTAAGGAAAAAAATGTTTTGAGCTTAAAGCGATCGCTGAGGCGCAGAAGCCTTCAATTGATCGCTTTTAAATTCATATTTTGCTCTATTAGCCAACAGGGCTTCTCTCGCATGCTGTATTATCTTATTCCCCTTAATCAATTTGCGGAGGTAGGATATTGGTGGAAAGCTTATTGCTTGTTGAGGGCAAACGTTCATGCATGTAGTGCAGCCAACTACGCAATTTGATGGATTAGCTACAATAGACAAGTTCCTTTCATAGTCAAACCTGAATACTCCCCGCCCACAGATCATGACGCATATGCCGCAGCCTATGCAAAGCTCTGGCTCCACTGCTGGATACCAGTCTATCTCCCCGCGAGGTATGCCTATCCATGTCTGTTTAGCAGCGCCTTCAGAGTTCCCCATCAGTTACCCACCCTCCTTAGGGCTTCTTCAAATGCCTTCCCGCTTAGAAAAACCCCTGCTGCTACGTCACTACCGGTTACTACGGCTTGACTTGCCGTTAAGCCATGCTCAACTAGCTTCAAGCCCACTCCACAACAGACTTCAGCTTCTACCCTGCCCTCAATCTTGCTCCAGCGCTTCACGCTTAACACCTAGCTTGATTAGTAATGGCTCTAGAAATATTTAAGTATAATGCAGTTATTTATAGAATCCTCCCACTGTATAGAGAGTGTAAGGAAGCATTGAAGTGATTGAGCCACTCCACTCACTACAAAAGTTAGGGTAAGCGATAAGAATTAGCGGCAAAAGATCTTTGCAGGCTTCAACGTTTAACTAGACTCTTCCCCAACGATTGTTAGTCCCAAGTCGCCAACAGTATCTACATCAAGCACAATTCTATTTGCTCACAAGATGCATTAAAACTCTAAGGGGGAATGTTGCATACATTCTCCACACTCCCTTTAAGCCTCTGATTAATGGTGAGACACGTGGCTTCTCATAGCCTGAAGCAAGGCTTAAAGAGAGCGCCTTCAGTATGGCTCATCCGTGTCTCCTTCTATTGCTTAGAATAGTCTTTTTCGAAAATACCGATAACTACTACTTTATCTCTAGAGTCCTTGGCTTCTTCCCATGTTGTCTCAACCCATATGTTGTTCTTCTTATCGATTCGCTTTAAACAATACGTTTTCGTGAACTCTATTCGCCCTTCTTTAAGCATTCTATCTAGCTCGGAGTGATGGCCTAGCGGTATTGTAACGACTAGCTTTCCACCGGGGGCGAGGAGGTTCTTTAAATGCTCAATAGCTTTAAGGGCTTTCACAGGTTCCCGCGGCTCCGGTGGATCCCAGCCGATGTGTTCTATTGTTGAAATACTTATAATTAAGTCGTATTTCCCGCCTGGTTGAAAGGACAGTATGTCCTCATTGATTACGCCCCTACCCTTCTCATACTTATCCACGATATCGTGGCTTACGGGGAAGTAGTGGGGTAGGACATTCCCTACTTCGAGAATTTCCTTATCCTTAAACTCACTCAACACTCCCCAGATAATGGGGATTTCTACTGCCCTCGACTTATTCCAAGTCCTGTTATACCTATGTATGAAGTACTTGTAGGTACGTCCTTGAAATGTAAAGGTTCTCGAAGATCTCGAAATTCTGTAATGCCAACAAAGCAACAGGGATGCGGGGAACCATATAATGTACTTAAGCAACCTCTCCAACCCCTCTTATTTAAGA
This sequence comes from uncultured Sulfolobales archaeon, assembly GCA_938045475.1. GTDB lineage: Archaea > Thermoproteota > Thermoprotei_A > Sulfolobales > Desulfurococcaceae > JANXDZ01. The sequence goes on from CALIML010000017.1 coordinate 76,572, forward strand.
CATCCATAGCTTCATGCAACAGTACCTCCATCTTCCATCGCAATACTTTTACTGCCCTAAACACTATTGCACCCCATCTCTACAGTATCTACCCCCCTTCCCCTTTATTATAGTAGCAATCAGTGCCCCACTTCATGAAGAGCTCTGGAAGCAGCATCCATGAATGGAGTCTCTGCATGGATGAATTTGTATGCAAAGACTGTGTAGCTTTACAGTATATAGCGTGGTTTTCCTATGGTTGTGGGCGCGATATTCCGAAAAATGTTATTTCCTCCCAAATAGGAATTAATGGAAGTGGCTCTCAAAACTACTATTTAGCGCAAAAGTGCAGATACTGTTAGAGTAATTACGAACGTGTTCCTTGCTCCCGGCCTATACAAAAACATTAAGAAAAGTGTTATAGATGGCGTTAGGGTCAGTGAGTTAGACATCTGCGACCCCTCGCTTAAAGAGAAAATACTCAAACATTATCGCAGCATCGTTAAATTACGGGCTTTAAAGGAATCGCTTTACTCTCATCGGCTCTCCATAAACGGGGGGATTACGTGCTATTCCATAATGCTGGTAGGATAACCCACGTCGGCAGAGAGAGTTTTAAGCATCCATTCCCCAATGAACTGGAGCCAGGACAAGTGGAATTCAGCAGCTGCCTAGCTGAAAGCGTTTGAGGCAAGGATGTAGACAGCAAGACATGGCCTTACATGATCTTCTTGGAAGACGTTAGAGAAATAGATCTTCCATTAGCTAAGCTTAGTGAGTTAACGAGGTATAGAATGAAGGCTGTAGCTGGATTTATGAAAGTGAGCAACGAAAAGGCGCGGAAAATAATTAAGTACCTACAGCAAATCTATGCTAAGCCCCCCATTGCACATGCGTCAAAGCCACCTCAAGAACTTCAACACGATCGAATAATCGACATCATTTACGCGCTCGGCGAGCTCATAGGGTATAAGCCTGAGAAAAAGTGGAGGCATGAAGGATACAGGTTCGACGTAGTGTGGTTTAAGCCACCTAGAGTTGGCCCGAAGTACGTGTTCGAGGTCCATTTAAGGGGGAGTTTAGAGGCTGCCTTACTAAGGCTTAAGCATGCTCACGATATTCCTGTTTCAACGGAAGACAAGCTTACGGTTTAAATTTCTAGGCGGGCTCCACGAACTTAAGGATAAAGTAACTTTATTGGACATTAAAGATATTGGAGAATTCTATGAATTTAAAGGAAGATTCAAATGGCTTGAAAGGAGATTTGGGCTAAGGCCTACATAAGCTAGCTCGTTTATATGTGAGGCGAGCTATATTCTTGCGTCATCCTTCAGAAGCTCATTCATCAATGTCCATTCCGCTGTGAGAGGACTTTAAGAAGCTATGCGTAGACATAACTATAAGGCTCTTGATGGCGTTTAACGCAAGCATCGCTTCCTCAGGTACTTCTACGAGCGTACATTAGCTTATGGATATTCAATAATGAAGCCTTTCTGTATAGATGGGATTGTGTGTAGAGTAGAGGAAACCGGGGGGGTAATTCGTGGAGGCGGGGGCTTGTGTACTTATGTTCTTGGCGCATTACCTCATTGCCTACCTCGGACCTTGCCGGTGTCAGCAGGGGTGAACGCGTACTTAAGGCATGGAGAACTTCAAGCTTTAAAGTCTCTCCTCAAATGGCATCACTCAACAAGAGCTAAAGGCGTCTACTCATATCATATATGAGAGCGGGTGCTACTGTAGTGAATGTAGACATTGAAAGACTCTATGAAGTTCTCCCATGGCCTATGAGGCCGGATGATCCTGAGGCTAAGGCCCGGTTTTCAAGCCTTATTGAGTTGTTTAACTTTCTGTTAGATAATAATTCATTCTTCAAGCTCTTTAGAGTGCCAGGTGTTTATAAAGTGCTGGACTCTATGGCTGGCTCCGGTATTGCTGGCGCTGCTTTAGCGAAAGCTTTGGCTTCAAGGGGCTGTAAGGTATATCTTACAGTTAGCGATGCGAGGTCTGCTGATTTGCATCTTGTACATGAGTGGCTTTAAAACGTAAGTAATGTTAAGGCTGAAGTTGTAGTAGGAGATGTTTCCAGACTGCACGAGGTTTTAGGGGGGAGAGCGAAGTATTATGATATTGCGTTATTGTGGGGGCTTTCAACACCTCACTTAAGTCCCTGGGATCTTGCGAGAGCCTATTGTTCACTATGTTATTTGCTAAGTGACGGAGGCATTATGGTGCTTGATGAAACTGATAGAGTCTACAACATTTTTTTACAGAGAGGGTTATAGGAGCTTTTTAATTGAGGGGAAGGTAAGGGATGGCAGAACACTTATATCTATCCACGCCGGATATGATGAGAGGAGAGGGGTGTTTGTAAGGTCTTTCTACACACTCCCCAGCTTTAACGAAATTGCTGCAGTGAAATTCAGGTTCTGGGATTTGGCGGGTGTAGCTTCAATGGGGTGGCTATTCTTTGAGGATGTGGATCTAGTGGCGCCGAGCGTACATAAGATAACTGGAATACCCTACATTATACTTCTATCAAAGCCTAGAAGGAAGATAACTTATGATGACCTTAAAGCAGACCCAGCATTGTTTCACAGCGAATGAAGGCGGAGAGCATTTAGGTTTTGGAAAACGCGTAGAACAGTCTATTCCTTGACGGCGTTTCCGAGATACGTGCAAAGAAGAAGTCGCCACTCCTTCCCCGAGTCTCAATCCCTTGACTTCCCAGCCAATGCTTAGAAGTTCGCCTGCGGCTTTTCCCCGCTCTCATCTAACCCACTTGCCACATCCTCTGAAACACGAACTCTGCAGCCCTCCAGCTTAGCGCGTGTTTCAATAAGCTTTGCTTCCGCCCCCAGGCTCTTTTGTCACGGGGAAGTCCTGCTCCTGCATTGCGCAGTAAGTTAGTTCAAGGTGTAGTTAATGCTTAGTTAACTGCCCGGCAGTGCAGTTAAACGCGTTAACTGCCCACTCCTTGGAACCGCTATAGCTGTCCTCCACTCAGCACTATGCGCGTCACTGCTTCCCCCACTCATGGGTTATCAGAGCGTTCTTCAGCACTTGTGTTCGCGAAGAACTCCTTCACTAACTATGTGGATGACTTTGAACCCACTTAAGCATAGAGTGCTTGATATAAACCTCCTATGGCACTTAAACCACAGCTTCTCACTACACATTATTGCTGCAGAGCCATTGCATTCATTGATTAACTCAATTAGTTTCTCCACTCCTTCAGCGTAGCCTTTAGTCCTCATGTACTCTCTATACCCCCCAGGCCTGTATCCACCCAGGGATTCCCCAAGCCACGCGTACTTCACTCCAACGGCTTTTAAGCGCTCCTCTAAAGAACTTCTATTAAACCACGGAGCCCTCCTACTGCTTGGAAACCTCCTAACGTCAACTAGTAGCGTTACTCCATGATCTTTAAGCAACTCCAGGAACTCCCCCATGGTTCTATCGCTATGGCCTATAGTGTAGACAAGCTTGGGAAACGCTTTCACTGAAGCTCCGCCTCTACTGAATTAGGAATTCATTGCGGGGTAAAGTACTTCATGAATGCTTAATAACTGAGGGAGGCCATATGTGTAGTGCATGGGTGTGTATATTGAGCAACGGCTTAATCGAATTATTCCTCGTATTCCTTAAAGTAGGGCTATTCATGTTTGGAGGAGGATACGCCTCCATAGCCCTACTCCACAGAGAGCTCGTCGTTGAGCATGGATGGCTCAGTGATGAGGAATTCGCAGACTTAATTGGTTTAGCTGAATCTACTCCAGGGCCTATAGCAATTAATTCAGCTACTTACACAGGCTATAGACTTCACGGACTCGCAGGATCGCTTGTCGCCACTATGGGCATTGTACTGCCAGCGTACTTAATTATGGTTTCACTAGCCTCATTACTAGTGAAGTACTTGGAGAGCCCCTGGATTAAAGCAGTGTTTAGAGGAATTAATGCAGCTGTTGTTGCATTAATACTTTACTCACTAGCTGTTTTAGCTAGAGCTAACTTCATAGAGAGCGGCGGAATTAAAGCAGTATCAATAGCAATATTTATGTTTAGCTTAGTACTATTAGCCTTCTTAAGACTACACCCAATGTACGTTATATTAGCATCAATAGCTTTAAGCACGTTTCTTAAGTTAATTGGAGCATAGTATGTAATGTAAAAAAGACAAAGATACATATACCGATACTCAGTCTGCGAAAACCATCCAAAGCGCTGAGCTAATTACAGTAATACTTAGTTAAATCCCCGGAAGCCAAGTAGGCACAATGAATGCTGCTTAAAGAAGCTAGCTCTACTTAAGGAATTCATGGAATGTATTACTTAAGTAGATCATATACTCAGTTAAGTAATCAATTATAGTGAATTAAGACCCCATTCCCTATATCAATCAACAATGCATGGATTTGCCGCAAAATATGTCTAAGCAATATATAATACCCTGTATATCATGATATAGCTAAGTATCAATAATAGATTTATTAAATGTCTTAAAGATTAAATAGCTAATTAAATGATCAACTATATCCAAAATACAACTACTGTAGCTACAATAGTATGGATTCAAATAATACGAATTTACAGAACTTGTTAAGTATAGCTTTTAGTAAAGCTAATTAAGTCTACAATAATTATAGCGTAGCAGTGGTGGAGTACTTGAGGACAAGCCACGTCGGGAGCTTCCCTCTGCCTTACTCAAAGAAGAACTTAGAGACTGTGATCACTGATTTAAAGGAAGTTGAAATAGACGTCCCTCCATACCCTCAGTTGAGGAACTTCATTGATATCTATGTAGAGCCTCTTGTACGTGGGGGAGTAGTAGTGAAGAGTGGGTCAGCGTACTTCATTAATTTAAGTAGAGTTGACTTAATTGATAGTGTTGAAGTAGTTGTTCCTGAAGCTGAAGAATCCATTGCATTAATGAAGAGGCTTGGGTTTAAGTGGGCTAGAGCACCTGTCACAGGGGTCTTCACACTGTCTTCAAAGATGTACATTGAGGGCGGGAAGACAGATCTTTGGTCAAGCCTCCTGTCTAGGAAGGACGTAGTGTTAAACTACGTTGTTCCATACGTGAGGAGGGCTGTTGAATACATGGCT
>CALIML010000018.1 GCA_938045475.1 uncultured Sulfolobales archaeon
GCACTGTTTCCAGCTAAATCAACTAAGTCAACGACAATAGTCCTGTTAACTGTTGTAGCACTAGTTACACTAACGTGCAGAATCCACGTATCTCCATAAGAGTATTCAAGTCTAAGCGGAGATAGAGATCCATCTGCCTCAAGCAAGTACGCTGACGCATTTTTAACGCCCCAGCCTGGATCCAGGAAGTCAATGTACAGTCTATTAGTTACGTTAACTCTCGGAGGACTCGGCACAGCTATCTTAAACTGAAGAGTGGGAGGCTCAAGATCCTCATCTCTATAAAGCACGAACTCCAATCCCCCACTGCTTGGAATGCATAGGTTGAGCAATGGATAGGCAAACCCATTGTAAGTAATGTAGTCTAACAACTCTACGCCAGCTCCCCCACTAGCATTAATGAACTTTAAATACACTCTATCCCCAGCCCATGGAAGAGCTAGCATTACTTCTCCACAAACATTGTATGAACGCGTCTTTCCATACAGCGTATTAGTTATATTGAAGTAGTAAGCTGTATTCCCCTGAACTACCTGTGAGTAGAAGTATCCGTAGAGATACCTAGGGTCTATAGGTATTGAGTTCCTGACAGTAGTACTGTAGTTAAAGCCTACAAACCACGGATTCATCATTGGAAAGCTTATTGAGTGATCAACACCTAGGTTCATTACTTGAAGCCCATTGTAGTCAGGCCTGCTTTGAGCTTCAGTAGTCGTCGTAATGAAGTACGTTGATACGTTAGTCCTCGTAGACTTAAAGAGAATGTACTGATCCCTATGTATGTGGCCCGTTAAGACAAGAGTCACTCCATAGTCTTCAATAAGCCTCGTCATCCACTGCGCTCTAGAGACGTTCCAATAAACGCTTACTAAACCAGTTACATTAGTGTAATCCGCTCTAACCAACCCCTGGCCACTGAGCATTGGGTAGTGGAATGCAACTATCTTTATTGGCAGATGGCTATGGGATCTCAGGACTTCCTCAAGCCACACCAACGAATCCTCCGCCGGAGATCCAGTGTCGCCAGTATCTACTCCAACTAAAAGTATTGTTCCATTAATCACTCTATAGTACTCCCTTGGACCAACGTACTCCTGGTAATTGACGGTCCCCCTATCGTGGTTCCCGGGGTATGAGAATACTGGCTTAGTGTAGAGAAATGAGTACCAGTACCCCCTGGCTTGAATGTATTGACTTGCTGCAGCGCCATCAGCTACATCACCTGTAACCACCACTAGATCTGAGTTCAGCAATTGAATGAGCATGTGGGCCGACTTCCTTAAGTCATCGCTTACTGGATTGGGGGAGCCGAAGTAGTGTTCGTCAGTAATATGAGCTATTCTAACTACATTACTTTCAAGGCCTGTGTGAATCCAAACAGATCTTGGCACAACGAACTCTCTTTCAATTCCTCCATCAATTACGACAAGCCTTAAGTCATAGAGCCCTGGGCTAGCGTTACCTGGCACAGCTATCGATATCCTTGAAGAACTCTGAGCCTCAAAGCCTGCTACATTAATTGCTACTTGAAGTATGAGTAGAAGCATTAAGCAAGCGGCAAGGGACTTCACATAGAGCACCCATGTATTACAAGCAATGCAGCGTTAAAAACTCTTCCCGTAAATAGAGGCTCTAAGCCATCTTAACAACGCGCATTAGAGCTTCAGTAAATGACTAATGGCTAATCGATGGGAGAGCCCTCTGGCCCCTGATGAAGCCCTGACGTACATTATTGATTGAGAAACGCTAATAAGGAGTGTGAGTAGAACAATACAATTGCCCCGCCTCCCCACGTCCTCGGAAACCCTGTTAAGGGAGTGAAGATGAGGAGGAACGGTCGGGCGGGGTACAGGAATTAGCTTTAGGACAAGCATTAAAATTACTGCCCCATATATGTTCACAACTGGTGCCGGCCTTGACTGACGTGGTCTTAGTGTTTGAAGTCCACCAGCCATACCGCCTTGACAGAAGAGCTTATGAGAAACTAGTTTCGAAGTCCATGAGGGGAGTCCTTGAGTTAAAAGATCTGGAGGAAGCTATTCTCGACCAGGGGTTAAACAAGATAGTTATTGAAAGAGCTGCAAAGAAGTGCTATGTCCCAGCAACCAAGATCATTATTGATGGATTAAGGGAATTTAAGAGTGCTGAGAAGGAGTTCAAAGTCTCATTCAGCATTAGTGGAGTACTCGTTGAGCAACTCCTTAAGTGGGCTCCTGAAGCAATAGACGTCTTCAATGAAGCCTATGAGACTGGGGCTGTTGAATTCATTGGACAGACGTACTACCATAGCTTAGCCGCCTTTATTCCGCCAGCCTTCGAGGAACTTGGAGAACAGTTTGAAGAGCATAGGAAGCTAATGAAGGAAGTCTTTGGAGCTGAGCTGATTAGCGCTGAAAACACTGAGTTCATATACAACAACGACATAGCTTGCGCGATCTACAGCATGGGCTACAGGACTGTCTTAACTGAAGGCGTTGACTGGATCCTCGGCTGGAGATCCCCTAACTACGTCTACAGAGGCTACCTATGCGATGTTAAGGTTCTTGCCAGGAACTATAGGTTAAGCGATGACGTGGGCTACAGGTTTAGCGATAGAAACTGGGATCAATACCCCCTAACTGCAGACAAGTACGCTGCTTGGCTAGCCGCCACTCCCGGAGACGTAATACTTTTAGCAATGGACTACGAGACCTTCGGCGAACACCACTGGCCTGAGTCAGGGATCTACGAGTTCTTGAAGTGGCTTCCAAGAGAGGTACTTAAGTGGAGTCACTTAAACACTGCTACGCCCTGCGAAGCATCTGAAAGAAATGCTGCAAGAGACGTCTACGACGTCCCTCCGTGGAGAACCATTAGTTGGGCTGATGAAAGAGATGTCAGTGCCTGGCTTGGAAACTACATGCAGTACAACTCGTTTAAAATGCTCACCGACCTAAGGCCCTACGTCTATGCTCTAGGAGACCCTGGTTTAAAGAAGTTGTGGAAGCTGTTAACAATCAGCGACCACTACTACTATGCAGCAACTAAGTTCGGGAGCATTGAGCAAGTACACAGCTATTTCAGCCCATATAAAAATGCTGCAGATGCCTACGCTATATTAGTTCAAGCTGCATCAATACTTGCTAAAACAGTAGCTGACTACATCAGTAGGAACCCAGTTAAAGTAGCTTCAGCTATCCGGCTGCCAATAGAGAAAGCATTCCACTTCACTCTCCCCAGCGGTGAGCACACAGGCATTTACGCTAGAAACCTAGTTGAACTACTGCATAGGTTGAACGAAGTTCCTTCAGAAAGCCTAAACCATCACTTAAACCGAGGAGACCTACAGTCATGGATTAAGCACGTGTTGTTCCTCCATGAATTAGCGGACGAGTTTGATGAAGTAGCTAGGGAGTCCCTAAGTATTGAGGAGAAGAAGGCTGCGTTAATTAAGTTAGTTGAATCCCTACTGAAGTCATCACAATTATGAAAGTAAGCGCTTCAGCGCCATAAAGGCTATGACGGCAAGCACTAATGCTAGTACTGTAAGCGCCAGGAGAATAAGTATAAACAGAGCTCCGAGAATGCCTCCAACTACTCTAAATAAATGTGAAGAGCTGCTGGCTAAATAGCCTACGATTAAGCCAAGCAATAGGCATGGAATAGCTAGGAAAAGCAAGTGTGATAAACGCCCCCTGCCAGCTAAGTAGCCTACAGCTACTCCACCAACAAACGCTAGTGACATCAATAGACCGAAGTGTAGGTAATCCAAGTTCCTCCTCCAATTCCCTCTAAATAATCTTAAGGACTTTATCTAATAGAAGCCAGCCGTGCTCTACGACGCCTAAGCTCCCCTTAGAACACTCTCTCTCAGTGAATTTCACTGCTTCATCCCCTACTACTCCCTTATAGTAGAGGGCTACTGGAACTGGGTCGTCTGTATGGGCTCCAACAGAGGGAGGTGTAGCGTGATCTGCTGTCACTAGAACTGCTGTATTGTCGTCAATAGCGTCTAAAAGTCTTTGAACGAAGTACTTGTCTATATCCTCTATCCTCTCAATCTTCAGGTCTAGATCACCGTCGTGCCCGGGCTCGTCTGGGCCCTTTAAATGCACGTAGACTACATCGCTCTCCTTCAATAGCTCCAGCGTTGCCTCCAGCCTCACGGAGTAGTCATGCATTGGGTCACCAGTCGGGGGATCCACGCTCCTCACATAGGCTTTTAGGAATCTCCCTATGCCCAGTTCCACAGGCATTTCAGCTATAACTGAGAACCTCCTGCCGTACTTCAGCTGCAGTGGCTCTACTTCAGGTAGTTCACACCCAGCATCCCTTATTAAGAGAGCGTTTGCCGGCAGCAATCCTCTACTCCTCCTGGACTTATTTACTGGATGCTCGTTGAGAATGCTTACCGCCTTTTTAACGAACTCGTTGGCTAAACGAGCTGTTGCCCTAGCCTCAGCTGTATCGTCTAAGGGCTCAATGTCCCTCAGCGTGTTTTCAAAAGACTTAACTGCCTCACTGATAAGCCCCCTCCTAACGTAGGCGGGGTCGTTGTTGCTCACATTGCTCGACAGCCCGTGCTCTCCGCTGCCTACAACTACTACAGCTCTATGCCCGACGGTTGCCTTAACTTTAGCGTAGCCGCCATAGGCCTCTAGCCTTAATCCATTAATGGCGTTAGCTAGTTCTACTGCTTCACTAGTTGAAAGGCTTCTCCCAACTCTCCTATCAATTATTGTTAGAGTCTCCGGATCTATTGTAGCGAAGTTGGCTCTAAAAGCTACTTCACGGCCAGGCTTAAACTCCAGGCCCGCTCCAAGAGCTTCTATAGGCCCTCTCCCAGGATACGCTTTCTCAGGCTCGTAGCCAAGTATCGATAGTACTGCAGCATCGCTTTCAGGCGCTACTCCTCTAGCTATAGTGTACATGAGTCCGCATAAACCGTTCCCAGCTATGTAGTCTAATCCAGGCTTATCTGCTAGCTCAAGTGATGTAACTGAGTCACTAAGCCTATCCGCTGCTCCATCTAGGACTAAGTAAATTAATTTGCGCTTCATGCACCCACCTAAAGCTCGATGAAGCATTGCGTTGTATAAATAGTTTATTGAAGCTTCACACCAGTTAGCTCAGCGACTTTCTTAGCTAGTTCTTCAATTCTCATGACGCCGCTCTTCAACTCCCTCTTTAACACTCCTCCACTCCTTACTTCAAGGAACGCAGTTGTTGGAGAAGCCTTTACTCCATACTCCTTAAAACTACTTGCTGCAGCATCTGACTGGCAGTTTCTCGCAAACCACTCGCAGTAAATTATAACGAACTCAACTGAATCTAAGTTCACTCCAACAGTCTCCACAAATGGATACCAGAATAAGTCATATATCCTGCATGCAGGGCATTTAGCGTTGTCGAAGTAAATGACGTAGAATCCGTCTCTTTCAAAAGTTATGGGGCCCCCATCTCTTTTAACTAAAGTCCACTCCTTTAGCTTCTTGTCAAAGAAGTATATCCCGTGAGGGCTGTCGGCTTTAACGAGCTTAGTTCTATAGGGCTTATGCTCCCTCTCTCTAGCGATCTTTTCATATACCTTCTCTAAAAGCCTATTAATGTCCTCTCCAACCATGCAACCGCCTCTAGTGCAAGCTAATTCATACGAAGACTCTATATATCAACGTTAACTTATTCCACCCCTAAAAAAATGTTTACAGTTAGTAGTTGCCCACGCAGTTAGGCGTGAGCTCCCCCCTCGAGGCCCATCCAATGATCGTGGATCGCTGTTTCCATAGATGGAAACCGCTTGGGCTGCTCCTGATGGCTGAGCCTTCATAGAAGTGAACGTACCCCTAATCGCCTAAGGGCTTAAACGACTTTAAAAACTTACCTAGCCATGTCGATAGAGAATATTAACCTCTGGATTGAAGAGTTATGAGTCCGCCGGCGTGGTGTAAGTTTTGGCCACCACTTACTTAGGCACGAGGCACTTTGAAGTTGAATTACTTGAAGTAGACTTCGGCTCACATACAGTGATATTAAATGAACGTGACGCTAGAGAGCTGGGGCTCAGTCCCTGGAGCAGAGTGAAGTTAATTAAAGCCGATAGATCTATAGGAGCAGCCATAGCTACTGCGAAAACCGTGGTTAGCCCAGGTAAAGTACTTGTTGATAAATCAGTGGCTGGTGAACTAGGGATCTCGCGCGGGGACAGCGTTGGATTAAGACCTATACCTATTCCAAACAGCTTTACTGCGCTTCAAAAAAGGCTTCAAGGCCAGAGGCTTACTCAAGAAGACATGTACTTAATCATAAATGACGTCGTTGATCGCTCAATAGGGGAAGCTGAAATAGCTTCATTCCTAGTGAGTCAATTGTTCTACGAGCTCAGCGACGAGGAGTTAACGTACCTCGTAAATGCAATGGTTAAAACAGGCTCCACAATAGAGTTTGAGGAACCTGCTTACGACATACACAGCATAGGGGGGGTGCCGGGCAACAGTAAGGTTGCATTAATAGCAGTCCCAATAGTTGCTTCAACTGGGCTACTGATACCTAAGACTAGCAGTAGGGCAATAACTACTCCAGCTGGGACAGCCGACACTATGGAGGTCTTGGCTAGAGTTGATCTAACGGCGGATGAAATAAAGGAGATAGCTAGAAGGACTAAGGCGACGCTCGCTTGGGGAGGGAAGCTTAACTTAGCGCCAGCAGACGATATCTTCGTGAACATAGAGAGGAGGCTGAACATAGATCCATGGCATCAAATGGTTGCAAGCATATTATCTAAGAAAGTAGCCATGGGTATAGACAACTTAGTAATAGATATACCCGTTGGGAAGGGCGCTAAAGTGCAGGAGGTTTCGCAAGCAGATAGATTGGCCGGGCTGTTCTTAAACCAAGCGTCTAGGCTTAAGATGAGGCTGAAGATAGCTCTTACGTTTGGTGGACAGCCTGTTGGAAGAAGCGTGGGGCCAGCCCTAGAGGCTAGGGAAGCTCTTGAAGCCCTCATAGAGAGGAGGGGGAGCAAGAGCCTTGTTGAAAAAGCACTACACATAGCTGGATTAGTAATAGAGCTCTCTGGAAAAACCCCGCCGGGCACAGGCTTTGAAGTAGCTAAAGGAGTTTTTGAAAAAGGGTTGAGCTACGAGAAGTTTAAGCAGATAATTGAGGCTCAAGGCGGTAGCCCAGGAGTGAAGCCCGAGGAAATACCTATTGGGGAACACTCCTACACAATATATTCGCCGACGGAAGGAGCAGTAACGCACATAGATAACGCATATATAACTGCTGTAGCTAGAGCTGCTGGAGCCCCATTCGATAAGGAGGCCGGGGTATACCTCCACGTTAAAGTAGGCTATAGAGTCAATAAAGGAGATCCTCTTTTAACTATACACAGCAGCAGCTCGGCGAGGCTTCAGGACGCTGTATCAATAGCTTCCAAGTACGTTCCAGTGACTGTTGAAGGAATGTTGATAAAGCTCCTTCCTTAACAAGTTTTTATACAATACTCATGGTTTTTACTAATCGGTGAATGAAAGTGCTTCTAGAGCCCTACGACGTGGTAGTTGTTGGAGCAGGCGTAGCTGGACTGACTTCATCGCTTAAGTTAGCTGAGGAAGGATTGAGGACGGCTCTAGTTGAAAGAAGGCCTCTCAACAAAATTGGTGAGCGAGCGTGCGGAGACGCCGTCGGCCTACATCACTTTAGAGAAATAGGCCTGGAGCCGCCCAGCCATGTAGTAAAGCAGGAGTATAGAGGCATTGTATTGGTGAGCCCGAGTGGAAGGCATAGAATCTTTGTCCCGGGGGAAGGCATTGGAGTGGATTCAGTCAAGTTTGCTCAATGGCTTCTAGGGGAGTGCGTTAGGCGTGGAGTAGAGCTTCTTCACAGCCACCACTTGGAGAGCGTGAAGATTTCTGGAGGAGTCTTGGAGCGAGTGGTAGTCAGGGACTTAACCAACGGCTCCCGCAAGGAGCTGGCTGCTAAGGCCTACGTGGATGCCTCTGGAGCTGTGCCTGCACTGAGGACGAAGCTCCCGGATGAATGGCCTATATCTGAAAGACCTAGAGTAACCGACTACAATGCTGCGTTTAGGGAAATAGTAGAGTTAGGCGAACCCCTAAGCAATCCAGATTACGCCGCAATATACCTCAACAACGATGTAGCTCCAGGAGGATACTGGTGGGCTTTTCCAACGAGTAGTGGGAGGGAGGTAAACTTAGGCTTAGGAGTAGTCATGGGCATGGGTTTTAATCCAAGGAAGAACTACGAGTCCTTCGTAAAACCCCTCTTCAATGGGAGGACAGTGCATTCAGCTGGAGGACTCGTGCCCACTAGAAGGCCCCTCCCCACTCTAGTGTGGAGAAACGTAGTTGTAGTAGGTGATGCAGCCTACACCGTTAACCCAGTCCACGGTGGAGGCAGGGGTTCCTCAATGCTCGCAGCCTCCATAGCTGCTAGAAACATAGCTGAAGCAATTAACTTAGGTGTAAGTGAGGAAACTCTCTGGGGAATGAACGTGGATTACATGAAGGCTTATGGGGCGAAGCAGGCTAAGCTAGACGTGCTTAGAATGTACCTACAATTAATGAAGAACGATGACCTTGAGTTCTTGTTTGAGAAGAAGGTAGTTAGCGGAGACCAAGTGTACGACCTTGGAATCAAAGGTCGTTTAAGCGAAGAAGTATTGAACTCTATGAGGAAGATTCTATCGCTTATAGCAAGGCCGTCGCTGCTCAACAAGCTTAGAATAGTTAAAAGCTATATGGATAGAGCTGAGAAGCTCTACTTAGACTACTACCCTAAGTCGCCTAAGGAGATGTTTAAGTGGATTGAAGCCGTAAACGAACTATACAGTGAGTACTCCAAGCTAATAGGGTATGCTCCGGGGCCTAAGGTGAGTTGGTGAAGGACGCTGGTGTTGCAGGACTAGACCTAGCCGGCTCCCCGAGAAATCCAAGTGGTTTAGCCATACTTTCGCTCCAGAGGGAAGTAATTGTTTTAAAGCTCCTGTACAGCGATAAAGAGATCCTCGATGCTTTAGCTGAGCATAGGCCGCTAGTTATAGCCGTAGATGCCCCGCTCTCAGTCCCGGGAGAGGGCCTTAGAAGAGTTGATAGAAAAATGATTAGCTTAGGCTATAGAGTCCTCCCCCCGGGCTGGAGGTCGATGAGGATGCTTTCTGAGAGAGCTGTAAAGCTGAAGGATTTAATTGAGAGGAATTTGAATGCCGTAGTAATAGAGACCCATCCATTAAGCGCCCTCAAGTCCTCCAGTTGTTCATCAATAGATGAATTGATTCGAGAACTTGAGCTGACTTGCAATGTGGAGAGTGCGTCAGTGCACGAAGTTGATGCATTGATATCCTCTCTCGTAGCGCTTAGATACCTTAGTGGAATGTCCCTAGTGATTAGTGAAGTAGATGGCGTAGTGCACTTACTGGGTAAAGTGTGTGAATAGCTATTTCTCAGAACATAGAGTTGTTGAAACAACTCTATGCACGTAATCCATTAATGCCTCCTTATTAAAGAAGCTCTTCAATCTCACAGTGATGGGCACCTGGATCTTTGCTCCACTAGCGTACACGTGTCCTCCACCGCCAAGCTTTGCTGCAAGCATTCTAACGTCGAAGCCCTCAGACCTAAAGCTGAGCTTTCCATCACTGCCGATTATTACAGCTATGTCTGCCCCCCTCCTACCCAAGACTATTGATGCAGCCAGGCTTGAGTTAACTCTGGGCTCGCGTATGTAAGCTATCTTTAAGTTGCATGACTCCACCAACCTTACACTATTGATGAACTCGCTGTAGGCCTTCAACTCCCATTCAGCTCTGCTGGAGACATATCTTGTGAATTCATCGCTCCACAGGACTCCCTTACTCAAAGTGTTTAATACGTGGATTCTCCACGAGTCCCCCCCACGCCTTGGAATTAACCTGAGGAGCCATGGGCTCAGCCAGTGATCGAACTTCCACAAGTCTGCTCCACAAACTCCACTCGCTAACTCCGCTAGAAAGACTTCATCAACTTTAGTCAGCCTCGGGGAGTGCTTAGCTACAACACCTGTACTGCAAGTTGATGTATCTACGTAGAGCCTCACCCCAAGACCTCTCATTAAGGCCGTCCATTCATCGCTCCAAACATGGTGATCATACCACTCCACAAATGCTCCACGCGAAGTAATCGTCTTCAATTCATCAATCAGCCCACTGAGGGTGGGGGGGTTTACCCCAAGATCTATTATAACCAACTTCTCCTCAACGATCCCCGCGTTCTTCAATACATCAACTAAGTTGTAGGGTTCTGCAAACAGCACTCTACTGGGGCTGATGCCAGCCTTGTATACGTATAATGCTGCTCCAGCAACACCATCTATATCTGTGTGCGTAACTATGACGTACTCCAAGTCCTCCACCGCAGGGTTGGGGATTTCACACCTAGCTAATAATGCTTAGCGTTTGGCTCTGATTTAGATTGTGGTAGCTTACTGAAGCTCTACGCTATTTCTATTGAGGCATCGAGTTTCAGTTCCTTCACTAACTCCTCCTTTAATTCCTTAACTCTTCTGCTTAGATCGCTGTATGTTGTGTGGGCGTCCCTGGGTTTAACGCTTACGTCTCCATGATATAGCTTGTCGCTGAACTTTCTAACCTTGATTTCGTTGACTATGAATCCTCTGGACTCAATAAACTCCTTTACTGAGTCTAGGTAGCTGGCTGGCGGAGCTATATCGCTTATCCCCATAACTAGGCTCTTAGTTGTCTTAAATAGTTCCATAAATATGTACATAGTTAAAACTACTGCTCCCATGTAGTCAACTATGTAGCTGTAGAGGGCTCCAATAGTTGATGAAGCGATGACAACTCCAGCCTCTATGAGCTCACTGAACGTGAATGCTGAGTATGCTGAGAGGAAGCTGCCGATCCTTTTCGAAAGGAATATTGCCATAGAGTAAGAGAGGGCCCCCAGGCAAGCCATTACTGGAGCCATGATCTCTACTATATACGGCTCAAACTTAGATAGCTTTGATACTACGAGGCCTGCGACAAAGCCGTAAGCTATTAGTGTTACTACAATGCCTGCATAGCCCAACTTGTAATGCCCGTAGTGATGATCCTTGTCTGGCGGTAGAGCGCTCTTAGAGTAGAAGTATACTGAGATTATTGCAGCAAGCGCATTAGCTATTGAAGTAAGGGCGTCAACGAATGAAGCTCTTGAGCCGTAAATAGTGCCTCCCAATACTTTAAAGAACCCCCCTAGAATTGATAGCGCTACTATGATAGCGAGACTCATCCCACTATCCATAACGTATTACTCCACATCCCCCAGCAACTGAGTCAACGCAGAGGCCTGTATTTATAATTAACCTATTAGAGAATTAAGGGAGGAGGCAGCCTTAATGTCGTTGAGGAAAGTACTTGAGTACGAGTTTGAATGCCCGATGTGTGGAAGCATTTCTAAGTGCAGTGAATACCTCTACAACATACCTATAGTCGGGGAAGTCATTCTCACAAGCTGTAAGTGCAGTGAGTGCGGATTTAAGCACATTGATGTGCGTTTAATTGAAGTAGGTGAGCCGAGGAAAGTAGTGCTTAAAGTAAGTGAGTTAGAGGACCTAAACTCACTAGTAATAAGATCTAGTACTGCAAGCATAGCTATACCTGAGCTAGGAGTAGAAGTAACTCCAGGGCCAGCATCAATGGGCTACATAACTACCGTAGAGGGAATACTGCTCGACGTACTCGACAAAACTAGGTTCATATGCGAGTCCGCTCACCCTAAGCCAATGGACTGCGATCATAGGATGGAACTCATGGAGAAAGCTTCCAGGGGGGAAGTACCTGTTACGCTAATACTTGTAGACCCCGAGGGAGTCTCAGCAATAGTTAATAAGAAGGTGTTGTTTGAGCATTTAAAAATAGATCAGCAGTGAAGCTAGCTCAAGCTGTAAGCCGGAAAACATATTTTACGCTAAACGAATATCGGTTGCAGTGGCTTAATTAGGTGGACTCAGTGCTTTTAGCTTTTACAGGCGACGTACATAGCCCAAAGTACTTGAGCATGTTTGCAACAGCCCTCAACAATTTAACTAACGGAGATAGTGTGGAAGCAATAGTATTCGTTGGCGATATTGTTGAGAAGAACTACGTTGATGGAGTTAGGCCAGTGATTGAATTGACTAAGAGGAGGCTTCGCAACGCTAAGATAGTTGTAGTGTTTGGCAACGAAGAGTATAGGGGGTTTGAAGAACTATACGTTGAGAAGTTCAAGGAAGTCGTGTGGCTCAAAGACTCAGAGGCAATACTGGAGTTGAGTAAAGCAACTGTAGGCATAATTGGCACTAGGGGGGCTTTAGATAAGCTAACTACGTGGCAGATGAAGAATTCACCCTGGCTCAGCAAGTACTATAGGGAGCTTCCAAGCAGAATTAAGGGCTTAGCTCAAGGATTAAGGAGCAAGTGCGACTACTTAATAATGGCTTCACACTATGGAGTAACTAGAAGGACTTTAGTCGGCGAGAAAGCTCATTCATGGCCCTACCTGGCTTCAAGCCTTATGGAAGCCCTGATATCTAAAGATCTATTTGACTTAGTTGTCCACGCCCACGCGCATAGGGGTGAAGTTGAAAGGGCTTTGATAAATGGAGTCTACGTATATAACGTAAGCCTTCAGGCCAGGGGGAGGATAGTGACTATAGATCTTGAGAAGCTCCACAAGGACTTGACGAGCTATGCTTTAAAGAAGGCTGTGCACAGGGATTCAGGGAATTAAAAGCGTATTCCTTCATAAATAGCTAGCTGCATTACTGATGAAAGCAGTGGGACGTATTCATTGAAGCTGAAGCCCTCCTTCACAAGCCTTTGGTCAAGCCTGTACAGTGTGCTGGCTCCCTCTCTCGTAGTCATTAAGCCCCTGCTTAATGCTTCCGCAGCTTCCCGCCTAGCCCACTCGGGGAGCCTTGGGTTGACTAGCTCAATGTATGTTGCTACAGCTGCTGAATTAGCGTCTCTATACTTCTCATAGTATTCCAGAGCTGCTTTAACTCCACTGTACAGTACGTCCTCCTTACTGCATAGCGTTAGTAATCCAGGCCACTTGCTTCCAAGTACTTTAAAGAATTCCTCTAGGCTTACTTCCTCAATGAAGCCCTTCGCCGGCGATATGCCGTAGCTTAATGCGTGGCTTACCATGTCTTCTCTGCCAACTGCTTTCAATGCATTGATTACTTCTCTAACGTCCCTCCACTTGCTTCCACTAACGAATACTGCTAGGCTCTTCCTTAAGTCACTCATGTTCCTTAAAATGCTTTCAGGCTCTGCGTGAGAAAGTATTAATGCATTGACTATTGTTGGAATGACTATGTCTGGATAAACCTTGTAGCTAGTCCATACGTACGACTCCCTGAGGGCCTTACTCAACAACTTGCCAAGCTCAACTCCTCCAGCCGCTAGAGAACCCTTCCTAACGAGCTCTCCATACGATAACGCTTTCTCAATAAACTCGAGAACTCCAATACACGAAGACATCATGTGGAATGGAGCTTCACCAAGCCTCAACCTATGAACACCGCCTGGCTTTATATAAGAGTAAACCCCTAAGTGACACCCTTCAAGCAAAGCCTTCAACACTCTATACACTCCACACACCATAGTGAAACTAAAGCAAACAGCATAATAATGGTTATGTTCCAAGAACCTCCATTACACTAACGGCAGCTTTGACACTCCACTAAAATATTTTAAATAGTTACAACAAGTGTACCTTGACCTGCCTAGTCCCATAGTTTGCTCCGATCCTATGGGATGGGGGGGATGTATCCCTTTTCTCGCCCAACAGATTTGTGAGGCAGTGAAGAAAGCGAATTTTGGGAAGCTGGATCTTCTATAACCTTTATGATCTCGTCCACAGTCTTTGCATTCTTAATTTTTTGTAGTTTTTCATTATTTGAAAGTAACTCGGCCAGCTGTGCCATTAAACTTAGATGAGATTTGTTATCTGTGGCGCCAAAAGCTATGATAATATCAACTGGGTCGTTTTCTGGATGCCCAAACCAGACAGGGTTTTCTAAAGTCAGTAGGCTAAAACCTATTTGCTTAACTCCATCTTCCGGCCTTGCATGTGCCAGTGCAATACCTGGAGCAATTACTATATAGGCATTATTTTCACTACATGCCTTTATCATATTATCTATGTACCGTTCTTCAATTGCACCCTTTTTTAACAGCAGCTCTCCCGCTTTTCTTATAGCTTCCTTCCAATCTAAGACTCGAACCTTGACTTTGATGGACTCTTTAGTTAGGACTTCAGTTAATTTTAAGTATGTTGGCATAAAAACCCCCTCGCTTTTTCTCCACTTTTAGCATAAAAACCCTTCATAAAACTTATTCTAATGCATGTTGTTTCGTTTTTTGGTTGGGGAACTGTGTAGAAGCAGGCATAAGCATGGGGATGAGTGTTGGCGGCTTTATGTCTTTGTGCGCCCTAGGGAGCTTTTAGATATTGATCTTGTTGGTGGATAGAGTTGGTGATCCTTGGTCTAAACAGAGAAGATAGTAGACCAGTTGTTTAATCACTTAGAAAGACGGCCGTCATACATGTTTTGACAGCTAATTTAGGTCTTCATATAGAGGCATGGAGGCGCTTCTACATGTGCTTAAGTTTCCTTGGCTTTGGGAACTTATTCGAGACCACAGCACTATCCATGAAGCCTTCGGCGTGTGTACCTGAAGCTCATGTCCACCACTTCAGAAACCTTCCTTTCGAGTTCAGCTCCAGGCTTAAAAACAGCCTTAACGTAAATTTCGTCAAGCTTCTCAAGCATTCTGCTTTTCCCCTCGGCCGAAACATCTCGCCTGCAAACATTAGCGATAAGCACTCATCAGACTTCTACATGATCAAGCCTATGTAAACCATTAACAACATTTCCACACCTATCCAAAAGAACGGGATAAAGCTGCCCAATAAACCTATCAGAAAAACCTCAAACCCTCAACGATCTCCCTGCCATCCAAGGCAGACTCGCTAAGAACTAATTCATCAGCATTAATGTATGTATGCATGAAAAACACTTAAAATTTACCTTAAGCATTTGAAAACAACACACAAAGCATCTAGAAGAATATAGAATAAGTTTTATGAAGGGTTCTAAAAGGCTTGCTTCACGTCTAAGTGAATATGGATAAAAGGAGAGGCTAAAATTGGTACTGGATATCATTGTTCAAATTCTGAGCAGCGGGCCTCTATTAATAGCATTGATTTGCTGGGTGGGGCACATTTTTAGAGGTGCCCCGCTCAGGGAACAGCTTACAGGAGCAGCGAGGGCAGCCTTAGGTGTTATAGGGCTAACTGCTGGTGCGAGTTTATTAATTTCAGTTCTTACTCCTTTCCAATCGTTACTGACGGCAGCAGTTGGTGTCAAAGGATTCTTCCCAGGCTGTTATGCTATGTACGCTCATTCAATGACTATAGCTGAGGTCACAAGGATCTTTGGACCAATACTTATAGGCGGTTTCTTGCTTCACTTAGTTATTGCACGTCTAACACCGCTTAGATATGTATTTCTAACTCCACATGGATACCTATGGATGGTGACTGCAGTAAGTATACCTTTAGCACACTTAAAGGTCGATCCTTGGCTTGCGATAGCTATCGGTAGCATATTAACAGGGGTTTACTACACGTATAGTTGTGCTGTCGCACACTACGACTTCAAGGGTATAACTGGTGGCGAGCCGTTGACAATAGGTCATCCGGGAGGTACAACATACTTCTTAGCAGGTCTTCTAGGCAGGCTTTTCAAAGGGACAAAAAGATCGGAAGAAGTGAAAGTACCAAAGGGCTTCGAGTGGATGAGAGATATTACTTTATCGACAAGCTTTGTAATGCTTATTTTATTAGCTGTCGCAGTTGCGTTAGCATCGCCGGAAAAGCTGGAAGCCATGGGCATGGAGGTGGCAATAGCGATGCACCCGGCCTTATGGGTAGTAGTGAATGCGTTAACATTTGGAGCAGGTATACTTGTCCTTATGACAGGCGTCAGACTTATGCTCAGGGAAATTACAGTGGCATTCGAGGGGATATCTAGAAAAGTGATTCCAGGCGGTATACCTGGTCTTGACTGCCCAGTAAGCTTTCCATACAGTGAATCATCAGTTATGCTTGGCTTCATAGCTGGCGTTCTTGGTAGCGCAGTCACCTCCTTAGCTCTGCTAGCCGTTGGATGGATGTTTGTAATACCTCCAGTTGTAGAAGACTTCTTCATGGCTGGAACTTCTGGCGTCTATGGTAATTATAAAGGTGGCTGGAAAGGGGCCATAGCCGGAGGCTTTATGAAGGGAGTAGCACTTGTCATTATACCAGCACTATCGGCATCCTTTACAATGCACTACATCGAGGTACCGATAACGCATGCTGACGCGGATGCGGGCTTACTTACAGTCCTTACATACCTGCTGTTACGTGCACTTGGATATACATTTTAATTAAATAGAAAAATTAAAATCTCTCTTTTTTAAAAACTATGGAGAGAGGGGTTTAACATGGGAAAAGAGGAGAAATCTCTCAATGTAATAGCGGTATGTGGCTTCGGCCTAGGATCATCTGAAATTCTAGTAATGAATATTCAAAGGGCCTTGGAATCCTTAGGCATTAAGAATTACAGCGTACAGGCGTCTAGTCTTGCCTTATCATCAGCGCTTGAAGCAGATATTATAGTAACTTCTGGAATCTTTGTAAAGGATGTAAAAGAGAGATTGAAAGGCAAAGAAATACCCATAGTAACTATAAGAAGCTTTGTCAATCTCAATGAAATAACGAGTAAGCTAAGGGAGGTACTAAAAGAGATAGGTCACTTATAAGTCGCTTAAAACGGACGCGTCTAAGGGATGTTAAATTTGGCGGGGAAAAAATTTAGTATTTTAGTTACTTCCAATTCATTTGGAGAAGCAGGGCTTAAAATAGTAAGTAAGTATGCAGAAATAGTAAGGGTTCGCGGACCATTAAGTGAGGAGGAGCTTTTAGAAAAAGTAAAAGATGTAGATGCCGTGATCGCCTCTCATGATCGCTTCTCTCGCAAAGTAATTGAAGAAGCGGGAAAATTGAAGGTTATTGGTAGACACGGTATAGGCTATTCAGAAATCGATATAGATGCTGCAACAGAACGTGGAATATTTGTAACATACACACCTGTCCCAGAAGAATTTGATAGCGTCGCTGAGTTTACTGTCGGACTTATGTTGGCCCTCCTCAAAAAAATACCGCTTGCAGACAGGACGCTGAAAAAGGGTGTGTGGGAACGCACACCATTTATAAGTTCTCTGCTTAAGGGTAAAACCGTTGGAATAATAGGATTGGGGAACATTGGTGGAAGGGTTGCCAAAATAGTAGCTAGAGGATTTAAAGCTAAAGTAATTGCTTATGACCCATACGTATTAGAGGAAACTGCGAAAAAATGGCGTGCAAAACTTGTAGATTTCACAACGTTGCTAAAGAATTCAGATATCATATCTATACACTGTCCACTAACGGAAGAAACTAGGGGACTGATAGGTCCAAAAGAAATAGAGCTTATGAAGCCGGGTGTTATTGTAATTAATACTGCGAGAGGCCCGGTATTTCCTGAAGATGTCCTTTATAAAGCTTTAAAGGAGGGAAAGATAGCGGGTGCAGCATTAGATGTATATGAGAAGGAGCCTCCAGACTTAGAGAAACCTCTATACAAATTAGATAATGTGATCGTAACACCGCACATTGCGGCATATACCAAGGAAGGTCTTCGTAAAATGGACGTAACGGTTGCCCGTGATGTAATAAAGGTTTTAATGGGTCGGATGCCGAAGTATCTTGTGAATAAAGCGGTATTAAGTCGCAGATGAGACTAAAGGGGGGATTTATCTTTGGTTGAATCACTTAAAGTTCTTGTTACAGGCGCCTCCGGCCTACTTGGTGAAGATGCAGTAAGGGTGTTCAAGGAGAGTGGGCATGAAGTAATCGAAGT
The DNA here is from genome assembly GCA_938045475.1 of uncultured Sulfolobales archaeon. Lineage (GTDB taxonomy): Archaea > Thermoproteota > Thermoprotei_A > Sulfolobales > Desulfurococcaceae > JANXDZ01. Next base: position 17,968 of record CALIML010000018.1, read on the forward strand.
GAAAGGTAGAGAGCAGCTCGATTTAACGAGAGCTGACGAAACCTTAGAGCTGATCCGCAGGCATAAGCCACAAATAGTAGTTCACTGTGCAGGAACTCACGATATAGACGGGGCTGAGAATGATCCTATGACTACTTACTTAAACGTTGTTCTCTCCACGAGGAATGTGGTAAATGCTTGTAAGATCGTGGGTGCCACATTAGTCTTCCCAGGAAGTGACTATGTGTTTGACGGGTTGAAGGATAAGCCTTACATAGAGGTTGATGAACCTAACCCAGTAAACGTTTATGGTAGAGCCAAATATGCGTCAGAAAAGGTGATCATTGAGATTTTGCCCGAGCACTTTATTGTAAGAGTACCGATACTTTTTGGTGCTAGTGGTAGAATGGAGCGAAACCTCATTTATAATATATACTCCAAGATAAAACAAGGCCAATATGTTAAAGCGCCCTATGACCAGGTTTCCAGTTGTGCTTATACAGTTGATGTAGCGAAAGCGTTTGAAAAGATGGTAAGGACGTACCATTACGGTACATATCACTTGGCAAACAGTGGATATTGCTCTAGATACGAACTGTATAAAGAAATAGCTCTTCAACTGGGTTTACCTGCTGATAAGATAACTCCCTACCCAAGTGCAGAATTAGATAGGCCGGCAAAAAGACCAAAGTATACCGTACTAAGCAGTTTGTTCGCAGAAAAAGTCTTTGGCCTGAAATTGAGGCACTGGAAAGAGGCTCTTATTGAATGCATCGGAGAGTTCAAGAAAAGAATTCAAATTGAACAATATTAAGTCTCCATTTTCTCCCAGAGAGGATGTATTTCTTGCAAATATGCATCTATACCTGGATCGTCACCATGTCTTCAAACCAATCCTCAGGGAAACTAAGCTATACCAGAAAATGTGTCAGCAAATTCCTATCTTGGAAGTACAATAAGTTATGTCCTTAACCACAGCTCCATTTTGTAATTTGCGTGAGTAAAATGATTGCATGACGTCGACCCTCTCGTAAATCGCTTTCTCTTAATAATTCGAGCGAGCCTAACATAAGTAACTTTATAATCCAGCCCCTTGTCCCCATTTCAACGAAAGCCTCGCATAGCTTTCACGTACTTGAATTTTGAGCCTTATTTTGTCAGAAGTCTAAGCCATCTCCTATTACCAGCTACGTAGTTTAAACCTTACCGAGCCGGGGATATCTCAAGTTCTTTAGAACGGGAGATATCGAGGTCGAAACCACGGCGTTTAAGAGAGGGCGACCGTATAAAAGGACTATCATAATGCCTTTCAAAGCGCGAGCAGCCAAGGGGGTGTGCGTCAATTTGCTGGACGAGAAAAGGCTAACAAAGCAATCATTTGAACTAAAGATAATTAAGCATTAACACACTCGCTACGCTGTCCAAACAGACAAAACCATGGTTAATGGTATAGATGTCTATAAATGAAAAGTAAAAAAGAGAACAAAATAGCTTTAGCTTGATACAACGATCTTAAATCAAAAGTGGATTCTGCGAACAAAGAGCGGAAGTTAAAAAGAGCTATAAAGATGGCGGCGATAGGTAATGCCATTGACTAAATATCTATTCCATAGCTTTAACCTTGAGTGAATTTATGAAGATTTCTTTTGCATAAATTCCGCAATAAATGATGGTTTAATTTTCGCTAGTATTGCAAATAAGACAATCGCACTTGTTAGATGAAGAATTTATATACGCAAAGAGTGCAACAGATCTAATGGTGATAGAATGAAGTTTGAGGGAGTTATTCCTCCATTACTTACTCCTTTCACTGAAAAAGGCGAAGTTTTCAAGGAAGGATTAAGAGACTTGATAAGTTTTCAAGTCGAAAAAGGCGTAAAGGGGCTTTTCATCTGTGGAACCTATGGTTCTGGACCACTTATGACCACAAAGGAGAGAAAAAGAGTGGCTGAAATAACCGTTGATCAAGTAGGTGGAAAGGTAGCTGTAATTGTTCATGTAGGAGCCTCAAGTGTGGATAATGTTTTGGAGTTGGCAAGACATGCTGAAGAAGTTGGCGCTGATGCGGTAGCCAGTGTTCCTCCGTTTTACTATGCATATGATGATGACTCTGTATTATTCTTTTACAAGCAACTACTTTCTACTGTAAACATACCTGTATTCGTCTACAACAATCCCGCCCGAACTGGAATAGCTATAAGCAGTGAATTGTTGAAAAGACTAGCTGAAGAAGGAGTTGCTGGAATAAAGGACACTAGCTTAAGCTTAGTGAAATTTTATGAAGATCTCATAACGGTGGAAAAGAAAGATTTCACATTCATCATTGGAACAGAGGCACTGATGCTTCCCGCCATTATGGCCGGTGCGAAGGGCTGTATATCGGGGCTAGCTAACGTTTTCCCTGAGATAGTTGTTGAATGCTATAACTTAGTTAAGGAGAAAAAGTACGAGGAAGCGGCCATGAAGCAATTGGAGATAATTAAAGCCAGAAGAGCTCTTCACCTCGCACCAGTCATACCTACATGCTACGAAATCTTAAGGATGAGGGGAATAAATGCTGGGTATCCCAAAATGCCGCTTAGAAAATTAACAAAGGAGCAAGTAGAACTAGTAAAAAATAAACTTGCGCAATTAGGGCTTCTTTAGACTTTAAGCAGACCTTGATGTGGAAAGGCGCGCCAGAGGTAAGTAGGCCTGTCCTGCCTTTGACTCTCCATGTTTTTACTTTTAACACTGCCTCGATGCCCAGGGCAAACTCGTCGAACTTAATGCCGGCACTCTAGAAGACAAAGGAAATGTGTATAGGAAGCCTCTGAACAAGCTTATATGCAACGCACAAAAATGTTACTTCAACGAAATAACAGTCGAGCCGAAACGCAACCCACACCCAAGAAGGCGGTTACAATGCTGGAATCTATTTTGCAAACATACTACAACCACATAAAGGAGGGACCTTAAGTTGTCGCGCCAGTTAATTGAGAAAAATTTTCAGTGAGATATGAATATTAATTGTAGCAAGACTTATTTTGCTCCTGTGAAAATACTATTGTGCTCAGTACGCTTAATAAAGGAAGTGATGAAGCATGGAAATAATTGATGTGACAAAACCGATTGAAGAAGGAAGACGATATTACCCAACTTTACCCTCCCCGAAAATAGACCTATTACGTCACTATTCATTGGGACACAACCACTGGACTAGCTTCATTCAACTACCTTTACATACAGCTACTCATATTGACGCACCAGCACACTTTCTGCCTGACGGTAAAACGATAGACAAAGTTCCTGTGGGAGAGTTTATAAGTATAGCACAAGTTATAGATTGTTCAAACGAAGAAGTAATTACAAAAGAGATCTTAAGTAAAAAAAGTATAAAGACCGCTACGCTCCTCTTTAAAACCAGGTCTTATGTAGAGAATTACACCTACTTTGATGTAGAGGCAGCAAAATTTATTGCAGAAAGCAATGTAAAAATTGTGGGTTCAGAAGCACCAAGTGTCGACCGTCCTGGAGACAAAAATTATCCTGTCCATAAAATTCTGTTAAGCCACGATATCTTAATTGTTGAGGGATTAAATCTTAAAGAAGTAAGAGAAGGAATTTATTTGTTCATATGTCTTCCTCTTTTAATAAAAGACGTAGAAGCCTCTCCTGCTAGAGGAATTTTAATTAAAATTTAAGCTCATCACATAGCGGCTTCAGAACTCCTTCCACTTCTCAATTGAGAGGTCGAATGGTATTTCATTCTTTATCTCAATTATCAAGGGGATATCGCTATGGCAATTGATGATGAGTGGTTGAAAATTTATGGATCAAAAACTAATCAAAGCTAATGTTGACCATATTTTAGAACAGCGTTTATTAGAGCTCTTAAGTTAGCTTCTGAAGTCCCCCAAGGTATGTCAGCTACGCCTGTAGAGATAATAAAGCCTCCTCCTGGAGCTACATCTTTAATAAGATTCTTTACATATTCCTCGATTTTCTCAGGCGTTCCACTAACCAGTAAGTTTGTTGGGAATCCTCCCATAATGCATGTATGGCCTTCTAAAACTCTCTTAGCCTTCCTTACGTCAGTCTTTTCAAACCATGCTATGCCCCAACTCTTTGGTAGTTCTAGTAAAGTCTCTAAGTGTGGTTCGTGATTTCCTTCAAAGAATACCCATATGGTTAAACCCTTCTCTTTTAGACTAAGAATTACTTTTTTGAGGTAAGGCCAGTAAAGCTCATTATATGTTTTTGGAGGCAACATTTCATTAAGATGCAGAGGTATAAAGACATGTACTGCATTCTTAACTTGAAATGCCATATTAAGGATGAGTTCCACAAGAACTTCACAAGCAGCCTTCACTTTATCCGGTATACGATAAATGTCGATCAACATGTTCGTTACGTGTCTTAAGAAATCGGCTATAAAGTCAACTGGACAATAGGCATCTGTAAGAGGGGCAACAGGATAGCCTAGCTTTGTCAAGTCACTAGCTATGCTTGTCATGCTATTAATTGCTTTACTTAGCTCTATCCCTGTCTTAATTAAAGCTATTCTTGATTGATGAACATCCTTCAAGCTTTCAAACGCTCTCGGAAGTATGGTTTCCCTTATAAACTCCGCTGGGTTTTCAATTAATTTACCATACTCTTCAGCCTCCATAAATCTACCTCCCAAGAATTGCCCTGTAGGAATAGTGAGCGGCAATTCTCTACCAGGAAACTTTGTATACTTATCACGCAATATATCGTGCATAGGCCCAGTTATATGGCCTGCTGTAGCTATCATAAATTCTGGAACTTCTGGAAATGCAAGAGCTAATACATGCCCTTCAAGACCTACTTCAAAGAATATGGAGTCCATAGGATAGTCTTCCACAAACTTAACTATTGCCTTCCACCCTCTCTCATAGTCATAGTAAAAATCATAACCGGAAACACCAGCATGTTTAAGTGCAAATGCTGGAGGACATCCTGTAAGAATTAAAGGCACACGATCGGGCTCTTTCAATTCAATAGTCTTAGATAATCTATCTAATCTCTCTTTGAGTACTATTTCTGGTTCTTTTCGTTGCCTTTCCATTAATTCCTCTATTAGTTTCATGAGCATCCCTACATTAGATAGATTTTAATCTCTATCGATTCTCTCCTATATACTTTAAAGCAGCGTTTATTAGGGCTTTTAAGTTGGCGTCCGGTGTTTCAGGCGTTATTTCAGCTACTCCTGGCGCTAGTATGAGTCCTTCATTAGGTGCTGTTGCTTTAAGAAGCTTCTTCACGTATTCATCGATTTTCTTGGGAGTGCCGCTGTGTAGGAGGCTTACTGGTATTCCGCCCATAACGCATGAGTGTCCTCTTAACTTTTCATAAACTTTAATGAAGTCCTTGGGTCTCTCAAAGTACGCTATGCCCCAACCCTTCGGTAGTTCTAGGATGGTGTCTACGTGCGGCATATGATCTCCTTCAAAGAATACAAAGGACTTTATATCGCTTTTATAAAGCTCTAAGATAACTTCTTTGAGTGCGGGCCAGTAGAATTCATTGTATAGTTTTGGAGGCAGCATTTCATTTAAGTGTAGAGGTATGAATGCGTATTTAGCTCCTAAAGGCTTTAATGCTAAGCCAACTTTAACTATAGGCTCCACTAAGGCTTCTGCAGCTTGCTTAACTAAATCCGGGTGCCTCCTAATGTCCAGCATAACGCCTGTTGGATGTCTTAGGAAGTCCCCTATGAAGTCTAGTGGTGCGTAAGCAAATGTCGCTGGGAACGGCGGTAAGCCATAGTTTTTAGCTAGTGCAGCATTTATATCTACTAGAGACGATGTGAATTTAGAGCCTTCGAAAGCAAATCTAGCAATGCTCTTCACGTATAGAGCTGAACCAGGCTTACTCAAGTTTTCGCAAGCCCTCGGCAATACAACACTATTCACGAAGTCTATGGGGCCTTCAATCAACTGCCTGTACTCCTCGGGCTCCACGTACTCTCCGCCAATAAATTGGAAGGGCAAGTGCTCTGGAAGCTCTCTTCCAGGCCACCTAGTGTACTTATCCTTAACAATATCGTGCATAGGCCCCGTCAGGAAGCGAATTGTTGGCGCTATCTCTGGAGCATCTGCGAAAGCAACTGAGAATATAAAGCCTTCAGCTGCTGGCGCCATTACAGAGAAGTCTACTGGGAAGCTTTCAATAAGCTTTAGTGAGGCATCCTTTATCTTCCCATAGTCGAAGTATATCACGCTTGGCTTAAACCACTTACTGAAGAAGTGGCCGCATGTAAATAATGCTACAGGTGTTCTAGCAGGCGTCTTTAAATTAACTGCATCTTCAAAGATCTCTGCTCTCTCCTTATATACAGCTTCAGGCTCCTTCCTCTGTCTTTCAATTAGTTCATCTACGGGTTCTCTACTCATACTTTCACCTTGCTTTCTCCCTTATCCACTTCAGCATTATTCTCACTCCTTCTGCTGCACTATTCGTCCATGCATCTGCTCCAGCATACTCCTTAGCGTACTCATCCACTCTCCCTCCACCAATAATGATCTTTACTCTATCCCTTAATCCAGCCTCCTTTATTGCATCAACTGTCTTCTTCATAGACTCTAGTCCAACTGTTATTAGGCAGGACATGCCGACAATATTGGGGTTATATTGCTTTATTGCTTCTACGAATTTCTCTGGCGGTACATCTACTCCTAGGTCTATTACTTCGAATCCAGCTGCTTCAGCCATAGTTACAGCAATATTCTTACCAATGTCATGTATGTCTCCCTGAACAGTCCCTATGACTAACTTACCTACAACTTCCCTAACTTTACCGAGTTCCTTAAGCTTTGGCCTAACAAGCTCAGAGATCCCCTTCATTATTTCACCAGCCATAACTAAGTCCGCTATGAAGAATTCTCCTTTCTCATACTTCTCGCCAATTTTATCGGCCGCTATTGTTAGGTCACCGAGTATTTTCAATGGATCTTCTCCAGCTTCAAGCCTCCTCCTAGCGATCTCTAATGCCTTCCTTTCATCAAGCTCAAGAATGGATTTTATGAATTCCTCACTAACAGACATTGCATCCACCAGTTCACACCATATATTACCTCAATATAAAAGTTCTTATCAATATGTGGCTACTGTAGCCATATATTCTCTACGGTATTCTATATTATTGTTAGAGCATTAATTGAATTGAAGTGCATTACTCCCTAAGTTACTGCAATTGAGGACGTAAGCTAGTAGTTGGAGCAAGGTGAGAGCCCTCCGTGAAGAAACTAATTGCTTTAATTAGAGTCGAGGACTCGGCTAAAGTAATTGAATGCAAGCTTTAGTGCGATATGTAAATTCCAGCAAGTTTGCGGAGAGGAATAATTGAGGGTGGAGCTCAGTTAATCTCAATTAAGGCAGCTGAAGAGATCTCCGTGGAGACCGGATTAATGCTCAATCTACTGCATCTCCAATTACAGTAATTGACTGGCTCGTGAGCGGGGGGTGTAGTTCGTTCCCCCAAGTACTTTAATTAGGGGCTGGAGCTAAGTTATAGTGGTCGAGGCTGAGCCCCCAAAGATCTCGAGTGGGAGAGTCATTTGGCTGAGGAAGCTAGGGTAAAGCTGTGGGAGAAGTTCTCGATCACTCTAAGGGATGCAGGGCTTAGGCCTGAAAACTACGTAGAGGAGTTCAACTGGTTTTGGGAGGATGTGAAGGACCTTCCTTTTGAAAGACAGCGGGCGCTCTTAGAGGACTTAACTAGATCAATTGTTGCTAGAGTCAAGCCACCAACTTTGATTGCTCCTCCAACAACTCCCCCACCACCTCCATTATTCCTACTGCCAGGGGCTGCGAGTATGGCCCGCCTACACAGCGGGAGAGCCCTCAAGAGCCCTGAAGACTTAGCCACACACTACTTGGAGAGGCCGTCCCTGCCTCCAAGAATTTATGAGGCATGGCCTGAATACATGCTTAAACGCTTTAGGGAACCCTCCCTAGCGGGAATAGCTACCTTAATAGCTATTTTAAGCATTAAGTATAGAATAGTTAACCCAACGTACTGGGGATTGCTCAAGATTCTGAGGAAGCTGACCGGAGTAGAGTAGCTGAGCAGAATATCGTTGCAGAGCGTATTTGTAACACTACTTATTGCCTTAAAGTGAATCCTTGAGAGTTACTGAGAAATAGCCCTCTAGCTACAAGTACTTCCATAGCTCTATAGCTGGCAGAAGATACTTTACGACGCATGGTGATTTCATCTTGCTTCCTTAATATTTTGACAACATTTGTATAACCGTTAAAAATATAACAGTGTTATACATTCTAGTTTAATAGGGCTTAAAATGTCCGAGAACTACGGTGAAATACACATTGAGAGAAAAGTAGGTGTGCCACTGGAGTTTTTAAAAAGCAGACTCGAACTCATACCGCTGAAGAACGTTAAAGCATCTATGCAAATAGATTTGAAGGATGCATTACCTGTCTATGCGAAGTTTCTTAAGACAGGAGTCGTTGACACACCTCTAATTATAGATAGGAAAACAAGCATTCTACTAGACGGCTATGAAGCATTCCAGGCATTAGACCTGCTTTCAGCTGGAAGGGCGCCGGCATTCAGAATAGACATAAATGACGTGGAGATAGAGACTGCAGAAGGCTTAACGAAAGAAGCTATCTTAGAAGCAGGACTTAGGGGGGAGAAGCTTCCGCCAAGAAGCTTTAAACTCCTAACTGAGCAGGCTAGGATAAGTGTTCCATTGATAAAGCTGTTTAAGAGAGAGAAGCTAAGTAGGAAAGCGCTGAAAGTCTACAACAGCACTTTAGAGCTCCTCTATGAAGGCTGGCCCACACCTCTCGTAAAGCTGAATTCCCTATCAACAGGCGATAGAAGCGTTTGGGCAAAGCTCGAGTGCTACAATCCCTTCAGCAACAGCGTTAAAGATAGAATAGCGTGGTCCATGATCAAGGAGGTCATGGAAAATAGAGGTCTCAAGCAGATTTTGTATGAAGCAACATCTACAAACACTGGTATAGCTCTAACTTCAATAGCGAACATTCTTGGATTAAAAGCAGTGCTTTACATCCCAATGACCATACAGAAAGTGAGCGACATATACCTAAAAGTCCTCGGAGCAGAAGTTATTAGAATGCCCGTAAGCTTAACAGTTGAAGCAATAAGTCAAGTAGACTCAGAGGCAAAAGCCCGAGGAGCTACTCACTTAAACCAGTTTGAAAATGACGCTAATCTCAAAGTACACCTCAAATATACAGCGAGGGAATTAGATGATCAGTTGACAAGCCTGAACCTAAAGCCAACATGTATAATCGGTGGAGTAGGGACTTCAGGCCACATGAGCGCTATATCCATTCGCTTCAAAGCCAAATATGGAGACAGCGTCAAAATAGTCGGCGTCCAACCAGCGCCGAACGAAGTAATTCCAGGCATTAGAAGAGTTGAAACAGGCATGAAGTGGATACATTGGGTAGACTTCGACGAAATAATAGACGTCAAACAGTCTGAAGCAATAAAAACCGCCATAAAAGTAGCGAGGAGAGAAGGCCTCTTAATAGGGTTAAGCGCAGGCGCCGTAGTCCACGCCTTCGAAGAAATAGCCGGGGAAAAAGACGTGTACGTCCTCGTCTTTCCAGACAGCGGATACAAGTACGCAGAACAGTTTGAAAAATACTTGGCGGGCACGCAAAGCAAGAACTAGCGGGACCTACGCCAAGTATTTCAGCTGTCGCTAAAACCTGAACTTAGAGCATTCAAAGCCTGCTAAAGCCTGCTCTTGTTAAAAGCTTCAAGAGCGTTTAGCCGTTCCGATCGAGCGTAAACTATCGTTCACTCGATCTTCCCTCCTCATGTCATTGGAGGACTTTCGGGGGTGAATGGATGAAGACCCCACATCTATCTTTTTCCAGGTAATTATTAAAGTGATTTAAGTTGATGAGGTCTACGGTAGATAGAAACAGTTTTCTTCCCCACTTCAAACTCCCTTCCTGAAATAGCATGCCGCGTGGAGCATAGCTCATCTAATGCGACGCCCTAATCTTTTTCAAGCCAGTGTTAGAACTCCTGGTTCTATAGTTCATGTAAAGCTCCGCTAAGTATTCTGTTTTCGCTTCACTCAACTGATCTTCTATTGAGACTGGGAATAATTGCGATCCCATCCATCGTAGGCGTACTTTAATTTCAGTAGCGTGTCTCCAAGGCCTCCCTTAACGTAGGCATTAAAGACGTATTTCAGGCCTTCACGAGGGCATCACTGTGGATCGAGGGTGCTGGCGTTTATAAGCTATGTGAAGGCTTTATTTTATTGATGAAGCTTTTAGCGCCTTAGGCTATGGTAGTGGGGGATGGGCTTGCTTGAAGTAGTCGATGAGCAGAGGGGGTTGAATTGATTAAGACATGGCTGGGTGGGGTTGGAGTAGGTGGGCTTAAGCAATTGGCTTCATTGATTGCATCCGGTGTAGCAGTAATGCTCTGCCTCACGGTTCTCGAGTTTGAGTTTCTTGAAGCTCTTACGGTATCAGCACTATATGTCCTCCCTCTCGCAGCTTCGTCGAGGTACAGCATTAGGGTCTATAGGAATGTATCAGTGAACGTTGGAGCTCTATCCCCGGTAACCATGTCTCTTGCCCAAGTAGCTTTACTGAGCAAGCTAATACCTCTGCACACTTATGCAATCCTTGTAGTTATTTCATCAATAATTACTTGGGCTTCAAGCAGCTACATTGAGGGGGAAGGCATTGGAGTCCACGCATTAGCTCCAGCGCTCACTGCATCATCTATTTCAGCGATATACGTAGAGTTACTGAAGGCTGAGCCAGCTCTATCGGCTCCAATAGCGTATTCATTAAGTGCGTTAAGCGTCTTAGTGGGTGCAGATATAGCTGCTGCAGCCCCCCTCTACTCAAGGGGGAGTGAAGTAGAGGTAGGGGGTTGGGGTCCTCTAGACTCAATAACTCTCTCCCCAACTATATCCGCACTTCTCAGCATGGCCTTAGCGTGCTTGCAGCATGGGGTTTAAGGTTAAAATTATCCTTGAGCCACTGTATCTATGTATGGGTGCAGCAATTGAGTCAATTCATTGAAATAGATGAATTGGATAGAGATATACTTAGAGAGCTTAGAGTTGATGCAAGGCAGTCCTACAGGAGGCTGGCTGAGAAACTGGGTGTAAGCCCGGCAACCATAATACTTAGGATAAGGAGATTGATGAAGAGGGGTATTGTAAGGGCGTTCACAATAGAACTTGATTTAGCGAAGCTGGGATTTCAATCGATGGCCTTCATAATGGTTAAACTAGATCCAAAGAAGTCCAGGACTTCCATAGAGTTATTGAAGAAGGATCCGAACGTAGCTGAGCTATATGAAGTGACGGGGGACTACCACGCATTAATGAAGGTTTACTCAAGAGATCCTAGGGAGCTTGCAAGCATTATAGATAGAGTGAGGCTTACCGACGGCATTAATGATGTAAGCATCATATACGTGTTGAGGTGTGTTAAGGAGGGAGTAGTTGGAGTTTAATCAGTTGAGAACTCGATATCACTGCCTTAAAAGGCTCAACCGGTTCACTAATCATCACTACTTCCTAGCTTTAGACACTACGTACTCTATAATATGTTCTGCTGGATTCACTCCAGTAGCCATCATTAACCCCCTCCACTGGGGAGATGCATTTACCTCAATGACGTACTTACAGTTGTCTCTGCCGACCACTATGTCTACTCCAGCGTAGTCTAGGTCGAGGGCTTTAGATGCTTTAACGCCTAGTTCGTATAACTCAGGGTCATCGCTCTCCCTTAACATGACTCCCCTCGCTCCCTGAGCTATGTTAGTCTTCCAGCCTCTCGATATGACTCTCTTCATTGCGCCTACGACTCTTTCACCTACTACGAATACTCTCACGTCATAGCCTGGCTTAGGTATGTACTTCTGAATATACGTTGGCTGCTTAAATGCTGTGAGGCTCTTACTTATTTGAAAAGCTATATCAGTGTTGCTTACTAAAGCTGATCCAAGCCCCAGGCTCCCTATTATAGGCTTAAAAACGCTTGAGCCCATTTTTTCAACAGCCTTCATTGCTGTAAACGGGTTTTCCGTAACTATGGTTTCGGGGACCCTTATGTTTGAACTATGTAACTTCACTAAGGCAGTCCACTTATCTCTTGCTTGAAGCATGGATGCCGGTTTATTCACTACTACTGTCCCAGAGATCCTGAGTGCGTCGAGAATGCCTATTCTCTTCACTAGCTGCTCAACGCTTGGATTTATGCCTAGGCTTCTCACAACAATTGCATCTACGCTAAATCCTTTTGCAAAAGGCTGTACAACTACGCCTCTGTCAGTTATTGCAGCATCTATATCCTGGATCCTGTAGTACCTGGCTACATGGCCCTTTCTCTTAGCGTACTTCACTAACTCGCTGACGCTCCACGTCGGTGTGCTTGAGTGATGAACTACAGCTACTTTAGCCAAGTTAAACCCCCCCTGCTTCTGGATGCCTTACGCCTCATTTAAGTTTGCTTAGGCGCACTGCTGTAATAACTATGCTTGCTAACACTATAATTGATGTAGACGCGACGTACATCGTTAGTGAAGTCGTTTGAGCAGCATTAATGAAGAGCCCTGTGGCCAGCCCAAAGACTATTGAGAGAGCGTGGAGTGAAATTATGGAGAATGAGTCGAGCCAGCTTACGTAAGGTCTTGAAGCTAAGTACGCGCTGTAGCAAATAATTAAGGCGATCAAGGCAGTGCCATAGATTATTGACTCGCTGGAGAAAGCAGCAGATGTATACGTGGAAAACAAGTACGCTAACGCAATCGATAGAGCTAGAGCCTTTTTACTCAATAAAGCCTTCATATAGCCCCACTAGGACAAGCATATGGAGTGCAGTAAATAAGGCTTTTCCTAAATAACTCCAGTTGAATGGAGATGCGTTTAAAAACGGCTCTGCAAAAGCGCTGATTAACGTATTAAAAGCTAAGGAGCTTAAATGGTGGAAGCGCTTGGAGATTTACGTAGGCACATCCGGCTGGCTATACGGCTGGAATAAGGAAAGATCGCTTGATTGGTACGTCAAGTACAGCACGCTTAATGCAGTAGAGCTAAACGCATCCTTCTACAGGTATCCCTACTTAAGCCAAGTTAAGTCGTGGAGTGTTCGCGGAAGAGCTCTCAGATGGGCTATTAAAGTCCATAGCTCGATCACTCACTTAAGGAAGCTTTCTCAAAAAGCCCTCGGCAACTGGCTTAAGTTTAGGGAGTTGTTTAAGCCAATGGATGAACTCATAGACTTTTACTTATTTCAACTACCTCCATCAATGAAGGCGTGTGGGGATAACTTGAGTAAAGTGAAGACGTTTGCGCAAAGCACCGGGCTTAGGGATAGGTTTGCATTAGAGTTCAGGCATGAGTCGTGGTTTAATGAAGAAGCGCTCAAAGAGCTGGAGCCCCTAGGAATAACAGTGGTTTCAATAGATTCACCCATTGGCACATACATTTGGAGCTCCAACAGGATCGTGTACTTGAGGATGCACGGCAGAAGCTCTTGGTACACGCACGATTACTCTATGGGGGAACTAGAGGGACTCGCTGATTACATCACTGGGCTAAAGCCTCTTAAACTATACGTATTCTTCAACAACAACCACTGGATGCTTGATAACGCTAAGTCTATGTTAAATATGCTGAGTAGATTGCTCTAGCCGCCGAGCTCCATGGATTGCTGTCTCCCAACGCTTCTCGAACTCTTCAATAAATACATGGCTGTGAGCCCAACAACTAGCCCTGCCGCAAACGATGCCAGCATCCCTAAATACCATAAGTTAGCCACGCCTCCTCCGGGAGCTTTACTAGGCGCACTCGGAGCTCCTTGGGGAGGCGCACTAGTTAATTGAATTGATTGAGGAGCTCTACTCAACGTTAAAGCGGCCTTAGAGTAGAGTATTGACATAACGTATGAGACTAATGCATCGTCTATAGCTTCATTATCTTCAGCCTCCGCGCCATAATAATAGTAGTAGATTGCCATGAGTGATGAGAAGTTCGTTGAACATAGGGAGAATAAAGCCTCTCTGCCTACAGCTTTAGCTAACTCCCTATCTACCTCCTCGCTCACGCTGAATAGCTTGTGTATAGCTGTAATTCCATAAGCTGATGCATAAATGCTCTCCCCTAAAACCCCAATAGCGTCGCCTACTGCTAGAGCGCCTGCGGCTCTACTAATATGATCTTGGGCGACTTCGTAGTCCGGAGCGCTTACCCCAAGGTCTCCTATGAGGGTTTGAGCATACGATACGACGCTGTCAGCCATGGCGTAAAGCATTGTAGTTAAAGTAGGAAGTGAGCCGGCATCAATGAGCTCCCCCCTCCACTCCTGGAAAACTGTGGATAAATTCATCCATAGCTCAACTGTATATGCTCTTGCATAGCTGTATGAGAGGTAGCTGATGACTGTGGCTGTATCAGTGGAGTTCTGTGATTTAGAGAAGCTATCTTGAGCATCATTGAATCTAACCTTGGCTCCAGCCAGTAACTCTATTGCGGGGTAACTTACGTATTGATCATGGCTTTGCCGATAGATCTTTTCATAAAGCTCGACTATGGTTGAGTTAACTAAATCGCTTAATTCATTGATTGTGCACTCATTTGAGTATACTCTAGCTAACCAAAGTGCGTAAGTTGATGCATAAAGAGCTCTAAAAGCCACGTTGACTCCTAAGAGAGTGTAGTTGTTTGAAATCAAGTCTTCAGCCTGGCTAACTAACTCGCTTGCGCTCTGCAAGGCTCTTCTCACAGAACTCCTATAGATGTAGCTGACTTTACTTAGCGATTCATTCGCCTGCTCTAAGCTGCCTCTAGATAAGCTCACTATGTTTTCTCCGTGGGCCTTAATGCTCGTGGTAAAGCTCATTGGAAGATCAACTGTGTTAGCTGAACACTCAACTGTACGCCCATTAGTGAAGTACGTTAAGGCCTCTCTAACAGTTTTTACTTCAACTACTTTAACGCCGAGCATAGAGCCGTACTCAACTAAGTCTATCTGCCTGTAAGTAGTTCTTCTAACAGTGCCCCAAGGAAGTTTCTGCGTTTCAACTACTTGCTCAGTGTAGATTCTTTGGCCGAATGGTATTAGGAATACTTTAAACCCTGCTCCAGCCGATGCCTCGATCTTCTCCCTCAGCCCTCCCACAGGCCCTATTGATCCATCGGGGTTTATCATGCCCGTCATAGTTATGTCAGGACTTAAAGTAATGTTTAGCAATAGCGATATGAATCCAACAGTCATTAATGCGCCAGCGCTGGGCCCTCCAATTATTGCCGTATTTGACTCCATTTCAACGAAGTAATCGTAGTTAAAGTAACTGGCCCCCGAAATACTTGATGCTACAAGAGCTGCCACTCTAGCTGAAGCCTGTGTATCTAGCTCAGTTAGAGGTGTAGCTGAAAAGAATACTTTGCCTGAGCCGGGGTAAGCTATTGTTAAGGCTACTTTAGACAATATTCCGCCTCCCCCACTACTGACTGCTGGAGCATACACAGTTATGCTCATCGACGATGAGTACTGGCTATAGGCTGTTGCATTAACTAATGACGTGAGGAGAATTATGAGGAGGAGAATCATTGAAGCAGCCCTCAAGTAAAGCCACCTCACTTAGGGGAGAGATATGACTTTAAGTACTTTATAAGCCTTTTTAAGTAATCTAAGTACGGATGCATTAAAGAGGATGCTGCGTTGACTGCCTGGGTGCTGTTAGTTAGGTATGGTGAAGTAGCGATAAAGGGGAGGGCTACGAGGGACTTCATGGAGAGAATGCTCATCGATAACTTAAGTGATGCATTAAGCAAGAACGCGATCCCTTATAGGAAGGCGGTCAGAGTCCCCGGCAGAATAATCATTGGTTCATTCAGCAGCGAGGAGGAGGCTATAAATGCTTCAGAACACGCTGCTAGAGTAATGGGTGTTGTGAGCGTATCTCCATCAGTTATAGCGAAGTTCACCAGCGTTGAAGACATAGTTGGGAAATCCCTCGAGTTCTTTAAAGATAGAGCCAAGGGAAACAGCTTCGCAGTATGCGTCAATAGAGTCGGCGTACATGAGTTCACAAGCATAGATATTGAGAAAGCCGTTGGGCAGAGGATTAAGGAGTCTACAGGCCTTAAAGTAGATCTAGAGGAGCCGAGCTACACTGCCTACATTGAAGTTAGAGGCAAGTACATCTATCTATACGACAAAGTAATCAGCGGCCCAGGCGGCTTGCCTATAGGCAGTGAAGGAGCCGTCCTATCCCTATTCAGCGGTGGAATAGACTCCCCAGTAGCCGCGTGGTACGCTATGAGGAGGGGGTGTAGAACAGACATGGTTTTATTCAACCTTGGGGGTGAAGAACAAGTTAAAAGCGTATTAAAGGTGGCGGGAGTTCTCGTGAAAAAGTGGGCTTATGGATATGTGCCGCGGCTATATGTAGTTGACTTAAGGACTCTAGCGCCAAGAATACTGCTATCTTCACCGGAGGGCTATGTTGTAATAATTGTCAGGAGGCTCATGATGAAGCTTGCCTCTATGCTGGCTGAGAAAATAGGTGCTAAAGCCCTTGTAACAGGGGAAAACCTAGGTCAAGTAGCTTCTCAAACGCTCGACAACCTATGTGTAATAAGTAATGCGTCTAAGCTACCCGTCCTCAGGCCCTTAATAGGCTTCGATAAGGATGAAGTAGTTAAGTTAGCTAAGAGAATAGGGACTTACAAATACTCAATTGAAGTAAAGGAATACTGCCCTGTGGGAACGCGCAGAGTGACCACTAAGGCAGTGCTCAGCAAAGTAGTTGAAATAGAGAGAGAAGTAGGGATCAGTGAAGAAGATCTTTTTAATGCTGTAGAAAGCGCTGCAACCTACAACTTATGGGAAGTTATTTCACAAGATCTTTCGCTTAAAAACTCTCTTTAACAACCGCAGCTTCCTCAAGATTCTGTGGACTCGGATATTTAAGGAAGGCCTCGCCGTTTGCGCCGAACTCCATTTCCCCGGCTTTCAGCATGGGGAGTCTGAGGACTGTTGTTAGAGCATTAACTTATAAATGAGTTTTTATTTAAGAAGACTGAAAGAAGCTATAGACGCGGTGCTTTAAGGTGGTTAGGTATAAGAGAGTTACTGATATACTTAAGATAATGAAGAGCCTAGAGCAAGTTAGAAACATAGGTATAACGGCTCACGTAGATCATGGGAAGACCACTCTCTCAGACTCCCTCCTGGCGGCTGCCGGCATAATATCTGAGAAAGTGGCTGGTGAAGCACTAGCCCTCGACTACCTCGACGTTGAGCAGCGTAGGCAGATGACTGTTAAAACAGCTAACGTTAGCTTATACCATGAGTATAAGGGGAGGCCCTACGTAATTAACCTTATTGATACCCCGGGGCACGTGGACTTTTCATCGAAAACCACTAGAGCTTATAGAGCAATTGATGGAGCAATAGTTGTCGTAGACGCCGTTGAAGGAGTAATGACTCAGACTGAAATGTACCTTAGGTTACTAATGGAGGAACTAGTTAGGCCTGTACTATACATAAACAAAATAGATAGATTGATAAAGGAGCTGAGGCTCACCCCCGTTGAAATACAGCAAAGGCTTGTAGGCATAATGAAGGAGTTCAACAGCCTGCTCACAACTTATGCAGAAGAGCCCTATAGGAGCCGCTGGCTCCTCGACCCTGCTAAAGGTCAAGTAGTTTTCGGAAGCGCTAAAGATAGATGGGGTCTCACAGTACCTCTAGCTCAGGATAGAGGCATTAAGTTCAGCGATATTGTTGCAGCATACGAGAGGGGGCATGAAGGAGTAGCCGAGTTGCAGAAGCTAGCTCCTCTACATGAGGCAATACTCGATACAGTGATCAAGTACTTGCCCAACCCTAAGGAGGCTCAGCGCTATAGAATACCTAAGCTATGGCACGGAGATCTAAGCAGTGATGTAGCTAGGGCAATGATTGAAGCCGATCCCAACGGCCCCCTAGTCATGGTCATTAATGACATAAAGTTCGACCCTCACGCCGGGCTAGTGGCTACTGGAAGAGTATATTCAGGCTCAGTTAAGCCTGGGGAAGAAGTCTGGCTAATTAACACTAGGTTTAGTGAGAGAGTTCTTCAAGTAAGCCTATACATGGGTTTATACAGGGAGTTAGCAGATGAAATAATTGCTGGAAACATTGCTGCACTCCTAGGATTATCTAAAGCCCGCGCTGGAGAAACCATAGTTAGCTCAAAGCTCAAGGAATCTATGGTTCCATTCGAGAGAATGCGCATATTGACGGAACCCGTAGTCACAGTATCCGTAGAGCCTAAGACTCCATCCGATCTGCCTAAGCTCATAGACTCCCTCCACAAGATGAGCATTGAAGACCCAAGCCTATTGGTTAAGATAAATGAGGAGACAGGCGAATACCTGCTGAGCGGTCTTGGGACTCTACACATAGAGATCGCTTTAACGCTTCTAAAGGAGTTCTACGGACTTGACGTAAACGTGTCACAGCCATTAATAGTCTATAGAGAGAGCATTCGTGAGAGAAGCGATGTATTTGAAGGAAAGTCCCCCAACAAACATAACAAGGTCTACATAAATGTTGAGCCACTTGATCAGAGGACTGTAGACCTCATAGCGCAGGGAGTAGTGACTGAAGACATGGATCCAAGGGATAGAGCTAAGATACTGAGGGATGAAGCTGGGTGGGACTACGATGAGGCCAGGAGGATATGGGCTATAGATGAAAACATAGATGTATTCGTTGACTTAACTAGCGGCGTCCAGTACTTAAGGGAGGTAAGGGATACTTTAATTCAAGGATTCAGGATATCGATGAAGGAGGGCCCTCTGGCAGCAGAGCCAGTTAGGGGAGTGAAAGTAGTGCTGCACGATGCAGTAGTTCACGAAGACCCAGCTCACAGAGGGCCTGGGCAGTTATTCCCAGCTACAAGGAACGCCATATACGTAGGCCTATTGACTTCCAAGCCCACGCTTCTGGAGCCACTTATGAAGATCGATGTCAGAGTTCCAAGCGAGTTCATCAGTGGAGTAACTGCAATAGTTGCTAAGAAGAGAGGCAGGATAATCGACATGAGCTACCAGGGACCTATTGTTAGAACTGTAGCTGAACTACCTGTAGCAGAGTCATTTGATTTAGCGGAAGCGCTGAGAGGAGCGTCTGCTGGAAAAGCTTTATGGGGCCAGGAGTTCAGTAGGTGGGCTCCAGTGCCAGACAACATGCTGCTGGACTTGGTTAGAAGCATTAGGGAGAGAAAAGGGCTTAAGCCAGAGCCTCCTAAGCCCAAGGACTTCCTTGGGCCATAACTTCTTCATTAATTAAACAGTTCTTTCTTCCCTATAATACACTTTGCCTAGGCTTGTTGGCGGCGCCAAAATATTCTTAAGCTTAGTTGCATAGCAAACTAGCATCGCTATTAAAGCTGCTATAAACGGCACTAGGTTTGCTACATCTTTTTCAACTCCATACATTACTCCTATCTTAACTCTATAGAATGTCAGTCCGCCGAATATGAGTGAAATAGGCACTAGGATCATCGGGTGCCTGCCTGAAGTTAGTGCAACTGTGAAAGCCAGCCATCCGTATCCAAGTGTATAAGACTTTGGATCCCAGAACTTCTGCCAAGCAAGAGTGAAGAACGATGAACCCGCCCCCATTATTGCAAAGCCTGCTGCTCCAGCTATAAGCCTTGTTAAAAGCACGTTTACCCCTAGGGAGGCGGCTGCATGAGGGTTTTCGCCGCACGCCCTTATTGAAGCCCCGAGCTTCGTGTACTTAAGTATTATGTGGACGGCTACTCCTATGGCTATCGATATAGCCATGATCGCCATTGACTCGCCTTCGCTGTAGGCATACATAGCTATGCTGCCTACTTCAAGTCTAGCCGGGTATCCAACGATTATTCCAATGCCGTAGCCTAAGAACATCATTGAGAGACCTATGGCTCCGTGGCTAATTGGTAGAGAAGTCATTAGGAATGCTAGCGCTATTCCTAAAAACATTACAGCAATTGCTGTAACTACAGTTCCAACTACTGGGGAGCCTGAAGCTACAGCTGCTCTAACAGCAATGCTGGAGCCCATGAAGAACACTCCATCTATAGCTAAGTCGAGGAGCCCTGCTTTTTCAAACAAGCTGTGGCCTAAGGCGACTAAGTAGAATGTTGCGAAAACCGGGGCTAGCTCCACGAGTGTATTGACTGCGTATTGCTCCAAGCCCATTACTTAACCACCCTCACTTCATACTCTGTTAGAAATCTAAGAGCAGAGTACGTTAGCAGCACTGAGCCCAGCAATACTAGTGTTGACTCAAGGCCCCCCAGCCCAAATATCTGCATGTTCCTGCCAGCATTCCTCAGTGAACTAACTATGTATGCTGATAAAGGGATTAGCGGTAGCTCGAGCATCGACAGCCATACTACGAGTATAGCTAGATAGCCGTAGCCAGCTGTTTGAGCTTGAATAGGGTAAGTAAGCCTAGTTAAATCACCTAAGTAGTAGATAGCGCTTGCAACACCTACGAGTAAGCCCGATAGCGCTAAAGCCATCACTGTGGTTTTCCTTACATCTACTCCCACAGCCCTTAGGAACTCCGGGTTTGAGCCAAGGATCTTTATCCTAAGGCCTATCGTCGTATGGTTAAATACAACCCACGTTAGAAGAGCTACGAGAGCCGCTGCAAGCACCCAGTAAGCGTAATACACTACTACCCTAATGAACTCAAGGAATCCATCTAAGAAGGCATTCCCGGTTCTCTGCATAACTACGTTTATGCCCAACTTATATGCATCCGGAAGATCGTCTGTTCTAATGTATCCATAAACGTACCTACCGCGGAATGGCCCAAGTACGAGGATGTTTACTACATAGTAAGCTACGTAGTTCATTATTAACGTCACTGGCACTTCATCTATACCTACATAAGCTCTCAGCGCACCTGCAACAGCCCCCCACATGGCTCCAAAGACTGCAGCTGCCGTAATTGAAGCTAATATAATTAATATTGGTTGATGAGGAGGGCTTCCGGCACTCCATGGAGCTACATACAGCGTTATCCACACTATTGGTATTATCGCTGTATAGAGCTGTCCTTCAGCACCAACGTTCCACACAGCGCCTTTAAACGAGATCAGTAAAGCGCATCCAAGCATTGTCAGTAAAAGCATGTCCTTAACTACTTGTGGCGTAGTGAATGAATACGCTATAGTTACTAGGATTGCGAAAGGATGGGCTCCAATTAGTGTTAGAAGGATGGCGACCAAGCCCATTCCCGTTATTAGCGATAAAGCTATTATTAGCGGCTTTATATATGGGTGAGGCTTAGTTCTTCTTACAACAATGAACCTCAACTCTAAATCACCATTAAGTGCTCTACATTGCTTCTCTCTGCTTCATCAGGCGGGAAGGGGCCGTAAAGCTTCCCGGAATTCATGACGTAGATGGAGTCGCTCACCTGATATATTTCATCTAGATCTTCTGAAACAAGTAGCACTGCTACTCCATCACTAATAGCTCTTTCCTTAATGGATTTGCGGACCATGATTGCGCTGACTTCATCTAAAGCCCTCGTTGGATTATGAGCTATCAATGCTCTCCTACAGTAATTTATCTCCTTGCTCACTATAACCTTCATGATGTTTCCGCCTGAAAGAACTTTAATGAGGGAGCCGGCATCCGGTATCATTATCTTGTAAGCCTCTATAAGGCTTGAAGCTACTTCACGCACTTCACTCCAATTAACGAGCATGGATTTCCGTTGATATAGTGCAGCTATGTTTTCAGTCATCGAGTTATCTATTGAAATTCCAAAAGCCAGCGGGGAGTCGGGAATGTAGCCTACACCCATTTCCCTAACTACACGCACACCTCTATTCGTTACGTCCCTCCCTCCAATGAGTATTCTGCCTCTAGAAACCTTCCTCAACCCAGCCAATGCTTGAGTAAGCTCCCTCTGGCCATTGCCAACTATGCCTGCTATACCGACTACCTCCCCTTCTCTAACACGTAAGCTGACTCCTCTTACAGCATTTTCACCAAAGTCTCCCGTAATCCAAAGATCTTGTGTTTCAATAACTGCCTCCTCCCCCGGCTGTGAAGCCTGGAGCTTCCCATAAGTTATTTCAGCAGCGCTTTCTCCAAACATCATTTTCCTAACATCATCTATTCGAGCGCTGCCTCCTTCAATAATGCCTACTAGCCTCCCCCTCCTCAGGATCGCTATTCTATCCGCCGCTTCTAGTGCTTCAGGTATTTTGTGAGTTATTATTACGGCACTTCCTCCCTTCGCAGTGAACTCCTTTATGAATTTATAGAACTTCCTCTTCTCCTCAAGCGGCAGGTACGTTAGTGCTTCATCTAATAGAACGACTCTCGCATTGAGGAGCATTGCTCTAATCATTTCAACAAGCTGTTTTTGAGTATACGTAAGCCTCCACACTTTTTCCCAAGGATCAATCTTTACTCCAAACTTCCCGCTCTTCTCCGATATGAATTTAGATACTTTCTTAATGCTTGTAAATGCGTTGAATGCCTTTAGCCCGAGAGCTAGGTTCTCAGCTACCGATAGCGTATCTATTAACTGAGGGTGTTGAGACACCATTACTATCCCATGCCTGATGGCTTCAGCTGGGCTGGATATGTCTACTCGTTTTTCATTAATGTATATTGTTCCCTCATCAGCGCTATAAACTCCATAAAGGATCTTCACGAGAGTGGATTTTCCCGCCCCATTCTCGCCCAGTAAAGCCAGCACCTCCCCCGTCCTTATCTCTATCGTTACTTTATCTAAGGCTTTTACTCCTCCAGCGAACTTCTTGGAGATCTCTTTAAGCACCACGTACTCATAGCTCATTTAGTCCTCCCTGCTTGTAGGGGCAATCAATTTATTGCAATGATGTGTTTAGGGATTTAAAAATATTGGATTTAATTAATTAGTGCTTAACTACGTAGTCAAGCAGGTAATCCATGTTCCATAAGTCTTCGTGGCTTAATCTAAGGCCAGCCGGTATGGCGACTCTTCCACTAGGCGCCGGGCTTATGCAGTACTTAGAGTACGAAGCGTCCGGTGAGTAGAGGCAGTAGCCGCTGAGAGGACCTACGAATGGATCGAAAGTAGGAGCAACTGGGTACGGTAGAGTGCCGAGCATTCCACCCCAATTAATTGTTATATGCCCTATGTTTTCATACTTATGGGTATCGGCTGAGAACTGGAGCGGCAGAACCATGAATGCCTCCTTCATTTGCCTATACCTCCTCATGACTAAGTCGTATACGCTTATTTCTTCCCCAGTCAGCTTATCTCTCACTGAAATGCCTTTTAGAACATCGATGTAATTGGGATTTATGATTACTGGAGCACCTGTTGAATCTATGTCTGCAGCAAGATCTACTGCACCGGAGCTCAATAAGTACCAGTAGTCTACTTTATCCAAGTTATCTGGTCTAAGTACTCCAGCCTTTACTTTAACTAATATATCAGCATATATCGCTTCCCACCTAACTAACTGCCCGCTGACCGTGTACTCAGGGCCGTATTTCATCATTGGGCCGTAGTGGCTGAATACGTATGCTCCAACTCTATTGGCGTATTCAACGATTCTAGTTGAGTCTTCAGTAAAGGCTAGCGCATCTACTCCATAGTCTTTCACTAATGTATCTGCAGCTGCTTCAGCTTTATCTGGAGCGTACCACCCCATGATCTCTATGACGTGGACAGTTATGTTCTTGCCTAACTGCTCTCCCACTTCCCTCGCCCCAATAGCGAATGCATTGATGTGCCTAACTACTTCAGGTATTAGGTATGCTGCTACATAGCCTAGTTGGCCGGTCTCAGTTAGTGCACCAGCCATCAATCCATTCAAATAGTATACTTGGTATAGATCGGCGAAGTACGTTCCAACGTTTGAAGCCCTCTTATAGCCGGAGCAGTGGAAGAACATTACGTTAGGGTACTTCTTGCCTGCCTCTATTGTTTTATCCATGAATTCAAATGATGTAGTGAATATGACGTTATAGCCTTCTGCAACAAGCCTATCTATGACTTCAAGTAATTCAGCTTCTCCAACTGCTTCAACAAACGTAGTCTCAAGCCAGTCCTTGAATAGTTCAGCTACGTACTTCCTGCCTATATCATGCATATAGCTCCATCCAGCATCTCCTACAGGGCCTACGTAGATCCATGCAGCCCTTACTCTCTCCGGAGGCTTATAGACCTGGGGTTGAGGAGCTGCCGTATATTGACCCGCTAAAAATGCTCCAACTCCAACTATTATTAGTAGTACGGCGAAAATTGCAACTAAAATCGATGCCTTCACCATTGGACCCCTAGGGGTTCTCAAGAGGGTAAGGCTATATATCTGTAACTAAGGCAGTTAATGAAGATAAACTAAATATAGGACTTCTTGAATAACTACTGCTTTACTAAACGACAGTTGCTCAGCTGTAAAACGGCTTATTTCAAGAACTGCCTACAGCCCCTCCCCGCTCCCGGGGAGCGGGGTTTAGCTGCAATATACTGACGTAGGATTTAAATATTCGTGCGACTTAGTAACTTCACGTGATATTCATGATGTACGAAGGGAGCGTTAGGGATGTCGGCAAGCTTCTATCAATGCTCTCCTCCTTGCTAAACCTTAAGGTTGTTGGACTTAAGTACGTTAATAAATCATTTACTTACGGAGAGCTGGGCTCTATAGAAGAGCTTCCGCTAAGCGTTGAGGATGTTCAAGCCCCTTCCTCATATAAGTTAGTTGAGGAGGGAGCCTCGGCGCGCTTTAGGCATTCATTCCCCTCACTAAAGTACTTCCTATACCCACCCGCACAGGAAGTACTCTACATAGATAAAGACTTTGGTTTGCGGGAAGCTAAAGTAGATTACGGCAATATAGCCTTATTCGGCATTAAGCCATGCGATCTATATTCAATGAGGGTGCTCGACGGCATATTGATGAACAGAGATCCTTACTACACTAGCGCCAGGAGCTCCGTAAAAGTCGTTGTAGTTGAGGAGTGCGTTAAACCATCCAACGTCTGCTTCTGCGGCTCAGTTGGAACAGGCCCTGGGGTGAGCAGCGGATTTGACGTGGCTTTCGCCAGGCTTAGCAATGGAGTAGTGGTCTTTAAATCAGGGAGCAGCATTGGAGCAGACTTACTGAAGAGGCTTAACGTTAAGAAGGCGGGAGACAGGACTGTGGCTGAGTATGGGGAAGCCATGGGTGAAGCCTTAAAGTCTACGAAAGTACTGCCTGAATTAAATGCCTTAACTAACGCATTGGAGAAATCAATTAATAACGTAGAGCTGTGGAATAAGGTTTCCAAGAAGTGCGTTGCATGCTCCAACTGCAACATGGTTTGCCCAACTTGCTTCTGCACAGAGTTCTTCGATGAAGCAGAACTCGATGGGAGTGCCCGTAGATTGAAGAAGTGGCATGGATGCCTATCGTACTCATACGGCCTCGTTGCAGGAGGGCACTTCAGGCCGAAGCTATACATGAGGTACAGGCACTTCATACTCCATAAATTCCTCTTCTACCCAAGGCAAGTTGGCTTAATTGGATGCGTTGGATGCGGTAGGTGTATTACATGGTGTCCTCTGGGAGTAGACATTAGGGAGACTCTATGGGAGGTGTTTAAGAGTGTTGGCTAAGCCTCTAACTCCATTGCCAGCCGTAGTTACTGGCGTAATTGATGAAGCCCCGCTAGTTAAAACAATATACGTAGCCTTAAGGGATTTCCCTGAGCCAGCCCCAGGGCAGTTCAACATGGTTTACGCAAGGGGTTTAGGCGAAGTACCGATCTCTGTATCAGATGCGTTTAGAAGAGGGGATAGGCTAGTCATTGCACACACTGTTAGAAGCGTTGGAGCAGTAACTAAGCACCTCACTACATTCATTGAAGTGGGCTCTCAAGTAGGCATAAGAGGGCCTTACGGCAGGGGGTGGCCTCTCGAAGGGATGGAGGGCATGGATGTACTGATAGTTGGAGGAGGCATAGGGCTGGCCCCGCTTAGACCTATAATAAGGTATGTTGAAGCACGTAGAGATTCCTTCGGCAGGCTATTCATACTGTATGGAGCTAGAACCCCCCACGACTTGATTTACAAACACGAGTTAGGGAAGTATACTGAAATACCTAACTCAGTTGTTAAAGTATCCATAGATAAGCCTTACGAAGGCTGGACGGGCTATGTAGGCTTTGTAACTGACTTAATTGACCGCATAGACTTAGATCCTAGTAGGACTACTGCTTACGTATGCGGGCCTGAAGTAATGATGAAGGTGGCTGTCCGCAGATTAGCTAGCAGAGGCTTGAAGGCCGACAAGATGTTCCTATCCCTTGAGAGGAGGATGAGGTGCGGAATGGGCGTCTGCGGCACTTGCCAGTTCGGCCACTACTTTGTGTGCAAAGACGGCCCAGTCTTTAGCTACGATGAATTAATGAACTACCTGTGGGTTGATGGGATATGAGGAAGGCTAGCGTTGGCGTATTTAAGTTGACTTCATGCTCAGGATGCATAAATGAATTGATATACGCTTTAGTTAAACACCCTGAATTACTGAAGTTAATTGAAGTAAAGTATTTTACAGAGCTTCAGGACGTTAATGAATTAACGGAGCTCGACGTAGCAGTAATTGAAGGCTCCTCTATTAGAGGGGAGCACGAAGAGGTTTTAAAGAAGATCCGTGGATTAAGCAAGGTCTTGATATCTATGGGCACTTGCGCTACACTAGGGGGAGTGCAGTCGCTGAGAGTAGGTGTAGACGTTAATGAAGTCAAGAAGTACGTGTATCCAAGCCCAGAGTACGTGGATGCATATAGCGACGTTAAAGCAGTTAGTGAATTAGTGCAAGTAGACTTATCGCTGAGGGGGTGCCCGGTCAATGGCGATGCACTGGCCTCCATAATTAAGAAGATCGTTGTAGGGGGGTGGCCTGTGGAAGTGTATGAAAGCCTGTGTGCTGAATGCAAGAGAGCAGGCATAGAGTGTGTAGTAGTCACTAAGGGCATTCCATGCCTTGGCCCAATTGTTTCAGCAGGCTGCGGAGCTCTATGCCCTAGCTTTGGGAGGGGGTGCTATGGATGCTATGGAATCAAGGATAAAGACATTGATGTTGGAAAAGTCTTCGAAATGGGGGAGGCATTGGAGAAGCTTGGCTTAAGTAAAGAGGACTTCCACTCTTTACTGAAGGGGTATAGTATGAGCTTAGTTAAGTCACTCAAGACCTAGGTGGTATACGTGTCGGCTATTCTAACTAGAGTTGAGGGAGAAGGGGAGGTTCAATTAATTATTAGGGAGGGCTCTCTAATAGGAGTTGAAGTAAAGATCACTGAGCCACCGAGATTCTTTGAGTACTTAGTTAAGGGAAGAAGAGTTATTGACGTACCGGATATAGTCAGTAGGATATGCGGCATATGCGGCGTATCATATATTTTAACGGCTGTTAGAGCTTTTGAAAAAGGACTGGGGATAGAGCCGCTGGAGGAAGTTGAAGAAGTGAGGCTAGCGATTCTTGGAGCTGAGAGAGTCAAGAGCCACATACTCCACTCATACTACCTCCACTTACCCGACTTCTTTAACACTGGTTCGCTGCCTGAGCTAGTTGATAGAAACCCGCTGTTGTTCAACCACGCATCGAGAGTCCTCCTATGGTCTAGGAAAGCTATGGAAGTCCTCGGAGGCAGATTCCACAACGTTGTTAACGTAAGGATTGGAGGCATATACGGCTTCCCAAAGCTAGACAATGTAGTTAAGTTACTTAAGGAGATGCCGAGCGTCTTTAACTCATTTAAGTACATGGCTAATGCAGTGCTAAGCCTTGAGAATATAGCTATGGATGAACAGAGGCTTAAACTCATGGCTGTATACGATGGATCTAAATATCCATGCATAGCTGAAAGCATTTACGTAAGCTACGGCAGTAGAGAGAGAGCTGTTCCCGTAAGCGATTTTGAAAAGATCGTTAGATGCGAGCAAGTCAACTACTCAAACGCCCTTAGATACAAGTTGATTGAAGGCCTAGAGTACGTAGTCGGCCCACTAGCTAGGTTCAACATAGGGTATAGGCACTTAAGCGGTGAATCAAAGGACATGCTGAACTCATATGGGTGGAGGCCCCCGCTGAAAAACGTGTTTCAAAGCATAATTGCTAGAGTGGCTGAAACACTCGATACTCTCATTTACTTAAGGGACTTCCTGGAGAACTATAGGGAGCCCTCCGGGAGCCCTGCGTGCGAGAAGCTTGAGCCTAAGCCCGGGACTTATATTGCTGCTACAGAAGCTCCGAGAGGCGTACTATACCATAGGTATGAAGTGGATGACTACGGGAGAGTAAGGTACTCAAATATTGTGACTCCAACAGCTCAAAACCAGGCGTCTATGGAGGCTGTAATAATGAGTGCGCTTGAAGGCGGAGCGTTAAGCAGGGAGAAGGCTGTTGAAATAGCTCAGAGAGTTATTAGGGCATTCGACCCCTGCATTTCATGCTCAGTTCACTCAATAAGGGTTGAATTTAGATCCATTGATGACGCCAAGTAGCTATTATAGCTAATATTTTTTTAACCCTCCTTAAAATCCTTAAGGAAGCTAGGGCAGCTATGTTTACTGCCAATGCTATAATAGTTGAGTGTATCCCAAGCTCCTTCTCTAAGTTCAATAAATAAGATGCGATCACTGTTGCCAGCCCTGCAGTAAGGCCAGCTGAAACCTCCCTCCAATCAAAGTCTACGTAGAGTCCGAGGACTAGTGCTGGGAAAAGCTGTGTTACGCCAGCGTAACCAAGTAGCAGCAAGTCAACTAGTAGCGCGGGGCTAGTGTAGGCTAGGTATATTCCAAGGATGCCGAAGCCTATTACTGTGGCTCTAGTGCTCCAGACAAGCGCTTGATCGCTTAGCTTCCTCTTGAAGACGTACTGCAGTACGTTTTTTGAAAGAGTGCTTGCTTCATCAAGCAGTAGCCCAGCTGCAGTCGATAGTGAAGCCCCCACTCCTCCTGAAGCCACTAGCCCTAGAGCTATAGGTCCAAACGCTTGATCAGCTAACTTCAGGAATGTGTAGTCAGCGTGCCCTACAGTAGCTCCAATAGCTACTGCAGCTAAGCCTAGTTGAGTAACCCACAATCCGCCGAGCACGTAGTACCATGATCCTAATACCATGCCTCTCTCCACAGTCCTACTACTCTTAGCAGTAAACAAAGACTGTATTCTCTGAGACCAGCACCAGAAGCCCAGGGCTGTCCCAAGGGATGCTGTGATAAACCATGATATAGGCCTATCCCCCCTCGGGCCCGGCATAACTAAGTGTAGTGCAGAGACTCTCTCCACTGCTTCATAGAGCCCGCTTAGGCCCCCGAAGTACTTAACTATTATAGCCCAGCTTCCTCCAAGCATTGCTGCAAGCATTATTGCTCCAAGCAATACATTCGTTAAAGCTATTGAAATCATTCCACCCATGAATACGTACACCATGACTAGTGCGAAAACAGCTATTGAGACATGCATTGACTGCAGAGAGCCGTATGTAGCGGAGTCAACTATTATTGCTACGCTCCTTATTTGAAGCTGTATGTATGGAAGCTGGAATACGATTGATGTTAGTGCTGAAGCAATTGTTAGAAGCCTGCTCCCATACCTCCACGTAATGAAGTCCGATAGAGTGAGCAGCCCGTTCTCTCTAGCTATCCTCCATAGCTTCGACGCAATTAAGTACCCTAGTGAATAGCCTAGGAGTGAAGTACCCCACGCAAATATCGTTGCCGCTCCATAAGTGTAGGAGTAGCCTGATAGCCCTAGGAAAGTATACCCGCTGTATATGACGGCGGCAGTATTTAGGAAGAATACTATTGTCCCAAGAGTTCTGCCGGCAACTATGTATGTATCAGCCTTAAGGGCTCTGACCCCTCTCGCCGCTAGAATACCTATGGCTATTGAAGCACCAGTGATCGAGAACAGTATTGTTGACGCAATCACTGCTCTCTCATCCACTATTGCCACCCCCTTGACTTAAGGTAGAGGAGCGTTAAAGTGATTGAAATAAGTATTGAGAGCGCTAAGTAGTAGAACCAGAGGAGGGGGATTCCAAAGACTTTTAAATCAGCTCTGTTCACTATGGGGGCAGGGATCATCCATAGGACGAACATCAATGCAATAATTAACGGCTTAGTGAAGCGCCATGGAGCCTCCTTAGGCAATGCATTAAGCTCTACAGCGTTGGAAGGCCGGGGGAGCGGGGCGGTGGAATCAACTAACAACTTACTTAAGTAAGCCATTGCACAACAGCTCCCCCCACTAATTGAGCCATCCGTGTAGACGCCTGTAGCTAAGCAATTCACTTCAATTACACCTGCTTGTTAGAGAATTGTTGAGGGACATTAAATAAAAACCCTTTGTATCAGCACTCAAGACCCATATCATTGAGAGCTCAAATCCCCAGCCTCATCATCTAAAATACAGCTTCTAGAAACACCTATAAATTCCCTACACTCACTTATAACAACTCAGTGCGGCGGTCGTCCAGCCTGGACTAGGACGCCGGCCCCCCAAGCCGGAGATCCCGGGTTCAAATCCCGGCCGCCGCACTCCTATTTAAACAGTTGAATGCTTCTCACATACAGGATCGCTTGGACCCCCGGGAATTCGTCAACGGTTCCAGGGTGAATTTATAAATATTGGTGATCTAATGCCTTGAAATGAGTGCCGGGCCTTTAAATGGGGATCTTCCCCTATCCCCGATGAGGGAGTGGGTTCACTTAGGCATGGGAGGGGGGCTTAAAGCTAGTGAACCCTCCATTAAAGAGGCTGTGTAGCTCAAAACCGGAGCCTGCCTAGCTTAACGTTGCTGTCTACAGGAGTCCTGCTGTAGCTTAGTGACCCTAGTTTATAAGGTCGCTGCTTTAAGTGGGGGCAGGGGTGGAGCTCTTAACTGGATCTCAAGGTGCTCCAGTGACAGTAACTCCAAGCCCGCCGCCTGGGATAGCTGAAGCTATTCAGCGCCTGCTTTCATGGCTGCTGTGGATAGGCTGGGTAATAGTTGCTGCAGCATTCATAGTTGGAGCAATATACATAGTGATGGGGGATGGTGAGAGGGGGAGGAAGTACTTGTTTGGAGCAATTATTGGAGCAATAGTTATGGCGTTTTACGGCGCAATAATAAGTGGATTAATAGGCTGAAGCCGCAGCACTCCCGGCTTATAAAGAGCCCTCAGCCCTCGGGGTACTGTATGAGGGCTGTTAGCACAGAGCTTGTAGTAATAATATCGCTGATAGTAGTAGGCTTAGTAGTCGTCTTCTCGTTGAGGGGGTGGATTAGCGGGCAGATATCGAGGCTTGGAGGAGTAGACATGGCTACTGCAAGCTACTCCCTCTCATACACTGCTCCAAGCAATGTAATCATATCGCTCATCGTGAGGAACAACATGCCTTCACCAATAAGCGTCGCAGGCTTTAACATAACTCTTTCAAACGGCACAGTACTGCACTCCGGAAGCCCAGGCGTATCAGTATCGCCATCTATTGGAGCTGGATACCCCGTCTCCGCTAAGTCAGACGCCTTATTTACGATAATGCTATCAGGCATAAGCCCTGGGACAACGGTGAGGGACTTAAATGTAGCAGTGCAGGATCCATCGAGTGGGCAGATGCAGTGGATAAAAGCTGTTGGAGGAGGCTAGGCTTCTCCACTAGAATGCTCCTCTTTTTCAACCACCCTCCTTCTCCAGGGGTTTTTAATGAAGCTCAACGCTCTGCTGAGGAGAGTCACTGGCTCTCTAAAGCCGGGGAGAGGGGCTGTGCCTAAAGTAGGAGTGGAGCGTGCTGCAGCGGGCCAAACTCAAGTAGTAGCGCATTACCGTGTAGGTGCATTCACAGTACAAATAGCTGATGCAGGAGGCCTATATGAGTACTCTGTGAGACCTCTTGGAGAACTAGAGGACTTGTACAGGCTTGTGAGCGAGAAGCTGGGTGACTTAACTCTGCTCCTGAAGAGGGGTAGTGACATAGGCGATGTCTTGACGGAAGTACTGGAGATACCGCGCGAAAGAGTTCCTGAAGCACTCTACGCCCTAAGATCAGTGCTTAGCTATGGCAAGCTGCAAGTACTGCTGGACGACCCGTACATACAGGACATATGCGTTGAGGGCGCTGGCAGAGTCTGGGTTAGGCACTCGCTAGTGGAGCAACTGAAGCCCGACCAGGACTTCGCGCCGACTAACATTGCTTTAAGCTCAAGTGAGGAAGTAGTGGCGCTGCAGCAAGTAATTGCAACAAAGTGCAATGTCTACATTTCGACGAGCAATCCAATAGTTGACGCCCAGCTGCCGCAAAGCGATGGAGGGCATAGAGTCCACTTAGTCTTCCCCACGATATCTCAAAACAGGCCTGAAATAGTTGTACGCAAGAGAATGCCCCACCCACCACACTTAGATCAGCTTGTTGAAGCCCGGGTCCTGCCTAAGGCAATAGTGGACTTACTTAAGCTCGCTATAAGTGCGCGCGGCAGCGTAATCATAG
Source organism: uncultured Sulfolobales archaeon (assembly GCA_938045475.1). Taxonomy (GTDB): domain Archaea; phylum Thermoproteota; class Thermoprotei_A; order Sulfolobales; family Desulfurococcaceae; genus JANXDZ01. The sequence goes on from CALIML010000018.1 coordinate 50,453, forward strand.
CTGGGCCGCCGGGGTCTGGGAAGACAACCCTGTTGAGAAGCATTTTGTACAGCCTTGTTCCAAGGACTTGGAAAGTCATTGTAATAGAGGATACTGGCGAAATAGACCCCCCCTTGGGCAGCCCGTGGACGCGCTACACTACTTTCGAGCTCGGGGCCATTAAAGTTGATTTATTTGATTTAGCTAGGGCTTCTCTAAGAGCCAGCGGCACAAGACTCATAGTTGTTGGCGAGACGAGAGGCGTAGAGGCTCAAGTGCTTAGTCAAGCAATGCTCGTTGGCCTAGGAGCGTTTACAACCTTCCACAGTGCAAGCCCTGAGGAAGTAGCCTCTAGACTCATGAGTCCTCCAATAAACTTGACGGCCAGCCAAGTGGGCATGTTCCACTACGTCTTAGTCATGGGCTACGGCAACAACCCCCGCAGACAGCTCAAGCTACTCGCTGAACTGGAGTATGTGCCAAGCGAAGACTCTGTCGCCTCAAGAACACTGTGGGATAGGCAGAGGGATGGCATGGACATCGCTGTACACAACATACTTTTGAAGTCTAAGAGGTGGAGTGAGCTTGCGCCTCGATGCAGGGAGTCCATCGAAGTCCCTGGGTGAAGGAGTTGAAGCCCGCATCTATCATTGAGGGGAAGTACCGTAGAGCTATAGCAACTATAGATTCAGGCGTGGAGAGGTATGCTAAGGCGTCAAGGGACGTTAAGTTCGCCTTAGCAACTACATTCACTTCTACACTGCTCGCTGCATTGCTATACGCACTGCACGTGGGAGATCCCCTAGTGTTTACCCTAGCTTTCAGTCCAGCTCTAGCGGTGTGGCTTAGGATCATGGATGTATTTGCAACAGCATCCAATCTGAGGAGAAGGCTTGAGCAAGAGCTGCCGTTCATAGCTGTAGCAGCTGCAGCTGCATCTAAGACTGGCCTAGAGCTGGTGGACTTACTCAAGCACTTAGCCTGCAGTAGGGCGTTTAAAGCCTCTAGAGCTTTGGGGGAGCGCTTTATAGCTCTAGCAGAGTTCTTCGGACACAGTAAGGCTTTGCAAATGCTTTCAAGAATGACTTCAAGTAAGGCACGGCTACTCTTATCAGAGTACTCAGCTAGCTTATCTACAGGCACGGCGCTCCACTTTATACGCGATAGAGCTATTGATGCTGTGAAAACAGCATTTGTGGAAGCCGATAGAGCTCTACAGGTGAGAAGCGTGATTGCTGCAGTTATTGTGGTTCTCTACGGCTTAACGCCCGGCCTTGCCTTAGGCTTAGCAATGCTTCAATCAACGGGCCTTGAGGAACCAGGTGTAGCGCTGGGCCCGGGAGCTTATGCTGTAGCTGCAATATTGATCTCCACTCTACCGCTTGCGCTAGTGCTTATACCCGACTATCCATTGGCAATGCTCATCACTGTTAATAGGGGGATCGATAGAGTGCTTTCACTACTATTCACAGCTGGATCTGCGGCGTTGACTATTCCCGCACTGCATTTGTTAAACAATTGCTTAGAGGGGTTTAGGGAAGCAGTGCTCTACTGCTCTATAGCGGCAGTAGTGCTGGGCTTACCCGGCTTCACGTACTTACTGCTAGCAATACTTTTAAGCAGAATAGATGTAGTTGTGGAAGAAATGCTTAACCACATCAGGGTTTGGCGCAGCCTCCACTTATTTAAGTCAACTAAGCTGGAGGGGGAGTTGAAGAAGAGTGTGAAGCCCTGGATCGTGGATTACATAAGTGAAGTCCTTCAATTCCTCAGGGCTGCTGGAGACTGCGATCCAGGGGCTTTCGAGACTTTCACTACATTTATCCAGGAGTGCAGGAGGAGCATGATGCGCTACGCGCTGTCGCTCACCATCGTAGTAGCTGTGTCAGCAGTGGGGCCAGTTACAACAGCTATGTTGCTTAAGACATCAGCCGTGCTTTCAACAGAATACATAGCGGCTGGATACGCAGCTAGCTTAGCTTATGGCTATGTAGCAAACAAGCTTGCGACAGGTAAAAATAAGTCCACTCTACTGCCAGCTGCATCAGTTCTACTCTACGCTGCACTACTATGATCTTTTTAATGCTTTGCGAAAAGCCTCTCCCACAACAATTATAGTTATGAAACTATTGTCGCCCAGCGCTAAGCCCATTGTTCGCACGGCTCTAATAATCGTTGATGAGCATGCGCCCGGCGTGTAGAGTTGAGCCTGAATAAGCTTAGGCTGTCGTCAGATAGAGGTTTTCACAGCTACTTTCTATTAAGCCTTTAGGGCTTCATAAGCGTCTTCCTGAAGGCAGTATAAGCTTCCATCACACGTTGTTGACTCACTTAGTGATGAGTTCTAAGTGAAGCGTGCTTAACGTATGGCGAGTCAGATGAGCTGAGTGAGCACTCTATGACAGTGGATCTCTAGATGTAGGAGTGCTTCACCTCTGCCCCTGAAAGCCATCGATTAATTTGGATAAGTGGAACAAGTAGCCATAAAGCCTTGACTACTCGACAACAGTGTGCTCCAGATAACAGTGCATCGCACTGATATTGCTGAAACGCCCTAAGGCAGTGTTTATAAGAACGCCGAGCTACATAGCAGTTGAGGGTGGAAGCTTGGGCTTCCGCATTGAGGGAGCGAGAGATGCTTTCAGAGTCGTGTATCTCTCTAGGGGGAGGCATAGGACAACTAGGAGGGATCTAAGTAGTTCACTGAAGTTGGCAAGCCTTGCTAAAGAGCTCAGCAATGCTTACTTAGAGGTGATCGAGTGGCAGGGGTGGAGGAGAGCACTGGCGCTGAGGACTTAGAGGATCTCGTCGAAGATCTCTACGGACTCTTCGAAAACAGCGTTCTACCCACACTCCTCAAAATCCCTGAGGAGACTAAGAGATACCTCTACTTCATATCGTGGTTGAATAAAGAGCTTGAGGGAAGAGGCTTGGGCAGAATCATAATAACTGGCGGGTTCGCCGTCGAACTATATACTGGAAGAGTCTATAGAACCATGGATGTTGACGTAATTGTAGAGGGAGTAAATGCTGCCAAAGTCGTTGAGCTATTCTTAGCGAAGTTCTCGGAGAGAATAGGTCGAGGATACTTGCCGAGATACGAAATCCTACAGCTGAAGTCAATAGACGTAGTTTCCTCTGCCTACGGCAAGGAAGTACAGCCAACAAAGCTGCTCGTAGAGAACCTCCATGTCTACGTGGAGCCCGTTGAGGAACTGATCATCACATACTTAGCAGGCTGGAAGTACTGGAGTTCAACTGAGGATAGAGATAAGGCCCTCTGGCTTTACGTAACGTGGGGAAATAGAGTGAACACAAGCTACCTCAAAAAGAGATCGGAGGAAGAGAAAGTAAAAGATTATTTAGAGCTGCTTAAAAGAATCGCGGATCGCCAAGACATGGAGGGCGATCAGCGTTAAAGTAGGGCTGCTAGCTTTTCCCACCTAAGTTAAATGCTGAACGAGGAGAGCTGTATCTAAGTAAGAGATGGGTGGATGAGGGCAGGGTGAATAGGGAGTACAAGCTTAAAGGAGGAGAGGGTGACTTCTGAGTTAAGGCCTGGAATAAAGCTCATAGTGGAATATGCTAGAGTGAAGTCTAACACTATGCATTCATGGTGTTTGCGCGAAGCGTCATGTCGGAATACTTCGACACTGAACTGCTGGTGTGAAAGCGTCCGATGGCTAAGGCCTTTGACCTAGTGTCTGTTGACTTCAAAATCGTCGGCGAAGCCTTCTACCACGAAATGTTCAGAGAGGAAGCACAGCTACTGTACGGAGAGCTTACACATACAACCAAGCTGGTGTGACTACTGGGAAAGGCCAACGCGGACAGCCATCTACTACAGGGATTCCGCGGACATTTTTCAGGCTCCTTTGATGGAGCCATTTCCTCTAAACCTACTCCTTTCCTGAAATGGGTAATGTATATGGCAAGGATTGATGCAAAGGTTATGAAAAATTAAATTGTTTTCCCATTAGCCTCTTAAGCCGTCTCTTGATAAAACACTTCTATTTCTGTATAATAGGTTTTTGCTAAGATCGTTAGTTGAATTACTGCTCCCTCTTTAACGCATGAAAAGGCTTTTCCTCCTTCCACAGTTTGCTCTATCACGATTTGCCAACCTTTTGCTACTAGGTTATTCTTATACCATAACGCTATGTCGTTGACGCTGTCGTATGTACCGTAAGTTATACGTATCATTTTCATCCCGCTAATAATCATTGATGAATGTATGAGCATTATGGAGCCGGGATATCTCTCTATTGGTTCTTCTCCAGTTACAATGTCTGCTGAGGGGAGCTTGTATGAACCGTAATGAATGGATATCAGTGTGTAGGCTCTCTCACTCGTTGGAGCGTAAATTATAATTCCGACTTCCTCTCGGCCTTTCACAAGGTGCAGACTTATTTTTTCAGGAGTCTTCACCTCCATCTTAATAGTCCATCCTTTAAGCTGAAGCTCTCCTTTATACCATTCCGCTACTGTGTTAACGTTGTCCATAGTCCCATAGTCTATGAGTATAATTGTTGGAAAGCCCTCGATCTTCGAATATGAAAGCATCACTGACCCAGAATATCGTTGGATGGGTTCTTCTCCACTGGCCTGGTCTGATGATGGTAATCCACTTGGAGTAGTAGTGGTGGACATTGCACCAGTTAGTCTTTCAATGTTGCCTGTGACTACGCAGTAGATCGCGCCTTGTTTGCCGTCAACCTGCGTCGGAGTTCCGCTCAAAGCCCAAATTCCAACTCCATCACTGTCCCTCTTGAATATTATTACCCCCCATTCAACAGAGCCCTCGGGCGTTGAAATAATGACGATCCCATGTTCTCCGACAATCTCATATTCAGTCAAGCTACTTCTATACCAATTCAAAATTTCACTTGCAGTAGCGCCTTCAACAAAATAGACTCTAAGAACTACTCCATCGCTTGGTATACCCAATGCTTCATAGTAATAGCTGGCCAAAAAATGCTCCATAGATCCACTATACAGTGGAACGCTTGGTGGAGTAGT
>CALIML010000019.1 GCA_938045475.1 uncultured Sulfolobales archaeon
AGGAACGTGTTCATAGTCACTTGCAGGCCTGGAAACTACGCGCTATGCGAAGAGGAAGTCGGCAATGCACTATATGAACTAGACCCAGGCCTCTCACTTGAAGCAACGAAGCATCCTGGAGTACTACTGCTTTACACAGACATCGATTTATGGAAGGCATTCAAGAGGATTAAGTCTTTTGAATACGGATTTGTGGAAAGAGTAATCCCTCTACAAATAATAGTTGAACCTAAGGAGGAAAGCGTCATTAAAGCCGTCAACGAATTGCTAAAGAATTTAGAGGAAAAATCGCTTTGCGTTAAAGTAAGACTTAGGGGGATCAGGGGTTTAAGCAAGAACCTATGGATATCCATGTCAAGGCACTTAAAGCTATTTGGATTCTCAATCAATAGCGATTCAACTAAGTGCGTATACGTTGAAGGAGTTGGAGAAGTAGTTGGAGTAAGCATATTGAAAAATGGAGAGGATAGAGTGCGTAAAGACAGATCCATAGACGATCCATTGGCTGAAGCACTCCGCTCCCCGACTACGGGGAACACAGTTCCTAAGGCTACACGACCTTAGCTTCACTAAGTAAAGCTCTATAAGACCAGTCACTCTATTCCAAGAGTTCTTTTAAGCATATCAGGCTTTATGCATCCAGCAGAGAACGTTCTACCCGTCCTAGAGTTCGTCACAGTTATTACTGCTGGAGCAAACGCCCTTAAGTCTACGTCGTAGAACCCTCCCGGAGATTCCTTAAATATTTCCGTAAATGACTTGCCGTCTGTTGGAGGCACTTCAATTACATACTTACCCAGCTCTTCATCATCTTCATAGTCCATTATGTAATACGTTGCACCTCCGTACCTTATGGCATCGTTCGTCCTCCCCATGGCTATAAATGGATCTGGGTGTATTGGAGCTATTGGAGCAGTTCCTGAGCCAAAGAATATTCTTGTGAAGTCGAATCCAAGTAGGCCTAACTTATGGATCCCTACCTCCACTATGCGTCCAGCTATTTGAACTGAGCCTGCTAGGCTTGAAGTAGGTGTAATTAATGCATATAGGTTCTCAGGCTCTACACCACAGGATCTTGCTATTGACTGCATGACTTCGTTTGGGGGAATGCTGCTTGACTCTATTACAATAACCGCCTTATCGTAGCTATCCCTATACTGTATCTTTTCATATATCTCCCTCGGAGTATACGTCACAAGACCCTTCCTGCGGAGCTCCTCCCTCTTTAATCCAACAGCTGTTGGAATGCTTCTATCTAAAGCTAATGCTCTAGCAGGCCCTGAGCCTATTGCAAAGTAGTCTCCATACCTAATCTCCCAATCCCCTAACTGACCTCCGATAGTTGCAATAACTGGGTAGTCTGAGGATGCATTTAGAGTTGGGAGAATAAAGCCGCCGTAATCTATGGTTGAAAGAGAGAAGTTAATGAGGTCTCCGGCAGTAACTCTAGCTACATATAAGCCAGCTTCAATACTTCCCCCGACGTTAACACCGCAGTCTATTAATGTTGCCCCGCACGGTGCTTTAAGTACTCTTACGTAGAGTTCGTCAGCTCTATCGATCATTTCATTGACTACTTTAAGGGCTCTTTCATTAATGCTAATCATGAAGCCCACCAACTCAGTTCCTGGTACTCACTTTGCTTACGCAAGACTTAAAGTGTTTCCCCACTAATAGTGTTCCTCCATGCCTTCGAACGCCCCTAATTCCATCGGTGAAACTAGATCTATCTCGCACGCCCCTCGTTCTACCTACAGGTCGCGGGATTCCATTGGGCTTGATGCATAGAAGCCTTCTTTGAGTTTAAATAAGTTGCGCCGATATTAATGGCTCCAGAACTCCCCCTTGGCTTGCCCTCGTGGAAAGCAATAGGCTTTAGGCATTTGCGGCAGCTCAGAAACCCCGGCCTTTACTAGAGAGGGTCTAAGCTATTTTAATGAACTTCAAGCTTCTACCTACATCAGGGATCAGTATTGGTTTAGCGAGACGCTCTCTGCGCTCAACTCTAAACACTCCTTCAATAGTAGTCCCTGGCTTTAGCTCTGTGAAAAGTATTTTAAACGATGACAATAGTGCTTCGTAATTATATTGCTCTGCCAAGACTCTATACATAGCTGGAGTAGTGTGGGGGCTTAGGGCCTCAACTACTTTGACCTTTAGGAATTCTTCACTTACTCCAGTGACTTTATCTATGCAAGCGCTGTATCCACACTCGTACGGCACTAGCCTTATTGAATACCTAAAGTTCATGAATGATCCCTGTAGAACGCTCCTGCTTCTCAAAGCTGCGTAGTCGCTGAAGGAAACCCAGGGGTTCTTCTTATGCTCTTCTAAAAGCTCGCTTAGACTAAGTGGCTTAAGTACTCCTGCTTCACGTAGAGCCATAAGTGATTCATATACTCTCCTCGATGCATTGCTGCCGTAAAACACTAGGTCTATGTCTCCATCAAGTCCTAGGCTCGAGCTCCCAGTGAAGTAAGCGTCTTCACTAAGATCTACGTTGGCGTATTCATTAATCAACCTAGCTATCTCCCCGGCTTTACCTGAAAGCCTAGTGCTAACGTACATTGACTTACTTAGTGGAATCACTGGCACTACTGCATTAATGCAGTCCCAGTAGCGTTCTTCAACGTACTTCTCCCTAAGCCAGTTAGGCATTTTCCTAGGCGGGATGTGTTCAATGAGGTACTTTGGGTAGGCAATAATGAAGCCCTCTGGGTGTTGATAGCCTTTCGCAACCCATACAACTCCATTATAGACGTATAGCTCTCCCTCCAAGCACTTCGCATCTCTCAATACTTAAGCACCCTCATGCCTTCAGAATCCTGCAGGCAGAGCTCTACTCATGCTTCCTGTAGTGTAAGTACGTAAATAAGCAATGCGCAAGCAGTATTGAAGAGCTGTGAGTGCTTTTACTGTTAAGACGTTAAGATATAAAGTGCTGCATGGTTCAATCTATGTATGGTGAATACTGATTTGCTTGTAGAAATACTTATTTTAGGTAGAGGTGGGCAGGGGGGAGCTACTGCCGCCAACATTATTGCATCTGCAGCCATAATGGATGGTTTAATGGCTCAAGCATTCCCATTCTTTGGAGCGGAGAGGCGTGGAGCTCCAGTTAAAGCATTTGCCAGGATAAGTGATGGAAGGATACTTAGGCACGGAATGTTCAATGAAGTCGATGTACTGGTAATAATGGATCAAGGCTTAGTGAGGACTAATTACACTAAGGAAGTATTTGTAAGGGATGGAGGACGCATAGTGATTAACTCCCCGAGGGATGCAGTAGTAAGGTCTGAGTCCTTCAACTTACTCGGTAAAGCATGTTTCTACAGAGTGGATGCTCGAGCAATAGCGTTGAGGAACAAGCTGGTTGCAGCCGGCTGGCCTTTAGTCAATACACCAATGCTTGGAGCTTTCTCTAAAGCAACGGGATTGATTAGATTGGAGAGCGTTAAGAAGGCAGTTGTGGAGTTCTTTGGGGAGAGGGTGGGCGAAGTAAACGCCATTGCTGTAGATGAAGCATTTCATGAAGTAGAGGAACTTACTTAAATCGGTGCGTGAGTAAATTGATTAGAGTAGTTAAGTCTCACCACAGGATCCCTATAGCTAAGCCAAGCATCGGTGTGTCGGGGAAAACAGGCACGTGGAGGTGGATTAAACCAGTGGTGGACTTATCTAAGTGCACTAAATGCTATCAATGCGAAATATACTGCCCAGACAACTCAATTCTAGTTGAGCCATTGAAGGGAGCCATAGTTAACTACGATTACTGCAAGGGCTGCGGCATTTGCGCTGAAGTATGTCCAGCAAAGGCGATAAATATGGTTGAGGAGGAGCAGCATGGTTCTTAAGAGCTTGACTGGAAACCATGCAGTCGCCCTAGCTGTTAAAATGGCTAGAGTAAATGTTGTTGCAGCATACCCCATTACTCCACAGACGACTATTGTTGAAAAGCTGGCTGAGTACATAGATGGAGGAGAGCTCGATGCAGTAATGATTAGAGTGGAGAGTGAGCACTCAGCTTTAGCAGCTGCCTATGGCTCAGCCCTAGCTGGAGCAAGGGCTTTTACAGCTACGAGCAGCCACGGCCTGCTCTACATGTATGAGTGGGTGAACTGGGTTTCTAGAGCTAGAGTGCCGCTAGTCATGGCTGTAGTCACGAGGACTATGGGGCCTCCTTGGAATATTTGGACTGATCACAGCGATTACTACGAGCAGAGGGATACGGGCTGGATACAGGGATTCGCCATGGATGCCCAGGAGGCCTTCGACATGACTCTTCAGGCATTTAAGATAAGTGAAGATCCGAGGGTGTTTCTCCCAGCAATGGTCGGGCTAGACGCCTTCATTCTTAGCCACACAAGCATGCCTGTGGAAGTCCCAGAACAAGAGCTGGTCGATGAATGGCTTGGAGCTAGGACTCAGGGATTTGTAATAGATGGAAGCGAGGCATTAATACATGGAGCTCTTTCACCGCCTGAATACACTGAGGGATTCATAGAGGACGTGGGTAAAGCTATGGAGGAAGCTGTAGAAGTCGTAAGGGAAGTTGATCATAGCTTTGGGAGAACATTCGGCAGAAGCCATGGAGGCCTTGTAGAGCTCTACAAGTGTAGTGACGCCAAATACCACATAGTATTGATGGGGGCGTGGGCAGGCGACGCAATGGAGGCAGTAGATGCTTTAAGAGAGCAGGGGTATTCAATTGGAGTAGTTAGAGTTAGGTACACTAGACCATTTCCAGGCGAGGAGCTGTACAAAGCTCTAAGCTCATCGAAGGGCGTAATAGTTGTTGAGAGGGGCGTAAGCTTCGGCTCCATGGGCCCAGTGTTCCTTGACTTAGCCGGCAATATGTTAAAGTACTCCAGGAAACTGCCATACATGAGGAACGTTATAGCTGGAGTGGGCGGAGTGAACGTTACATACAAGGACTTTGAGTACATCGCTAAGGAAACCATAAACTATTTAGAGTCCGGGGAAGAGCCTAGTGTAATTGCTTGGTATCACGCCAGGTGATCTAGGTGAGCAGCATCCCCATTCTACCAAGGCATATGAGGAACACTGTTTTACCTGGACACGCTGCATGTCATGGGTGCCCTATACCAATAGGGCTCAAAGTTGTTGGAGCTGCATTTGGGGATAAAGTTATATTGGTTGTGCCCGCATGCTGTACTTCAGTAGTTCTTGGAATGCACCCAGGCACAGCTTTTAATGGAAGCGTTGTCCACGTAGCTTTTGCTAGTGCTGCAGCTGTTGCTAGTGGAATAAGCGCTGGATTATCTAAGAGAGGTGTGAGGGATGTTCAAGTGATTGCGTGGGCAGGCGATGGAGGTACAGCCGATATTGGCATGGCTAGCTTAAGTGGTGCTGTAGAGAGGAATGATGACTTCATATACGTGATGTACGATAATGAGGCCTACATGAATACAGGTATACAAAGGTCTAGCGCTACTCCCGCTGGCGCCTGGACTACTACAACTCCACTGGGTAAGAAAGAGCCTAAGAAAGACGTTGCCAAAATATTAATAGCTCACGGAGCCCCATATGTAGCGACTGCAAGCATAGCCTACCCACACGACTTCTACAGTAAGTTAAAGAAGGCAGCCGGTATAAGGGGGTTTAAGTTCATATACTTACATGCACCATGCCCTGTTGGATGGAGGTTTGATCCATCGCTAACAGTTAATATAGCTAAGTTGGCAGTTGAAACAGGCATGGTCATTCTCTACGAGTACTATGATGGAGGAATACGTCTATCAGGACCTAGTAGACCGCTGCTCGATAAGTCTAAGAGAAAGCCCATAGCAGAGTACTTGAAGCATCAGGGGAGATTCCGCGGAATTAATGAAGGGGAATTAAGGAGTTTGGAAAGCTACGTAGACTCCTCGTGGGAGTGGGTTAAGAAATTCATGCAGTAGTCGGAGTTCATGGAGTGCAGTGACGTGGGTGGTTGAAGTAAGGGGAAATCAATTAGCTCAGCGCTGCTGGTGTGCTGAAAACTTATAGTAGTGGAGCTCGTTTAACTACTTTGGTGGAAGCATTGATTAAAACAAAGATCTTGGTGACCATAGGGCCCAGCTCATCGAGTCAAGAAGTAGTAGAGTCATTCGTGAAGGAGGGGGTTTCCGGCGTAAGAATCAACTTTAGCCATGGAGATCCAAGTACTTGGGATAGCTACGTAAAGTCATTGGTTGAGGCTTCAGAGAAGTATGGGCAGTATCCAGCCCTTATGGGAGACCTGCCTGGAGCTCAAGCTAGGATAGAGGTTGCTGAAGCCTTCCAAGTTAGAAAAGGTGAAGTAGTCCCGCTACTAGTGCGTAGAGAGGGGGTGGAAGAGAAGAAAGCTATTTTAATTAAGTCGGCCAAGCTCCTTGAAAAGCTAGATGTAGGAGACGTAGTTCTCGTAGATGACGGGAGGCTGAAGTTCATTGCTAAAGACGTGTCAAGCGAGGGGGCCCAACTCATATCTCTTTCAGACGGAGTTCTTGGCCCGAGGAAGACTATAGTAATTGAGGGCAAAGAACACGAACAGTCATTCCTCACTGAGAAAAGCATTGAAATATTAAAGTATGCTGTAAGCAGGGGCTTTACGTACCTAATGCTCAGCTACGTTAGATCTCGGAGAGATGTAAGGCTAGTTAAAGATGTGCTGAGAGGCATTGGTGGAAGCGATGTAGGCTTAATAGCTAAGGTTGAGACTCGCAGCGCCTATGAAAACTTAGCTGGAGTAATCAGTGAATCAGATGCCATACTGATAGCTAGAGGGGACTTGGGAATGCACTTCGGTCTTGAGGAAATACCCGGTATTCAGAACAGCATTACGTCAAGAGTTCGTGAAGTTGGGAAACCGGTAATAGTCGCGACTCAACTAATGGAGTCAATGGTGAATAATCCGCAGCCTACTAGGAGCGAAGTAGTTGATGTAGTGAACTGCGTAAAGGAGGGAGTTGATGCAGTCCTACTAACTGGGGAGACAGCTGTAGGGAAATACCCTGTTGAAGCAGTTAAATGGCTTAAGAAAATCATAAGTACTGCTGAAAAAAGCCTCAGTCTACCAAGCGAGTACAGGAGGACTGTTCAAGCTGATGTAAGGGATAAGTACACGCTTGGCTTAGTGCTTCTAGCGGAAAGCCTTGGGGCAAAGCTCTTAGTTTACACTGTGAGCGGATCTATGCCTTCAAGGATATCTAAGTACAGGCCTCAAGTAGAAGTATATGCAGGTACATCAAGTAAACCCATAGTTAGGAAGCTCTCAATATACTACGGGATTAATGCATTATTAATAAATGACTCTAAAACTTATGAAGAGGGGCTAAAGGATCTATATGGGAAGCTCCTAGAAATGGGCGTATTAAGCTATGGAGACATAGTTATACTGACTTATGGCTCAAAGGATAGGCTCAATAATTACTTAAGGATATTCGAAGTAATATCAAGTGCTACAAGTGTATAGAATTCTCTTGAAGTTAATGCTTCATTCCACTGATTCCATACTCTACTGCTATAGCGTTGTAATCATAGAGTTATAAGAGTTATAAATGTCTAAGCGTTATAGAGTTAAGAATGCTCGGTGAATGCCTTGTCTGAGAAACGTGAAGGGGAGAAGAAAAGAGGTAAGAAGAAGGCTGGTGGACCTCCAACTGCCGCTGGCTTAATAAGATTCTATGAAGAAATGGATGTAGGAGTTAAAGTAAAGCCTCACTACATAATAATAATCGCACTATTGTTTACCGCCATTATAGTAGCGTTTAGCAAGCTCCTCCCTCCATAGACATCATTGTTGAACCCGCGGTTTTCAAGAGCGCTCTGCGTGAGCTGATGGAAATGGAGCTTAGGGTTATTCAAGAGATAATAAGGGAGAAGTACCTTGAAAGGGATTCTTCAAGAGGCCTTTTCGCTACGTTCACTTGGTTTATTGAGGAAGTCGGCGAATTAGCTGAGGCAGTGCTTAGCAGCGACTATAAATCTATGTGTGATGAGATAGCTGATGTATTTGCGTGGCTTTTAAGCATTGCCAACTTAGTTGGCGTTGATTTAGAGGAGGCTTTCAAGAGGAAGTACTTGAAGCAGCCTTTATAGCCTTAATGATTTTTACGGCCTTCTCATAGTCTTCCTCGACTATAGTCCCCGTAACTATTATATCTGCGCCTGCTGAAGCCATTTTACTAGCTACATCAGGCTCCCTTATCCCGCCCCCAACTATTACTATTAGCTCCTCGACGTGCTTTTTAACAGCGCTTGGAAACGCGTATGGGACTGGTCTTGGAGCGCCACTTCCCCCCTCTATGTAGAAGTACTTCATGCCCATCATTTCAGCAGCCAATGCATATGCAGCAATTATTTCAGGCCTGTCTTCAGGTATCGGGATTACTTTACCGACGTGGGCTACTGCAGTAGAACCATACACTACTACATATCCCGTAGGCAGGGCCTCTAACCCATATCTTTTCACTAAAAGTGCTCCCTGCACTTGAGCCCCCATTATGTAGTAAGGCTCAGCGCTATTCATTAACGTCATGAATAGCACTGCGTCTGCCTCAGGTGTGAGGCAGTTTAAGTTCCCTGGAAACACTATTACTGGTAAACCATGCTTCTTTAGAGCTCTTGCAGTACTACCTGCTTCTTCTGGTGCAACAGCTAGGCTGCCTCCAACTAGGAATGCATCTGTGCCGGCTGAAGCAGCTTCTCCAGATGCCTTCTCTAAGTTGCTGATGGGCTTCGCTGGGTCTATTAATGTGAAGTGGAGCTTTCCCTCACTCCTAAGTTTATCAACTATGTACTTGTGGATCCTTGAAGTCATCCCTATTACCCTTCTTCACTTAAAACTTTTTCATACCTTACATCAATGCTTCCACTGGCGAAGGCATCTATAAACTTTGAATAGACATCTACGGGTTCGTGACTCAGCGGCACGGGGAGCTCTGCATGGAGTCCGCAGTTACCGCACCTTACGTGAGCTTTCTTATCGCCAGCTGTCTCAGGGCTCTCCTCAAAACTTATAGTTAAGCTTACTGAATCGCAGTTCGGACATCTAAAGATCTTTGGAATTCTCCTCACTAACCTTATTATCTTCTTATACCTCTTCCTCCTTCTGCCACCCATGCTGATCCCTAATTATTCAGTCTTTCTACTACGTAAATCGAGGCAATCTATCAATATATATGTATGGGTGGAGGGCTCTTGCTTAGAGTTCTAAGCGGGGCCGTAGGGGCTGTTCCTTGCTTGAGTTGCGAGGAGCTTCCTTAAAGTGGGGCTTACTCCATAGCTAAACGCCTCAGCCAAGATCTTTTTTAAGCAATCAATATCTACAGTTATTACTCTATGCAATCCCTCTTCTTCAGCTATTCTCTGCCCAAGTATGTGTGGGCACGTAGTAGCCTTTCTTTCAGCAACAACATTTATTGTAAAGTACTTGCATGAGCAATAGGACTTCGGTACAATTATGTGATCTCTTTCCTCACCTACATAGAGCCACAACCCTAAGTTGACTTTGCTGCCGCCCAACTCAATTACTACTTTAACGTATCTCTTTAACACCACTTGGCTAAAGACTTCTCTCTTCAATTTCAATTCCTTAACTTCAATTCCTTCAACATAATTCCTTAAAACTCTATAGTCCACCCGTCTCACACCACTACTCCATAGCACCACGCGGGCCTATGTTTGTAGGCCCTCACTTACGTATTAACTTACCCAGCTTATCTAGCATTTGCATGGAGGAACTTTGGGAGATAGATGAGGCTTGAAAACTAGTAGAGTTCTGAAACTGATTCTGTCTAGAGAGCTAAGTTAGACTTTCTTGGCGTGGAGCTTAAGTGTTTGAAGGCCTAGCTTAACGAAATATGACACTAGGTCGGAACGGCTCTGCGAATGCCTGGCTCTTTTTTCTCAATTATTTCAACTCTATCGATGTAGCCGACGTAAACTTTGCTGACCAATTTATTTGGGAAAAGGCCTGTTTCAACTACACCTATGATTGACTTCAGTGCTCTGTCTAATGTATCTGCATCATTTATTGGTTTTTCATGAATTAAATCTATTATTGGGAAGCCTTCGTCTGTAACTATGGGTGGCAGCTTCCCTCCTCCAGATCTAATCACTGGCTTGAAGAGCCCGTTTAACTCAAGTTCCCTAAGTATCCATGGAATTGCCTTACTCACTACTGCTACAGGTATTGGAGCGTGCAGTAAGTATGGCGAGTTAGTGTACTTAGTGTAATCCACTACGTAGAACCTATGCCTAGATCTTGCAGCCACTAGTTTTTCTCCAATAAATGCTCCTCCACGCCCCTTCACTAAGTCGAGCTTTGAAGAGACTTCATCAGCTCCATCAATGTAAACGTCTACATAGTTCACTGCACCTAGATCAGCTATATTCCTTAAACCCAAGCTCAATGCGTGGAGAGTTGTATCAACAGATGTTGATACAATGATCTTGCCTCTATGCAACTCCCTTCTAGCCAACTCATTAATGAGATACTTTACTGTACTCCCGCTTCCTAAACCAATTACTTCAGCTGAACGAATGTACTCCTCAAGATCTTTTAAGGCCCCTCTAGATAGCTTAACTCTTACCTCCTCTAAATCCATGCCGCTCCCACGAGCTCATAAAAATATAATTGCTGAAGAAACATATATTTATTCAATAAGGGCCCGTCGTCTAGCCTGGACTAGGACGCGGGGTATGGCGGGCTCTAAGCAGAGCTCGCCGCTCGACTCGGGATCGCTACGGGAATCCCCGTGATCCGGGGTTCAAATCCCCGCGGGCCCATAATTGGGATGACCGGGCAGAGACAATCTGATAAATGATGTAGGTGGAGCGACTGGGACCTTTAATTAAGCCAAATGTAGGTAGAATAGTCAGTAGCGGGGGCCGGATTTGAACCGGCGACCTCGGGGTCTCTTAGCACTCCTCAACGGACCCGTTATGCCTTACTATACTTAGGGCTTTAAAAAGCTTATTCACGTGCTCCAATAACGGTGGCGGTGGCTTATTCAATAACTACTCTTTTGCTCCATAGTATGGATAGCGCTCTTTTAATGCGGCAGGGGCACGGGGCCGTTGAGGAGTGCTTATGAGCCCCGCGGGCTACCAGGCTGCCCTACCCCGCTACTATACCCCTGCCGTACTCGATGTTTTAATTCAAGGGTTAATAACTCTTATTGCAGGTGTTAGCGAATAGTTTTTAAATTCGCTAAGTCTCCTATTTAACTATGGCTTCTGAACAAGAAGTTGTATTTGTAGATTGGAGTGAAGTTCATAGAGCCGTGGCACAGATTGCTCATAGAGTAGTTAGCGATGGATTCATCCCTGATGCAGTATATGGAGTATTGAAGGGTGGAATTATACCGGCTAGATTGCTTGCAGACATAATTAATGTAGATAGCATTGGCTTCATAGGAGTCAAGTTCTATAAGAGCATTGGTGAAACTAGGGCTAGGCCTGAGCTCACTCAACCACCAACGCTTCCAGTGAGAGGTTTAAGCATTCTCATAGTAGACGACGTAGTCGATAGCGGTAGGACACTGCAGCTAGCTATTGATGAGTTGACTAGGTATGGAGCCCGCGAAGTTAGATCGGCCGTGATTTACTTAAAGCCGTGGAGCTCCTTTACACCAGACTACTACTATAAAGTGATCGATAAATGGGCTGCCTTCCCATGGGAGATCGGGGAATGCTTGAGGGAAGGGTTAAAGCTAAACTACTTTAAAGAAGTAAGCGAGTTAATTGAGGAAACTGTGAGGAATCTGTAGGAAGTGATATGCATGGAGTACGTAAGGGCTTACATTAAGGTCTACGGCATAGTCCAGGGAGTGTTCTTCAGAAGCTCAATGAAGAGAGTAGCCGATAAACTCGGGGTGAGGGGGTGGGTTAGAAACGTGCCTGATGGAAGCGTTGAAGCAGTAGTTGAAGGACCTAGGGATAGAGTTGAAGAGCTAATAAAGTGGGCTCACAGAGGCCCTCCAATGGCTCGAGTTGATAGAGTGGAAGTAGCGTGGGGGCAATACACAGGTGGATTCAAGGACTTTAGAATAAAGTACTAAGGAACGACACATACATAAAAACGTGTAGCTATCTAAGGACAGGGTCGTTACAAAATATAAGTGCTGCGAAGAACCATTGCGTGGTGTGTAAGTGTGGCTCAGCAGAAAGTAGTGATAGAGTTTAGTGAAGAGCTGTGCGGCGGCGTAATTAGGGATGAGAGCCAGCTAGAGTTAATGAAGTCTAAGTGGTTTGGGAGAAATGAAGGAGGGCAATACGTATTGAGCTTAGAGGAAGTAGCCTACTTATTGATGAAGGGGAGAGCTGTAGTTAAGTGCTCTGGAAAGACTTACATAGAGCTTGATGAACTCGTGATGGAGTACTACAAGTGCTTTAGCGAAATGTTCTGGCCTAGGCTCATAGTATACACAGATTTAAGAGACCGTGGAAGGCTCCTTAAGCCTATAGGGGGAAACGCCTACTTAGTTAAACACAAGGATAGTACTCTGAAGCTCCTCTTAGTGATGGAGGAAAAGATGCCTGCAGGCATTAAGGATTTAATGGAGCAAGTTGAGAAAGCTAGGAAGAACAACTTATCGTTAATAATGGCGATAGTGTCGCTGCAAGGCGATTTAACGTACTATGAGGTATCGGAAGTAGAGCTATCCAAGTGATCCATATGGCTAAGTTCTCCCAGCCCCCTCGTGGAACTAGGGATTTTGTGGGGGAGGATGCAGAGCTATTCATAGATCTAGTTAGTAAGTTCACCGAGATCGCTCGTCTCAACGACTTTAAGCCTATAATTACGCCAACCATAGAGTACTTCGATCTTTTTGCCAAAAAGTCTGGAGTTGAAATAGTTCAATCAATGTACGTCTTCCGGGACAAGGCTGGGAGGAACATTGCGCTGAGGCCTGAAGCCACTGCCAGCGTCATTAGGGCTTACTTAAGGAACTTACATAAAGAGCCGAAGCCATTAAACTTGTTTTACGTAGCGCAGTGCTTTAGATACGATGAGCCTCAGAGAGGCAGGTATAGGGAGTTCTGGCAGCTGGGACTAGAGATCATAGGTGATGAAAGCGCTGCTGCAGACGTAAATATACTGTACACTACTTCAGAGTACTTAAACTACATAGGCGTTAAGCACTTCGTTCAAATAGGTAACGTAGCCTTCTATAGATCTTTCATGGACTCCATGGGGGTTAACAGCGATGACCAAGACTTAGTGCTGCACTACATAGATAAAGGGTTATTCAGTAATGCTGAGAAATTAATGCTTGAGAAATATGGTGAAGATGCTTCTAAAGTATTGAGAGAGCTTTACTACACAGATGTAAAGAGGCTAAGCGAACTCATTAATGGCTACGGGAGCCTCCTAGGGGAGAGATGCAGCAAGATCTCTCGAGAGGTTGAGAAAACACTTAGCTTTACTGACGCGCTGAGAAGCATAGGCATTGACGTAGAGTACTCGCCGTCACTAGTCCGGGGGCTGGCTTACTACACAGGGCTTATATATGAAGTTAAGGCGGAAGGCCTTGACCTAAGTATAGGTGGAGGCGGGAGATACGATGGATTAACTGAAGTCTACGGAGGCCCCTTTGAGTATTCCACTGGAATAGCTTTAGGCCTCGATAGAATAATGATGGTGCTTAAGGAGAAAGGCTATGTAGTTAAAGCGCTTCCCCGCGTAATAGTAATAGCCTTGGAGTCTTCTACAGAGATCTATAGAGCGGCAGTAAGTGCTTCAAGGACTCTGCATAGCTCGGGGATTGCGGCAAGAGTCTTGAGTGAGCCAAGAGTATCTAAAGCTCTCTCATATGCGAGCAGGAAAGGCTACCTATACGCAGTGATCATTGGTAGGAGGGAGATTGAAACGCAATTAGTGACAGTCAAGGATTTAATGAAGGGAGAGCAGGCGTCGCTGCACATAAGTGAATTAGCTGAATACTTTAAACAGAGGCTCTTAGATCTACTCTAGGCTTACTTTAGATCAATGCCGTTGCTCTCCGTTAATGCACTAAGTTTGCCAGAGAACTCAACTTCATTTCAGGTAAAGCTTAATTAAGCCATAAGTTATTAGAGATAGCAGCCCGTCTCACTGAAGTGAGGCGATTAAAGTGGTTGTGAAGTTAGAGAAGATCGATAGGTATGTGTGGAGGGTGCTTAAGGGAAGCAAGGCATGTATGTCTACAGATGCCATAATATACGCTGACGACCACTTACTTGAGAAAATGAAGTCTGATCTAACTCTGGAACAAGCAGCTAACGTAGCTTGCCTACCAGGCATACTTAGAGCTAGCTACGTCATGCCGGACGGCCATCAAGGCTATGGATTCCCCATAGGCGGAGTAGCAGGCTTTGACTACGACGAAGGCGTTATATCTCCGGGTGGAGTGGGCTACGACATTAATTGTGGTGTAAGAGTTCTTTCAACTAACTTAAGTGAAGAAGATGTAAGGCTAAAGCTCAGGGACATTGTTGAAGCTATGTTTAGAAACGTTCCAAGCGGGGTTGGAGCTAGGTCCTCTAAGGTGAGGCTAAGTATTGAGGAACTCAATAAAGTACTTGATGAGGGAGTTGAGTGGGCTATTAGAAAGGGGTTTGGTTGGAGCGATGACCCTGAGCATATAGAGGAAGGAGGAAGCATGGAGGAAGCCGATTCAAATGCTGTAAGCAATGTTGCTAAGCAGAGAGGCCACGATCAGTTGGGGACTCTCGGAGCTGGCAACCACTTTTTGGAAATACAAGTAGTTGATGAGATCTATAGTCCAGAAATAGCTGAGAGTATGGGCATAACTCACGTAGGTCAAGTAACAGTAATGATACACACTGGAAGCAGAGGGCTTGGACACCAAGTAGCTAGTGATTACTTAATGGCTATGGAGAGAGCCATGAAGAAATACGGCATTAGCCCCCCGGATCGAGAGTTAGCAAGCCTCCCATTCCACTCCCCCGATGCACAGAAGTACTTTAAGGCCATGGCTGCAGCCGCCAACTATGCGTGGACCAATAGGCAATTGATCACTCATTGGGTTAGGGAGAGCTTTGGGGAGGTTTTTAGAGTTGATCCAGATAAGATCGGGCTTAAGATAATATACGATGTAGCTCACAATATTGCTAAAGTAGAAGAGCACTTAGTTAATGGAAAGAGGGTTAAAGTCATAGTACATAGGAAGGGAGCCACTAGGGCGTTTCCACCCAATCACCCCGATGTACCGACTGACTATAAGAGCATTGGGCAACCGGTCTTAATACCTGGGTCTATGGGTACAGCAAGCTATGCAATGGTTGGCATTGAAAGCGGGGCGGAGACATGGTATAGCGCACCCCACGGAGCTGGGAG
This sequence comes from uncultured Sulfolobales archaeon, assembly GCA_938045475.1. Lineage (GTDB taxonomy): Archaea > Thermoproteota > Thermoprotei_A > Sulfolobales > Desulfurococcaceae > JANXDZ01. Next base: position 15,329 of record CALIML010000019.1, read on the forward strand.
GTGGATGAGTAGGAATGAAGCCATAAGGACTTATCATCCAATGAAAATAAAGGACGAGCTCGCTAAAAGAGGAATAATACTCATGGCTGCAACTAGAGAGGTAATAAGTGAGGAAGCTCCAGGCGCCTATAAGGATGTAGATAGAGTGGCTCAAGTAGCTCACAGCGTCGGCATAGCTAAACTAGTATTTAGAGCTAGACCCATAGGCGTTGTTAAGGGCTAATGAGTAGTGAAAGCTCTTAAGAATTAACGAGCAGCAATACACAGCTCTTTAGCCCATAGCTATCTATAGCTCCAGCTTAGTTGAATTAATAGACTTCATAGAGGTCTATTTAGCTGACATAGATCTTCACTAATTACACAGTGGTTCTGATGCAGATCCCCTGCATTTACTTAAGCATCCTTTACCCATACGCGTTTAAGTCTGCGGAGGACTGCTTTAGAGTAATTGCTGAGCTCGCCTACAGTAAACCACGGTTGCAGCAAGCCGCGAGCTACTTTAAGTGAGGCAGCTATAGTTCCCCGAGCAACTGCTTCAACGCTTGCAAGCCCCTTAGCCATGTAGTAGCTCGCTACGGCAAGCAGTACATCGCCGGCGCCAACGTCATCAACTACTTGCGCTTCAGTGATTAAAGGAGGTACTTTGATTACTTCTCCTCGAATAATTAGGTATGCCCCCTCATTATCCATTGACGCTACAATAGCTGTATTTCTAAGGCTTTTTGAGGCTTCAGCTAATTCCTTAACTACTTTGTTGAAGTCTTTGTCAAAGCAGAACTCCCTTAAGTTTCCATGCACTATGGTTGCTTTCTCTAGGAGGCTCCACAAGTCCTCAGGCCAAGCGCACTCCAGCCCTCGATCCTTTACTGACCTTACGTAGCCCTGAACATCTAATCCAATAACTCTCGCCCCAACTCTTCTAGCAGTACTTATTAACTCAAGTGAGTCGCTAATACTGATTTCCCTAAACACGGGTACTAGGAGAAATAGGCTTGGCTTTAAATCAGAGACAGCGTTTATTAGAGTCCCTAAGTCATGTATGCATCCTTCAGCCTCCACCCCTAATGCCTTGCCTCCACCTATAATGAATGCAGGCAGTTTTCCACAATCTTTAAACAAAGCTCTTATGCCGAAAGCTTTAAGCAGGTCTTCGGCTAAGCCTCTGTGAACTTCATCTAAGTGTGTTGCTATTGCAACATCTGCTTTAAGGGAGGCTAATGCTATGCCCCCATAGAGTACTGAGCCGCCGAGCCTAATCCCGCCGTTAATTAAGTCTAGGGAGACGTTGCCTATTAATAAACTCTTTAAGTCATTGCTCAATTACTCAGCCTCTCATGCTGTATTGGAGGGAGGAGCCATATTTATTTTAATGACTAGGCTATAGAGATTTAAAGAGAGAATCGGTATTTAAGTTTAACGCATGTTACTCATACATCGAAGGGGAGCGCAGTGTCCAGTGAAGGTAGCGTTTCAGGCGTCGAGAGGTTTAAGGAGCTTAGTCCAGCGCAATTCTTCGCAAGGTATAGGGAGGTAGCTGGTTTCTCAAACCCCGCTAGAGCTCTTTACCAAGCTATTAGAGAGCTTGTTGAAAACTCTCTCGACGCCACTGAAACCCATGGAATACTGCCGGATATAAAGATCGTTGTAAGGCAGTCAGCAGACAATCCACGCTTCTACGCTATAACGGTTGAAGACAACGGCATAGGCATACAGCCGCAGTACGTCCCCAACGCATTCTGCAAAGTATTGTATAGCTCTAAATACGTACTTAGGCAAACGCGCGGAATGTATGGCCTTGGAATAAAGGCTGCAGTACTTTACGCACAGATGACTGCCGGCAGCCACGTTGAAGTAATAACAAGCCCAGTCAATAGCTCAAGGATATACTACTTCAAGATGAAAATAGATCTGGGCAGGAATGAGCCTTTAATCTTTGAGAGGGGGAGCTGGAGGAAGAGCAGGGAGTGGCATGGGACTATAGTATCGCTAACTCTTGAAGGGGATTGGCCTCGGGCAAAGCAGAAAGTATTTGAGTACATTAAGAGGACTGCTGTAATAACTCCTTATGCAAACATAGTCTTCGTAAGCCCTGATGAAGAAATAATGTTTTTTAAGAGGGGCGTTAAAAAGCTTCCCCAGCCACCTCTTGAAGTAAGGCCTCATCCATGCGGGGTGGACGTAGAGCTTTTAAAAGAGATCCTGAGGGGCTGCAGCGAGCCCGTAGTGAAAGCACTAACGAAGTCCTTCCAAGGAGTTGGGGATAGAGTAGCTGAAGAAGCTCTAAGGATAGCTGGCGTAGAGCCCAGTAAGCCTTCTCTAAAGCTCACAGATCAAGAGATAGTTAAGCTGGCGGCAGTGCTTAAGGGAATATCTATTGATGCGCTCGCTAGGGCAAGGGATTCTACTAGAGCTATTACTGTAGTAGATATGTTGATTGAGCTAGAAGTACCTGCTACTAGAGATGCATTAACTAAGTTACTTAGTGATTTTAAAATAGATCCTTTGTCTGACCCGAGGAGCTTAAGTGATGAAGCTATTGAAGCCATTTATAGAGAAATAGCGAAGCTGTACCCAAAGGTAAGGCCTCCTTCACCTAAAGCCCTTTCACCTCTTGGAGAGGAAATTATTGAGGCAGGCCTTAGGAAAATCTTTAATCCAGAGTTTGTTAAAGCTGTTTCAAGAAGGCCGAGGGTCTATCAAGGCCATCCATTCATTGTTGAAGCAGCTGTAGCCTATGGCGGGGGAGTGCCTTCATCTAGTGAACCTACGCTACTTAGATACGCAAATAAGATACCCCTGCTCTACGATGAGAAAGCTGATGTATCGTGGAAAGTCATTGAAAAGATCAGCTGGGAGCAGTACAATATAGCTATGCCAGCTCCCCTAATCATACTCACCCACGTATGCAGCACTAAGGTTCCCTTTAAAGGCGTTGGTAAAGAGAGCGTCGCAGATGTGCCTGAAGTAGAGAGGGAGCTCAGTCTAGCCATTAAAGAGGCTCTAAGGGCTTTAAGGAACTACCTCCTTCACAGAATGAGGGAGGAATTAGCTAAAAGGAAGGCCTTGACTTTAATTAAATACGTCCCTGAAGTAGCAATTAATTTATCTAAAATAATTGGAGGGGATGGAGTTAAAAGACTTATTGAAGACAGGCTAGTAGAAATTGTAGCTAGGAAGACTTCCATCGACGTCAGCTACTTGAAGGAAGTAGTTAAGAGAGTGAAGATAGGTATTTAGGTGATTGAATGAGCCGCGAAGCGTTCTCACAGATAGATAGGGATGCTAGGGAAAAAGGAATGAAGTTATTGAAGGAGAAGTTTGAGGAAGTAGTGAGGCAAATAATTAACAATGAGCCTCCCGCACTGATAATTCCCAGGAGGACTTTGACTAACACGATATATGACCCCGGCAAGAAAGTCTTGCTCCTAGGCCCTGAGTCAATGAAGAGGAGCTTCACCGACTTGAATGAAGCTAAGAAGTTTATGCAGACTACCCTAATGGCTTCAATAATACATGATGCATTGGCTAACAATGAGTATCCGACAATACGCGACCTATACTATAGAGGGAAGCATTCAATAGTTCTACACGACAGGGGAGTGAAGGAAGTTGAATCTACTTGGGATGATCAGAGGGAGAGCGATGGAATAATAAGAGATCTAGAGGTATACTTAGGTTTGCTTAGAGAAGAGCTCCTCATACTTAGCAAGGAGAAGGGCAAAGTCGTTGGAAACATGAGGATTAGGAGCGGGGACGACGTCATAGATTTAAGCAAAATGGGGCATGGGGCGTACTCCATTGAGCCAACTCCAGACTTCATAGAATTCATAGATGTAGACGCTGAATACGTTCTAGTAGTTGAAAAAGACGCCGTCTTTCAACAACTACATAGGTATGGCTTCTGGAAGAGGAATAAAGCCATATTAGTTACAAGTGCTGGCCAGCCGGATAGAGCTACCCGGAGGTTTGTTAGGAGGCTTAACGAGGAGCTAAAGTTACCGGTATACGTACTTTGCGACAGCGTGCCTAGGGATGAAGTAGTTGTTTTAAGGAATCCGGAGACTGGGGAAGTAAGTGTGGGTCCTATTGAAGAGTTAGTTAAAGAATACTTTAAGGGATACGAAATTGAGAGAGCTCTAGTTAATTTAGAGGTGCTCTCGTGGAATTCCGTGGGTAACTCTGTTGAGTGGAGTCCTATAGCCTACGTTTATAGACATAGGATCTTTGATAAAATGCTTGCATTAAAGACTGACACCCGGGGGGTTATTAGAGTAACTAAGGCCCACTCGATCTTTGCGCTACGCAATGGAGTGATTCAACCAGTTCCTGCAGAGGATCTTCGCCCAGGGGATTACGTATTGATAGCGAGGAGGCTGCCTCTTCTTCAGCCGAGTGCCTTAAGTAATGATGTAGTGCTTAGTGAGGATTGTGCTTGGCTTGCCGGATTCCTAACGCTTAGAGGCATTATTAACTCAGGATGCTTGTACTTAGATTTAAATGATCTAAGTACTCCATTAATTGAGAGAGTAGTGAGTGCTTTGCGTAAGCTCGGCCTAGGGGAGTTCGCTAAGTTAAACAATCAATTAATTAAGTTGGCGCTCAACGAAGTAGATCAAGGACTTGTGAGAGTATTTAGGGACGCTGTTGAGGAGAGGATCATTGCTAAGGCAATAGTTAACTCTCCTAATTCAATTAAGCTGGCATACATAAGTGGGCTCGTTGAAGCATCTGGAGGAGTTAACAATAGTGAAATAGTCGTTTCACTGCATGACAGTGTTCTCGCAAAGCAACTGGCGCTGCTGCTTCTCTCAATTGGAGCTGAGCTAGTAGTTAATAGTGATGGCGATACAGTGGAAATGAGAGCTGTTCTAAGTAGTGGAAGTAACTCAGTATTACTGAAAGACTCCTCATTCCCGGGCGTTGATTTAGCTAAAATTATTGAAGTAGAGGAAGAGGATTACATAGGCTACGTATATGACTTTGCCGTTCAAGGAACAAACTCATTTGTGGGAGGCTATGGAGTTATATACCATAACTCTGATCCTTATGGATTCTACATCTATAGCGTATTTAAAGTTGGCTCCATAACTTTATCCTATGAGAGCGAAAGACTCTCTACGCCAAGCGCTAAGTTCATGGGCGTAATGCCCACTGATGTATTTGGAGACTCTATTGTCAGAGAAGCTAGAGATTTGAGGAGTTTGGGAGAAGCACTCTATGACTCAATGGCTAAATTGCCTGAGAAAAAACCATACCTTACCCCCGATGAAAGGAGGAACTACGTAATAAGAGCGAAAGTTAGAGATGTTGAGAGAGCTGTAGAGCTAGT
>CALIML010000020.1 GCA_938045475.1 uncultured Sulfolobales archaeon
AAATCCCACCCCCCGCACTAATTCATGCTCAACTCGACTCCACACATCGAGCGTGGGCTTGAAGAATCCTTGACTCTACTTCCTATTCACTCAAACTCTCTCACAGCGCAGTTGGTTCACCGGGTCTCCATAGATAGACACTGCTTGGACTACCTTGCAAATATCATAGCGGAGCGCGCCCTACCCCACTCTAGTGGCTGCGCCGTCATAGAGGCGGGCATTGCAGCGTCTTCAGGCATCAATGACAACTAAGAGCCCTAAAACTTCTGCTCAGCTCACAGTCTATGGGAATGAAGGAGCTAAAATCCTCCGCAAACGTAAATAGGTGCATGTAGGGTGGGATTTGAACCCGCTACAGCGTGGAAGTTTCTCCTGCAAATAATCTTTTCCTACCGTCTGATAGTTTAAGGTTGCTTTTTCTGTTAACAGTGACTAACAGAAAGATTCGTTTTGATTAAAATCCTGTGTTTAAACCCAGGTTCGTTAGATTTTGCAGGTTTCGCAGTGTTTGTTCCGAGCTTCTTGGGCATAATTTTCTGACGACCTCGCCCTTCTTCATTCCCATGGGAAGTTGCTTACTAGCATAATAGCGGCAGAACATCCTTTGCTCTTCCTACATCCATTCGCACTGCTATTGGTTCCATTTTTACTAGGAATGGCTTTCACCTTAGAATGCTATACTAGCTTTATGCATTCGCTGGAATTCCGGATGAAAGACGGAGAAATCCTAAAAGTACTCCTAGAGCATAGATGCTTCTACTGCAAAATTCTTGGTTAAAACACGGGGTTAAAGTACGGCGTAAAATCAAGTGCGCTGAATGACGGGGCCCGCGCAGCAATTTACATATATTGCTATATCGTTGAATTCTACTTGCGTTATCAAACAAGTTGGTGTAGACGAGTTGAGGACTGGCGCACGGAGGCTCTAGGCTTTGATTTAAGTGAAGTCACTTCTCTCTAAATGCTTGCTCAGGGCTACCTCTTGGAGCTCCACGGCTTGCTTCATGCCTCTTCCTCTGTAGGCGCTCCCTCTGCTTCTTCCTCCACTTGTACTTAACTGTGTGCTTGAGCCCCCTGCTCTTCCTAAGGCCTCTCACTTTCTTTCCAGCGCTTGTTAGCCCTCTAAACACTCTGCCCCCGTGGCTTTTGCCAGTAATCCACTTTATGTCCTTGCCGCTCTCTATAGCTGGGTGATTTGGATCGACTAATATGACTTCATACCACTTGTAGACTCCGTCTTCCCCAACGTAGTAACTATTGAGTATCTCTAAGTTCGGGTATTTCCTAGCCGCCCTCTCTTCAGCTATTAGCCTTATGCTTTTCGCTGGAGCATATCCATACACACCCATTCTCTTAGGCCTTCTACCCTTATTTGGCCTAGGCTTCCTCCTACCTCCCTTTCTAACTCTTACTCTAACAACTATGAAGCCCAGCTTAGCCTTATAGCCAAGAGATCTAGCTCTATCAATCCTAGTCGGCTTCTCCACCCTAACTACTGCCGGCTGCCTCCTCCACTTAATTAATCTCTCCTTCATTAATGCCCCCAGCTCGCCGTCGCTAGGCCTCTTCCACAGTTCCGCAATATAGTGGTACATTCCCTTAACCACTGCATACACCCTGAGTCTATAGCCTATACTACCACAGAGTAATTAGTTTAAAAACTTATGTCAGTCTACAAACTGTTTTAATTCAGGAATGAGAGTAGTTACAAGCAGTTGGTTGATTTAAGTTGCCTCCCCCGGAGAGAGTTGTTGGAGTAGTGGGTAAGACTAACGTAGGTAAGTCAACTTTATTCGCTTCACTAACAATGATCTCTGTTGAAATAAGCAATAGGCCTTTCACAACCATAAAGCCCAACATAGGAGTAGCACACGTAAGGAAGAAGTGCCCTGAAATAGAGCTGGGAGTGAAGTGCAACCCTAGGACTGGCTTCTGCATAAGTGGAACCAGGTTTATACCAGTGAAATTAATTGACGTAGCTGGGCTAGTCCCAGGATCAAGTAGTGGTAGAGGGCTTGGAAACAAATTTATGGATGACTTGAGGCAGGCAGACGTACTTATACACGTAGTTGATGCAAGCGGCTCAACGGATCCCAATGGAAATCCAGCTCAACCGGGCTCCCACGATCCAGTTGAGGAAGCTAAGCTCATACAGAATGAAGTGGAGCTATGGTTTAGTAGCGTAGTGCGAAGAATCGTAGAGAAGATATCTAGATACATCCTTACAGCAAAAGATCCTGTGGAGCTACTGGCGCAAAACCTATCAGGCCTATCGGTAAGGAAAGCTTACGTAGTTAGCGCAGTTAAGGAAGCAGGTCTTGAGGATAAGAAAGTGAGCTCGTGGAGTAAGGAGGATGTAGAGTCCTTTTCACGCATACTTAGGAGGCACTCTAAGCCAATAATTATTGCGGCAAACAAAGTAGACATACCTATAGCTAGAGCGAACGTGGAGAGGCTGAAGGAGGAGTTCGGGGAATACGTGTATCCAGTCAGCAGCCTCGCAGAATACATTCTTAGAGAAGCCTCGGGGAGGAAGTACATAGAATACACTCCGGGAGACAGCTCATATAGAGTCATAGGCAGCAGCATTCCCGAAGCATTTAAGAAGGCACTTAAGTTAATTGATGAAAACGTCTTAGGCACTTACGGCAGCACTGGAGTACAGCAAGTGCTTGAAGCCGCTGTATTCAATGCATTAAGCCAGTTAGTTGTATACCCAGTTGAGGATCACAGGAAGTTCACAGATCACTACGGCAACGTTCTCCCAGACGCATACATAGTTAGCAGAGGAACTACTGCTAGAGAGCTAGCGTACATGATACACAGCGAGCTTGGAGAAACATTCCTGTATGCAATAAATGCTAGAAGCGGAGAGAGGCTTGGGGAAAGCTACGTGTTGAGAGATGGAGACGTAATTAAAGTAGTTGCCACAGCAGCGCACAGCTAGCCGTGGGTGAGGACGTAGTTTCTGAAAAACTAACTCTATATCGCCTCCAGGCACTTCGTGAGGCCGGGGATGTATTTGGGTTTCTTCAATGAATGCGTATGCTTAAGCTTCCCAAGACGAACTTTGCTTTAGGGAGCTCCATCAATTGATCGTCTACTATAGCTATTGGCACTCCATCTTCAGCTAATGCATGCCTCCTCACTATTGGTGATAAGTAGTTTTCCTTCACTAAGCTAATTGAGTTCCCAGCTTGATAAGCACCTATAGCTGGGAGGACTACTATTGTTGCTCCAACGTCTGTAGGTATTCTGAGGTAGCAGGGCACTTTAATGAGGAGGCCCAGTGAGTCAACTAAGTTTATGCTTGGGTGTTCGTGCCCAATGATTGCTACGTCGTGGCTTAAGCTCAGCTCTTTGTGGCCGTGCGTCAACAAGATCTTTAGTCCAGCCACCATGTACTCAATGGAGTCAACTAATTTGACTCCGTAATCCTTAAGCACTAGTGGGAGGAAGTTGTCGTGATTCCCCCTTACAACAACTACTTCCCTTACCTTACGCTCCTTAGTTAAGTAGTCAAGGAATTGCTTAACCTCCAGCCTCTCCTGCTTAAGGAGCTTGTCGAAAGCATGCTTTAAGTCTCCGTTAATTACTACTGCCCCTACTTCACTCAGTGAGTTGAGGGCTTTTTCCACGTAGCCAATGGCTTTCATCAGCTGTGCTCTAGGAATGAAGAAGCCAGATCTAGCCATATCCTCTTCAAAACCTAAGTGAGCGTCAGCTAAGACAAGAGCGTTTACTCCATCAATGTACAGAGTCCTCGTATCTCCAACAGCGTACACTGAATCAACGATCTTTTTCAACACTTTACGCTAACCCTTTTAAGTTAATTGTTCAGCGGGCCCGCCGGGATTTGAACCCGGGACCTACGGGTTAAGAGCCCGCCGCTCTACCAGGCTGAGCTACGGGCCCACACACGCTAAAACTGATAAAAAGCTAGCCCTTAAATACGTTATTCTCTTAAGTAGAGCGGAACTTTGTTTGAGGATGCTCAGCCAATCAACCCCTCTTCACTGCTCCGGCTATGTCGGCTTCATCATTTTCGCTTTAGATTTCCCCAATGCTCGTATTTATAGCTATTCGCCATTCACTTATATATCTCTGCTCTCACCGCATCAGGCAGGTCTTCTTCATTAATTACTTCACAGCTGTATGGAGGTTTTAGAGCCCTGCCCCCGGTAACTATGTATTTACTTGAGTCACTTGCATCCCTACTCTTCAACACCCTTACCTTTACGTGAACTCCATTCCTCCTCCTAACGTACGCATACTTACCGTGCTTACAGCCCATAGCAACACCCATTCTATGTGTGAACTCACTAACTACATTAATTAAGATGTATTTAAACATGCCCTTATCAGTAGTTTCAAGATAGATGAATAAATATGGGCTGTAATAATTATTAATGTAGTTAGTGGTGAAGCATGTAGAGGCATGCCTCTAATTACTCAACTTTGCAAGCATTAGAGTAATGATGCGTTCGTCTAAGGTAAAAGATATAAAGCATTGGAGTAAAGAATATAATAGTGGTGTGCTATGGGCGAAGAAGTAGTTTTTGTTAGACGCGCTTCTGGACTCGTCCGAGAATTAACGTGGTTCGATGTAGCTATTTGGGCTTTAGCCGTTCCAGCAGCGTCAGGAATGACGTATTACGCTGTAAAAGTCGTTGGATACCCGGACATTTATGGAGCTAACATACCTTTAGCATTCCTCCTGGCTGGACTATTCTTCCTCCCAATAGTCATAGCTTTTGCTTTAATAACTACATCGTTCCCCAGAGCCAATAGCCTCTACGTATTTACTTCAAGAGTCCTACACCCAATACTGGGCTACATTCCGTTCTGGTACTTTGTAGCAGCTGGCTGTGGAATAGCTTCAGGCTTCCTACTGTTTCTAAGCGTTAAAGTCCTCAGTGGGCCACTTACTGTAGCAGCTGCACTAACTGGGAGCAGGGAGTTGCTGCATGCAGCTTCAGCACTAGCTGATCCTAATGTTCAATTCTACGTTGCTTTAGTACTAATAGTTATTCTATGGGCTATGAACTACCTTGGAATAAAATTAATTAAATGGACAATGAGGTTTATAACAGTAATACCGCTCCTCATAACTATAATTGCTCTATTGCTCCTAGCCTTAGCTGGATTTAATGGCGGTTTAAGCAGGTGGGATGCCTTATTTGGAGCAGGCTCCTCAAGCAAGATCATGGAGGCAGCGTTTGAATCTAAGCACGGAGTTGAATCAGCTCTATACCCAGTGGATTTGTGGACTGGAACATACAACATGTTGCTGTGGACTATATGGGCGTGGGTTGGGTTTGAAACAGTCGCATTTGTTGGAAGCGAAGTAAAGGATCCATCTAAGAGCTATCTAAGGGGATACATCATTGGCTTCCTATTCATCATGGCTCTCTACTTACTAAACGCAACTATAGTCGCGTGGTCCTTTAACTACGACTTTATTGCTGCCTACTCATACTTAAAGTATGAAGGCTATGAAGAAGTGTTGACAGAGATGCTGGGATACCCTGCTCCAGAAGCCTCTGTGCCATTCCTTGCTTCAGTAGTTGCAGGTAATGCTATTATAGCAATAGTGTTAGGTGTAGCGTACTTCCTGTGGTACGTCAATACTGTAGTTCCATCATGGGTGGCGGCCGTCAGAGGGTTCTTCTCCATGGCTTTCGATAGGTCTCTGCCCGAGAAGCTTGCTGAAGTATCGGCTAGGTGGGCTGCACCAACGTGGGCTAACCACTTAACTGCGCTGCTAGCAGCCTTTGGAGCATTAATGACCTATATGGAGAACATGGGTTCTGCTTTCGCAATAGCACTCATATCATTCATAGACTTCAGCTCCCTCATATTCATATGGCCAGTCGGCTTAGCGCTAATGCTCATACCTTGGTGGAGGCCAGAGTTATTTAAGAGAATGACTTTCCCATCGAGAGTCTTTGCCTCAGCAGTTGGCGCAGCAGTATTTGGAGTAGGCTGGTTCTTCATGATCTTAACTGCATACAGCGATCCACTCATAGTGATGATCAATGTGGCCGTCGGCTTAACAGGACTAATTACGTTTGTCGCTATGTCAGCTAGGAATAGGGCTAGAGGCATAGAGCCCGAGAAGATATATACCCAGATACCTCCAGCATAGCGCTTAGGTGGTTTAACTGAAGAGAATATTTTTCTCAGTGGACGTTCACGGTTCAACTATTGTGTGGAGGAAGTGGATTAAAGCTGCTGAAGAGTATAGGGCCGGCGTCCTAATACTCGCCGGAGATCTGACGGGCAAAGTGCTTGTGCCAATAGTTAAGCACGCCGACGGAACCTTTACAGCGAGGTACTTTGGGAGGAGGTGGGTCATGAGTAGTGAGAGTGAAGTAAGGGAGTTTGAGGAGAGGCTAGAGGGAGCAGGCGCATACTACATTAGGGTGGATGAGAGAGAGCTTGAAGAACTAAAGAGTAGTCCGGACTTAGTGAGTAAGCTCATGAATGAAAAAATGGCTGAGAGGCTTAGGCTCTGGCTGCAGTTCTTGGTAAAGCGCGTGGACACAAGGGGAACTATGACAATAGTCATGCCCGGCAATGACGATGAGTACTCGATAGATAGCGTTATAAGGGAGTTCGAGGATCATGAAGTGATCTGCCCATTGGATAAAGTCATTGAGATAGAGGGACATGAAGTAATATCGTCGCCCTACGTTAATCCAACTCCATGGAGTACTCCGAGGGAGATGGGTGAGAGAGACCTTGAGAAATACCTTGATAAGCTAGTGTCTAAAGTCGGGAATCCGCGCACCTCGATCCTGAATTCACACTGCCCACCTTACGGCACACACCTAGACCTCGCTCCAAAGCTTGACAAGAACTTAAGGCCTGTGTTCGTAGGGGGAATGCCTGAGTACGTGCATGTAGGGAGTAAGGCTGTAAGAAAGTTCATTGAGAAACACAAGTTTCTCGCAGGCCTCCACGGACACATCCATGAGTCAGGAGGCATGGATAGGCTTGGGGACACAGTAGTTCTTAACCCGGGCAGTGAGTATAGTGAAGGCGTTTTAAGAGGGTTTATTATTGAATTAAGTGAGAAGAAGTTAGTGAATTACTGGAGAGTTGAAGGGTAAGTGAGCGACGTTCATAGAGCTGTAGTACTGAGTCCAGAGGACTTCGTTAAAGAATCTATGAGCATAGTTGAGAAAGCTGATAAGAAAGGCATAGTGCTGAGGATACTTGGCGCCTGCGCCATATACATTCACTCACTGCACGAGCCTAATTCTATAAGCATTTACACTAGGCTTGGGAGGCTCGCAGGCCATCAATTGTTCACGGACCTAGACTTAGTTGGCTATAGTAAGCAGAGGAAGCATATAGTAAAGTTCTTTGAGGAGGAGCTTAAGTTTAAGTACGATCCATTGGTTAAAGCCCTGTTTGCTAATAGAAGGCTCATATACTATCACCCACTGGATCTCTATCACATAGACGTCTTCTTCGATAAATTGGAGTTTAGTCACGACGTAGTATTTGGAGACAAGCCTGGGAAAGGCAGGTTAGAGCTAGATTATCCAACCATAGCTCTGGAGGACTTAGTGCTTGAGAAGCTTCAAATAACTAAGATCAATCAAAAGGACTTAGTGGACCTAGCAGTGCTACTACATGGACACGATGTCTGCAGAGCTGGAGAGAAGGAGTGCGTAGACGGAGGCCATATAGCTACAATACTATCAGATGACTGGGGCTTCTGGTACGATGCAACAACTAACTTAGGTAGACTATTGAACTTCGTTAACTCCAAAGTCAATGAGGGAAAGCTGAGTTCTTCAGAAAAAGAAGCCATAGAGTCTAGAGTGAACAAATTACTAAGCATGATTAATGAGAAACCCAAGACTAAGAACTGGGTCAAAAGATCTATTGTAGGAGTAAGCAAGCCTTGGTATAGGGAAGTAGAAGAAGTGGTTAGATAAAAACTTCGTCAATCAATAAAGTGGGCATCGAAGAGTCTTCACGGAGCATGCCTAAGGAGAACACGTGGGGAAAAATACTATGATTTCTCCCCCTCTACTTCTGGGCCTCTGCTGGAGCCCATACTCTATCGAAGAATATGTTCTTGGACGTAGCGCTTAATGGTATTCCAATTACTACATCTGCTTTAAGGAACCCAAGTTCTTTTGCAGCAACGCCTATTGTAAACATTACTCTATTGTCTACGTTTAGTATTGAAGCAGTTTTAACTGCCGAACCAATGGCTATCCCTAAGTTAACTAAGTTTAAAACGAAGTTTTCGGTAACTCCAAGTTCTTCAATTAACTTATTGAATCCTATGTCGATGAATCTGCATCCAATTAATAATACTGCAATGCTGTTCCTAACGTTCCTTGCATCTCTTATAAAGAAGTCGCTGTACTTAGAGGCTAACTCCTCCATTTTATTTGCTAAAGCCTCCAGCTCCTCCCTCTCATAGACTATTTTCGTTAATACATTATCTACTCCACGTGCTTTAGGAGCTGTTTTAGCAGATACAGCCATAAGCTTTGCAACTAGCAGCACTGCCTCACGTATTAAATCCTCTTCACTCAACGCGCTTCACCGCTAAGAACTATAGTGTGATTGATTAAAAGCGTTCTAGAGAGCTAAGGCTTATTACGTGCCGCTCCACTGCAGCATACTCTAAGGTGAGTGGCTTGAGGAACTTCTCTTTAAAGTACTCAAATGTACAACTCTACTTCGGTGAAGGGGCTTTCAGTAATGCAGCAGGATTTCTCAAAGCCTTTGAGAAAGCGTGTTTAGTAACCAGCAGATCTGCTGCAAAAGTATCTGGAGCCCTCAGTGATGTAGCTAAGCTACTTAAGGAACTGGGGGTGCAATACTTCGTATACGACAAGGTCTTGCCTAATCCCTGGGCTAGTCAAGCAGAAGAGCTAGGCCATGTACTCTGGAGCGAGGGAGTTGACTCAGTTATAGCCATAGGAGGTGGGAGCGTTATTGATGTAGCTAAAGTAGCGTCAATCATAGCCCTCAGCGGCGGCAGAGTAATAGACTATGTTTTAGGAAGGAAGTATAAGAGGATGCTGCCGCTCTTAGCAATAAATCTCACTCACGGAACGGGGAGTGAAGTAGATAAGTATGCAGTCCTCACACTGGACGACTCTAGGGAGAAGCATGGAATTAACTCAAGATACCCTGACTTAAGCATAGATGATCCTACATACACTGCAACTCTTAATAAAGCTCAAACCATCTATACAACCCTAGATACCTTCTACCACTCGTACGAGTCAGCAACAGCAATTACGGCTAATCAATTAGTGGACACCTTATCTAGTGAAGCCTTATCTACAGTAACCTCAACAATACCTGAATTAATCAACGATCTCAGCAACATAAGCCTTAGAGCAAAGGCCCTCTACTCATCAATGATAGCTGGCATAAGCATTGATTTATCATCTACGCACATAGTGCATGCAATAGAGCACGCTGTCAGCGGGCTAGAGCCTAAGCTACCTCATGGTTGTGGACTCGGAGTACTTGGGCCTAAAGCAGCTTATTACATTCATAAATCAATGCCTGAAAAGTCGGCCAGAATCCTTAAACCCATAGATCCAGGGTTAAAGCCTTTGAGTGAACATGCGGAGAGAGCTTCTAAAGCAATACAGTCTTTTCAGGAATCAGTAGGGTTTAAGGAGAGGCTCAGCGATTACGGCTTCACTGAGAGAGACGTTAATAGAGTCGTTGAATATACTTTAAGGAGGCTGAAGTACATGATTGTTGACACTCCATTCAATGTAACAGAAGCCGTTGTTAGAGACGTGTTTTTAAGCTCTCTTTAGCGCATCCCTCAATCAATTGAGCCATGTATGAAACAGCCCTCCTCACTTCAGGGGAAGTTTCGAGGCCTAAGCCCATTTCCTTGACTTGAATTCCTAGGACTACTGTTTCTAAAGCCACTCCCTGACTCCGCAGGATCTTTATAATAGCGGTTAAAGGCACGTTGTGTGTTGTCGCAAGGAATTCACTGTTTAACTCATTTAAATCATTAATTAACACTATGTCCCCGGGACGGGCGTCGGGAACTATTACTGCATCTACGATAGCCACTCCCCTAGCGTTGCTATTAATGAGTTCTCCAATG
The DNA here is from genome assembly GCA_938045475.1 of uncultured Sulfolobales archaeon. Classification (GTDB taxonomy): domain Archaea; phylum Thermoproteota; class Thermoprotei_A; order Sulfolobales; family Desulfurococcaceae; genus JANXDZ01. Next base: position 10,118 of record CALIML010000020.1, read on the forward strand.
CAGTTCTCTAATCCATATTCACACACTACTGCATGAAGCCCTCTCTCCATAAGCTCTCCGCAGAGCTCTAAGCCAGCTCTATCATCCTGTCTTAACGGGCTTCCAACGCATGTAATTAAGTAACTTGCTTTAACGTAGTTGCAGACTTCTTCTTCTAAAGCTCTACTGTATTGAGGAAATACCTTCATAAGCCCAGCTTCACCAAGACTTTATCAGCTAGACTTGAGACTTTACTGAAGAAGGAAGTGCTTTTAAGGATCCTTACATCTCCAATAGATTTTTCAATAAATGGGTCGTAGGGTATTCTGCCAATTAACTCTACTCCATACTTACCGGCAAGATCCTTGATTGCGCTCTCCTCGCTGACCACCATGTTTTCAACGACTCCTAATGCTTTAACTCCGTTTTCACTTAGTACCCTCAGCAACTTTTCAATTGAAGCTATTGATAGTTTGCTTGGAGTAGTTACTATCAGAGGCCTTGGCTCACTTATGTAGTTAACCACGTCTAACACTTCATCAGATATCCCTGGAGGAGTATCTATAAGCAACAAGTCTAGTTGGCTCCAAATAACTGTAGCCAGCACTTCCTTAATTGCTTCATCGACATCCCCCCCTCTTAGAGGCAGAGGGTTTCCACCGCTATAGTAGCATATAGTCATGAACTTTACTCCATTAATTAGCGGCGGCACTACCCCCTTCTCCTCAAGGGGTTTTGATTCATTAAGATCTGCTCCCAGAACTATGTGTGAAGAAGCGTTAGTTACATCAAGATCTAGTAGGCCTACTTTACGCCCCCTCTCAGCAAATGCTAAGGCCAGTGATGACGCAATTAACGTCTTACCTACTCCCCCCTTAGGACTCATTGCTGGAACTACTGCCTTAACTCCCTCCATCCTTTTACTAATGACGAGCAGCCTAGGATCCACTACTGACCCCCCTCCTCAAGCACTACCTCTACTACTTTCACCCCTCTGCCGCTCAATAAGTCGTAGTCCCTTGAATTGCATTTGGGGCAAGTAATGTAGGAGTGGATGACTTCAGGGATGAAGTGAATGCATTCACTTACTTCAGATCCAAGTGATTCAAGCGATGGGCTCCACTCGAAGCCGCACTTCCTGCACTTCAACAAGATCTCTTCATTTAAGTACTTGAGTTCATCGACCACTACATTGCCTTCATTTAACAGCTCTTTTAGCGCAAAGTCAAAGATCTCTATGTCAACTGACTGCAGCCTGCCTATGGATAAAACAAGCCTCCTCACATTCCTTCCTTTAGAAACTCTCGCTACATACATAGCAATAGATTCAGCTAAAGCCCACTCATGAACCATGCTCTCCCCCATGCTATAAGGATTTAGCAACTGTCTTAAATATAGTTGTAGCTTCGTTCTTCAAAAGATGTGCTCTATGTGTGGCTTTAAGCTGGGTGAGCATGCAGCTGCCTTAGGTCTTCCCCCACTGTTGGCAGCGGAGGCCACTCCATGAAGCATTAAGGCAGAAGTGGAACAGGTAGTGTTAACTACCCGACAACGACTCCCGATGCGCTGTGCGTCGTCGTTAACGGCTGAAGCAGTCATGAAGCTCCAGCAGGGGTGGAACGGGCAGCAACGTCAGCTACTCGGCAGCTGTTCCCCGAAATGCTTATTTTTAAATCTATAGTTTGCCTAGAGACTCTCTCGCCTCATTTCTTAATAGCGGGAGCTCTCGGACCCTTCATCTACTAGTGAGATTAAATCCTAGATCTAGTGATGTCATCGCTAAGTATGAGTGGCATACTTAAATAAGAGTCTTCACTCAAAGCCCCCATGATCATGGGTGCAGCGGCAAAGCACATTTACAGGAGCCGCTGAAGCTCCGGGCTCTGGTCTGCGTAGTCTCAGATGTGCGTAGCTCTTGGAGCTTCCGCCTCCTTCTGGGGAAACCCAGCTCCCCGCGTCTGAATGTCCTTTTCCTTATCGTCAACTCACCCCTTCATCATACTTACCAATGCCCATCATTTATGCCCATTTAAGTCTATGTAACCTGAAATTGCTGGTGAATGCATTAAGCACTATAAAGTCATGTGGTGAGCTTAATGCCTATAACGCTTAAATATCGACGCCCTTCAGCCCGCTCATTCACTGCTTTTGCAGAATGAAGTTATCGAGCTCTATATCTGTTAGTAGAGGCGGGTTTTCAGCCCATATCCTGCAAGTTCCTTCACTACCGACCATGCATGGGCCTACGGGGTTTTCAGGAGTGCAAGCCGTCATGAACAGCGGGCAGTCAGTGGGTTTGGCTAATCCTAAGACTACTTCACTGCATCTACAGCCTGGCACTATGTCTTCAGCAGTTGCTGAGTCCTTTAAGCCCAGCTGGCTTGCAGCATCATACTCCCCATACTTGTCCTTAAAGACTGCCCCGCTTTCCCTAATTACCCCTATGCCCCTCCAGTAGGAATCCGCTCTCTCAAAGACTTCGTTCATAGCTCTTAATGCATAAGTATTCCCACCGGGTTTAACTACTCTAGCATATTCATTAATTAAAGCAGGCTTGCCGACTAAGAGCTGCTTTAAAACTATCAGTACGGCCGCCAGGACATCCACGGGCTCGAATCCAGCAACTACGGCAGTAACTCTATAGTCACGGGGTATGAAGCTCCAGGCGCTTGACCCTATTATTGTTGAAACGTGTCCAGGGGCTATTACTCCACTTAAGTCCACTTCCCTAACTTCATCGAATAAGTGTTTCACTACTGGAGGCGTATACCTGTGGGCTGCGAACACCATAATGTTCCTCGGCACTGCATTGCTGTACAGAGGAATAGCTACTGCAGGCATTGTTGTTTCAAAACCTATGCTAAAGAATACGTAGTTCTTCGAGGAATCCTCCCTAGCAATCCTTATTGCATCAATAAAGCTATACACTACTTCTACTTCCCCGCCCAAGGCCTTTGCTTGATACAAGCTCTTCACTTTTGAATTCATTGTCCCAGGCAACTTATATGCATCACCATAAGTAAGGATCTTGAAGCCCTCGAAACTTAGCTTAACCATATAGTCTACGTATAGCCCGGGAGTTATGCAGACGGGGCATCCCGGGCCTGCAGTTAAGCTTACTTCCCTAGGCATAAGGCTTCTCAACCCATAGTGTACAATGGTCCACTCATGTGTGCCGCAGAAGTCCATTATGTTAACAAGTTCAATTCCTTTTTCAAAAAGCCTCCTGGATGCCTTACTTATGAATTCAACGAGTTTAGCTGAACTACTGTATCCTCCGTAAATACTCTTAACTCTAGACGCTAAATCCATTAATGACACCGCTAAAGCTATTAAAGACTGAGTCCCTTTATTAAGTTGATTAGCTAAGACGATCTAGAACTCAGCGTAAGCAGCTTTAGTGGTGGAATTAGAGTGGGTAGGCGTTCCGGGAAGTGGAGAAAGCCATTGATTAATGGGATTGCATTAATTGGATTTGCTTGCTTAGCCATAGCATTGTTTTACTTAATTGGTTACGTCATCGGCTCAGGCTATAGCTTTGAAGTCAAGTACTTTGTGTCTCCTAAGCCTCAGAGGCTATCTATAGTTAATTTCTCAAACCCATTGTGGAAGCCTGTAATGATCGTTACTGGCCCAAATTGCACTCAAGTGCCCCTTAATGAGGGGGAGAAGGCGTTCTTTCAATCAACCATGCCTCCATACGATGGGCTTAATTGTTCATTAATTCCGCCGAGTACCTATGAGTGCTCTGGGCCAGGTGTATACTATGTGTGCAGCAATGTAGCTGTGAGCGAAGTAGTTGTAGGAAGTGAAGTATCTAGAAGCCACTACCTTGGAGAAGCATCGGTTTATTCAACTAACGTAGTGCTTTATGGATTCGAGTTCTCATTATTTACGGCACTAGTGCTTAACTCAATGGCGTCAGCAATGATGTCCATGCTTTCACTGCGCTTACTGATGAGGGGGAAGCACTTAGCCATCCTTGCGCTAGCCATATCTATAGAGTCCATGGTGTTGGGATTCATTGATGGCGTTAAAGTCATCCCAAAGGATCTTGAGGCTATGATTAAGTACTTAGCCATGAATTTATTCATAGGCATTATAGTGTTGTTATCCATACAATTAGCTGTCTACAAGCTCTTAGGGATGGGTAAAGCAGTAAGGTCACTAAAATAACTGCTGGAATCTTTGGAGGAATGAATTCTATGTTGAAAAATTTATTGAAAATTACGTTACTTTATAGTTGCCCCCCTCAGCGATGCAAGCCACTCTACACCAGCCTTTTCAACAAAGGCTTTACTTAACTTAACTGCATTAATGATATCGTTTACATCAAGTACTTCTACAGGCGAGTGTATGTACCTTGTTGGTATTGATATAGTTCCAGCAGGCACCCCCTCTTTATTCAAAGCTATTATTGATGCATCTGTTGTGCCGCCGGCGAGGAGCTCTATTTGATACGGTATTTTGTGTTCTTCAGCAACAGCTATTAATTTATTGACTATTCCGGGATGAGCTATGAGTCCGCTGGCCCCTCTTCCATCAGCTACCTTTATGGCTGGCCCCTTCCCAAGCCTTGTGCACCACTCGTGTTGAGGCGTGTCTGGTACATCGCTTGCTATAGTTACGTCAAGAGCTATAGCTGCGTCGGGGGATATGGCGAATGCAGATGTCCTAGCCCCCTTTAAACCAACTTCCTCCTGAACAGTTGCTACAGCATAGACATCTGCCTCAGGATTTTCAATGAGTTCAAAAGCCTTAATTAATGCTGCTACGCCGCTCCTGTCGTCAAAAGCCTTTCCACTAACGCGGTCGTTGTTTAAAGCGATGAGCTCTCTGTCAAATACTGCTATGTCTCCTACTCTAATCCCCATTTTAGTTACTTCATCCCTTGATCCAGCGCCCACGTCTATAAATAGCTCTCTGAACTCAGGGATCTTTTGAGACTCCTCAGGCTTAGCTATGTGTGGAGGCCTTAGCCCAACTACGCCTCTATAGACTCCTCCATCCCTAGTCCTTATGAGTACTCTCTGGAAAACAGTCGCTCTCTCAGTAATGCCGCCTATAGGTAGCGCTCTCAGAAACCCATTGTCATCTATGAACGATATGAATAAACCTATTTCATCAATGTGTGCTGCAAGCATTAACTTCCTTCCACCAATGCTGCCCTTCTTTACTGCGACTACGTTGCCCCAAGCATCCACCCATAGCTTATCTGCCGTAGACCTTAAGTAATCAACTACTAACTCCCTGACTCCTTCCTCATAGCCGCTTGGCCCCACTGCTTCACAGAGCTTTTTAAGTAAGCTTACAACATCCTCCTTCGAAATCCCTGCGCTCAAGGCATGCACCTACTTGCCGAAAATAATTCTTGAGAAATAAAAAGCTTAGCGCCCCACTATTGACTATATTTAAAGCACTGCTCTACCTACAATAGTTCTGAGCTACGTAGCCTCCTTTATGGATTTATGCAGCTCCCGTATTTCACCAGCCTCCTCCCCCGTCAGGTGAGCCCACTCCAAGCCTTCATGAAATCATCTGAAGCTCTCGTAGAGCGCTCCTTTCGAGGCATAGGCCACCCCACATCTGGAGCACTCCCACCAGCGCTCAATCCCGTTAAAAAACTATTTAAGTCCTTCTATAGAACTGCTGGCTACGGCGTGAGGGAATGGAGTTAAGTTGGTTGAGACGAGAATTATTAAAGTAGATCCATTTAACCCCAGCGCTGAAGCTATTGCTGAGGCAGCTGAAGTACTGAGGAGAGGGGGCTTAGTTGCTTTTCCAACAGAGACTGTCTACGGACTTGGAGCGCTGGCCTACTTGAGGGAAAGCGTCCTAAGGATATTTAGAGTTAAGAAAAGGCCTCTCGACAACCCGCTCATAGTCCACATATCTAAGCTGAGTGCCTTAGGCCTAGTGGCTAGAGACGTGCCTGAAGAAGCTTTAATAATAGCTGAGAAGCTATGGCCGGGCCCAGTTACGCTAGTCCTCTGGAAGAGCGATAGTATTCCAAGTGAAGTGACTGCTGGCTTACCGAAGGTTGCAGTTAGAATGCCAGCCCATAGAGCAGCCCTTATGCTTATAGATAGCGTTAATGCACCAATAGCTGCTCCCAGCGCTAATTTATCCGGCAGGCCGTCGCCTACTTCAGCCGACCACGTCATTAAGGACTTCTATGGATCCATAGATTTAGTGATTGATGCAGGTGAAACACTCCATGGAGTTGAGTCAACTATAATAGATCTAACTGTTAAGCCACCATTATTGCTAAGGCCTGGGGCTTTATCAGTTGAAGAACTTGAGAGAGTTCTCGGCGTAGAGGTAGCTATTCCGCCATTCGCTAGAGGGCTTGTTGAAGCAAGCATAGCACTAGCACCGGGAACGAAGTATAGGCACTATGCGCCGAGAGCGGACATGGCTTTAGTTGAGTCAAGGAGTTACGACAACTTAATGAAGATCGTCAGCTTAGTTAGAGACATAGCGTTAGAGAGCATGCGTAAAGGAGTAAGCGTAGGCATATTGTGCAGCGATGAAACATGCAGCTACTACACCGATCTTGGAGCAGTAGTCAAAAGCCTCGGCTCTAGAAGCAATCTATTTCAAGTAGCTAAAAACCTCTTTAAGTCTATGAGGGAGCTAGATGAAGCTGGGGTAAGCTTCATAATAGCTGAAGGCTTTGAGGAAAGAGGGCTGGGTTTAACAATAATGAATAGACTTAGAAAGGCCTCTGGACACAACATTATTACAGCCGATCAATAGACTTTAACTAAGATCGCTTAAAAACCATCCCCCTGCTTCAAAGAACTCGAAACCCTCCAGAACTCTGTTTTATGGGCCCGCTGGGATTTGAACCCAGGGCCTCCGCCGTGTCAGGGCGGCGTCCTAGCCAGGCTAGACGACGGGCCCTACTGCAGCTTCTCTTAGTTAACTAGATGTTTTAAATATTTTTCAAAGATTTCAATATCGACGCAGCATGGGGACCTCAATAGATTGGTAAATCATTTTGTAAGCGTTTCCCCACTAAAGGTGCTTAGCTTTGCAAGTATCTGCATCTCCATTAGTGGTGTTGGCCCTGCATGCGGGATCCTTGCCCCACTAGCTGGGTGTGGAGCCTTGTTGAGCATAACGCACTAGCCCCCACCTGAGAGATGTCCTGCTGCAAAGCGAATCAAAGCCCATACTCAAGCTGTACAAGGCACAGCCTTTGGCTTACCCATAGTGGAGGGCTTTCGGAGAGTAGCGTAGCCTCATTCAATTGGGCTCAGCGGCTACCCATGAACTCACAGAGAAGTCACTCCTATAAACGAGGCAGAGGTCCATGAGTACTAACGAGGAATGAGTTTGATATGAACTGAAAGATGAGCATTCAGGGATAAACTCCTCAAAAGTATATTAGGAAATCCTATTGAATCACATTAATTGAGCCGGGGTAGCTCAGCCAGGTAGAGCGCCGGGCTGTTACCATTAACTCGGGTTTGGAACTGGCGGATACCCGGTGGCCCGGGGTTCAAATCCCCGCCCCGGCGTTTCAGGAGTTAAATATATATTGTTCTCTAAGCGATTCTTAAAGTGCCCGATGACTGTGGAATCCGGGTTTAAAGCTGAAGGGATGTTGATAAGGCCCGCATAGTTGAGGGAGTACTGCACTACGTAGTGATCAAACGCTTTTTCTCCACAACTCCCTTAAGTGCCTTCTCTTAAGAGTATAGCTCTCCCTCCCAAGGAACTTGTATACAGTGCTGTGTTTTCTACCTCTTATGAGCATCTCTATTGCTTCCTTAGCTAAGTTCGCTGACTCATAGTCTCCTATTACGGCTACAGCGTCTTCATATACAGCTATGTCTGAGTCCGTTAATTCCTCTATGACTCTTCTAGCCTTCCCCTCCTCACCTATGATTCTCCCCTTTATTCTAGCTAAGTGATTTGGCCTATCCCCCGCATAGAGCTTTAAGTCTATAGTCATAATTACGTAGTCTTCGTCAAGAAGTTTAAACGCTTTCTCAGGATTGAATCCACTTGCTATAGCTCTAACTACATCGCGGGCCTTCAGTAAGTTCGCTAGTGGAGTACTTGGAGAAGCAGGCTCTATTATTACTGAGCCAGTAGTTGAGTCAACTGTAATTAGTGTTTGAGTAAGCCTCATTAACTCCTCTTTAACTCCCCCTCCTTCACCTATCAATACTCCAACTCTCTCTACAGGAATTTTTTCATAAAGCCTCGTTACTCCTGGGATAAATCCTCCTTCACTCCTCGACAAGATCTTACCTCCTTCAAGATGTCTTTAAAGTCCGCAACTTCTAAGCCCACTTCGCTGTAGAAGAAATCGTATATATTCCTTATATCTCTAACGAGGAACTCTTCTGCATAAGGATGATCTATGCTTACGGACTGGCTAACGTCAATTATTACAGGCACTCCGCCGGGCTTAACCATGACGTTGAACTCCGATAAATCTGCGTGGACAAGCTTAGCTAAGCAATAAATCTTTTTAATTTCTTCAATTAATAGCTCATACACCTTGAGCAATTCCTCACGGCTAAGCTCTTTCCAGACTTCCTTCAATAGAGGATACCTAAGGCCTTCTTCACCTATAAACTCCATTACGAGAACGTTGTTAAGCACAGCAATAGGCTTTGGGACTCTCACTCCTACTTCATACATTCTCTTTAAGTTCCTGAACTCCTTCTTAGCCCATAGGTATATTAGTCTCCTAATTCCTCCAATATTGACTCCATTGAATCTCGGATCACCTGCAATATACTTAACAACCCCCTTCCTAAATTCAGCCGTTGAAGTCAAGTATATCTTGACGGCCAAGGGGTCTTTGTTAAAGCTATATGCTAAGTAGATGCGGGCCTCTTTACCAGCACTTATTACTCCATTCACTCTCCTCAATACTCTTCTCTTCATTAGCTCGTAAATAGTCATAACTGTCTTGGTATCAAATACTTCCTCCACAGTCTCAAAAAGATCCTTATCCTTAATCCTCCTCTCCCTGGATCCTTTGGATAATTCATTTGTCAAAACGTTCCACTCAAAGCCTCCAAGAACTCCTTAGTGATTATCTTCATTTCAAGAAGTTTCTCTATGTCGTCACTGCTGTACCTGCAGACAACGTCGCCTCTCCTAGGGTCTATATCCCATAGGGACACTAGAATTATGTCGCCTTCCCTAAGCCACTCCTTCCTCCTCATTTTCCCAGGTATTCTAATCTTCCTCTCCTCTCCATCGCTGCATCTAGCCAGCAGGTAGTTTGCACCAAGGAATTTAGTTATTCCACAAACGACTTCTCCTTCCCCTGGAAGCAACGGCTCTTTACTCAATTCTTTCTCCTCTCTACTCTTCTTAGGCAATTAATCCACCTCCTCTCTTATTACATAAGTTCTTCCACCCATAATATACCCCTTCACTCTATCTCCATTCTTTAAGCCAACTAAGTGCTCATTGATGGGGTGTTCAATTAATTCCCCTGTTTCTTCATTAAGCAAGTAGAGTGTATTTAAAGATCTTCCTACTACAGTGAGCTTTTTCTCAACTGCTTCACTTAACTTCTTTAATCTCCCACTCCAATACTCCTTAAGTGGAACAGATCTTTTTTCACCGCTTTCAAGCATTATTAGATCTATGAAGCCATTCCTAGTCCCACGCACTAAGGACACTGACCCGCGGTAATTCACTAGATCCATTTTATCTATGTCGGGGAATCTTACGGATATTGTAGTTACACCTACGTCTCTGCCCCTTGAGTAGTCTCGCTTAGTTAGCTTAAATGACTCAACGATCTTTGCTCCAGCAGTTTTCTCAATTAATTGAGCTACTCTGTGTGCTGTAGCAACTGAAAGAAACTTTACATCCACTCCGCTTCTATCTTCAGTTAGCTCAACGACGTCTTGCGATATAAGTGGATCGCTTAATAACTTGCTTATATAATCCTTCTCCCTGTTGAGTAGGCATCCTCTAGCGCTTCTAAACTGCACTACGGCTGAGTAAGATCTGCTAGCCCTCCTAGAACACGTGGGGCAGGTTGTTTTACGAACTCTATATTTAACTTTAAAATAGGCTTTAGCAATCATTGAACCCCCTATTAGCGCTGTTGCGCCAACCACTGCTTCACTCAACCCCCTCCCCGCGGCTTGGGACACCTTTACTTCATCTACTTCAATTAACTCCGCTCGCTCATCAATGAAGCGGCGTTGGTCACTCAATACGATTCTCCTGAGAGCTTCACTAAGGGATGGAAGCTCAGCCCACTTACCATGGATCTTCCACGAGCCGCACTTACTGCATTGCTCAAGTTCTAGAGCTGGAGTACTCTTAGCCACCCCCTTTATCTCCATGAAGCAGTTTAAGCAATAACCTCCTAGAAGTAGCTCTTCTTCACTCAACTCCTTGCCGCAGGCAATGCAGTGCCTAGTCAATTCACTCAACCTTAACTACCTGTGCATGGGGGACTCCCTGAAAGTACTTGACTGCATCCCTGCATATGAGGCCTCTTCTAACAGCCTCTTCAACAGCTCTGCGGCCAACTATATTAGCTATAGTTGATCTTTCAACTAAATCCATTGCTTCATCTAAGCTAACTCTTCTACCCAAGTAGAAAGCCGGGTCTACGTATAGCTTCACTCCCCCCTCCTCTAGAGTTACTCCAAGAACTTCTTCATCGCATACGGCTAGAATCGTTTCACCGTAGTTAGTGAATTCCCTTACGTACACAAGCCCGCCGCGGTTAGACATTCTTTAACACCTTTAGAATGAAGGGAGAGTCGTTTCAGCACTGCACGCTAAGCACCTTAACTTAAAGGCCTTCTTACTCTTCTCCAGCACTGTGTGTATTGAGCCGCAAGTAGGGCATTTAACGTATGCATCCACAAATCTCTTCAAGAGCTTATCTAAGACTTGTGCTGAAAACTTGCCGCTGAGGATTAAGTTGCCGGCTTCATCTATTGATCCTGCTGCAGCTAACTCCTTAACTAAATACTTCATTAATAGCTTCTCATCTCTGCCGATTGCGTGAGCCATGTTCCTAAAGTTCTTAAATATAGTCTTCGTGCCAACAGCTATGGTCTCTATGTTGGGCAGTTCAAAGACTACTCCTTTACTAGGATCTCTAACGGGTATTTTGCTGAATGCCCTGTCCAAAAGCTCTTCATAGCTATAGCCCCTGACTTTCTTCAGCAATCCCTTCACCGCTAGTCCTTCAAGTACTGTAAGCAAAAACCATTTATTAAAGGTTTAGTAAGCAAAGTCTGATTGCAGAAATGGAATCCCCAACGCTTTTAGGGCGGTAAGCTATTAGAGTTCTTGGAGAACCAGCCTATGGCTAGAGTGTACATAGAGACTTACGGCTGTGCACTGAATAGAGGAGACACAGGTTTAATCATAGATGTGCTGAGGAGTAGGGGGCACACTATAGTTGAAAGACTTGAGGAAGCAGAGGTATTCATAGTAAATACGTGCACTGTGAGAAGCGAGACTGAGAGCAGAATGATCGATAGAATAAAGGCTCTTAAAGAAATTGCCGCAGCAAGCGGAGGCAAGCTAGTAGTAGCTGGCTGCATGGCTAAAGCCCAGCCCTACTTAGTTGCTAAAGCAGTGCCTGAAGCAAGCATCGTCTCCCCCCAAAATGCTTCAAGAATATACTTGGCGGTAGAGTCTCCTTCAAGAACTCTTCTGCTAGTTGGTGAAAGAGATAGAGCTGTTGTAGCTAAATGCCTCATGGATAGAGTGGGGTTAATAGCTATTCAAGAAGGGTGTTTAGGGAACTGCAGCTTCTGCATAGTGAAAAACGCTAGGAGGAGAATAGTTAGCTACCCCTTAGAAGCTGTAGTTAAAGCAGCCGAAGACTTAGTGTCGCTAGGCGCTGTAGAAATAGAGTTAGCAGGCCAAGACACAGGGGTCTACGGCCTAGACATATATGGTAAGCAAGCGCTGCCATTGCTAATTAAAAGCGTTGCTGAAGTAAGCGGGGACTTCATGGTTAGAGTAGGCATGCTTAATCCAAACACTATCATACCAATAGTAGATGAATTGATGGATGCATTAAGGCATAGGAAGGTCTATAAGTTCCTACACATACCAATTCAGAGCGGTAGCGATAGAGTATTAAGGGCTATGAACAGAAGCTATACTGTAGATGAATGCAGATCCTTAATTAAGGAACTAAGATCTAAGGTGCCGGACATAGCGATCGCTACAGATATCATTGTTGGACACCCAGGTGAAAGCGATGAGGATTTTGAGGAAACTCTAAGAATAGTGGAGGAGCTGGATTTTGATAGAGTGCATATAGCGCAATATACCTCTAGATCTAATACTGCTTCAGCTGCATTAAGACAAGTGAACAGTAAGTTGAGGAAGAAGAGGTTGAGGAATTTGAATAAGGTGGTAGAGAGAGTCTGCTTCAAGAAGCATGAAGCTATGGTGGGCTCTATAGTAGAGGCTTTTGTAACTGAGAAAAAGGGGGATTCATATACGGCTAGAACCATTAACTACACTCCATTAGTCTTTAAGAGCGGAAGCGACTTAAGGGGTAAATGGGTTGAAATACTAGTGAAGTCTGCAACGTTCTTTGACTTAAGAGGAGAAGTCGTGTCCACTTAATAGGCTTTTCTCAGCGCTGAGGAAGCTGGGCTTTTAGACGTAATTAATGCTGTTCACTACTTCAACGTAGACTATTTCTCCATAGTTAGAGATCATGTACTTAGTTAATTCATATGTACTGCCTCTCTTAATTGGAAGAGATAGAGGCTTAAACCTCAGGATAAGTAGTGCTTCACCTTTATCAACATCTATTTTCTCAACGCAGCTGCCCTCTTTGTCGAGACTAAAGGGGATTTTCTGCGGGACCTCCTTCGATATCCTGTCCACCAATGAGCTTATTTCCTCGCTAATCCTAGATCTATCGGTAAACAATGTCTTCACTCTTAACGACACTAGCGCAGGTGTCTCAATAGTTACTGAGCCTGCGAGAAGAGTGTTCGGTATATAGATCTTGTTTCCATAGAGGTCCTCGACTTCCGCTCCATGCATGTGGACTTCATTTATGCGGCCAAACACTCTGTAGCCGTATTTAGGTATTGAAATGACTATAGGCCTCCCTCTAGGGTACTTGGACGCCATGATGTAGAAGTAAGCCAGGAACTCCCTCACATCGTAGAAGAATATGATTATAAACGTTGCTAACACGAGGCCTATTACGTACACTATAGGCATTGCAGGCAAGTACATGTAGAGTAGGCAACTTAAGTAAACCAATATTATTGTGTAATCGATTGCTTTCGAAAGAATGTACTTTGCTGAAAGGCTTAAGACTCTTCTTGCATGCATCGCACCTACGAGTCTATTAACTAGGAGCCTAAGCACTAGAAGTGCCAGTAGGATAAGTATGGCTGGCAAAGCCTTCCAAAGGATTTCCTCCAGTATTTTCCAGGAAATGAAGGCTGTTGGAAGTTTGCCGCCTACTTCATCACTCATAAGTTATCCCTTTAAAACCCTCAGTGAATCAACGTTCTTAGCCACGACGAGCAGCTGTAGGCCCGGCGAAAGCTCTAAGTTAGGTTCTTTAGGGATTAATTCTCCATTCTTTAGAAGCCCAACTATCCTAATGTCATGATTAATTGCTTCGGCTTCAACGTCCTTAAGTCTTCTCCCAATGTAGGGATCAGCTTCAACGAGAGTTACTAAGAAAACGTATTGATCTTCGACGCTGCCCAGCAGCTCAAATGGGTAGTTGATTGAATTAATTATGTGAAGAACTGCTGATGTAATGATCTTTGAGGCATTTATTGGAAAGCCTATGTTCTTCTCTAGATAAACGCTTTCTAGAGAGCCTTCGTGTATTAGCCCTATCCTCACCGGGACTCCTTTAGTTAAAGCAGTCGTCAATATGAAGTAATTAAGTAAATCATCGCGGCAAGCAGCTATCACTATATCCACGTCCTCCATGCTTATTAAACTAATGTAAGTCCTAGGATCTCTAGGATCTACGTCGAGTAAATCTACGTCAAACTTCAGTACTTCACTGGCTCTCTCCTTATTGCACGCAATCACCTTAATGGAGTGCGCGCGGACATCCATACTGCTCAATACGTAGTTCACTAAGTCAGTTTCACCAACTATCAGTATATTCAAGTCAATCCCTTAGCCTCACATGCTCCTCAATTCAAAAAGGGCGTTTACCCTAAAAAATGTTCTTCACATGAGTGCTCAGAACCGTTCTGGCCTATCGTTATCTTTCGTTACGCTAGCTTCCCCCGCCACACGTCTGGCATAGGCTCTTCAAACACCTGGACTCTGGGAAATGAAGCTTACGCTAGTGGAAGCAGTTTCAAAACCCTAGATCTATTCTTAGGAATGCATTCACGCTCCTCCGCATGCAATAAGTGGAGGGCGTGCGATCCCGCAACGCCAATGATTGCTACGCTGCTCCCTTTAACGTTTTTCTCCAAGCGAAGTATCCCATAATGCTGGCAATTTGTACGTACTCTAGCCTACCGAGCAGCATGAGTGTAATGAGAGTTACCTTTACCCCCATCGGTGCCGCGCCAGACGTTATTCCACTACTCAATCCAACACAGCTAGTTGCTGAAACTACTTCAAAGAGAGAGTCCACGAAGCTATAGCCTTGTGAAGACACTACTAGAGCTCCTACTAAAGCTACTAGTGCCTGAAGAACTATGAATACCAGTGCATTAGATACATCGTCTTCATCTATTTGAACTCCATCAATAGTCAATACCTTCTTAATGGGAGCTGGCGAAACTACTTTAAGCAACCACAGCTTAAACTTCTTAATGAATATCAGTAATCTAAGCGCTTTTATCCCTCCACCCGTTGAGAAACTCATAGTCCCAATGAACATGCTTGCTGTAAGCAGTACTTTAGTCGTATCAGATAAGGCTGATACAGACCCTATGCTAAACCCCGTTGTAGATATTGCTGAGACATTATTGAAGAAGCCGTTAATGAAGCCCCCCCATAGATCATGCTTATCGTTTAAAATGTATGAAGATGCTACAAGAAGGCTCATAAAAATAGCTGTGTAAAGGTATAACCTAAACTCCTCGCTTTCCTTCAATGCCTTAAGCTCCCCTCTATAAACCCTTACTAGTAGAGAAAAGTTTAGTGCACCAATGAACATAAAGACTATTACAGTTACGTAAGTAATTGGCGATCTTTCAAAAACTACTTCATACCCACGATCGTATGGAGACATGCCTCCAGTAGCTATAGTCGTCATTATGAGGCTTGCCGATTCAAAGATAGTCATGCCAGTGTAGAAATACGCTAGGAATCCTATTGCTGTAAGAATGGAGTACACCTTAAGCATCTCTATGGCAGTTCTATAGAACGAGGCCTCCAGCTTGAAAGGTCTCTCAGCTACATACACTCTAAGCCCAATTCTATAGAAGTATGGGAATATAACTATTGCAAACACCACTATGCCTAACTCACCGCTCCACTGCATAATGCTCCTCCAGATAAGTATTGACGGCCTCATGTAATCCAGGTTTCTGAAGACCGTTAAGCCAGTTCCCGTAAAACCACTAACGCTCTCAAAGAAGGCGTCTATGAATGAAACTCCAATGGTTTCATAAATGGCTACAGCTGAAATAATTGATGACAGGATCCACGTTAAGTTCACTACAACCATAGACTCAATAACTGTTAGCGGCTCAGCCTCGATAAATGATGAAGCCACGCTGAGCAGCACAGTAATGATTCCTAAGTATAGAAAGACCATTGGCACATTGTATCCGTAGAGAGGATCGATCATAGTTGGTATAAGCATGAGGAAGCCCAATACTCCAAGCACGCTTAATACTGCTTTAACTAACCCCTTTTCATTCAATGCCTTTCTACACCTAGTCAGTGACTTAATTTAAGTTGTGGATAGAGGTAAAATAACTATCTTCTTTGGAGAACTCTCTCTAGCGATCTCTCCACCTAAGTCGAACACTCTTGGAGCCCCGCTAAGTATCAGTGCATCGCTTGAAGCCACCCATCCATTGCTTGAACGTAGGAGAAGCTCTTTATCGGCTCTCTGCACTGCAATAACTTCAGCTCCATAGATTCTTTCCCTAAGTAGTTGTGCAAGAAGCCCGCTATGGCTTACTCCAGCATCGAGAACTATGCTTAAGCGCCGTCCAGCTAAATGATTTACGAGGATTCTTGATGCTATATCTATAAAATCCCTATCTACAACTATTGAAGCCTTTTGTTTTATCCCCATTAAGTCCCTTATAAAGCCGTCGTCGCATAAGTACAGCTCTTCTCCATGTAGTGCTGAGTAAACAGTTGTCAACACATTATATCCATCTATTACTACAAGATCTCTCTCTTGAGGAACACCTCTTCTACTAAGTACGCTTCTCACGTAATTCGATGAATGGATGCACCTATAGATGATAAGCCTCTCCCTTAGGGACAAGAGGTACTTACTTGAAACTATGTTTAGAGAAGCCTTCTGTGGATATCCTCTATCAAGCAAGTACCTGTAGTCTTTAGCTGCTTCAATTAGTTCTCTGCGCAAGACCCTATCTCCATTACAGCTTTGACTACAGCTCTCAGTACTTCACTGGAGCTTGCTGAAGCTCTGAATGAAACATGATCTTTTTTCCCGCCGCCCTTCACTCCGGGGACGTTCTTTGAGACTTCCCTAAGGACTGAAGTTAAATCAAGCCTACTTGATAAGCTAGCGTGTTCAGCTATTTCATAATTGCCTTTAGATTCATAGATTACTACAAGGCCTTTTTCAACTAAGTGTAAGATGAGGTCTCTGTAAAGTTTTTCATCACCTATAGTATCGACTAAGTGCACTATTTGGAAGCAGTTCGCGCTTATGACCTGTTGCTCAATCTCCTTCGCAACGAGTTTAAATAGAGTTGCTCTATACTTAGCCAAGTAGTTCCTCAACTCGTCGCGCTCCTTTACGAGAGACTCCAAGTTCTTCTTTAACTGAAGAGGGCTGGATCCAATGATTGAAGAAGCTTCCTCTAAATAGTTCTCGAGTTCATGGACTATTCTACCGATGTTTGTTCCAGCAACGAATTCAAGCCTCAACACACCGTCCTGTATCCTTCTTGAATCAACTATCTTGATGCAGCCGACTTCACATGTGTTCTGTAGGTGAGTTCCATAACACGCTTGAGCATCCCAGCCGGGTATTTCAACTATCCTTATGATTGGAGCTATAGTTGGTCCGCCTTGATAAATCCCTGTGCCAAATTTCCTCTCAGCATTAAACTTACTTAAGTAATGCACTTTAACGCCTATTCTATTATCAATTATGCTGTTAGCTATTTCCTCGATCTTCCTTAATTCATCCCTGCTTAAGCTTTTATAGTGAGTTATATCCAACCTTGCTTTTTCAACAGTTTTTTCAGCGCCAGCTTGCTTAACGTGTTCTCCGAGGACCCTCCGGGCAGCTGCTAGAACTATGTGTGTAGCAGTGTGATGTCTCATCAATTTATATCTTCTCAACCAATCTACTTCCCCAATAACTGATTCCCCTGGACCGGCTACTGCTGGATTACCTAGCTCGTGGATGATCACGTTGCCCGCTTTCAACACCCTCCTTACATCAGCTCTCCTTCCGTCGCTGAAGTATATGAAGCCAACATCATGATCTTGGCCTCCGGAAGCGGGGTAGAACAACGTTTGATCAAGGATTAAGAGGTTCCCCTTAACGCCAATAATTTTAGCATTGAACTTAGTCTCATAAGGGTATTCGTGAAATAGGGCCTTAGTCTCTGGGAATAGCGATGCCCATTCTAGTAGAGCTGCATCGATTACCTCACGCCCTGATACTGCTTGAGAGTGCTTCTTAGCTATGCTAGCATAGAACTCTTTTGGAATAACTACTTGTGCATTAATGCTGAGAGCTCTTTCCCTCACTATTTCAGGGGGAATGCCGTATGAATCGTAGAGCTCAACCAGCTCCTCCTCAGTTAAGCCGCCTTTCTGAACAATGATCTTATCGATAACCTTCATCCCGCGCTCAAGTGTATAAACGTACTTCTTTACTTCCTCTGAAACTACTTCAGTAATGTAATTCCTGTGCTCGTAGAACTTGCTGTAAACGTACTTGTCTTTAAAGTAATTAATTAGTTCGCTCAATAGTTCCTGGACAATGCTATCCAATTCCCTTAATTCAACTCCAATTAAGTGCATAGTTCTAAGGCTTCTCCTCAAGACTAATCTAGCTAAGTACCCCTCACCAGTGTTTGAGGGGACAACTCCATCGGATAGCATTAGGAGTAGAGTCCTATAGTGATCTAGCAGCGTGTAGGTCAGGACGTTTTTCACTAATGCATTGTAGTACTCCTTTAAGCCCCTCTGAGACAGTAGTTCAAAGAGTTCGTCGAAGCTCCTAGGCCTTGAATCACTGGTTTCATACGCGATCTTTTTAAGCAGCCCATAGTCTAACTCCTCTAATCCCAGTACATCAAAGAACCTGCTTACTAAATTGCCGTAGGTCGCGTGGAAAGCTGTTGGAGCTTGCTCCGTAAGCCACGATATTCTCTCCACGCCATAGCCTGTATCAACGATCGTTAACTTCATTGGTTCATATCTGCCGTTCAACGATCTATACTTCATGAAGACCAACGTAGCTACTTCAAGTCCGTCGACTAAAACTTCGTAAGCAGGCCCAGCATTACCTCCGCCTTCCCACCAGGATGGTTTAAAGGCTATATGCTCAGGCGGAACCCCTATTTCCTCGCTAAAGAATTCAAAAGCGTACTCTAATGTTTCATCAACCCAGTATATTGATTTACCGGGGCTATTGAATGCGTGGTGCCCCCCCATTTCAAATGAAGTAAAGTGTCTTCCAAACGTCATGCCTATATAGTCTATGTCTTCGAGCCTAATGCATGGTTGGACTATTACTAGTGGATTGTGCGGAGGCTCACTCACTCCCTCAGTCACGGCTGGCTGAAAGACTACTATGCTTGCTATAGTTAGGTATAAGTCATCCCTCCACTTAGCTACAACTGGATACGGCTCTATGTAGCCATGATTATTCTTAGTGAAAAAATCTATGAATGCTCGCCTAGAGTTCTCTACATTTAGTCTTCTAATACTTGGGTAATCGTTGTAGAGGAATTCATACTTGCTACACGGTGAATCGGGGCAAGTATCTCTAGGTAGAAGGCTGTAGAATTCTCCGCCGCACACTCTGCACCTGTACTTAGCATAGCCGAGGGACTCAAGAAACTTACTCGATAACTCCGGCTCACTTACTTTCAAAATATTAACCTCTTCACTAACCGAAGAGGGCTGATAGTCCTGCCGACAAGTCTTCTTCACTAACTTCCTCCTTCTTCTCCTTCTCCTCAGCCTTCTTCTCTTCCCCAACTGGTTGAGGAGATGGAGCAGCAGGTGCTGCAGCGGGCGCTGAAGGAAGTGCTAGTGCTGTAGAGAGAACTCTATCTATATCGATCTTACTTAAAGCCGCAATTAAAGCCTTTACTCTCACTTCATCTACATCTATTCCAGCTGCCTCTAGTACCCGCCTTACACTCTCTTCACTAATCTCCTTGCCAGCCGTCTTTAGCAGTAGCGATGCATATACGTACTCCATTAACTAAGCACCTCGTACACGTTAAAGTATCAGAAGCGTAGAGGGATATTTTAAACTTAATCCCAGCGTTAAAAGGTCGCTATAGGAGTTTTAACCGAAGAGGGCTGATAGTCCTGCCGACAAGTCTTCTTCACTAACTTCCTCCTTCTTCTCCTTCTCCTTCTCCTCAGCCTTCTTCTCTTCCCCAACTCGTCGGACTTCTGCTTCAACTTGAACATGCTTAGCGCCGAGCCCTAGCTCAGGTGCGTGAGGGGCAATAGCTTCTGCTACAGCTATTGCTTTAGCGATCGCTGTCCTTAACACAGCTTCAGCTGTCTCTGGAGTTACAAAACCTGCTTCGCAAGCTAAAGCTATAGCCGTTAAGTAAGCTTTCCTTATCGATAACTCCAGCACTTCTGGAATAGGCCAGGCTATTTCAGCTGCTAAAGCAAATGCATTCTTAAATGCTCTTAGAACTTCATCCTCATACTCACCTATGTTGAGGAACAGCTTTTCTCCGTAGATCAGCGTGCCTGAATCATATACAGCCTTGATCTTGATTTTCACTTCCTTAAGAGCCATGCCTAGCTTGCGCAATATGCTCGATAACTCTGGCGTAACTCTATCGCCCTTCCTTGCAACAACAGTGTCTTTTACAACCCATATTGAATTGCCCTGAGGTCTAACCGGTATCTTTAGCTTACCGAACGTGCTTAGTATAGGCCCGGGAGGAAGCCCTGTGTTTCCCTCATATATCACTATGTCTGACTCAACTACATCGCCTGGCTTATAGTATGTGTATAGCTTGTTTTCATTCAACGCCATGGCCAACTGAAATGGGTTCATGTTAGTAAATAAATAGAGGTTCTGTCCCTGAAGCAGCTTAAATAACTCTTCATTCCTCACTCCAGTTTTTTCAAGAGCTATTTCAATAAGTTTCTTCTTTGCGGCTTTAATGACTATGTTGTTTGAAAAGATCTTTCTAGCCATCTGTATATACGTAGTCGGCAGCCTATCTCTATCAATTATTGCTAAAACCCTGTGCTTCTTCAAAAGATCCGTTAACTCCGCTACTTCCTCAACCTTCCACAAGGGAATCTTTCTATTAATTGATGAAACCCTAGGCATTTCCCCCACTCCTTCAACCGATCTTCATTTTAACTGGAGGGCCCATAGTGGTCTTGACAATGATTTCACCAATGTTCTTATCGTGGTTAGGAAGTTTTGCCTCAATAGCTGAAATTACTGCAAGAGCGTTTTCAGCTATATCTCTTGGATCCATGTCCTCAGTCCCTATTCTGCAGCTCACTTGAAGCTGATCCTTGTTTCTAACGTAGACAGCCCTCTTGTATCTCTCTACGATAGCCGATATCTCTACGTTTACTGGCACAGGCACAGGTACCTTGCCTCTAGGGCCTAGAGCTGGGCCAAGGATTTTTCCAGCAAGCCCCATTAAATCAGATCTAACTAGAATCCAATTGCATTCGCTCGCTATCTTCTTAGCAGCCTTTCTATCTATTGAAGGCAAGTCTGCTTTTGTTAAAACTCTATGAGCACCGGCTTCCCTAGCCTTAATAGCCATTTCTCCTTCAGCTACAACACATATTCTTACCTCCTTATTTACATTCTTTGGCAGAAGTATTGTTTCCCTCACTTTAGCTTCCTGGCTCTTTGGATCAACGTCTTTTAGCACCAGTATTAGCTCTACGCTTTGCTTAAAGTTTCTCTTCGGGGAAGAGCTTAGCGCATTAGTGATTAGCTTAGTGAGTTCATCCCTTGAAACAGCCATTTCAAGCCTCCCTCCATTCATGCTCATACTTGTTCAGCAGTTCATCGTACTTACCATCCTCTACCTCCTTTATAACCTCCTTTGGATCCTTTCCTTCAACTGTTACACCTATGCTTCTAGCACTCCCCAGCACGCATTTGAGAGCTTTCCTAAGAGTTTTAGCAGTCAACTCCCTCTTCTTAATTAAAGCTATCTTAATGGCCTTCTCTAAAGTTATGTCACCCACCTTCTTATTAGCTGGGTCTCCAGACGGCTCCTTAGCTCCAGCTTCCTTAAGTATGAGAGTTGTAGTTGTTGGAGTACTAACTCTGATTTCATAAGCTTTAGACTCAGTATCAACAATTACTTCTACAGGCACTGTGAGGCTCTCGAAATCCTTAGTAGCATCATTAATTGCTTTCACAACTTCAGCCAAGTTAAGCCCCAGGGGTGATAGAGCGGGGCCTACTGGAGGTCCTTGAGCAGCCTTCCCTCCCTCTATGAGTAACCTAATGCTTTTCTTAGGCATGCTAACCTCCCCCAGATCTAACTACTCTTACATAGTCTCCTGGAACCTTTATTGTTAAAGGAAACTCCGATTCTAAAATGTTTAGCTCTACATCGTTTTTAGCTCTATCTATGCTAACTACAACTGCCCTCATACCTTTAAAAGGCCCTGCAATGACTTCAACTAAGTCCCCTTCCTTAATTAACTCTATGGCTGGCTTAGGCTTTATGAACAGTTCTATATCGCTGAAACTCAGCTTGCGCGGAACCCCCTTCTTCAAGTACTTCAACTCCTTCGTCACGTTATATATGACTTCAAGACTCGTTGCTTCCACAACTAAATACCCCTTTAGCTCCGGCAATATTGCTATAGAGTAGATCTCCTGCCTCAAGGCCTTAGAGCGAGACTCAATTAAGAGAGCAGCGTCTAACTCCCTCCCACCCATCACTTTAATTGCGTAATACGTCGTCTTACTACTCATATCCAAGCACCTTAGGCATTGAAATGGCCTAGGACATTTGTGGAAACACAAATGCCGTGAATATAAACCTAATTATGAAAGCTATTCCACCGACTGCAGCTAGTGCAAGGAAAACCATCTTTAACACCGCTAAATATTCACTCCTTGAAGGCTTGTACGCATAAGCCACGATCTTTGACCAAGCTTCAACGATCTCCCTTAAGCCCATGGATGTCACTTTCCCACAGCCTACCACTAGGATTTTCGCCGGGATTTATTAAATTATGTGTAGAGAAACAGAGTTCCCTAATAGTAATTCAGCCGTAGACGGGCACGTGAATGCTGCTCCCCAAGGGGTATAAGCGCTCAAGCTATTTCAATAAGTACTCTACATACTTACGTGGGCTGAACTCCTCTAAATCGCTGTAGCCCTGGCCTGTGCCTAAGTAAATTATTGGCTTTCTTATAGAGTACGCAATGCTTATTGGCACTCCTCCACGCTCACATGCATCAGCTTTCGCAATTATTACTGCATCAACTCCTATAGCTTCATCAAATCTCTTAGCTTGTTCAACTGCGTCATTTCCAGTTAAAGCATCTATGACTAATATCTTTCTATGAGGCTTTACAACCCTAGAGATCTTTCTGAGTTCTTCAACAAGATCTTGGTCTATATGCATTCTTCCAGCAGTATCTATTAGTAAAACGTTATAGCCCCTCTTTTCTGCAAAAGCTATAGAGTCGAAGGCTATTGCTGCTGGGCTAACTCCATACTTAGCTACGAATACAGGTATTCCCAGCCTTTCCCCATGCACTTTTAACTGCTCTTGGGCTCCTGCCCGAAATGTGTCGGCAGCAACCATTAGAGGCTTAAACCCTCTGTCCTTGAATAGCTTAGCTACTTTCGCTATGGTAGTCGTCTTCCCTACGCCGTTGACTCCTAAGAAGATCACTTTATAGAGCTTGCTGCTCCTAGCTTCAATAAGCACATCTATTGGTTCAACTCCCTTAAATAACTCAGTTATTGCTTCACTGAGCGCTTTAAGAACATCACTTCGATCCCTCAACGCTCCATCTTCAACTAACCTCCTAAGTCGAGAAGTTATTGCTACTACAGCTTCGTACGCTACATCGTTTTCAACTAGCTGGAGCTCTAATTCATGTATGAACTTCTCCAGCTCCTTCCTAGAATAGAGAGCTCTACTTATTTTTTCAGAGAAACTGGAGATAGCTTTTCTAAGCTTTTCAAACAAGCTCCTCCCTCAAGCCATTAGGAGGCCTTTAAGCGCCAGCGTTAAGTAGGTTGACTAGCCCCCGCTCTTGCCTGACGGAATATTGCTTGAAGCAATTGCTGCAAGTAGTTGTATTCATTGAGTAGCTGAAGCAACTCCCTCCTTCTAGCATTAACTACGTTTTCTAAGCCTCTAGCTTTTTCATCAATCATCTTTATGGCCAGCTCTCTATCAGCCTTTACGTAGTAGTTCCTCCCAATATTAACTACGACTTCGCTTCCCCAATTGCTGGGAATAGCGGCCGGTATAAAGGCTGTCCCCAATCTATCTATAGTAACTAAAGCTTGCGTTCCTTCACTGCGCTTCGACAGTTCCTGGAGAGTGTTTCTAGATAGGAGTAGCTCAGACAACTGCATGGATAATTCATTTACTTGCTGCTGCACGATGCTTATGAGCTCTCTTAACTCAGTTACTCTAGCCAGCAAAACTCTAACATCTATAACTCTTTCTTTAGGCGCCTCCCCTTTACTCATTTAATGAACCCCTGAAGCGATAGTAGTCCAGCGACTTCTGGGCTCTCAGATTCCTCTGGAGATACTTCTCTAACGCTATGCACCTTAATGTTCTTTCTCTTGAGCTTGTGCGTCCCCCCTAGAACTGAGTAGACTTCCTCAAGAGCTTCCTCAGGCTTAGTAGCTAAGACTTCCTTCCTAAACTTCTGCCACTTAGGCTTCCCACCACGGCTTATCAACATCGATCCTTCAATCCTATACACTTTTACTTCTCCAGAGCTCAAAGCACTAACACCCTTCAATGCTCTATACTATTGGGGAGGTAGAATAATAAGTTTATAGAGATGCTTCAACTAGGGTGAAGAGCGGGCTACGCCACGCTGTTAAGAAGCTTCCTCCAGTACTCTACGGCCTTCCTGTAGTAGTAGTTCTCCTCCTTCCTCGGGCCAAAGGAGTCCAAGCCTTCTTTAAACAACTTTTCTCTATACTCGCTGGCTTCATTACTACTTATTTCACCGCGCTTCTCCAAGTACTCTATTACTCTCAGCGCTTCTTCAACGCTCTTAGCTCTCCTCAAGTAGTCAACTGGGCCGGGGACGTAGTTACGCCATGGATCGATGTATGCTCCTTCAAATCTCACAGTTATGCTCGAGCTGCTCTTATCGCTTGATTCATCCAGAATTTCCTTCGCTAAGTGAGGGTACTTCTTCTTGAATTCATCAATGCTCATCTTCATTGGGCTTACCCTTCTCAACAACTTCTTCTGCAAGCTCTTCTATATAGTATTCTGTCCTAGCCCTCAAGAAGGATCTTGGGGGGACGTCTCTCGCCACAACTGACCCTGGCTCCACCCAGCTGCAGGAGCCTATCTTTACTCCAGGCATTATTGAAACGTTGACCCCTATTCTCGCCCCCCCACCTATTATTGCTCCAAGCTTCTTTCTACCACTACTCACTCTCTCACCTTTCACTGATACTTTTACTGGAGCTTCATCAAACCTTAAATTGGCAGTTATTGATCCAGCCCCTATGTTTACGTTTTCGCAGACAATGCTGTCCCCTATGTAAGCTAAGTGGAGCACGTTCGTATTCTCCATTATCAGCGACTCCTTTACTTCAACAGCGAAGCCCACTCTACTCCCATTGCAAATCACTGTATAGGGTCTCAGCCTGGCGCACGGCCCCACTGTCACGTTGCCTCCTATGAATGCTGGGCCTTCTATAAATGTGCCTGGTAGAACTACCGATCCTTCTCCAACACGTACTTTTCCACGTATATATGCGCCCGGCCCTACCTCTCCTCTGACTTCAACTCCTTTAACTAGCTTGTCTAAGGCTATTCTCTGTGCTTCAAGTAAGTGCCATGGGTAGCCTACGTCAATCCACTCCTCGCTTAAAGTCAGTACGTTTACTCTACCCCCGTTCTTAACAAACATTGATACAGCATCCGTAAACTCGTATTCACCTCTTATAGAGGGCTTTAAGCTAAGTAAGTAGTTGTAGATGCCCCCTGCTCTAAGCTTATAGAACCCTGCGTTAACTACGTTTGTAGGAGGATCCCTAGGTTTCTCAATTAATTCCTTGAGGACCCCTCCCTCCCCAACCACTATGACTCCGTACTCATGGGGCTTGCAGTGCTTAGTTCCAACAATTACGTTGCCCGGCGATTCAAGCAGCCTTCTATATATCATTGAGTCTGTAGTGAATATATCTGAGTACGCAATGATTACTTCGCCATCCCCACTTAATGCTTCAATTCCTTTAAGTACAGCGTGGCCTGTTCCAAGCTCCTCCCCCTGGTTAATTACTTTAACGCTGGTCTTTGAGTAAAGGCTGTGTCTTTTAACAAATTCCTCAACTTTGTCCCTCATGTAGCTTGCTACAATAATTACTTCATTCAATTGCTCAGCTATATTCATTAAGTAGTCTAAGTGCCAGTGTATGAGGGGTTTGCATAGCACTGGTATAAGTGGCTTAGGCCTAGTCTCAGTTATAGGCCTAAGCCTTTCACCTCTTCCAGCAGCCAGTAAAACCACGTTCATAGCTAAGCCACTTAGAGCCCCACAATATGCTTCCGCTATAAATTTTTATCCTTATAGACTCCCAAGAGATGAGCTCATACATTGCGGGGAATCGTAGGAGTGGCGTAGAGAGATCTGGGAAGTTGTGTATAGGAGTGTGCGTAGAAAGAACTTCACCTGCTGCTTAGCCATAGAAGCCAGATCTCTTGGTGCATTGAGAGCAGTTGCCAACGGTTTCAGGGTAGAGAGGCTTAAACAGACTTACTGCTCCCAAGGAGGCAAGGAGGGTGTTGGGCGTGTAAAAGCGCTGCCGTAGGCTTGAAATGCAAGGCCAGCCCCAATCTTAATGCACTAAGAGTACTTAAGTGAGGAGGAATTTATTAACCTCCTCCCTATATGGGTGGATAGTTGCTATAAAGGTGCTTAAGAGTGTCAGCTAAGGCTGCTAAAGTTAAGGATAAGTGGAAGTTGAAGAAGTGGTATCAAGTAGTTGCTCCACAAGCTTTTGGAAGCATAGTTGTTGGAACTACTCCAGCAGACGATCCATTGAAGCTAGTGGGGAGAACCATAGAAGTCACGCTATACGATATAACTGGTGACTTAACACAAGTCCACGTACACCTCTACTTCCAAGTAACAGATGTACAGGGCGATAAGGCGCTAACTAGGTTTAGGGGCCACGAGCTCTCTAGAGACTATATGAGGAGCCTAATTAGGCGTAAGAGCAGTAAAGTAGCTTGCATAGCGGATTTAGTTACAAAGGACAACTACAAAGTTAGAGCAAATACAGTAGCTCTAACTAGCTATAGGTGTAAGTCTAGTCAGAAAAGAGCTATAAGAAAAATAATCTACGAACACCTATCAACACAGATACCTCAAATGACTTTCGATGAAGCGGTACAAGCAATGGTGTTCGGCAGGATATCTCAAGAAATATTTGAAAAAGCCCACAAGATATATCCGCTTAGGAAAGTGGAAGTGTATAAGTCAAAGCTACTGATGGTGCCGAGTGAGTCGGGGGGCATGAAGCCAGCCATAGTAGTGTCTCCTCTATTTACAAAGGCCTAAGCCACTTAAAGACATATTACTTCAAGTGGGTAAAGGAGGGCGGTCATTTAAAAACTAGCGTACAGATGTTGCATTGGAGGATGTCTAAGTCCCTCTCCAGCGCCTTGTGTAAGCTGCACACGTACTTACGGGATAGTACGTACATCGTTATTCTACTGACCCTCCTTTGGACATCGTACTTAGTCTTATTGCTCCTCAACAAGTCATTAGCCAACTCCTCGATCATTTCATCTACATCGCTGTGCCCGGCTAGCTCTAAGTACGTCCCCCGATCTCCCTTAACATACCTTGTGACAAGGGATGGCGATACGCTGAGCTTTCTTGAGACCTCTATTGGGGGGAGGTTTTTCTCAATGAGCTTTAGGGCCAGCCTCCTCTTAACTGATGGCTCTACGTATCTATAAGCTAGTTCAAAAGGGCTTTTAACCACTTAAAGCACCACTATTTTCTCCCTGACTTCCTCAGGATTGTTGACTACTTCCGTTAAATCCTCAACTATTTCTAATACGCCTAGAAGCTCTCCCCCACGGCTCTTAACTGGAGCCACTATTACTCTAATGATTCTATCGCCGAGCTTTGTCCAAAATACTCTATACTTCTCCACCCCTTTCTTCACTTGTTCAGCGACTCTAGAGACGTATTGCTCTAGCCTCGGTGGATGGCAGTACTCAAGCCTCCTCCCAATTATTGTCTTAGCTCTCACAAAGCCTCCAGAGATCTCGCTTTCACTAAAGAACCTGACTCTATTGTTTGAATCAGCATAAGTAACTTCTATTGGCAGGGACCTAAATACCCCCTCTACTTCCTCAGGCGTTAGAAAGCCTGTTTCAAGCCTTAAGTCCCCCGGCTTCTCTATGCTATATGAGTCCGGCGCTATCTTGCCTGACAGCGTGAATGCCTTAAACTCCTCTGGCAGCAGGTCTACTTTTTCAGGAGGTATTGACTCACTTATCTCGAATGGGAGCACAGGCTTTGCACTAGGCTTCCACTCTTTTTCACTTACTTCAACTATGTAGCCCATTTCTTCAGCTATCTCCGCTATAGCAGCCCACTCGCCTTCGGAGAGTAGTGCCCAGACAGCTGGGTAGAGTATCTTGTTCTCCCTAAAG
>CALIML010000021.1 GCA_938045475.1 uncultured Sulfolobales archaeon
TACTGTATAGATGCTCCTTATAAGTATTAGGAGTTCATCAGCTCGTCGCGAAGTCTTCACTAATCATTCTGGAGCGGCTTCATCATCTACTCCAAGGGTATGCTGCTACTGCTTTATCTAGTTATTGCCTCCACATACTTCCTTGCCTTCTTCAATAAGCCGGTTGTCTTAACTGGCTTAACTATAATCCTCTTCCCTGATGCTTCCCTAACTATGGACATTGATGCAATTACGTAGTCTTTAGCTAAGTTATTCGTCCTAATGATTCCCTTCATCAATTCATCGTCGTATGCTATTAACTGAGGATCAGCTATGCTTGCTACAGTCACTCCATATAGCTCTCTTACAGCCTTTCTAATCGCTTCCTCAACTTGGTTCCTCAGCACTCTTCCATCAGATATCGCTTTGAAAACTATGTACCTCTTCCTCAACTTCCTTGGCTTCCCACGCTTCTCAAATTCTTTCGAGAGCTTCACTAATAGCTCTCCGCGCTTCCTCAACTTCAATAAGTGGAGTAGAGTTATGATGGATAGAGCGGCGCTAGCTATTGATAGAGAGAGAGCTACTGCAACTACAGCCTCCTGGCTAAAGCTTAACACCTTTCCTCACCAGTATCTCCCTGGGGATGGTTGTAAAACCGCTCAGCAGAGCCCCTGGCTCTAGAGAGAGCATTTGCGATAGGAGAAGCGCAATTGACTTAGGGTAGTATAGCTCGCTCCAGTCGCTGGCTTTACTTGAGAAAACTATTGGTACTTCAAGGTGTGCTGCGTAAATAAGCCTCCTAATTACTTTAGCTAGAGCTCTTTCACTCCCAGCAATTAACTTAAGTGGAAGCTCTATGGGTTTGCCGAACCTCTTCATCATTGATAGCTGCTGTTTATCAATGTAGTTCAACGTCTCTAAGTCAAGCACTACTGCATCAACTCTACTGTCTCGAGCAGCTAGCCTAGCAGCACTGACCTCTAGAGGCCTTACAGAAACTACTGTTGACTTACTAGTGCTTGTTGAAAGAGCTTTCTTCAACTCCCTCTCGTTAAGTGAGGCAATGACTTGTTTCTTAACTAGAATGACTTCGTTCATGCTTGTAGCACTAGCCCAACTATCTCCATCTTCAACTAACAGCGCTCTATAGCCAAGTCTTCTAGCTACAAGCGTCAATTTATCTAACTCACTGGAGTTGACTCCGAAGTCTATGTAATTCATTGAATTAACCCCACGTCCTCCAGTAGCTTTCCAACGCTCTCCCTACTCGCCTTGCCTGAGAACGATATTGTTACGTGAACTACGTCTCCTGAATCGCTGAGAACTAGTTTGCCGCAGTATAGTTCCTGCTTACTTAGCCTAAAGCTCAGCTTCCTATCCCTAGGATCGTATCTCAGCGGGAGACCGGCCTTCAATATGCTCTTATCAGATGTAGCTAGTGCTGAAGCTATATACCTTAAAGAGGCCTCAGCATCTCCTCCTTGAAGCACTGCTTGAGCCAACACTATGGGGTTTCCATGATGGCCCTTCACTAACTGTCTAGAGACAGCCACTCTATCCCTAAGCTCAATGGGCACTAGGCTTAGCAAAGCCTTCAAAACCTTCTCCTCGCTCTCCGTTGCATAAATAAATGCCCTCAGCTTTAGTGAAGCAAACTCTGCTTTGCTCACAGCAAACACTCCCAAATGACATATATGCAGTACAGTTAGTTACTTATATATCGCTCTCCAGCCAACTACTTAGGGATCGCCTGATCGAAGAACATGGATTACAGAATAGATGATGTAGTTAGAGTTATTGAAACAGCTAGAGACTTAAAGAACAATCCACTCAGGGCTTCAAAACCATCTCTATCTAGCACTAAGTTTATAAAGGGGCCCATAAAGCCATGGGGCGAAAGCCCCCGATGAAGCGGAGGAAGACCCAGCATTAACTTCCATAACGCTAGGTCAGAGCAGTAGTTCAACCGTGGTTGCCCACACCCAATGGGCTTCCCCCTCGAGGCCCATCCAACGATCGTGGGATCACCGCTTCCATAGATGGAGACCGCTTGGGCTGCCCCGCAGGGATTGTGGCGGAGCACATTGCTCCACCCCTGATGGCTGAGTCTTCATAGAGGCAGGTTTATATGCCTTCACGCTACGTAGCTCTATAAGGGGTGTGTATGGAGGATTTATCAAAGTACGTTGTGTTTAGTGAAATGACTCAGTTGCCTAGAGTAGTAGAGGCTTCGGGAAATAAGTACTCTGTGATTGAAGGAATCGCTGGAGAATTGATGAGCGATGGCATAAGTGAAGTATACTACGTTGGTTGTGGAAGCAGTTACTATGCAGCCCTAGGAGGGGCAATGCCGTTGTTGAGAAGCCCATTGAACACGAGGACTTTTATTCAACCTGCTTCAGAGTTCTTCTTCTACTACATTGACTTAATTGGGGGGCGTGTTCAAAGCGGAGGGAGCCTCGCAGTATTCTTCTCAAGATCTGGGGAGACGAAGGAAGTAGTGCTAGCTTTAGATGAATCCAGGAAGCGGGGAGTGAAGACTGTTGGATTTACTTGCAGTGAGGGCAGCTACTTAGATAGAAACGCCGATTACTCCATAGTTGTTGAAGAATGCTTTGAGGAAGGAGTGTACATGACTAAGTCGTTTGCGGCCCTCTACCTGCTTGGAACACTAGCTTCAATAGCTATACTGCGCTTAAACAACATTGACGTAAACATTGATCTCGATAGAGAGCTCCGCTTACTTAAGGAGGCTTTAGCTAACGTAAGCAGTGGTGTAAAGGCTTTAGAACACATAGCTGTAAAAACCATTGGTAAAAGAGCGTTCGCCATACTGGCGCCGGGCAACCTATATCCAGTGGCTTTAGAAGCGAGCTTAAAGTTCAAGGAGATCTCCTATACTTTCTCAGAAGCTATTCACGCACTTGAGTTCAGGCACGGCCACAACGCCTTGCTGGAGCGCAGGAGCGAGCTCCAATTAATAGTCCTATCACTAAGCGAGGACCCCTCTCATGAAAAAAACATGAGCCTATATAGAGAACTCGTGGAGAAAGGCTTTGACGCCCTACTATTCTCTAACGACAGTGCTGCTGACTACTTTATTCCATGGAGTGGGGGAACTTATTTAGCGCCAATAACTTACATACTCCCCCTATACTACATTACTTTCCTCAGATCCATATTGCTTGGCTACAACCCCGATAAGCCTCTGCACATATCTAAAGTAGTTCTCTCAATATAGCTTAAGTCTCTCCGCAGCAGAGCAGCTAAATGTGTGAATCCACAGGGTGTCCATCTATGAAGCTTGTCTTAAGGCATTTAATGATAGTTAGCTCCGGTGAACTAATAGACGACGGTTACATAGTTATAGAGGGAGGCGTTATAAGGGATGTTGGCAGGGAGCCCTTTGGAGTCTCTGCAAGTAATGAAGTGAACTTAAGTGGATACATAGCTGTGCCAGGCTTCATAGATACTCACACTCATGGAGTTAGGGGTCTTGACGTAACTTCAAACCCGGAGCCCCATAGAATTCTTGAAATGGGCAAGCACTACGTAAGGCATGGCGTAACTAGCTACGTGCCTACAACTGTAACAGCACCTCACGAGGTAATAATTGATGTTTGTAGAGCTGTGAGAGAAGCGCGCGTACAGTGGACTTCAAGCAATGGCTCAAGGATACTGGGAGTGCACCTTGAAGGCCCATACATAAATCCTAAGGCGGCCGGAGCCCAAAACACAGCCCACGTACGTAAGCCAAGCATAAAGGAGCTCCAGGAGTATGTGGATGTTTCTGGGAAAACAGTTGTACAGCTGACCGTTGCTCCGGAAGTTGACGGAGCGCTCGACTTAATAAGCTATGCGAGCAGCATGGGGATAGTTGTTAGTGCCGGACACACGTATTCATCGTATGAAGAGGGAGTTAAAGCGATTGAGATGGGGGTTTCTAAAGCAACTCACATATTTAATGGAATGACTAGGTTCCACCACAGAGAGCCGGGAATAGCGTTAGCACTCCTTCAATCACCCAAAGTGTTCATAGAGTTGATTGCCGACTTCATACATCTACATCCAGCGGTCGTTAAAATGGCTATAGATCTAGGGGGTCCCAATAGAGTGGCCTTAATCACTGATTCCATAGCTGCGACAGACATGCCTAACGGCATCTATGAGCTCGGAGGGCTTAGAGTAATTGTTGAGAAAGGCGTGTGCAAACTACTTGACTCAGGCTCTTTAGCTGGCAGCACTCTAACAATGGATAAGGCTTTTAGAAACATAGTTAAGTTAGGATACAGCTTAGTTAATGCTGCAGCTATGGCTAGCTCTACTCCAGCTAGAAGCATTAATGTCGACGAGAAGCTAAAGATAGGGGACATAAGAGCTGGCTATACAGCCGACATAGCTGTACTCAGCAATGAATTAAAAGTAGTTAAAACAATAATTGAAGGAAGCATTGCTTACGAAGAGGAGTAGCTTTTACTGCCAATTGAGCGTGCTTCAACATAATGGTTTAACGACTAGCGCTAAACCTTCTGCGCACCATGGACTCAGGTTCCTCGGCAGTTTCTAAATAGCTAGCCTTGTCTATAGGCGTAGAGGTGATGGAGGGCGGCTATAGGGGCAGTGTTGAAGTGTTGTTTGAAGAGTGCTCTATGTGTGGCTTTAAGCTGGGTGAGCATGCAGCTGCCTTAGGTCTTCCCCCACTGTTGGCAGCGGAGGCCACTCCGTGAAGCATTAAGGCAGAAGTGGAACAGGTAGTGTTAACTACCCGACAACCGTTCTGAAAGCATAGCGTTTTATTTCCTAGGAGCCTTACGTTAGACTGGGTGATATATTGAGTGGAGATGGATCATTTAACTTATTTAAAGAGTGCGTTTTCAAGCTATTGATGAAAGTAGTTGATGAAGAGGGGGGAGGCATAGATTCTGCAGCAAGCATTTTAGCCGATTCCTTGAGTAAAGGCGGGTTCATATATGTTTTTGGAACAGGGCACTCAATGATGATGGCTCTAGAGATGTTCTATAGAGCTGGGGGGTTAGTTAGAGTCTATCCTTTATTCGATCTATCTATATCCTGCATGAATGGAGCCATAAAGAGCACTTTACTGGAGAGAGTGTCTGGCTACGCTAAAGCACTCTTGAGCTCAGCTCACTTAAAGCCTCACTCAGCCATTATAATAGTGTCAAACTCGGGGAAGAACGCTGTCCCAGTGGAGCTAGCTAAAGAAGCTCGTGAGAGGGGGTTAAAAGTAGTAGCGTTGACTTCCCTTGAATTCTCAAGGAGGGTCCCTGCAGAAAACCCTCTTGGGAAGAAGCTATATGAATTAGCTGACGTAGTGATAGACAACAAAGTCCCTGAAGGAGACGCCGTTTATGAAGTAAAGGGCTTAGAAGCTAAAGTAGCTCCTGTATCAACTATAGTGAATGCATTCATATTACAGCTCTTAGTCATAAGGACCGTTGAGAAGTTGATTGAGGGAGGAGTGAAGCCTGAAGTATGGGTTAGCGCGAACGTGCCGGGCGGCATAGAGAGAAACGAAGAGTATGTAAGGAAATACGCTGGTGAAATAAAAGCTCTTTAAAAAATCCGGGCTTAAGTAAGCAGTGTTCAAAGCACTTGAACTGCAGCAACTTATGAAACTGCTTTAGTTAAATACCTTGGCTTATCTATTGGCCTCTGGAGCTTTAAGCCAAGCCTATAAGCTAGGAATTGCAGCGGTATTGCATATGCTATTGGAGCTAAGTACCTATCCGCATGCATTACTTTAATTACACTAACGTTCTTTAACTCAAGTAGATTTGGATCGTTGTCAAAGCCTATTACAGCAACTGTAGCCCCCATATCTATTGATGTCTTGATTAGTGGATACGATGCCTTCGCTGCATGAGGTTCGACAGGAACTAGGAATAACGTGAAGAACCCTTTTTCAACAAGGGATATCGGTCCATGCCTGAATTCCCCTGCCTCCATGCCTTCAGCATGCACGTACGCTACTTCCTTGATTTTAAGCGCCCCCTCTAGAGCTATTGGATACGTTATTCCTCTTGAAATAACGTATCCACTTCTACAGGAAGCTATTTCGCCAGCTGCCTTAGAAGCTTCTGCATCTATTTCAGCCATACTCTCCCCGAGCTTAAGAGCGTAATTCCTTACTCTACTTACCGCTTCTCCGTACTCTGATGCAGTAATTCTACCCATATCTCTAGCCACTCTAATGGATACCTTGTATAGAGTTGTAAGCGTTGTAACGAAAGTCTTTGTAGCGGGGACAGCTAGCTCAGGTCCCGCACCTATTGGTAGATAGAGGTTAGCTATGTTGGCGAGCCTTGAGCCAACGTAGTTAGTTAAGCCCATTATGGTTGCTCCACGCAGCTTCGCTTCATAAGCTGCCTGAACTACATCGCTTGTCTCACCAGACTGCGATATAGCTACCACTACTGCCCCGGGCCCAACGTTCTCCATGTAGTAGAGGGGGAATTCAGCGGCGCTAGTTACAATAGGGGATATGTTAGCTAGCTCAGATAAGTAGTATGAAGCAACTAGGCCTGCGTGCAGGCTTGTGCCATTGGCTATTATGTACACGTCCTCAGCCTCCCTTACGTGCTTTGAAGCGTATGAGAGGTACTTCTCCTGGTGTACGGCTAGGCAGCGGAGGACGGCGTATGGTATTTCATACATTTCGCGCAGCATGTGGTGTGGGTAGCCGTCTTTTTCAACAAATTCCTCTACTACAGATAGCTTGTCGAAGCCCTTGTCTACGCGCACTAGTCCATGGAGCTTGTAGAACCTGGTGGTAGAGGAGTTTGCTGCAACTAATTCCCCTCCACTTAACTCAACGTATTCATCCACTAAGCCGTGTAGAGCGCTTTTACTTGTTGAAACGATAGTTAAGTCCCTCCCCCTACCTACGTAGAGGGGTTGAAGGCTTGTGTATGCAATAATGCTCCTGGACTCTTCGCTGAGTACTGCGTAGGAGTAGAAGCCCTCTAAGCTCTGCTCTGCAACAGCTATGGATTCAAGAGTGCTTAAGCCCCTCCTTAAGCAGTCTTCAATTAAGTGAGCTATTACTTCGAAATCAGACCTGGACTTCAGCTCGTGTCCCTCCATTATTAGCCTGTCGTAGATTGCTTCATAGTTAGCTATAGCTCCATCGCCTACGACAGCGATCCTCTTACTGCAATCCGTGTGGGGGTGGGCGTTATCTACATGAGGTCTTCCATGGGTTGAAAACCTGACGTGCCCTAGAGCTATTGGAGTAGATAGCTCCTCTAACCTGAGTTTCTCAATGACTTCCCTGGGCTCACCTACTTCCTTTAACACACCTAGTCTTCCTCCATCGATAAACGCTACTCCAGTAGTGTCGAATCCGCAGTGCTTAAGCCTCTTTAGCCCAGTTAACACTATTGGTGCAACGTTTCTACCTGAACACGATACAGCTCCAAATATCCCTCCCAATTCCTGCACCTACGCTGACTACCTCCATTAATTTATTAAATATCCATATTTCTATCTATAGCGTAGAACTCATTTCGCTGTGGTGTTTGTATTGAAGGTGTATAGGGGTTTAATTGCGTCTGAAGGCGTGGCTGTAGGGCTTTTAACTAAGTATGGCTTCACTAATGCATTAAGCTCTGTTCCAAGCAATTGCCCAGTTAGCAACGTGGATTTTGAAGTAAGTAGGCTTGAGAAAGCCTTAAGTGAGTTCAATGAGTACTTAGATGGCCTTAAGAAGACACTCCCTGAGAGCGAGCGAGAGCTGCTTAACGCTCATGAGGCGATGGCTGAAGCACTGGTTAGTGAAGCAGTGAGCCATGTAGTTGAGGAGAATATTTGCGGAGAACTAGCAGTTAAAAAAGTCTTCGAGAAGTACAGCGAGTTATTTAGGGAGAGTGGAAGTGGGTTAATAGCTTTAAGAGCCGGCGACTTAAGGAACATTGCATCAGCAATTGTAGAGAACTTAACTGAGCTAAGGCCGGGCGTTGGGGGAAGCATTGACATCGAGGGTAGAATAGTTGTAGCCAGGGAGTTAAACCCAGTCGACCTACTTAAGTTAGTTAATCAAGGATTAAGGGGGATCGTTACATTAACTGGAGGAGTTACATCCCATGCAGCCATAATTGCTAGAGCTCATGGAATACCCTATATAATAGTGCCGGAGCTGGATTTAAGTGGGTTAAGTGAAGGTGATTTAGCTGTAATAGACTCTATTGAGGAGAAGCTATTGTTGAATCCAAGTAGAGAGATCGTGAGTACTTACGTGGAGAGGGCTGAGAAATACGAGTCTTTAAAGAAGTCCTATAGGGAGGCAGCGTTTAGAGAAGCTGTGACAACTGATGGAGTTAGGGTAGGAGTCCTGTGTAATGTAGGTGATTTAGAGGAGGCGCGTGCAGCATCCACCTCGGGCTGCGATGGCGTTGGATTATTTAGGGTAGAGTACCTATACATGTCCTCTAATTCGCCTCCAAGCGAGGAATCTCTATACACGGCCTTTAGCAAAGTGCTGGGCTTCTTTAACGACAGGCCCGTCGTGATTAGAGCACCAGATCTTGGGGCTGACAAACCTCTTCCATACATAAGGCTTGAGGAGTCGAATCCATTCCTTGGGTTAAGGGGCGTCAGGCTGCTGCTGGAGTATAGGGGGGAAATACTTGCCCCATTCCTTAGAGCTCTCCTTAGAGCATCTACTTCTGGAAACGCAAAGCTCCTCATACCAATGATCAGTAGGGTCAGCGAATTAGTTGAGCTCGCTGAACTTGTTGAAAGAACTTCAGAGAAACTGATGGCGGAAGGCGTGGCTAGCGGGGGTGTAGAAATTGGGATAATGGTTGAGACTCCAGCGGCAGCCCTTCTAGTAGACAAGTATACTGAAGTACCACAGCTTAAATTCATAAGCTTCGGCACAAATGACTTAACTCAATATACTTTAGCTGTAGATAGAGGTAATGTTAAAGTAAGCTACATATATGATGAACTCGATCCATCTGTCATTAGACTGATGGCCGTAGCGGCGGGCGAAGCTAAGAAGAGGGGGGTTGAAGTAGAGGTGTGCGGTGAAATGGCTGGCAGGCAGTTAGCCATACCCCTGCTACTGGGTCTAGGCGTCGATGCCTTAAGCGTGAGCCCGCCTCTAGTGGGCTTAGCTAAGTACACTATAAGTAAGTTGAGTAAAAGAGATTTGGAGAGAGAGCTGTTAGCTAAAGCACTGAATAGTTCAAGCCCCACTGAAGTCAGGGAACTCGTAAGGAAGTATTTGGAGGGAGTAGGCATAGAGGTCTTCTGAACCCTCATTTATCTTCACGCAGCTAATTTTTCTACCTAAAGGATTTAATACCTCTACAAGCGTTTCCAAGCTTTCAGTAAGGGGTGAAAGACATTGATTGAAGTAAGGTGGTATGCGCGCGCTGGGCAGGGGGCTTGGACAGCGAGTAACTT
This sequence comes from uncultured Sulfolobales archaeon, assembly GCA_938045475.1. Taxonomy (GTDB): domain Archaea; phylum Thermoproteota; class Thermoprotei_A; order Sulfolobales; family Desulfurococcaceae; genus JANXDZ01. Next base: position 9,412 of record CALIML010000021.1, read on the forward strand.
GCTAGCTATGGCTGCAGTTATTGACGGTAAGTACGTCCAGAGCTTTCCAGCATTCGGCCCTGAGAGAAGCGGTGCACCAATGTTTGCATTTACTAGGGTTAGCTCTGAACCCATATTGGTTCACAGCATGATTTATGAGCCGGGCGTGGTCGTAGTGCTAGATCATACTTTGATTTCATCCAGAGACACCGCAGCTGGCTTAAAGAATGGAGGTGTTTTAGTGCTTAACTACAGTGGGAGCATTGAAAAGCTATATGAAATGCTGGGGGTGAGTAGGGGCTTGTACAAAGTATACGTAGCTCCAGCCACTGAGCTAGCAATGGAGTTATTGAAGAGACCTATTACTAGCACTGCAATGCTTGGAGCACTAGTTAAAGCAACCAACATAGTCAGTATGGATGCTGTCGTAAAGGCATTGAAGGAGAGGTTTCCAAGCCCTCTAGCTGAAAGAAACATTGAATTAGTAAAGAGAGCGTTTGAAAAAACTGTGGAGGTGTAGATTCAGTGAAGGAGGAGCTGCGTGGGTGGAAAGATCTCCCAATAGGGGCTGTAACCTATAAGCTAAGCCTTGAGTACAGGACGGGCGGCTGGAGGACTCTTAAGCCAGTGATAGACTTAAATAAGTGCACTAGGTGCATGTTGTGCTGGCTTTTCTGCCCAGACATGGCTATACTATGGAATGGGAGAGATGTTGTAGTCAGCTACGACTACTGCAAGGGCTGCGGCATATGCGCTCACGAATGCCCCGTTAAGGCGATAGACATGGTTCCTGAGTATAGTTAAAGGAGGTGTATGTAGTGTTGTCGAAGTTGAAAGTCCCCTTGGAGAAGCAGAAAGTTATGCCGGTTAATGGAGATGAAGCTGTGGCATATGCTGTAAAGCAGTGTTTAGTGGATGTAGTTGCTGCATACCCCATTACTCCACAGACTATAATTGTTGAGAGGTTCAGTGAATTCGTAGCTAATGGAGAAGTGAAGACTCAATACGTGCCTGTTGAAAGCGAGCACTCAGCTATGAGTGCATGCATAGGTGCTGCAGCAGCTGGCGCTAGGGCTTTTACATCAACTTCGTCCCAGGGGCTCGCCTTAATGTGGGAGAACCTCTACATAGCCAGTGGCTTTAGGCTCCCCATAGTTATGGCTGTAGTGAATAGAGCTCTCAGCGCTCCAATAAACATACACTGCGATCACAGCGATGCATACGGCATGAGAGATAGCGGGTGGATACAGTTGTTCGTTGAAAACAGCCAGGAAGCATATGACACGACTATACAGGCATTTAAAATAGCTGAAAACCCTGAAGTACAGCTGCCGGTTGCAGTGAACTTAGATGGATTCTTCCTAAGCCACACTCTCGAAAATGTATACATGCTTCCAGAAGAAGAAGTGCATGAGTTCCTCGGTGGATATAGGAAGCCCGTTAAGACGTACATAGATTACCTCAATAGGGAAGTCGAGTATAAGCTAGATCCAGCTAGTCCTCTAAGCATAGGCCCCCTAGACTTATACGACTACTACTTCGAACACAAGATGCCCCAAGTGGAAGCCATGAAGAGGGCCGGGGATGTAGTTAGAGGAGTTAATGAGGAGTGGTATGAATTGACTGGTAGAAGCTACGGCGATGGAGTCATAGATTCCTACGCCGTAGAGGATGCAGATGCAGTAATAGTAGTCTTAGGGAGTTCTGCTGGAACAATGAAGTACGTGGCCAGCGTAATGAGGCGGAAGGGCTTTAAAGTAGGGGTCGTGAGGCTGAGAATGTTTAGGCCATTCCCATTCAATGAAGTAAAGGACTTGCTTAAGGGAGTTAAGGCTGTTGGAGTAATGGATAGGGGATTGAGTTTCGGGAGCTATGGACCTCTATACCTAGAGATAAACACTGCCCTCTACTACTCTAGGGAGAGGCCTCTATTAGTGAACTACATCTATGGGCTTGGCGGAAGAGACCTTTCTCCAGCGATGGCTGAAGAAGTGTTCATAGATTTAATTAATACAGCTAAGCTAGGTGAAGTAAAGGAGTACTTGAAGTTCATTGGTGTACGGAGTTGAAGAGGTGAGTGGAGTGAGCTCTGGCAATCCCCAGCCTGAAATTGGGCCAATAGAGTGCGAGTATGGGAGGGATTACAACTTACCTCTAGAGTTTAACTTAAGGAAGCTTGCTGAGACAAGGAAGCCAATACTGTTGCCGGGCCATAGATTGTGCGCTGGATGCGGTGCAGCCATAGTTGTTAAGCTAATTGGATATGCGTTGAGGGGGCCGGCAGTTATAGCTAATGCAACTGGGTGCGTTGAAGTAGCTACAACAATATTTCCCTACACAAGCTGGGCCATACCATGGATACACGTAGCGTTTGAAAATGCTGCAGCTGTTGCAAGCGGTATAGAGGCTGCCTATAAAGCGCTTCAGGAGACGGGTAGACTGCCCTTCAAGAACATTGATGTAATTGCTTTAGCAGGCGACGGCGGTACATATGATATAGGTATTCAAGCGCTAAGCGGTATGGCTGAAAGAGGCCATAAAGTACTGTACGTACTCTACGACAATGAAGCATACATGAATACCGGCATACAGAGATCTGGCGGAACACCTATGTTTGCATGGACTACTACTTCGCCTGTCGGAAGCGTTATACCGGGCAAGACACAGCCGAAGAAGCCTATAGCTGACATAATGGTTGCACATAGAATACCTTATGTAGCTACAGCAACACCAGCCCACTGGGCCGATCTGTTTAGGAAAGTTAGGAGGGGGCTTGAAGCTAATGGACCGGCCTTCCTCCACGTGTTAAGCAGCTGCAATAGAGGGTGGAGACATGGATTAGAGATCGCTATAGAAATCAGTAAGAGAGCTGTGGATACATGCTACTTCCCGCTCTGGGAGTACAAGCTTGGTGAAGGATACTACTTAACTGATAGGAGCCTACAGATAGCTAGAAATCCTAAGTTGAAGCAACCAATAGAGAAGTACTTAGAGCTACAGGAGAGGTATAGGCACATCCTAAGGCCTGAGGGCAGGGAGTTATTGAAACAGTTTCAGGAATACATAGATGCGGTATGGCAGGACTTACTAAATAGAGCGGTGAATGCCCCAGAGTAAACCCATTTTTATTACACTTATCCTACTTAAATGAGGCGTTTGCATGAAGTATGACGCTCTCTGCATTCAATGCATACTGCAAGTGAGGCTTAGGGAGATCAATAGTGCTGTAGCCGACAGAGATAGAGCCATAGAGCTATCATTAAAAGTCGTTGAACATGCTTTAAAGCTATTTAGGGATGGCTGTGAGCTAACCCGCATAGCTAGCAGTACGTATAGCTTGATTGCAAAGGCCTCTCCAGAAGTAGTCAATTACTATAGAGCTGCAAAGATGGATTCAATTGCTTACTCGTGGAGCATAATTAGAGATCTAGATAGGTATGTCGGGGACTTAAGGGGCTTTGAACTCTTTAAAGCATTAACAAAGATCTCTATTGCTGGCAACGCCATTGATATGGGGGTCTTTGGACACGAGTTCCGCGGAATCTCATTAGAGGACGTTATTTCAAGAGAGCTTGCAATAGACCATACAGTAGATTTCTATAGGCATGTAAAGACAGGCGGCAGGAAAATAATCTGGTTATTTGACAACGCCGGCGAAGCAGTCTTCGACCTCCCTCTCATAGATGAGTTGAGGAGGCTTGGCAATAGAGTTGTGGGATTAGTCAAGGAGGAGCCCGGCTTTCAAAACGATCTAAGCATAAACGACCTCAATGGGTCACGCATAGTCGATCACTTGGATGAAGTCATATTAACGGGGTACAGTGGAGCAACTATCCATTTAAATGAAATATCTAGTGAAGCCCGGAGAGCGCTCGGCGAATCCAGCATTGTTGTAGCTAAGGGAATGAGCCACTACGAGTACTTGATTGATGTAAACTTAGGGATACCAGTCCTCCACTTACTCATACCTAAATGCGACGTTATTGCAAGAACTATTGGAGTACCGAAAGGATCGTTTGTAGCTCTCCTAAAGCTTTAAACAGCACTTTATATGGAGACTATTTACTGCTGAAGAAAAAGTCTTTAACAGTACTAGAGTTGTTTAAATCCTCTCTATGCCAATCATTTTAGCTACATCATATATTATCGGAGGCTTCCAATACTCTTTAGAGATGGACTTCAGTATGCCCATAATCCACGCTATCACCACTACTATACCCAATAGTGATGAAAGCACTAGGCCAACGATTCCCCCAACTATTGGTATGAGTCCAAGGATTGCCGTAATTATTGATACCATTATGCTTGCTATAGCGGCCAATATGAATAAAGATATTGATAGGTAGGACCAGTACTTAGCGTACTTAAACTGCGGCTTTAATACTAGTACAATGATTGCTCCAACTATTGATGCAGCCCATCCAATTAATGCAAATAGCTTCTCTTCTTCAGGAACCTCTGCAGACAATGCACCACCCAGTATGTAGGAGCGCTATGTATTTAAAAGTTTTTCTATGCATTGAACTCTACGTAACTATTCTTGCCTCTACGAGGATTGTTGGAGCTACTTCATACACAGGTTGTTGTTTTTCATAAGCATACCTGGCGTTCCTATCCTTAGCTAATCCAATGAATACGCTGCCCAGTCTACCTAGCGGTATCAGTACTTCAAGTGCTTTAGTTGGCGTGAGCTTATCTCTTTCACTTACTACAGCTGCTTCCGGGATTAGCCTAATGTAGTCTCTGCCTACTTCAGCTCTAGCTATGCTTCGCACTATTAGAGCTCTCTTAGCTACATCGATCATTTCATCAATGCTCCAATCTCCCTTCTTCACTATGAGCTGGTGGTGGAGAGGCTTTGATCTAGTGAATAGCCCTCTAGCATTACCCGGCTTTGCTTCATTAAATACAGTCATTCTTGTATGTAAGTAATCCACTATGCTTCCATCCTCAACCAGCGTCCTCCTCCAAGCCGGGTATAGTTCGTCGTCGAATACTCTCTGAAGAGGGCCTGGGTGAAACGGGTCTTCAACTATGTTTATCTTCTCCCCTAGATTAATCCCTATCTTTAGCTTAACTGGCTCATCTCCCTGCAGTAAGTGAGCTAGCTCATGGAATACTGCTGGAGATGCTTCACCACTAAGTATTACTTTCCAGTGGCCACCGTACATGGGGTTGAATCTCTTAGCAATTAATTGATGCCTTAAGTTATTGACTAAGCCTTCGACGATGCCCGTTAATTCATCGTATATGCTTTTCACCCTTAGCGCAGCTGTTAATGAGCCTGTTGAAGCAAGAGCTCCATACATTAATGTATAGGGGTAGATGTAAAGCTCTGTGATGGTTCTTCTCTCCACGGCAATTACATCGTGTTCTTCAACAAAGTGCTCGACTCTCGCTTTCCTGTGAGACGCTATTACTTCACCTTTAACTCCTTTCTCAACGAGCATTTCATAGGTTACTTCAGCTAGAGCCCTTAACTCATCCTCGCCGACTTCCTCGCCTACGCTGAATTCACCTCTCGATAGATTTTCATTAAACCACTTTTCCCCCCTACATAAATGCCTTGGAGCCTTCAATAACTTCGACTTAAGCACTTCGTAATCCTCGTCAGTAGAGCTAGCGACGCTAAAGCACCCCTCTACATAGGATCTGACTGCCTTAATGGAATTAGAGCTTCTATTAGTTTCAAAGCACCCATCCCTTAATGCGACTTCCACTACATTCTCATAGTAGTGTACTCTATCAGTAAATGAAAAAGCCATGATCGCCCTCGACACCACTCATTATTCATTGATTACTAACTTCTGCAGCAGCTTAAATATTGATAACGCATTCTTTTATAGCTGGCTTTTATAGCTGGAAACGCTTCCCAGAGCAGTTTTAATTCCGCAATGAAAATGCGTTAAATCAAGGCTCTTAATAACTTCTTACGCTTGCAGCATCAGCTTGGAAGCCAGCAATAACTCCCTACGTATCAATAGCGTTGCTAGCCACAGCTATTCCCTTAGAGAACTCGGCTTTGAGCGCCTTAGTGAGTTTCTCCGATTCTGCAATTTCACTCAGCCTTCTTGTATTTCTCAATGAGATTTAAAAGCTCATTAGCGTTATCGCTAGTTAAAACATTTAGCGCAAGCAAGTTCTTTATGCAGTCGACGGCTGCATTACACCAGAATATGCATGACTGTGAAGGATTTCTTCTAACGATTCTCCCACAGCTTGGGCACTTAGCTTCTACCTCGTATTCAAAGAACTCTACTTCTCCCCCGCAATAAGGGCATTCAACCACTATTATCTGCGGCCTTATGATGTTTCTTGCCCCGGGACAGTATTTAAACACGTTGCAGCACCACAACATAATAGTAAACAGTGAAGTAAATAGTTTTCTAACTAATAAGCCCTAGGGAGTTGCTGGGAGGGAGCACTGATTGCTGGGGCCGTCGCTAAGTTAAGCAGTCAATGAACTATCCTCCCAGAGTTGGATAGCCCGCTGGGAGTACATAGAGAGGTTTTTCTCCATGGCTTAAGTTAACTACTTTAGCTACTTCATCGTCGTAGAATGCTCCAACGGCGACAGTCCCTAAATTCATGGCTTCTGACACAAGGTATATGTTTTGAGCAGCATGACCCACCTCGATATATACGTAGCCTACGCCTCTCCTGCCGTAGTACCCGGTAGTTCTTTCAAATACTGCTGCTATAACGATGTTTAAAGGAGCTGTTGAAACCCACTCTTGGTTTAAGCAAGCTCTCCCCAGTTCTCTGCATAAGGAGCCTTTAACAACGATCCTCAATGAATGCTCCCTCGGAGAGTAATGGTATATGCCTGGCTCTAAGCCAGCTACATCGCATGCCACCAAGTATAGCTCTAGTGGATAGGTGGCTCCAGCGCTAGGGGAGGCTCTAAAGCCCTCCCTGGAGGTCACTCCTTGAGCGGCCCAGAGAAGCGTTGAGACTTTCTCTAATTCAACTGGCTTTCTAAGCCAGCTCCTCCTACTCCTCCTCTTAGCTATAGCTCTTCCAAGAGGGTAGTCGAGCTCTAGGGGTGGGGGCAGAGCTATCATAGCCCTAGGGTATACCTCCTCTCCTCTCTGAACGCAACTATCCTCACATTCCACGACTCCAAGTACTCCCTCAGCTTAGCGTCAACGTGGCTAGCTAGAGTGGGGGGTATGGCCACTATTGCCTCACTGTAGCTCCTTCGCTCAATTATAGCTGATCCAAGTGCGTGAGCCATGCTCCTAAGCTGAGCCTTTAAGTCGCCGCTTGGGTCAACTATCCATATGCCTACTGAGCTTCCGCTACTTACTGCAATTAAGTCTGGTGAAGTAGGCCTAGTGGAAGTTCTTTCATCTATTGCGTAGCCCCGGCTCTTCAAGGCTTCAGCAATGCTTTTAGCAATGCTCTTCCTATGCGGGGGGAGGATTGATGGAATGTAGTCCTCTATTGGGCCGTGTATCTCTGGATCGTATAGTGTGTACTTGCCTCTCCCCACTCTAAACAGGAATAGCTTCTCCGGGTCCTTGTACTTATCCTTGCTTACTCCATTTACTGTAACGAGGTCTACTTCGAAGTCAAGGCTTGAAGCAGGCTTAGATGGATCTATTGAAATGGCTCGTTCAACTAACTCCTTTCTCGTAAAGACAGTCGTACCCCCCCTGCTTAACTCCAGGGCAGCCTCCTTTAAAACACGCCAGTTAGATAACTTGCCCTCCTCTCTGGACACGCAATAACACCATTCATTAATGCTTTAAAGCCAGCTACCGTATATAGATAACTCCCTGGATCCCCTTATAAACTATGCCTGGGGGACTGATGCTTATGCATTAGCAGGCTTCTCAACTAGGGATACTATAGTGGCTGCTAGTTCAGCTATGGCTTTAGACGCCTCGCTATCAGGGTATTCAAGTATGAATGGCCTCCCCCTAGCTAGTGCCTCATCTATGCTTGGATCTAGGGGTATTCTTGCAAGAAGCCTGGAGTTATGCTTCTTCGCTAATTGCTCTCCAGTACTCCTGCCGAGGGGGTAGTGTAATTCCCCTGTAAGTGGGCACTTGTAGTAACTCATGTTCTCAACTATGCCTAGCAGTGGTATGCCGCTTGACTTAGCGAACTTTATTGCTCTAGACACTACGGCTTCATTCATTAATCCAGGGGCTGTCACTGCTACGGCTCCATCAATGTCTCCAACTACTTGAGCAATAGTTATTGCTTCATCCCCTGTTCCAGGAGGCATGTCCATCAATAAGTAGTCGAGGTCCCCCCAGTTAACCATTGAGAACAACTCCACTATAGCTCTAGACTTCAGGGGGCCTCTCCAGATTATTGGAGTGTCAAGGGATTCAATCAAGAAGCTCATCGACACTGTCTTCAGTTTGAGGGGCCCCTCAACTGGGTGTATTCCTTCATTGTCTGCGTAGAGGCTTGACTTCTGAAGCCCAAGCATTACGTTAGTCGATGAGCCGTGTATGTCTGCATCAAATAAGCCAACTCTATAGCTTCTCCTAGCAAGCTCTAGTGAAAGCATTGTGGATACGAACGTCTTGCCCACTCCCCCCTTGCCGCTCAACACCATTAATTTATGCTTAACGCTGCTCAGCCTCTGCTTCGCCTCACCTATTAAAGTGAATAGTTCTCCAGCACTACTGATGCCACGGCTTGGCTCCTGGCTCAAGAACACCTACCTACGTCTCAGCCTATGGCTTTAGACTACGGCTTGCTGGCTATTTAACTCTTTGCGAAGAGAGAGCATTAATTAAGTCCCCTCAATCCATAATATTGAAGCAGCCCGCTGGGTGTTTGCTCAGTGAAGGTGTGTTCAACTGCTCCAGGCAAAGTAATATTGTTTGGGGAGCACTTCGTAGTTAAGGGTGCTCCAGCTATAGCTGGAGCTCTCTCCTTAAGGGCTAAGGTATGCATTGAGGATCGTGTTGGTGGAATTGAAGTAGTTTCAATGGATCGCGGGTGGAGAATGGAGTTTGGGAGAAACGAGCTTCCTCAATTAAGGCAGTTTAAGAGGATTGTGGAGTACGCTGTTGAAGAAGGCTACTTGAGTGGAGTGAAGAGCTTTAGGGCATGCATATGGTCTAGGATACCCGTTGGAGCAGGGCTTGGCTCTTCAGCTGCGACTGCAGTAGCTTTCACAGCATCCCTACTTGAATTCCATGGCGTAAGCTATGGGGCAAGCGATGTCTGGAGAGTATCTCTTGAGGGGGAGAGGGAGGTTCATGTAAATCCAAGCGGCATAGATAACGCTACCGCTACTTACGGAGGGCTAGTGCTCTATAGGAAGGGGGTGGTTAGAAGGCTTAAAGCGAGGCTTCCTAAGGAAGCTCTGCTTCTAATAGTTGATACAGGTGTTGAGAGGAGCACTGGGAGAGCTGTTAAGCACGTGCTTGAAATGTATGAGAGGCATGAAGGAGTTTTCAAGCACATATATAGAGCAGCTAGCTCTCTGGTTAGTGAAGCACTGAAAGCCATTAGGGGGAGGGACCTCGTTAAGTTGGGCGAGCTAATGCAGTTGAATCAAGGGCTTTTGAGAACCATAGGAGTCAGCAACTCAAGCATTGAGAACATAGTGTATAGTGCAGTGAAGCTAGGCGCTCTTGGAGCAAAGATCACTGGTGCAGGCATGGGGGGCTCAGTAATTGTGCTAACTACTAAGGGGGGCTTCAGCGCTATTCTAGAGGGCCTTAAGCCCTTCGCTAAGGGATTCATTCCTGCAAAGATAGATTCAAGAGGGTATACTGTCTTATTCTCCAGAAATAATTAATGAGCTTCTCTAAAGACTTAAGACTCGCCATAAGTAGAGGTATTTAGAGGCAACGATAGTTACAGCTCTGGGGCAGCATTGATGAACACCCCCCTTGGGGGAATGGAGTTGAGTGGGGAGGCGGGCTCTAAGGCTCTTGAGGAAGCCTTAGAGAAGTATAGGAGGGAGCTCTACTCATACAACAGCTTCATTAAGCGCTACGGCTACTACTTGAAGCCAATGCACATTGTTTATAGGAGGACTAAGAGGGGCTTAACTAAGTATGTTTACTACGGGAGGTACTGGTATAGAGTGAAGTACTTGGATAAGCATGGGGGTACGAGTAGAGTGAAGTGGGTTTATGTTGGGAGGGAGAAGCCTGACCCAAGGCTTCCAGACCCCCCTGTCCACCCATTGGATGGACTGGTAGTTAGAGTAGTTTCATGATTCCTCAGCTTTCTCCACGGACTCCGGCGTTCGCTGAGTAGGTTTATTAGTTGTGCTTTACTCAGTTATTTCTCGGTTGTATGGGTTGTAGGGGATGCTTGCTCCGCGGCATGTTTTAATTATTTCACTTGCAGCAACAGCTTTATTGATGCTTTATGCTGTGAGCTTATTCCTAGGCTTCAGTAGGCATGTTCAGAGAGTTGAAGTAGTTGTGGGAGTTGGGGAAGTCTTTCTGCCGCTGCCTAGGAAGCTCACGCAGTTCTCTGTTGAGGAAGCAGTGCTTTATAGGAGGAGCATTAGGGATTACCTTGATGAGCCTATATCTATTGAGAAGCTATCCATGATTCTATGGGCTGCTCAAGGGATTTCTGAGACGAGGTGGGGGCTTAGGACAGCGCCTAGTGCTGGAGCTACTTATCCGCTGGAGGTATACGTTGTTGTGGGAACTGGTGGAGTTGCTTTAAGTGATGGAGCGTACTTAGGGGCAGGTGTGTATAAGTACGTTGTGCATAGGCATAGCATTAAGTTAGTGTCTGAGGGGGATCGTAGGGTGGAGCTTGCTAGAGCAGCTCTTGGGCAGGAGTGGGTTGAGAAGGCTCCAGTAGTTGTAGTTGTATGCGCTGTCTATGAGAGGACTACTGCTCGCTATGGGGAGAGGGGCTATAGGTATGTGCACATAGAGGTGGGTCATGCTGCTCAAAACATATACTTGATGGCTACTGCCCTCGGGCTTGGGACTGTAGCTGTTGGAGCGTTTTACGATGATGAAGTGGCTAGAGTAGTAGGTGTTGGAGTGGGGGAGAGGCCTCTATACATAATGCCCCTGGGAGTCCCCAGGCATCCGTATGTTACTTCATTTGAGGAAGTAGGTGATTACTACTTGGCTAGGAGGTAGTGGGTTTGCAGCGTTACTTAAGGTATGTGTTCATGGTGTTGGAAGCTACGAGCCCTCCCCTACTATTTCTAACTCTCCTACTAATAGTGAGTGGGTATGCAATCATGTATCCACACGCGTACTCTACGCTGACTCTAGGAGCATTAAACTACGCTGTTGCTCAAAGAATCCACATAGATCCATTGATTAGGCTTAGCTTTACAGCACTAGCATTCATCCACGGGTTAGCGGGGACGATAGTTCTAGTAGAGAAGTACGTGAAGCATAGGCTAGTTAAGGAAGCAGC
>CALIML010000022.1 GCA_938045475.1 uncultured Sulfolobales archaeon
TGGGCCGGAGGACAGTGCTAGTGGATGAATGGGGTCGGACAACTAATAAGAAGGTGTTTGCAGCAGGAAGTGTTATAACTGGCTTAACTACTATAGGTGATGCAGTCAGGCATGGAGTAAAGACAGCTAGAGAAATCGATCGTTGGCTAAAAACCCTGACTATAAAGTTGAAGTGAGGTGGAGTCCGTGGAGCAGCTGCCTGAAGTAATAGCCCCACAGCCTAGGCGAATCAGAGTGATAGATTTATCCAAGTGCATAGGCTGCGGAGCGTGTGAAGCAGCGTGTGAAGCACTATATGGAACGCCATTCATAAAGGTCTATAGAGTTGGCGCAAGCATGTACATCCCAATTTCATGCATGCACTGCCAGAAGGCCCCATGCGTAGCAGTATGCCCCACTAAGTCGATGCATGTGGGAAGCGATGGCTTCATCTACGTTGATAAAGCTAAGTGCATTGGGTGCCTGGCATGCCTTGAGGCATGCCCATTCGGGATACCTGAGCTAGAGCCTAAGCTCGGGGTAGTCATTAAGTGCGACTTATGCAGAGACCTTAGGGCGAAGGGCCTTGACCCAGCGTGCTTTGCAATATGTCCAACTGGAGCCATATTGTATGGCTTAGAGGACCGCGTATTCAGTGAAGTAAAGAGAAGAGTTGCTGAATCCATAGCTAAAGCGCATAGGGAGACTCCATACTATTTAAAGAAGTAGTGGAAGCGGCTCTGCTTGAGGATCTTGATTACAGAGTACTTTACTAGCACTTTCCAACCAGAAAGCACTCAACTGGACATTCTTGTAGAAGGGTATTCCATGGCTTACGCAGCAGCTAAGCTGCTTAAGTCAGCTAATCAAGAGGTTTCGCTAACGATCAGTAGGTATCTAAGCTTCGCAGAGGAGGGAGCTATATATGTTGATCCACATAAATACTATGACTTCTTAAATGAGTGCTTAGTGAACTATGATGGAGTAATTGCAGTAGCTCCGCCAGCTGAATTAATTAGAGTCTCGGAAATCTCTGGAAGCAAGCTAATAGGCCCCCTCCATGATTTAACTAAGTTGTTTTCAAACAAGTATACAGCTTGCCTAGCCTTAGCTGAATGTGGAATAAGGGTTCCTGAAACTATTCTCATTAAAAGAGGCTTTAAGTGCTCTGGGAGTGAATTAAGTGTAGTTGAATTACCTTCAGTAGTTAAACCAGCAATGCTGGCTGGATCGGAGTGTGTGCGCGTAGCACATAGCTTAGATGAACTGTGTTCTTATGCGTATGAAGCCATTGAATGCGATCCTTTTGGTGAAGCAGTTGTACAGAAGTACATTAGGGGAGTTCATGGAAGTATATCGGCAGTGTACTCTAAGTTCGGCGTATCTTTATTCTCATTGAATCTCCAGTTAATTAAACGGATCGGGAGTTCATTAAAGTACTTCGGTGGAATTCTTCCAATAAGGGATGAACGCATAGTCAAGGAGGCTAAAGCACTGCTTGAAAAGCTTTTCTCCAAGCACCCTTCGCTAAGGGGATTCATAGGGTTAGACGTAGTTTGGAATGACGAGGGGATCTACGTAGTTGAAGTAAATCCGCGCCTTACAACATCTATACTTGGAATAGCAGAGCTCTACCCTGAAGCGGGGAGAGTATTAGTGGATTCATGGATTGGGGCAAGGCCTAGAGTCAGCTCAACTTTCCTAGGGGATGTAGTTGATGGCTATTCATACTACCTCCTGAGCTCCATCGATGAGAGGCTCTTAAGCGGTAAAGTAATAGGGCTTCCGCAGTGCTCTAGGAAGATCACTGTAGGAGTTAAGAAGAATCTGCAGGAAGCAATTAGTGTAGCTAAGGCTATTGTTAATAAGGCAGTTGAACTAGCTTTAGAACAGTGAAGACAGGGGGGTCTATGTATGAGGAGAGTAGAAGTAATAGGGTTAAAGTACGATAGGGAAATAGTTAAGGGAGATAGCATTAGTGAAGCAGTTGTCGAAGCTATTAAAAGCAGTGGAGTTAGCTTAAGGGACGGCGACATAATTGTTGTTACGCATAAAGTTGTATCAAAATCTGAAGGAAGGGTGGTAGATTTAAATAGCGTTAATCCAAGCGAGAAAGCTCTAGAAATAGCTGGAGAGACAGGCAAGGACCCTAGGCTAGTTGAACTAATTCTTCGGGAATCCAAGGAAATCCTCAAGATCAGCGGCGGCCACATAATAGCCTTAACTAAGCATGGAATAGTTTGCGCCAATGCTGGAATAGATAAGTCTAATGCTGGTGGAGAAAGCTACGTAGTACTGCTCCCAGAAGACCCTGATCGCTCGGCGAGAGAAATAAGGGATAGAGTAATGAAGGAATTTGGAGTCAGAGTTGCAGTAGTGATATCGGATACTTACGGCAGACCTTTTAGAGAAGGGATGGTGAATCAAGCAATAGGCTTCGCTGGAGTAAATCCATATAGGAATTACATAGGTAAGCCGGATAGAGATGGGTATGTAATGAGAGTGACGAAGATAGCCATAGTAGATGAAGTTGCTGGAGCAGCTGAACTAGTGATAGGGCAAGCTACTGAGAACACTCCATTCGCAATAGTTCGCGGAATAGACTATGAGGAGTGCAGCGAGTGCGGCTTCAAGGACTTAGTCATGCCGAAGGAGAAGTGGTTGTTTAAATAACTCAGGTGAGTCGTACTATCTTTATTAATGCGTCTCAACACTGTTTAAACAGGGGTCTTCGTTGGAGAAAGTCGTTGTAAAACCTCTTAACGTTAGTGAAAACATCGAGCTTGGCTTCTGCTCATTCTGTGGAGCTTGCATTGCCGTCTGCCCATTCAATAATTTAAGCTATGAGTTAGGCAATCCAAGCAAGCCAACGCTGGGGGACTCTAAGTTCTGCAAGAAGTGTAAGCAAACTCTTTGCATAAGCGCATGTCCACAACTAAATGTCCCTAGGGAGCTTTTCTCAATCAATACTTACGTATTTAGTGAAGCCTATGAAGCTAGATCGACAATGCCTGAAGTAATTAAAGTTGCGCAGGACGGCGGAGCTGTAACGAGCCTATTGATCGCTGGCTTTAAGCTCGGGCTGTTTGATGCAGCCCTAGTTACTTCAAGAGATGAAGTATGGCGCCCTAAACCATCTATAGCCATAACGGATGGCGAAGTTATTGAGGCTGCTGGAACAAAGTATGTTTACTCACCGACTCTTCTAGCATTAAAGGACTTAGCTTCAAGAGAGGGCATAAAGTCTGTAGCCATCGTTGGACTGCCGTGTCAAATAAGGGCCTTTGAGAAGATGAAGAAGCTTGGCTTAAAGCTATTTGAGGGCCTAAGCTTAGTGAGCATAGGGCTGTTCTGCACTCATAACTTCACTTATGAAAAGATCCTTAGCTTAACTAAGGATCTGAAGATAAGCGTTGGAGACTTAGCTAAGATCTCGATAAGGAAGGGTAAGCTAGTTTTCACGACAAGGGATGGGGCGAGCGCTCTATATTCGTTAAGCAAGGCGTCTAAAGATATGAGGGCTGCATGTATGCAGTGTCCAGAGTTTATTTCTCCTTACGCAGATCTAAACGTAGGCAGCATAGGGAGTTCTGAAGGCTGGAGCACAGTATTAGTTATGAGCAGCGTTGGTAAAAGAATCCTTACAAGGGCAGTCAACTGGGGCTTTATTGAAGCTAAGCCTTTAAGCATTGAAGGAAGGGATGCTGTATTTAAATTCATTGAGAAGAAGGTCCGCGAATCCCTTGAAAACTATGAAGAGTACGCTAGGAAGTATGGAGATATACTTAACGCTGATCCATCGAAGTGGTGAACTGTAATTAAAGGTATATGGGTCTGATCAGTACGGCTGGATAATGCCTGGCTCTATTCATGTCGCTCCAAAGGACTTCACTAAAGCTCTCCTTACCTAGGTTTGAAACCATCTCCAAGACGTTTCTGCCAAGCCCATAGCCCATCAGCTTGTCGGCTAACTTAGCTACTTTAAGTATGTTAGTGAGCCCTATCCACTTGCCTGCGTACGCTACTGGCGTAGGATACTCTACGAAGAGCTTCTTTAGCATCCTTCCAATGAAGTATGCTGCCCCACCTAAGTCGACTATGCCTCTTACACTCGAAGGCCTTGTTGCTATCGCTAAGTTAGCAAGGTTCCTCAACTTAAAGGTTCTATCGCTATCAACTATGAGCACTCCTACGCTGACTTTAAGTAGCTTAACTAAGTCCTCTCTAAGGGTCTCGGCTTCTTTACCGGCGTTCTTTATTGGAAGAGATACGTACATGTATGGCAGATTAGTGGCATCAATGCCTGCCTCAGATAGTGGTTTAATGAAGTGCTTCAGTCCCCCCAGCTTTAATGAGAGCTTCTTATGAGACGCTATGTAGTCTAAAGGGGCTTCTAGTAAAAAGCGCTGTGTCTCCTCACTAAAAAGACTTCTGAGGAGCTTGCCCCAGAGAACTCTGTTCACTATGTATGCAGCGAGCTTCGCAAATGGATCTGGGCGAATAACGCCTTCATCGTATAGGAGTCCCTTAGATACGCAGAGGGCTTTTTCGGAAACGGCTATTATATCCCCTGGCCTAATAAAGTTGCCGTAAGCCCTAGCTATTTCATTAGCTGCACTAGTTCCCGGATACCAGTACTTGAACGGCTTTTTAACAGCCTTAAGGTAAGCCGCCAAAAAAATTACCTATTAGCAAGGCTATTTGAACAACGGAATGACTTCTTCAGCTATAGTCTTTAAAGCCTCCTTCTTTCTCCTACCTATAGGAGATCCGAAGACTATGTGGGTTACGCCTAGCTTAATTAGCTTACTTAGTGAATCCGCACATTCACTAGGGGTTCCATATATTGAGAATGCCTGGAGCATTTCCTCAGTTACATTAGAGAACGCTGTCTTAAAGTCTCCTCTACTTATTGCAGAAGCTACTACCTGGGCTTTCTCAATGCTTATCCCATGTCTCTCTAAAGCATTTCCTGGAGCGCCTGCAACTATGAATGCGACTATTGGCAGCGCAGCCTTTCTCGCCTCATTCCTG
The DNA here is from genome assembly GCA_938045475.1 of uncultured Sulfolobales archaeon. Taxonomy (GTDB): domain Archaea; phylum Thermoproteota; class Thermoprotei_A; order Sulfolobales; family Desulfurococcaceae; genus JANXDZ01. The sequence goes on from CALIML010000022.1 coordinate 5,014, forward strand.
TCTTTATCTATTGAGAAACATGTGTATGCAACTATGTCTAACTTATTGAAAATATCTCCAGCCGCTTCCCTGATTATTCCAACGGCCTGCTCGTAGTCCTTTGGGCTCGATGCATTTATTAAAACTCCATCACCTATTGAAGCAGCTAGCTTAAGCATCCTCGGCGCTTGAGCCCCAATGTATATGGGTATTTCATGTAGAGGCTTGTAATTTAGCTTGGCCCCCCTTACTTTAATGAATTCCCCATAGAAGTCTACTGCCTCTCCCTTCAACAACCTCCTTATTACGGTAACGCTCTCTTCAACTGCCTTTAGCGGAGTCCTCCACTCTATTGATAGTTTTTCAAGGGTAGCTCTATCTCCAGCCCCTATGCCTAAGAGAGCTCTTCCACCGGATACTTCGTCTAGAGACGCTATCGCTGAAGCAGTCCACGCTGGGTTTATAACGTATGGATTGGTGACTCCTGGGCCTAGGAATATCCTATTAGTCCTTAAGGCTATGCTGGTCAGCGCTATGTAGACATTCCTATTGTTATAATGATCGGTTATCCAAACAGTGTCTAACCCTAATTCCTCAGCTAAAGCAGCTAAGTCAACAAGCTCGCTCACGGTAGTTGAAGGAACTAGCTCTAGGCCAAACTTAAGAGGCATTGAATCACCTAAAGCTATATTATTCATGGAGAACGCTATTATTCTTTTCTCCTTAGTCTTAAAGGCTCAGCGAAGCGGCTTTTGGGGCAACGGTAAAGGAAGGCCATTGGGAGTCTCAAGGCATGCTCCTTTAGGAGTCTCTGCAGAAGACTTCCTTCAGGCACTCAACTACTTCGTTCTCACTGATGGGCCTCAGCTTTGATTTAAGCAATCTGCAGTACTTTACGTGGGGCGGTTCTTTTACTCCATACTCCTCTATATTGACTTTGCTTAGAAGCTCTACGGGGTCTCCGTATGCTACTAAGCGCCTGTTTAACAACAGCATTTTGGTTGCATAGCCAAGTACGTGGCTTAATTCATGTTCCACTACAATAATTGTTAATCCAAGGGCTTTCCAAAGATCTCTGAGGGTGGCGTAAAACTCCTTCTTAAAGGCTGGATCTATGTGGGAGCAGGGCTCATCTAAGAACATGATCTTTGGCTTCATAGCTATTATTGATGCTACTACCACTCTCTGCAGCTGACCCATTGAGAGCTCCGATACAAGCTTCTTCCTAAGGCCTCCTACTCCTAAGAGGCTTAAAGCCCACTCAACTCTCTCCCCTATAGTAGATGGGTCTAAACCCATGTTCTCCAAAGGAAACGCTACTTCTTCCTCCACAGTTAAGTTGAATACCTGGTTAACTGGGTTTTGCAGGACTACTCCAACAGTGCCTGCAATACTCTTTACACCTTCTTCTAAAACGTTAACTCCATTAATGTACACTCGGCCTTTAGTTCTTAAGCCAGTTAAGTAGCCGACGCCCCCCGAGATCGTTCTTAGTAGAACTGACTTCCCTCCCCCACTCGGCCCCGTTACTACGACGTATTCTCCGCACTCTACCTTAAATGAAACGTTGTCAATTATTCTCTGTCCTTCTGATTCAACAACTAGGTCTTCAACTTCAATGCAGTAGCCCAAGCGCTGCACCGATCTAGGAATGTAGTGTAGGGCTAGTTAAGCATTGCTAGTGATTGGATAAGTCATGAGATCTTAAGGAAGGATGTGCCTTATATGACGATAAATATAAATAATGATTGTTCGTAAGTTAAGTGTTTGGAGACATGACCTGCTTTGCAGCGGGTTTATCTCTCAGGTAGGGGCTAAGTGCATCGGGCTCAACAAGGCTCCACGCCACGTGGATGAAGCAGGCGGTTCCACAGATAGGGCCGGCCCCGCTAACAGAGATATAAGTTAGATATCGCTAGGTCTCGTTAGTAGTGGGGAAACGCTATAGCTATATGCATGGATGCTAGTGAGCTTAGGTGGTATAGTGAAAGTGGTGTCAACTCTAGATTTAAGGAAGGGGTCTGAGGAGTGTATAGCTTACCCATTCGTAAAGCTAAGGAAGGATGTGCGTAAGCTGAGGAGTGGAGAAGCCCTAAGAGTGCTTGGAGATCCAACTACTATTCCTCTTAAGACGCTGAAGGCTCTTGCTGAAAAACATGGCTTAGTACTACACATTGAGAATTACTCAAGTAACTTCTACTCAATAATTCTTGAAAAGACTTCCCACAGCCCCTCCCTTCTTAACTTGAAGTAAGTTTAAATGACGGGCTGTGGAAATATTTGTGGAGGCAGAGTAGATCTTGAAGTATTCAAATAGGTGTACGCTATGAGGGGGTTTAGGGACAGGGATTTCATTGAGTCAACGGAGGGCCTATTCTTCTGCGTTATAGGCAACGTCCATCCTAAGGATAGAGTAATAGCTTACCTCAAGTACGTGCCTCAACTGAAGTCTACAGTGAGAGTCAAGTGGTCTAGGCATGGAGTAATGTACGGTAGGATACTGCCGTACTACAGCGCTATGGGAGTTGGGAAAACTATGGAGTTTTTAAAAGAGCGCTATCCAAGCTACATAGTTTCCGATAAATATAGGTCTATTGAAATGATTGAAGTTCCAAGAGATAGAGTGAAGCATCACTATAGACCTGAGGAGAGACTCGTGGAGATAATTGAAGAACCCATGGATCCATTGGAGGAGCTGGCTAAAGAACTTGTATCTAAGCTATCTAATGAAGCAGGAGCGGGCTTAAGCGACTTCGGCATAACTGGCTCACTACTCTTAAGAATACATAACTTAGCTTACTCAGACATAGATGTAATAGTTTATGGGAGAAATAGCTCGCTTAAGCTTAGGGAAGCATTGAAGAAGCTGTACAGCGATGAGACCTCAGGGTTCTCCCTTCCAAAGGGGGAGGTTCTTGAAGCCTGGGCAAGCGACATAATTAAAATCCATCCATTGACTCTTCGCGAAGCCATGTTGCTCTACAGTAAGTACAAGTGGAATAGGGGGTTGTATAGAAATAGGCAGTTCTCAGTGCACCCAGTTAAGCTAGAGCATGAAGTTAGCGAAGAATGGGAGCAGAAAGTCCATAAGCCTCTTGGAGTAGTTGAGGTAAGAGCTAGAGTAGTCGACTCCTCCGACTCAATATTTATGCCAGCTACATACATAGTTGAAAACGCTAAAGTAATTGAAGGAGCCAGGCCTACAAAGCCTTTAACGAAAATTGTGAGCTATGAAGGCTTATACATAGATTTAGCAGAGCCAGGGGATGAAGTCGTTGCTAGAGGAAAGCTTGAGGAAGTAGAAGATCGTGGAACTGGGGAAGAGTTCTGCCAAGTAACTATAGGCACTTTTGAAGCTGGGGGAAGAGATTACTTAAAGCCATTAAAGTGGCTCAACAAGTGAAGTCACGCACCCCCTACTTCAGGATTGCTTGAACTCTCTTCCCTAGCTAAATCCTCAGCTAAAGCCAGATCTTTATATGTATTTATGTTTAAGAACTCCTTAACAGGGTTTTGTGAGAGAGCATAAGCATTTACATAAGCTACGTTTAAGTACTTTAGCATTGAGCGAGCGCTTCTCTCCCCCATTGAAATAGACCTGTCTATTGCTCTTAGCAGAGGCTTCCTTAAATACATCGCAATGGTTGGCTCAATAAATCCCTCAGGCCACATTGGTACTACTGCTTCATACCCCCCGCTTAGAATTAAGTCCATCTTAAAGAATGCTCTGTGAGTAATGAATGGTGCGTCTGAGGGCACTACTGCTATCTTTAACTCTCTTGACTCCAATGCTCCAGTGTACATAGCTGCTAGCGGGCCCTCTATTGAGGTGAAGTCTACGGCGTACGATATATTGAGATCTCTATAGATGGCTTTAATGCTTTCCATTAGAAGCTTCCTCTGCCACTCTTCTCTAACAACTACTACGATTTCTTTAAAGAATGAAGCTAGGTTTTTAAGTACAAGCTCTATTAAATACCTTCCCCCAACTCTTAACAGGGGCTTGTATGCCTTAAGCCTATCCCCTCTTCCGCCAGCTAAGATAGCTAGGCTTGCGTCAAGAGTCATTAACTCAACCTACTGACACTCTGTAGCTGCATATGGTATTTAATCTTGCTGAAGCACATTTTTAACGGTGCATTGCTGTGGCTAAATTACTCATAACTGTATGGCGCTTAGATGAGTTGAATGAAGCCCTACATGGGGGAGCGGATATAATTGACGTCAAGGATCCATCTAAGGGGAGCTTAGGACTGCCAGATCTTGATGTAGTTAGAGAAGTATTATTGAATGTTAGTGGGTTAAGGGAGGTCAGCATGGCTATAGGAGATTTAAGTGAGTACAGTGATTCATTGAAGTACATAGCTTATGCAGCTGCATTAACTGGGGTAAGCTACGTAAAGGCAGGCCTAGCTTCAGGTAACATAAGCAAGTGCCTGCTTATAGCTTCAGAAATCTCTAAGCAAGTAAACTACGTAGGTAAGCCTAAGCTAGTTCTCGCTGGATACGCTGATTACTCTAGGTCTGGGTGCATTGAGCCTCTTGAAGTAATTAGGTTGGCGAAGAAAGTGAAAGCCCGTGGAGTCATGATTGATACGCTAATAAAGGATGGAAAGAATGCATTCAACTTCCTTTCAAGGGAATACCTAGAGGAGTTTATTGAAGAAGCAAGAAAGCTCAACCTAATGAAAGCAATAGCCGGAGGCCTGGGGAGAGAGCACATAGCTGACTGCATTAAACTAGGCTTCGACGTCATAGGCATAAGGGGGGCTGCATGTAAGGGAGGCAGAGTGGGTAGGGTCTCCAGAGAACTAGTGGCTGAATTAAAGAACATAGTGCTCGCCTACTCAGGGAGAATGAGTGTGTAGAGTCCCTCCCTAGAGTAAACTATGTCGTCGAGAACCCAAGGCTTAAGCCCATTGAATACAGCTACTCTTAAGTAATATTCTTTAGCTAAGTGAGCAGCGTATTCATCTATTACGTCCTGGCCTCGAGGAACCTCGCTTGCCCTCATTAACTTAACTAAATGACCGCGGGAATTCCTCAATCCATCCACTACTTTGCTTAATGCAACTATGTCAGACCTTATGAGGCTTCCTACGTATATAGCTATAGAGTCGCTTGTCACAGACCACGTTTTAGGCAACTTATCCGACTCCCTTAGAATCCTGTAAGGCATTAATAGTGGAACTCTGCCTTCATAGAAGGCTTCATAGGCTTCATCCACGAGCTCCACGGGCTTTATGTATTTATGCAAGCTGCTGAGGTATATTCCGTAGACTTCCATGGATTTTACGGCCATCCAATGCGCTACTTCATCGCTAAACCCCAAGCAGCCTTGAATGCCCCTAACAAGATCCGCGAATACGCTTCCACCAGGCACCAGTATGACTAAGTGTTCTTTAATGTAGGAGTAAGCCTTACTTAACAGTTCCATCGCTTCATCAGGATACGCTATTAGATGGCCGCTGACTTTTAAAACAACTCTCTTCAATTCAGTGAGCCCCGCTTAGAACTTTGTCTAAAGCCATTAGTGCTGAAGCATAGGCGGGCAGCACGCTTGAGACTTGCGGGCTTATTAAGTCGCTTACCCTGATGAACTTATTGAAGCCGGCTCTCCTAGCTGCTTCAACAGCCAAATGCTCGCCTACTCCAGCAGTTATTACAGTGAATTCATTTAAGTCTACGTTCATTGATGCAATCCACGTTCTCACCTGCATTAGTGCTTCAAATACCTTAAATACTTGTGCTTCATAAATGTACCGAGCTACTTCAATTACTTCACGCATGCTCATTATATCTGCGTCAGCGCATGGAACTCTGGAGAGTCTTTCAGCTGCTTCCCCTAAGGATACGCCTCTTCCATCAGCCGTCTCCGTCGTATAGCTGCTGCTATCGATGTATCCAAGTATTAAGTGCACGTCTCCAGTTAATGCAAATCTCTCTGAGGAAACTCTAGTTAGGAAACCCTTGTATGGTGCTTTATCCACTATTGCTGCAACATTCCCCCTCAATACGCCTGTGTAAACTAGTTCGCCGTAAGTTAGCTTCTCTGGGTCGGTGTATCCGCGCACAGCTATTCTTCCATTTACTAGGGGAATTATGGTAGTCGTAGTGCTGCCTACATCTATGAGTACAGCATTGCTTATTCCTCGCTGAGGCATTTGCTCCTCCAGTAGCCAGGCTGTTGCAGCCCAGTTAGCTGCAGCAACCTTTAAGTAATTGGAGATCGCTCCACGACTATCTATAAGGCTCATTTCAGTAGTTACGTAGAAGTTTGATAGAGAGTCGTGGAATACCTCCTCTACGCCTTCTACAATTACTTTAACTCCTTCACTCTTAGTTCTAAATGCATCACTGAGTTCAGCAGTCATGCATGCTCCAACATAGTATTTGCCTGGCTCTAAGTTCAATGAGTGCTTGAGTTCCACTAACTTCCTACCAATAGATCTCCCTCCATGAATCCACACTGGAAAGTACGTTCTAACCACTTTCTCTAAAGATGCTCCACCATCATTGAAGGAGATCTTTACAGCTTTAATGTTTGCTCCGCCAATGTCAAGTCCAATGATGTGCAACTCAACTCTTCCCCAGCTAGCTATCGCCTCCAAATAGTGTTTATAATGGTTAATAATGCTTATTCAATGTAGTGTTATGGAGGTTGTTAATTGATGGGAATAGAAGTAATACCTGTAATTGATGTAATGAGGGGTCTAGTCGTCCACGCCATAGCTGGTAAGAGGGAGCTCTACAAGCCTATTACAAGTAGCTCCATATGCTCGAGCCCTGAGCCCGGGGAAGTCATTGATAGTTTATGGAGGTTGGGGTTTAAGAGGATCTATATAGCAGACCTTGATTTAATAATGAGTTGCGGAAGCAATGAATGGGTAATTGACTTAGCTGTTGCAAAAGGCTTTAGAGTTTTAGCAGACTTAGGCAGAAGAAGTCTTGAGCTTAATGATAAAGCCTCCCTAGAGTACGTTATTGGAACTGAGTACTTGGATTACCCAAGCGAAGTAGGCTTAGCTAAGAATAGAGCTATGAGCATCGATATCTATGAAGATAGAGTAGTCTTTAGGAACACCAATGCACTTTTAGAGGACGTTGTAGTAGAGCTCGTGGAACTGAATCCAGCAAAGATCCTCTTAATAGACTTGAGTAGAGTTGGTACATTAACTGGCTTAAATACAAAGGCTATAGAGTTAGTTAAGGGAGTATTTAAAGGCGAGCTAATTGTCGGGGGAGGAGTGAGGAGCGAGGAAGACATATTGTACTTAAAATCGCTTAGAGTAAGCGGTGCACTAGTTGCTACAGCCATTCACAAGGGCATTATAGGAAAGCCTTTCTTCACTAACAGTACTTAGTGATACCTATAGATATCCGTACTTCCGCTAGTGGAATTAGCCCCAGTTAGCATTATGAAGTGGTGGGTTGAAAGGAACCTAACCTGATAAGCGTCTATACAAAGTGAAACGGCTAATCAATGGAGCACGCCTTCAATAATTCAGTTGATATTCAATCACTGTGAGGCCCAGGCTCCGAGCGGGAATTTCAATAAGATCTGCTTAGCTGTCAAACTTTCTTCAAGAAAATTTTTTACTTTGCTTAGACCAAGTACTTTCATGGTGATGTCATGTTTAAGTTTAAGGTTGAGCAGAAAGTCTTTGAAATAGGCGGAGTTAGGATTGGGGGTTTAAGAGGTGAGAACTCCCCGGTACTCATAGGCTCAATATTTTATCATAAGCATAAGTTAGTGAGAGATGAGAAGAGGGGGGAGTTCGACAGGGAGGCAGCTGAGAAGCTAATAAAGTGCCAGGAGGAGGCTTCAGATAAAACCAAGATCCCTGGCTTACTCGATGTAGTTATTAACTTTCCAGAAGCTGCAGCTAACTACATAGATTTCGTATCTAAAGTAACTGATAAACCCTTCTTAATTGATACTCCAGCTCCAGAAGCAATGAAGGCTGCATTCAGATACGCTAAGGAAGTAGGTTTACTGAATAGAGCGATCTTCAATTCGCTAACCCCTGGATCAAAGGATGAAGAGCTGGACATACTAAAGGAGTATGGAGTTAAGTCATCAATACTGCTTCTCTACACTAGTAAAGTAATGGATGTAGGCGCTAGAATAACTGCTTTAAAAGAAACGCTCGCTAAAGCTGAAAAAGCTGGTGTAACAACTCCACTAATAGATACTTTCGTAGTAGATATACCGAGCCTATCGGCTGCGTTGAGAGCGGTAGTTTACATAAAGTCGACTCTAGGGCTTCCATGCGGTTGTGGAGCTCACAACGCTGTTTCACTAATGAGGAAGAAGTTCAGGGAAACCTATGGAGACGATGGATTAAAGGCAGCTGAACTAGCATCAAACATAGCTCCAATAGTTTTATCAGCAGACTTCGTGCTCTATGGACCAATAGAGGCGAGTAGAGATGTATTTCCAGCTGCATACATAATAGCTACATCCTATAAATACTTAGCTAGAATGAAGGAGTCGCTGATAGAGCTTTAATTACTTCTCTTTCTCCAACCACCCCTCACTTAATTAACAATGATTTAGTTAGTGCAAACCTCTCCTCATTCTTATGGGGTATTATGAGGGCGGACAAAAATTCTTCGTTAAAGTATGGGTCTGCTGAAAGCTCTACGTATTCAACTGCTCTAGCTATTCTTTCCGCCTCAGATCTACTGTCAACCGATAGCAAAGCCATGTCTGCCCCCATGATTGCTGTATTGCCGACAAACTTTACTTTATTGTCTGGAACATCCGGTATAATGCCTATGATCTTTGCGCTAAAGGGATTTATGTGAGTTCCAAAGGAGCCTGCGACTATTACTTCACTGATATCCCTCTCGCTCAACCCCCTCCTCCTCAGCAATACTGATATCCCAGAGTAGATGGCTGCCTTAGCTAATATCACTTCGTTAATGTCCTTCTCTGAGACAACTATGTCCTTCCCCATGGAAGTTTCATCGCTCCACGCAATTACGTACTCCCATCCGTTAACGCCTCTCCTAAGCCTCTTTAACTCAAGGTTTTTCCTAAACCTCCCGCGGGAATCTATTAAGTTGTTCCTATAGAGTTCAGCCACTACATCTATTATTGCTGAGCCACATATTCCTCTAGGCTTTACATCCCCTATGACGCTGTACTCGACTTCTCCCTCACTGCTTATGCTTACCTCCTCTATCGCTCCATTAATTGCCTTCATTCCATGCCTTATGTGGGCTCCTTCAAGTGCTGGACCTGATGGAGCTGAACAAACGAGCATTCTTTCAGAGTTCCCCACGAATATCTCAGTGTTCGTCCCTATGTCAAGTAGGATTACGTTGTCCTCCCTACTCAATATCCCCGTTGCTAATGCATCTGCTACAGCATCTGCACCTACGAATCCAGCTATTACTGGTAGAGCAGTTACTACAGCTCCAATGTTGCTCTTTATCCCTAGATCTCTTGCTTTAATACTGATGGATCTCCCAACTACGGGTGTAAACGGTGATGCACTTAAGTGCTTCGTCTTTAATCCTAGGAGGAAGTGGTGCATGGCGGTATTTCCTACAACAATTATTTCATAGATTCTGTCGACGCTTGCTCCAACTTGCTTACATACTCTCTCCACTAACTCATTGATTGAGTTGATTAATAGGAGTTGCAGAATCCTTAAATTATCTTCACTAACGTTTGCGAAAGTCATTCTAGATACAATGTCTTCGCCATATGCTAACTGAGGGTTTTCAGCAAGATCTACGGCTCTTATTTCACCAGTAGTGAGGTCGACTAAGTGTATAACTATTTTTGAAGTACCTACGTCTACTGCAACTCCATATGATTCACTGAAAGTATTGCCTGGTTCAACAGATACTACTTCCCTACCGTGCAGTACGCAAGATATGCTCCAGTTGGCTTCTCTAAGCGTAGTAGGCAAGTTCTTTAAAGATTCGTAGTCTACCACAACTTCACTTACTTCAGCCACAGCCTTCAGCGAGTCTATAAGTCTATCTAAGTCAGGCCTCTGGTCGCGCAGTGATGGAGGGGGGAGCTGTACTTTAAACTTCCTAACTAACGGCTTTAGCTTAACTTCCCTCATGAATCCCCTAGTCACAGCCTTTCTATCCTTAACTCTAACCCTACTCTCTACAGGAATGTATATAGTTACATCACTGAAAACCCTTGCTTGGCATGCGAGTCTATAGCCAGCTTTAACTTCACTGTCATTCAAACGCCTTACCTCTGATTGAGACAGTTCGCTTAACTTACTAGATCTACTGATCACAACTACTCTGCACTTCCCGCATAAGCCAAATCCACCGCATAGCGAAGTTATGCTTAACCCAGCCAGCCTAATTGCATGCAATAGAGTTGAGCCTTCACTGACTTCAACTCTACTGCCATAAGGCTCTATAGCTACTAAAACCACGCTAACCACACCTTACGCCCGGGGACTCACATGTTCAATAGAGTTATATTTATTTAAAAATATTGAAGTTAATAGCAAGCGCTTATGTTAAAGAGCCATTAATGCAACTATTAGTGTACACCGCACTTCCTTAAAGCATCAATAGCGGCCCAAAGTTCTCCGGCCTCGTCTCATCAGGTGCTCCTGCAACACTACTCCCTAAATATGAAGCCTCCTGGTTCCCTTACTTCATTTAGGAGCCTATGCGTTTCTTCACGCAATTTTTCCAGTGCTCCAAGCAAGTATAGTGATGACGGGAGCCCTCCCATAACTGTGACGTGGTCCCCTAGGGCTTTTCCAACTTTCAAGATCTGTTCTCTCAAAGTAAGCCACTGTACTACCCTTAAGTAATTCAAGAATCTTCTCTATGAATGGCGAGCAATAGCCTTCGAAGAAAACCCATGGGATAGCTCCAGAATTTACGATGTATACAATCACTTTCTTTAAGTATGACCAGTAGAATTCGTTAAATAGCCTAGGTTTAGAGAGCTTGGTTTCAGCTGTTTTGCTATATTGTGCGCAGAGGCCATGGCTCTATGGAGGTATTGGTGGAGGTGGAATTCCAGCTACTGGTTTGGGGAGTTCTTCAGGTATTGAGAAGAATGCTATTATCTGAAGTATTAACGCTACGATCAGTATGAATGCTCCAACAAGTACTACTAGAGCGGCTGCACCTATTAAGTAGAGTAGGCCTGCTGTAGAGAACATTCCTATGCTTAAAGCCTTAGAAATCGATCTATAGCTCTTCCTTAGAAATACAGCTGCAACAGTAGCTAGTGCAACAAAGATCAGCCATGACGCAATTATCCTCTCCACGAAGGCCTCAATTAAGGCAGTAGGATCCCCTCCCTCCAAGACTACTTTAACGACTTCTAAAATAGCTGTAGCGCCAACAGCTGCAAATGCTGCAACTCCAGCCATAGATAAAATAATGGATATTAAGTAGTTCCTGAATATTGATGGAGTCGCAGTAATGTTGGATATGGTGTATATAGCTATTGTAACCAGAACTAATCCAATTAAGGCTATTATATAGCCATATGGCGCAATGAATAACAGCATTAGAATTGAACCTATCCCCCCGTAAAGCCTTGCATCCCTTAAAGTAGCCACTGAGCGAACACCTAGCATAGCTCTGAAATCCAAAATAAAAAATCTTTACTTCTGAAGAGGCAGAGAAGGCATGTCTTGAGATCCATCAGCAATGAAGGCAGAGGCAAAGATCTATGGATTCCCTAAGGAGCTTTAAGGAGGCGCTGGAAAAGGTCTCTGCTTTATAAGTTTTTATGCAAAATAAGTATGCTTTGGTGAAGCACATGCCGGGGCTTCCATCTAGAATGAAATTAATTACTGTTAAAATGCCTGAGATATACGTTGAAGGACTCGATGAATTAGTTAAAACAGGTAGGTATAGCAGTAGAAGTGAAATAATAAGAGTCGCTATAAGGGATCTATTGAGGAAGGAGCTTTGGATGATTGAAGGAGATTAGCTTCTCAAGGATTCCTAAGTAAACCAATTATTAATTTATACAATGGCTCACTAGCTGAGAGCCTTCTATAGCTTAGAGGGGGGTTAAACCAGGGCATAATGATTCTTAGGTCCTCTAGCTTCACTGAATTCCTGTAAGTTCTTGGGCTAATTACCTCAATAGCCATTGCCTCCCTAGATCCAGCTATGTAGCTCCAATCCTCTCTATAAACTCCGCTGCCCTCTCTATAAGCAATGCCCCAGACGTACTTGGGGCTTCCGCAAAACACTTTGCCAGCCGTGAATTCGCCTATAATTGCCTTCACTCTGCCTGAGGCATATAGAACTAATACTGATCCTTCATTAATCCTGCCGCTAACAACTCTCCTCAATTCATACTTCTTTTCTCCAGCCAGTATTTTGTAAGCATACTTAGGCTTAATGCTCATTAAGTATGCATTCAAGTAATTCACCAAGCTCGCTAAGTTTATTACAGTACTTGGTAAATAAGTGAGTTGGATGGAGAGGGTTGGTATTACTGAATAGTGATGAGTGATACCAGGGCTGACTAACTCAAGGTGTATTGGAGTTGAGTGAAGTAGTAAGCGAAGGATCCATAGTGCTGCTAGTTATTGATAGGAAGAGGAGGTTTTTAATTAGAGTTGAGAGGGGGAGAGTCCTTGGGACAGATAAAGGCTACGTAAATCACGAGGACTTAATAGGCCTGGAGTACGGCTCAATAGTTAAAACCAGCCAGGGGCACAGAGCCATAGTGCTTAAGCCAATGCCCTACGACTACATCCATGGCTATAGGAGGGTTACGCAAGTAATATACCCAAAGGACGCTGCCTACATGATTTACATGTCTGGCATAGGGCCTGGATCAATAGTTGTGGAGGGTGGAGTTGGAACAGGCTACTTAACTACATGCTTAGCTAGAGTAGTGGGGGAAAGCGGGGCCGTCTATGGATATGAAGTTAGGGAAGACTTCTTAAATGCAGCCATAGAGAACTTGGCTCTAGCTGGATTGCTCAATAGAGTTAAGCTAAAGCTCAAGGACGTTAGGGAAGGGGTGGATGAAGAAGGAGTAGACGCTGTATTCCTAGACATACCAGACCCATGGAACGCTATTGAAAGCTTGTACAAGGCATTAAAGCCATCGCATCCACTGCTAACTTACGTTCCAACAATAAATCAAGTTGAGAAAACAGTCCTAGCGCTCAGGAGACATGGGGGGTACTGTGATGTGAGGGCAGCGGAATTAATGCTTAGGGAAATAAGCGTTGAAGAAGGAGCTACAAGGCCTGCGCAAATATCGGTAACGCACACAGGCTACGTAGTTTATGCTAGAAAAACGCTGAGGAAGTAGCTTAAACAACTGAGGGCTCCTTAGGCCAAGTCTTTTAAGGAATTAAGAGCTCCCCGCCCTTCTCTTTCTACAGCTAAGTCTCGCCAATTACATATAAATATATTGTGTGAGTTAAATTGTTTTCATTCCTTACATCAACTATAGCCTTTGGACTCCAGCCTGGGACTCTGAATTCATGTGACACTACTCTTGCACCAGCCCTCAGCTCTCTCTCAAGCTTAGGCCTAAGCTTTTCATTTACGCTTGTGAGAAGGAACATTGTTACAATAGTTGCTTCACTAATGTCTGCTTCAAACATGTCTCCATGAATGACCCTTATCTTATCGTAGAGCCCCGCCGCCTTAGCGTTCTCAACGGATTCCCTAACTTTATCCTCCCTGATCTCTACTCCAACAGCTTTCCTAACGTTGAACTCCCTTACGGCCGTTATGAGTATTCTTCCATCACCGCAGCCTAGGTCGTACACTACATCGCTGGGGCCAGCTCTAGCTAGCTTAAGCATTTCCCTTACAACACTCATTGGTGTTGGAACATACGGTACAAGTATTCGCCCAATAATGGCCATGCTTGGGTCACTCACCGCTAAGTACTCTCAACTTGCTTAAAGCTTCCTCCTTAGCCTTACTTAAGTCCGGCTGGAGGAACTCGTTGAAGGGCATTTTTGAGAGTAGCAGTAGGTAGCCTCCATCATCCAGCTCTGCAACTAGCTGTGGAGCCCAAGCCATTCCGAATTCATCTGTTTCACCGTGTTCAATTAAAAACACGTAGTCTTCTTCTCTAACTTCTCTTTCAACACCTAGCTCTGACGATAGATCTTCAGTGAGCTTCACCCACAGACTGTGGTGTGGGTGATGCGTTGCAGTAACGAGAATAAGTCTCCTCACTTTAGCCAAGCTTAATTACACCCCCAGCTTTAATGAGCTAACTTCGGGAATAAAAACGTATAGGTAATTGAGTTCTTAGAGTATTTAAGGTTTATAAACGAGTTGACTCAATTAGTTAGATTAGGCGGCCTCTATGACTAGTGAGTTAAGGGAGTTTAACTCAATTGAGGAATTCATTAAGTACATTGATTCAGCCCTAAACAACTATAGGGGGAAGCTCTCTGAGCTCCTTAGATTAATAGAGAATGCTAGAGTTAGAGCTGGATTAGAGTCAAAGCTTTCAGAGTACTTAGCTAAGCTTACTGGAGGTAAGGTTGAGGGAGCAATTGGATTAATTGACTTAAAGGTAGTTAAAATTGCTTTAAGCCCATCCCCTAAAGTAGAGGTTCCAGCACTGGAGCAGCTCGCTGAATCAATCAACAATAAGATTGCTTTACTACAATCACTTAGGAAGAGCCTTGAATCAATTGCTTCAGCAGAGGTTTCAGCAAAGCTCAGCGTCATAGTAATAGATGACTTGCCTAAGTACATATTTCTAAAGCTCTAGAGCTTTGATTTAAAAGTAGTTTGTTTTAATCACTCCTAATTAAATAGGTACTTCAGCAGCAGCCTCCCTCATTCTTTCAATAAGCTTCCTCCTCATGTACACTATTATTACTCCAACGGACGTCACTATGATTACAGCAATTATTATTGGCAGAAACCTCTGTAGAACAATTATGGGGCTTGCGGACAGGACTAGAGTTATTGAAGCTTCCCTAGCTACGTAAATGCTCTGCCCTACAGTGCTGTAGCCGGGCAGAGAGGCCTCTATATAGCACGCTGACTCTATGGGGAGCATTAGTTCAGCTCTTCCATCAACGCTTAGTGCTCCAGCACTGTATGGACCGCATAAAGCAATGACTGCCGCTGAGCTGAGGGCGTCGCCTAAGTTGCTGTAGGTCAGTACAGTTATGGGTGCAGTGACTCTAGCTAGAGCCACCCTAATTATGTTGCCTAAGGAAGCTCCCTCAAACTCCCTGGTGTAGCTTGAATATACTCCCCTAGCAGATCTAATGGATAGCTTGAACTTACCTAAAGGAATGTAGCCAGTTACATTAATAGTTCCTGCTCCAATCGTTCCAACTGGGACGTCGTTGATTAATAAAACCAAGTCATCTATAGCTAGTCCTCCAACAGTTGCATCCTCAAACAATACAGTGATCTCTCTATATAAAGGCTCTAGAGGCACTTCCACCGTAGTGACGTTCACTAAACCGCTTACAAATACTGTGGCTGAGTAACCCCTATAGTAACTAATGGTTGTATTAAATGACTGTAGAGTTGGCTGGGGCAGTACTTTAAGCACATAAGTCCCTGGCTTAACTTCTCTAAATAATGCCTCAATGGATCCAGCTGGAGCATGCAGCCTTAATTCACCTAGCTCTACGTATGCATCAACTACTAGTGGTTCAGGAAACTTTACTAACACAGCTACAGGCCAGTACGGGAAGTAGAAGTCTGCTGCAACTTCATCTCTATCAACAACCACTGCTTTCTCAGTTAAGTTAACGTAAGCTGATTGAACAGTGAACAACACTCTATAGACATCGTATGGAACTCCACGAATGTAGAAGCACTTGGACTCAGGATCTATGGCTAAGTCAAATCCCTCCCCTGACGTAAGCCCTATTATTGAAACATTAGTGTCAGTTATCCTATAGCCTTCTTCAGAGAGCACGCATATCGTTAAAGTCTTCGACACCCCTCTGTCAAGCCTTAGCGACACGTAGTTAGTTAAGTTCATAGCGTTTACAGTGAAAGCCTTTGGGAGGTATATCAATGCTTTTACGCCCTCAATGCTTACTGGAGTTGAATTTATGAATAAACTATAGGCCCCCGGCTTCAGCCCAGCTATGCTTATAGTTCTTGAGCCAGCTCTAGCTACGTAAAGCGATCCATTTACATAGATCTCTGCATCTGTTAGAAGGGGCTCAGTGAAATCTATCGTTAAGTTGACTGGCCTATATGGATATTTTCCAACATACGTGTAGTTCCTTGAGTCAACGAGGACTGTGAATTCCCTGGGTAGCTCAACTACTTCTGGAGCACTAGCTACCTTAACTAAGTATAGGTCTAGCGGTATTCTTGAAGCAGCTAGGCAGCCAGCTGGCTCCACTATTGGTGAAACAGTGTAGTTCGTTGAGCGCCCAGTCATGGTTAACTGCAATCCTCTAACTACTTCACCATCCTCAGCGCGAATACATATGGCTGCTCTATCAGCGTGAATCCTTCTGTCAACGCTGTACTCAATGTATATGGAGAACTTGTTAGTTAAGTCAACCACTAAGCTTGCGCCGCCGTAGGCTTTAAGGCTGTACCCATTTATGTTTATGGCTCCAGTATCTATAGCTATATCGTACTTAGCTCCGTAAGGCATGTATATCCTTGGGCTGGGGGCATTAGTTACTGAGTAATAGAGTTCT
>CALIML010000023.1 GCA_938045475.1 uncultured Sulfolobales archaeon
GATCGATTTCTCTAGCTGTCTTTACTCCATGCCTGACTGCATCACCTATAGTAGTTAAGCCAGTTATAACACTTCCTGCTGCAAACACCTTCTTATTAGTTGTCCGACCCCATTCATCCACTAGCACTGTCCTCCGGCCCATAGCTATGTTTATTCCGTCAGCTGCATCACTGGATAAGGGGGGTGAAGGCTCTTCTACTCCAGCTAGCAGTACTGAGTCTACGCTTAACGTAAAGTAGGAGTTGGGTATGGGGGCAGCTACCCTACCTTCATTAATTGAGCTAAGCTGTAGACGCTGAAACTTTACTTCAGTTACCGCATTGTTTACAACGCTTACTTCAGCTATTCTCGCAAGATCTATTGCAATAACGCCTTCGTCCTCGAGCTTCCTAAGATCTATTGGAGCCCTCCTAAAGGAGTCTTCGTAGACAACGTAGACTTCAGCTCCATCCCTTAAAGCTTGTCCAGCTGCTGCAAGAGCACTTATGCTGCATCCATAGATTATTACTCTCCTGCCAATGCTTACCCCCTTATTGATGAAGCCCATTTCCTGAAGCCTCCTGTAGTAGAGGTATGATAGAGCTGAGTACACATTAGTTGAGTTCAGCCCCTGTATCTCCGGCCTCCTAGTCCTCCAAGCACCGCTAGCTATTAGGACAGCGTCGTATCTCCCAACTAACTCCTCTAACGGCATTGTTCTTTCAACAAATTCATCTCCTTCCTCACTAAGGTTGACTCCGGAAAAGACCTTTGTTTTAAGAAAGAACTTTACTCCAAGCAATTCTTCAAGTTCCTTGACTCCCTCCAGCACGCCCTCCCTAGGTATTCTCCACGGAGGAACAGCGAACACTAGTGAGCCCCCCGGCATAGGCTGCTTATCGTATACATCTACTTCGTGGCCTGCGCAAGCCATATAACCCGCCGCCACTAATCCACATACTCCAGCGCCAACTACTGCTACTCTCAACCCCGTCCTTGAAGTCCTCTTACTGCAAGTTAGCGCGAAGCGCATTAATTTAGTTGACAGGTTCCTTCACCTGGCTTCTAAGTCCGTCAGCGAAGTATTAAAGTTGTTTGGCGCAAACTATTTCCGCTATATGATTCAACTCATATACGATTCACATATGACTTATATGTAGGCTGTATATGTGCATTTAGATAAGCGTACTTCATGTAAGCAAAGCATTTTAACTCTAGGTTAATGCAAGGACTGGGTGCGTGGAGTGAGTAGTAAGATTATAGGGCTTCTCACTTCGCTTCTCCCATTAACTCTGCTCCTACTGCCAGCGTTTGCTAGTGCTGAAAGCTCATTGTATAAATGGACTATAATGATCTACATGGATGCAGACAATAACTTGGAGAAAGCAGGCATAGACGACTTCAATGAAATGGAGATGGTTGGCTCAACAAGGGATGTAGCGATAGTAGCTATGTTCGATAGGCATCCAGGCTACGATTCCAGCAACGATAATTGGAGCAACACAAGGATATACTTAGTTAAAAAAGATCTAGATCCTTTGAAGATAAACTCACAGCTACTCCTAGACTTAAATGAAATGAACATGGGGGACCCCAATACTCTCGTATTTCTAGTCAACTATACTGCAGCAAACTTCCCAGCTGAGCACTACATGTTAGTTCTATGGGATCACGGGAATGCGTGGAGGAGGTCGTTTGAAGGAATTAGAGGAGTGGCTTACGATGACACTGACAACGATTACATAGATGAAAGAGAGCTCATTGAAGCACTAGACGTAATTAGTAGAGAGGTCGGAGTGCACTTAGATATACTGGGCTTCGACGTATGCCTTGAAGCTATGGCTGAAGTAGCTTACGACGTTGGCTCAGGGAGTTACGCTGACGTATTAGTGGCTTCACAGGAATACGAGCCACTCGACGGCTGGTACTACACAGGATTCTTACTGCAGTTGATCGCTAATCCAGGGATGTCTCCAATAGATTTAGCTAAAGCAATTGTTTCAGCATTCGAGTACTACTACACTGTAATTTACCCCCTAGACTATCCAACACTATCAGCAGTTGACTTAGCTAGCTACATGGAGTACGCAGTGCCATACATTGATCTAGCTTCAATATACATGACTTACAACGTCTACTTAAACCCAGGCATAGCTCATTCAATAAAGGAGCTGAGGGATGCGTGCGATAAGACGGGTGAAGGAGAGTTCGTTGATGTGATTGATTTATTTGATAAGCTGTTGAGCTATGATGGATGGCTGCCAAGCTATGACCCAAGGCCTATGCTCGCCTCTGCAATAAGCGCATTGAGCAGCGCTATCGTAGCTAGCTGGAGCGCTCCCGGACACCCCAACTCCCACGGGTTATCTATATACATGCCTCCAGGCGTTGACTGGTATCTAGAGGAGAGGTATTGGTATTTCTATCAAACAGCTTTCCCTACTGAGACTTGGTGGGGGCTTTTCCTCGACTACTACTTCAAGGCCTTTACGCCGAGCGAGGAGTTGCTTGTTGAAGTAGTTGCCCCAAGCTACGTCGATGTCGGCTCAAGCGACTATGCATTAATCCACGTGGCTTATGGGAACAGTATGATTGATCCAGATTCACTGAGCGTTATGTTCTTCACTAGCGAATGGGGTATTCCGTTAAATGCAGCGAGACTCATGCCTGGCCTATATTTGACTCTAATACCTTCAGTTAGTGAAGCCACTACTGCATTTATATTAGTTAAAGCAGACTACTGGTTCTTGAGTAAAACAGCTGTAGCAGCAGTTAAAGTAAGCAACGTTAGTAGCTCCATTGAAGGCGTACGTAGAGATTTTTCGTCAAACATATCTCAAGCATCTAGAGAAATCCTGGCGAACATTAGTGAATCCACAGGGCTTTTAAGGAGCGACTTAGTTAACGTTAACAAATCTTTGACTGAAGTCTTTACAGCCGTATTCAATGACCTTAACGCCTCCATTTCAGCTCTAGGAAACTTGCTGAACGCTATTAATGCAAGAGTAGTCAATTTAACTAGCGATGTATTAACGCTAAATACTTCAATGGGCTTAGTTCAGTTAAAGCTAAGTGACGTATCTATAGGTATAAGCAGTCTGCACAACGATCTAATCACAGTGAAGACAATTATAGGTGAGTTAAACCTAACTCTAGAGGATCTAAATACGACGCTCAGCTACCTGGGCAACGGAATTGTTGAAATAAAGACAAGCCTGGGAACAATCTATGGTAAAGTAGTGAGCATAAGTGATGGAGTTGCATTAGTGAAAACAGGCTTAGGAGATCTTTCAGTGAGGATCAGCGACATACATGGGTATGTTGAGGAATTAAAGGAGGGCCAGGGCAGTCAGACAACGTTGATCTACTTAATACTGGCTTTCTCAACAATACTGCTTGCTGCAACTATATTCAATATAGTTAAAAGGAAGTAGTTAATCACTTTTTAAACTCGATATAATTTCAACATATTTCTTAGCTACATTAATGCAGTTGAATTCAGCAGCATGCCTTCTAGCATTACTGCTCAGTTCATAGAACAACTCCTGCTTCTTTAATAAGGCCTCCAGAGCATTTACATACCCATGTATGTCGCTTAAAGGCACTCTATAGCCTGTGACTCCGTTTAAAACTAGGCTTGGCGGCACAGCATCTGATACTACGGCGGGAGTCCCTAGAGCCATTGCTTCTAGAGAGGCGTACGAGAAGGTCTCTATAGATGATGGGAGTATAAGGGCTTTTGCTCCAGCCAGCTCTCTCAGCACTTCATCGCCTGCTAAGCCCAGCCTAAACTCCACGTATTCTTCTCCACTGTACTTCTTGACTAATTCCCTTGAATAGCTCGTACTCGTTCCGAACAACACCAGCTTTGCATTGAC
Organism: uncultured Sulfolobales archaeon; assembly: GCA_938045475.1. Taxonomy (GTDB): domain Archaea; phylum Thermoproteota; class Thermoprotei_A; order Sulfolobales; family Desulfurococcaceae; genus JANXDZ01. Next base: position 3,858 of record CALIML010000023.1, read on the forward strand.
CCCTCTATCCCTCAGCATCTTAACGACCTTTATTGATATCTCCGGGTTTTTCTTAGGGGTGAGCCCTATGTGCACAACAGTGTTTTCCCTAACTCCATGCATGTACAGCTTGTTGAGCTCATCAATGTTTACGCATATTGGCACAATGTAATCTGCTTTAACTCCTAGCTTCTCCTCTAATTGAAGTGCTGTGCGCTCAGATACTGCTATCCTCGCATCACATGATTTAAGCAGGAACCTGTGTAAATGCTTTTCAAATAAACTTATTCTCTCCTTCAATGGGCCGTGGACTACAGCTACTTTAACTAACTTCTTCCCTAAGTAGACAGCTCCATTCATTACAACACTATCCACTCCTATTCCACTTAGAATTCTCGAGCCATCCGTAAGCCAGTCGTAAAGTACTTTAGTTAAACTACGTGTACCCTGTTCTCCACTAATTAAGTGAATGGGTATGCTTGAGTTGCCCCAAGCCCTAACGCATTTATCGCTTGACATGTGGTGAGCAACTACGTGTGTTTCAACACCTATGTTCTTAAACCCCTTAGCCAACTCAAACACAAACCTATTCACTCCATACACTATGCCTAAATCCTCGCGTTGAGCAACGGCCACCCTCAAACCTAGGCCACCAGCGCTATAGCTTAACTTAGCGCCATCAATACTATATATCGCTATGGCCATCTTTAGGAAAGAGCGTTGCTTAAGTATAATCGCAATTTCCACCCTTAATAATTGAGGACATTGATTCAAAGCGGCTACCGCTGCTTCTAATAACGAGCACTACGTTTGGAAATACGTGCTGCATTAATAATGAATAACTCTAAGAAATACCCTCCCTTCCCCTAGGCGAATTAATCATTTAAATGAAATTAGAAACTCTTATATACAAGCTACGTAGAGGGTATGCGAGAGGCGTTAAGTCATGGCTGCATCGAGGTATCTTGTGCCATTAATTGCTGTTATAGTGATCGCTGTTCTAGCCCTCCTAATCATATATCCACGGCTGACTGCACCTCCTGCAAAAGTCCTTAGAGTAGGGACATCGCCTGACTTCCCTCCATTCGAGTTCATAGATGAAGGGGGGAATATTGTTGGAATAGACATAGACTTAGTTAAAGCCATTGCTAAGAGGCTTGGATACGAAGTCGAAGTGATCTCAATAGATTTCGAAGGGCTTATACCAGCCCTATTGAATAAGCAAATAGACGTCATTGCCTCAGGAATGACTATTACTGAAGAGAGAGCTGAAGTAGTTGCATTCACTACTCCATATTGGGAGGCCGATCAAGCTATATTAGTTGCGGCAGGCAGCGGCTTTAGGCCGCAATCGCTGGATGATCTTGTTGAAAAGAAGGTAGGAGTTCAAAGCGGGACTACTGCTGAACAATTAGTACATGACTACATCACTAGCACTGGTAAATCTATTGATGTAAAGAGCTATCCAAGCTACGTCCTAGCAGTAGTTGACTTAGTTAATGGAAGGCTTGACGCAGTCATAGTTGATTCACCGGTGGCCCAAATGTTTGTTAGAGAATATAACGTAGAGGTTTCAGCAATAATACGAACTGAGGAGAAGTACGGCTTAGCTGTTAGAAAGGACGACGTTGAGTTGTTGAGTAAACTCAATGAAGCCCTTGAAGAATTCTTAAATACTGATGAGTGGATGCAAATAATTGATAAATACCTTGGGGGCTGAAGGGTCTCCGTAAATGAATGGCTTTTTAACATACGTTCCAATAATACTCATGGGCGTATGGAATACTTTGATTCTTTCAACCGCGGGCTTTCTGCTTGCAACACTGCTCGGGCTCCTAATGGCTTTCACTGAGGTGTTTTCCCCAAAGCCTATCTCAATTGTAACAGACTGGGTCGCTAGAGTGCTTAGGGGAATACCGTTGCTCCTAGCGCTACTTCTAGTGTTCTACGGCCTTCCCAGATTGGGGATAGCTTTACCAAACATTGCATCAGCAATAATTGGTATAACGATAGTTGACTCAGGCTATCAAGCGCAATTATTCAGGGGAGCTATAGAGGGAGTTGGGGGGAGACAGCTGGAGGCTGCTTACTCAATTGGTTTATCGAAGTGGGGTGCCTTTAGACACGTCATTGCTCCACAAGCGTTTAGGGCGGCTCTCCCGGGCTGGTTAAATGAGTTCACAATAGTTCTCAAGGACTCATCAATAGCTTATGCAATAGGGGTTACAGAGCTCTTTACGCAAGCCGTTCACGTTGCTCAAGTAGTCCTAGACTACCTCCAGCCCCTCATCCTTGTATCAATAGTGTACTTCAGCATATGCTATCCACTCTCAATAATTTCAGAGAGAGCTAGGAGAAGGCTTCTAGCTATGGGTGTAGCAGCCGTGTAGTGCGGGGGCGGTGATGCGTGGGGGCAGTGCTGGAGGTAAGTAACTTATGGAAGTTCTTTGGCAAGAGCCCTGTGTTAAGAGGGGTTTCATTCAGCGTTGGGGAGGGGGAAGCTAAAGTAATACTGGGGCCTTCAGGGGCAGGTAAGTCTACTTTACTTAGGTGCATAAACTTGCTGATCAAGCCGGATAGAGGCAGCATAATCTTAGATGGAGAAGAAGTCACTGCTCCAGGAGTTAACGCAGCTAGAGTTAGGAGCAAAATAGGCTTCGTCTTCCAGCACTTTAATTTATTCAACCACTTAACAGCTCTTGAAAACGTCATGCTTGGATTAATTAAAGTGAAGGGGATGAACAAAGACGATGCGTTTAAAGTAGCTAGGGAATCACTGCTTTCAGTAGGCATATCTGAGGATCTTTGGAATAAGTACCCCGCCCAACTATCCGGCGGGCAACAGCAGAGAGTGGCCATAGCTAGAGCTATAGCTATGAGTCCAAGGCTCGTTTTATTTGATGAACCCACGTCGGCTCTCGACCCAGAGCTTATATGGGAGGTTCTGGGAGTTATGGAGAAGCTGTCTAGAGAGGGGATGACAATGATTGTAGTAACACATGAACTCGGTTTCGCAATGAAAGTAGCTGATGAAGTAGTATTCATGGACTCAGGAGCCGTTGTAGAGAGAGGCTCTCCAGAAGAAGTCATCCTCAGGCCTAGGAATGAGAGGGTTCGCAGATTTATGGAGAGGATGCAGTACGTGTATTCATTGAAGTAGGGGGGAGCAGTGTCTTTCGACAAACTATTAGACTTAGCGTATTCCTACGGAGGCCTCCTGTTCAACGGTTTATTAGTATCCTTCTACTTAACTGCTCTATCCTACTTGATTGGCTTTACTCTAGGCGTATTGATATCTATTGCTAGAACTTATGGCGTGAGGTTTGTAAAAGCCGTCTGCCAGGCATTCGTTGAACTGACTAGAGGAACTCCAATGCTTGTCCAACTATTCCTCATATACTACGTTTTACCTAGAGTTGGCTTAGCCCTAGATCCTTTGTCAGCAGCAATCATAGCTATTGGATTGAACTCGGCGGCCTATCAATCAGAGTACTTGAGGGCTTCAATAAGTTCTATAAGTTACTCACAGTGGGAGGCAGCACTATCAATTGGGCTAACTAAGCTTCAGGCAGTTAGAGAAGTTATACTGCCTCAATCAATTAGAGTAGCTATACCAGCTTTAGCAAATGAATTGATCTACTTATTTAAGTACTCTTCAATAGCTTACTTCATCACGGTCCCAGAGCTGATGTACGTAAGTAAATTCGTTGGAAGCAGAACTTTTCTCTACGTAGAAATATACTCGATTATAGCAGTGATATACGTAGCATTCTCAATAGCTGCTACTGAGGCATTTAAATTCATTGAGAAGAGGACATCTATTCCTGGGCTAAGGATTTCAACTAGGTTGTAAGCATAGCTCCAAGGCCCCGGCTGCATTGGACTGCGCAGCGGAAAGATCATTAATGAACTCCATTAGTTATCGCAGAATTTAAAGAATATAAACCCACTGTCTATCATTTTAGTTGAAGAGGGCCGGTAGCTCAGCCTGGAAGAGCGCCTGGCTTGCAACCAGGAGGTCCCGGGTTCAAATCCCGGCCGGTCCACTAGTAACACTCTCCATCAATAACCGTTAATTTGACGTACTTAATCAAATTGCCTAACCCCCATCGGCATCAAGAACTTTTCCCTTCTTCGCTCTGAGTGTAGTGGGCTTTCTTAGAGCAATCCACTGGCGTAGGATGACTTCATTAATGCCTCAGATCATTTTAATGACTTCTTCAAGCCATTGATAAGCACTACATATAGCACTACTCCTTAGCTTGCTCCCCTAAGTCCTTCATGAGTTCTCGAACTATGTCTACACTAATGTTGAGTTTTTCAGCTATTTCTTCTTCAGATAAGCCCCTTCTTATTAATGCAAGTATCTTTAGCTTCAGGATCTCCTTGCTTAGATCATCGCTTGAGGGGCTCTTCTTACCCTTCCTTCTCTTAGCGCTGCCATTTAATGATAGTAAGCTCATGTTTAACTGCATGTCCTCCAGAGCTTCAACTTTTAATTCAACGTCTTTTAGCCTAGAGTCAAGGGCCTTAAGCCTTCTCCCAAGATCTGAGCTCTTTCTCTCAAGCAAGGTCATTCTCTCAAGTAAGTTAGCGTAAGTCTCTCCATACTTCAAGTATATCTTTAGCGTTGCATAAGTTTCAACAGTTACTATGCTCATAAGGCCTAGTAAAGCTATTGTAAGTAGATCCATTTGCTGCCTCCCCTAACTCTAAGTAAAGTGTTGGGTTACGCAACAATATATCTCAATGAGCTTGGTATTACTGCCTAGAATTTGTCCTGAGAATCCCCTTTCTACAGTCTATGTTGTGTAGAGCTATTGCAGCAGCAGTTATGTCTGCAGCTGAACCCGGATTAATGTCCTTAGCCCTAAGATCTTTGTCTAATTCAGCAACTCGCTTAAACCAGCCTTCCTCCGCCCTCTCTACTTCACGTAGAGTTTCTCCAGCTTTCTCCTTAACTTCTTCAGCAACGCTGGCTCCATGCTTCCTGAACACCAGTGTATCGATATCTCTGCTAAGTATGAATAGGTATGCTTCAACAACTGCCCTGTTCCAATTCCCATGAGTATTCAGCCTATTGTTAAGGTAGCTTGCTGCCTTAAGCGATCTAGGGTATCCCTCAACTACTTCTCTAGGAACAACGTCGACTGAAGAGCTTGCTGCAAGAACTTCCCACAACCTGTAGTTACCCTTCAGTATTTCATGCTTATAGCTCTTGCTCCAAACGTTGGGGGGTCCGCTCGTTCTATCGCTCCTCCTTATGTAGCTAGGCGAAGCACGCCTTATGGCTTTGTATAAAGCTATTGAGTCAAAAGTCGTGGAGCTCCTTTCCAACACATCTCTAGCTATTGAGGCTGCGCGGAAAGCCCTTACAACACCTTCCCTTAAGCACTTCCCTAAAGCTATTGAGAGAGGCGATAGCAGTATCGCTATGCCTAAAATAGTGTTTGAACTACCTGTAACTTCCATGCTCTCCCCAACCATTCCATAAATTATGTCTCCAACTAAGTACTTGCCGTAGGAACCTCTATACCCCCTCAGCACCCCCCTCCTAATCCACCCGTGGGCTACGTGGCCTGCCACTACGAAGTCCTCGAAGAACTTATCTACGTGGTCTGAGAGCCTATGCACGTTGCCTGGCTTTGGGTAAGCAGATACCTCTAGAGAAATAGAGCTTGAGATCAAGGCTGTGAGTAAATCAATGGGCTTCAACTCATGCACCCGCGCGCTTATTGTAGCATAAGTTAATAAGCTTCAATTCATCGTAGACCTGCTTAGACAGTCACTGAGTTAAGCTGTGGGGGAGATTGTTGGAGGTAAGGGATATAGTGCTTTCAGGAATGAATGCTGCCCTCTACGCATTAGTGGGCTACTTAACTCACCTAGGCGTATTCGCCATTGGAGTAGGCGTCGTTAGATTCTGGCCAGCCGTATTTATACCAGCAGTGTTTTCAGTAGTGTTTTCACCAGTTGTTGGAGGTATTGGTGCAGCAGTAGGGATATTCATTAGCGACATGCTTGTTCACGGCAACGCCCTGCTCAGCTTAACAGTGGGTGTTCCAGCAAACTACGTTTGCTTCCACTTAATTGGATACGTGGCTAGGAGGATGACCGGCTTTAAGCCGGGGCTCACTTACGTCTCCAGCATTATTCTTCAAGCAAAGCCTCCGCTAGTAATTGTGCTACTGTACTACGTTAACTTAATTGATTTATCGATGGCTCTGACTTACTTAGCTATTTCAATAGTCAGCCTTGCTCCAACACTAATCTCAATGACTCTGTACAGAGGGTACATCCCCCCAAGCCAAGCCATAGCTTACACTATTGGATTAATGAGCGGTTCAGCAATCATAGGCTTAGGCCTATGGTTCTACAGCCAGTTTCTACCGCTTCCGGGGGGAGTAGTGAACGCGCCGCTAGCTATGGCTTTAATATGGTTTATGTGGACTTACTACACTGAAATACCGTTCCTAATGATCCTTGCTCCACCGATAGTTAAGAGCTTAGAGGCTAGGCTGAAGAAGTAGCTGAGGCAGTAAATCATGTGCTTAGTGAAAGTACCGGCAGGTCTATCCGGGTTCTTCGCACCCCATATCACTCGTGAGCTAGCCACTACAGGCGCTATTGGAGGAGGACTGGTTCTAGATGAAGGAGTTTCAGTGGAGCTCGACGTAGTGAGCAGTGCTTCTGGAGAAGCATTAATTGAGAACTACATAAATGGAGGCAGAGTTGAAAGCTGCATAGCAAACTATGTGGTTACTAAGATTCTAGGGGAAGCCGGCTTAGACTCACATAGAGTAATCGTTAAGCAGACGGTGAAAGTACCCATTGGCGGAGGGTATGGCACTAGTGCTGCATCGGCTTTAGCAATATCAATAGCGTTAGCTAAAGCTTTAGGGATCAGGAGGACTCTGAAGCGAGTTGCTGAAATAGCTCATGAAGCAGACATAGTCTGTAAAACTGGGCTGGGAACAGTAGTAGGGATACTGAACCAGGGCTATGGAATAGTCGTAGTTAAGAAGCCTGGGGGGCCTTTCTACACTGAAGTCGAGCATATATTGCTCGATAACTCAATTACTGCCTTTACAGCCTTCTACAAGCCTATTAATAAGGCTGAACTACTCTCCCGAAGCGACTTACTAGCCAACGCCAGGAGGACTGGTTTAAGCACTCTTAAGAAGATCTTTAGAGATCCATGCCCGGAGAACTTCATGAAGAGCTGCCTGGAATTCTCGCTTAAAACAGGGCTTCTTCAGGGGGAGTTAAGGAATATGGTCTTAGAAGTCAATAAGTTGCGTGGAGTAATAGGGGCTTCAATGAATATGATTGGCGAAGGACTCTACGGACTTGTCGAAAATGAGTACCTAGATCAAGTCATTGAGTACGTCAAAAGCACTTCTCCAAGCTGGATCCACTCATGGAGGCCAGCGAAATGCCTAGAGATCTATGTAGGGCAGAGGAAGCAGTAGTGTTTAAGGACGTCTCATTCAGCTATAGCAATGGATTTACATTAATGGATGTCTCATTCACTATACGTAGTGGAGAGCTTGCTCTAATAATGGGTCCAAATGGATCCGGTAAAACAACAGTCCTTAAACTAATGGCTGGAATGCTAAAGCCCTTAAGCGGCGACATATACTTATGCGGTATTGATACTAGGCGAATAAAGCTCTCGGAAGCAGCGAGGTATGTGGGCTATGTGCCGCAGAACCCTTGGATGGCTTTCTTCAACAACACTGTCTTTAATGAAATAACTTACGTAGCTAGAAACACTGGTTTAAGTAAAGAGGAGTATGAAGCTAGAGCGCTCGAAGTATCTTCATGGCTTAACATAGCTCACTTACTTCAACGATCTCCCTACTCACTTAGCGAAGGAGAGGCCCGTAGAGTATCAATAGCGGCTGCAATAATACATGATCCAAGCGTAGTGTTGCTTGACGAACCTACGGCTGGGCTGGACTATTTGAATAAAATTGATTACGTCAACATAGTTCAGAAGCTAGTGTTGAGGAGGGGGCATACAGTAATTATGTCATCACACGACGTAGATTTATTGACGCTGTTTCCCGAGGCTAAAGTGATCTTGCTTAATAATGGAAGGCTGTCGTTCAATGGCTATATAAGAGATCTTTTGAGTAGAGCCCACTTATTGCTCTCCAATAATCTATTACTGCCAGCTCCTATAGCTTTAAGCACGTATCTAAATGAATTGCTGGGCGTAGGCGAAGGCAGTGGGGCTTCCGTTGAAGAATTAGTTGAAAGAACAGTGTTAAGGAAGGATGTTATTGGTGAATTGATCTGTCGTTAGTTAGAGCTCTCACTAGAGACTTTAGTGAATTCTTTACAGCTAGAAGTAGTGGTAAATTGATGTACAGACTCCACCCAGTCACTAAAGCAATCATTGCTCTAGCATCAATAGTTGTTGCATCTATTTGCCCACTAGCTTGCTTAACTGCATTCCTGGCTTTTGTTGTTTCCTTAAGTTTCGTGGGAATGGAGTTCACTAAGTTCCTGAGGATAGCGCGCTCAGCTCTCGCACTCATACTAGTGCTAGCCTTATTCTCACTGATCTATGGAGCTCTTTCAGCTCGCTCACTAAGCATTATTCTAGAGGCTGGTTTTACCCAAGGAGTAATCGTTGGATCTATGCGGCTTTTCCAATTAATGCTCTCTTTCGCAGCGCTTTTTTCAACAACGAGGCCTCAGTCAATAGTGAGAATGTTGAGCAAGCTTGGAGTGCCATACAAGTACGCATACATCTTAGTCCTAGCAATTAGGTACATGTCCGTAATGATGAGCGACTTCCAGGAAATATACGACATTCAAGCGATCAGGGGCTTGAGAGTGGACTCCGGCGGTACACTTATGAGAATCAGGAGCACTCTCTCACTATTCATACCATTGATAGTTGCATCAATTGATAGATTAAACGATATGTCGATAGCGCTTGAAGTAAAAGGCTTTGGGTTAAGCAAGCATAGAAGCTACGCATTCACTGAAAAAGCTAGTTTAATGGACGCCGTAGTCATAGCCTTAACATCGTTAATTGTTGCAGGCCCTTACTTAGCTCTTAACTCAGCCTTAGTTAAGTAATTGAGGAACAGTTCTGACCTAGCGTCAACTTCCGTAACACCAGGTCTTCACTCCAAACCCCTCCCATGAAAGAATGGGTGAAGACCCCGCATCTACCCGTAGGCTTGATGAGCCTTAAACAGTTATTGGAGCAAGGCTTATCAATAAGCCTTGCGCTAAACAGAAGCAGTTTCAAAGCCTCCGGGGTCTTTAATTCTATTAATGCACTCACTTATGCTCAGCTCAGAGCTTGAGGGACTGCACTCATTTCACCATGGAGAAAGCTTAACTTATAAGCTGTGAATCACGGTCTCTCTTAGATAGCCCTGAGTAGCAGCGAGCTGGGCTCGATTGAGTGTGGAGCTACATGTCAACAATATGCATATTGCCTGTTAAAAGCTTCGCTAATGCTAAGACGAGGCTTTCAAACGTTTTATCAATGCGTGAGAGGGCGGAACTTGTTAAAGCAATGCTCATGGATGTCTTATGCGCGATCGTTGAAGCTAAGGAAGTTAGTGGAGTAATAGTCGTAACTCCTGGAGGAGGTGTTGAAAGAGTGGCCTCAGAGTTTAATAAAGTCATTGTAATCAAAGATCTTGGTGTAGGACAAGTGGAAGCCGTTAGAAAAGCAATGGAGTATGCTGGAAAAAACTTTAGAGTTAGCAGATTGATTCTAGCTGTCGGAGACACTCCATTAATAACTAGGGATGATGTAAGCTTTGTCTTAAGCCAAGCCTGCAGTGAGCGCAGTGTAGCTATGGTTCCATCAATTGATGGAGGAACGAACTTAATGGCTCAACACCCCCCGGGAGCCATAGATTTAATGTATGGGCCCGGGAGCTTTCGCAAGCACTTGAGTAGAGCTCTGGAGAGCAAAGTGAAGACTTCAATATACGTATCGGAGGGTGCAGTAATTGATGTAGATGACTCAAGAGATCTCGTTGAATTAACGCACTTGTGTCCAAGCATTTCCCGCGAGGCAGGCATTAATACATGTAAATTAGTAAAGAGCTTGGTGAAAAGTTAATTTATTGAATAACAGTCCTTAAGTAATAGGTGTCTTAAGTGAAAGTACTAGCCTTGTCAGGTGGTACGGGAACTCCAAAGCTCTTAAAAGGTTTTGAAGGAGTTATAGGCCAGGAGAACGTAAGTGTTATAGTCAATACATCTGATAACATCTGGCTAAATGGGCTTTACATAGCTCCAGACATAGACTCAATAATATACCTCTTTTCAGGGCTGCTGGACGTTGAACGCGGCTGGGGAATTAAGGGAGATACCTTCAACTCATTTGAAGCACTGAAAACCTATGGAGCGCAGGACTGGTTCCACATAGGTGATAGAGACTTAGCTACTCACTTACATAGAACCTACCTATTGAACAGCGGGTATTCATTAACTAGCGTAACTAAATACATGGCGTTTAAGCTAGGCGTTAAAGCCTCAGTCCTACCTATGTGTAATGAACACGTTGAGGCCAGAGTGCTGACAGATCACGGGGATCTACATATACAGGAGTACTTAGTTAAGTATAGGATGAAGCCAAAGGTGTATGGCATAGCGTTTAGTGGAATAGGTAAAGCAAAGGCACCCCAGGAAGTCCTCAAAGCTATTAATGAAAGCGAACTAGTAGTCATAGGTCCAAGCAATCCCATAAATAGCGTTGGCCCAATACTAATGGTGCCCGGAGTTAAAGAGAGAATAATTGAAAAAAGGAGTAGTGGAGTACCAGTCATAGCTGTATCGCCAATAATTGGGGGAAGGCCTCTAAAAGGCCCAGCCCACATATTCTTGAATGCGCTAGGCTATGAAGCGTCATCGTTTGGAGTAGCTGAAGTATATGCTGATGTAGCGACTGCAATATTGGTGGATAGAGTGGATGAAGGAGAGGCGTCTAGGATAAGGAGCAAGCTGGGTTTAACGACATACGTTGAAGACATAGTTATGAGGGACCTAGATAGTAAAGTCAAATTAGCTAGAAGAATCCTTGACATAGCTAGGGAACTAGGAAGGCATTGATCAATAGGATCTTCGCTAGCACAGCTGCGTTCAACGCTAGAAAAACGATGTCCCTCCTACATACCTTGAGCTCCCTGTAAAAAGTTCTTTCCCTAAAGCCAAAGCATCTTGTCTCCAAAGCCTCCGCTACACTAATCACTCTCTCCAACAATACTTTAGTTATTGAAGTAAGCATGTACGATAGCTGTCTCACGCCCTCTAAAACGTTTAGGCCCCACTTCACTCTAAACCCTCTTACCCTAAAGTAATCATAGGTGTTGAGGAGGTCTCTCGCCACTGTTGGCACAAACCTTATAGTTAGCGAGAATAAGTAGGCTTGGTTAAATGGAGTGCCGAGCTTTACTAGTGCTTGTGCAATATCCTCTGGAGGACTCGTTGAGAAAGTAGCTATGAGTAGTAGTGAAACATTAGCTATTCTTAAAGCCGTGAATGCTGCGTGGAGAGCGGAGCGACTTAAGGCTTCCCCAAGTACAACTACATACATGATTGCTAAGAGCGTTGCCAAGAAAAGTACTGTAAGAGCTACGGGTTTAACTGCTTCTGCAAACTTCCTCACATGATAGCCAGTTAGCATAAGGAATACTAAGTAGCAAAGCAGCATTGCTTGCCCCCAAAGCTTATCGACTATTGAAATAGCTATCAATGCTGCAATCATGTACGCTAGCTTAGCTCTAGGATCTACTTTATATAGCAGTGCGTCGGCTTCCTCAACGCGGTATGTGAAGCCCTCATATACTCCCCTAATCGCTTGCTCTACAACACCCACGGCCATCGCCCAAGCGCTCCATAATTATTGACAGGAACTCCCCGACACTGATAGGCTTACTCAATGTATTAAAGCACTTCTCAAGTTCATTGAAGAGCTTCGGCACAGTTGGCATAGTTAAGCGAGCTTTAACTAACTCAGTGTATTCATAGAGTACTTCGCGGAGGCCGCCGTAGACAGTAATTCTTCCCTCGTTTAGAAGAGCTGCTTCATTGAATGCCTTTGAAACAAATTCAACGTCGTGTGAAGACGCAATTATGGTTCTGCCATCCTCTGCTAACTGCCTTATGATTTTAGCCAATGCTTCTCTGTAGCGTTTATCTAAACCCATAGTTGGTTCATCAATTACTACTACTTCAGGGTCGTGGGATAGAGCTATGGCTATTGATGCCAGTCTTAATTGACCGTAGCTAAGCGTAGAAGGATCTTCGTCTAATAGATCGCCTATACCTATGGATTCAGCAACAAGTTCAATTCTATTCTTAACAAGTCTATCGGGGTATTCAAAGTTCCTCAATGTAATAGCTAGCTCATCTCTAACTGATGAAGCAAAGAACATGTAGTTGAGGTTTTGGGGAATGAAGCCAACGCATCTAGCGATCTCTTGGAAGCCCACTGCTTGGACATCCATCCCTAAGACCTTCACTACTCCTCTCTGAGGCCTTAGGAGTCCAACTACGTGCTTCAATAGAGTTGTCTTCCCAGAGCCGTTGGCGCCCATTATTGCTACAGAAGTGCCTTTATTAATAGCGATGCTCAGTCCTTTGAGGACGTAATCGCGGCTGCTCAAGTACTTGAACCATACGTCAATGAGTTCGACTGCAGGGCTTTTATTCAACAACACAGGATCCCTTTAAGTATTTCAACTGCTTCTACTACACTTAATGGGATTCTGCTGCAGTAACCTGCATTCTTAAGGGCTTTAAACAACATAGTTAGTGCTGGCTCATCTACGTCGATGCGGCTTAACACTCCTTCACTAACCAAGCTACGCACGTCTCTGTAAGCGAGTGCCCTGCCATCACTTAACACTATTACGTTATCTACAAAGGGGAGGACGTGCTCTACTCTATGTTCAGAGATCACTATTGTCTTTCCACGCTCCTTCCTCAAGTAGTCCAGTAAGTTAATTAAGTCAATAGCTGTCAAAGGCTCTAAAGTAGATGTAGGTTCATCCAACACTATCACATTTGGATCTAGGGCTAGTACTGAAGCTATGGCGACCTTAAGCATTTCACCTCTAGAGAGTTCGTGGGGCACTTTATACTTGAGCTTCTCTAAGCCCAATTCCTTGAGTACGGAGCTTACTTTACTTAAGATCTCGTTAGGCCTTAAACCCACGTTCTCTAGTCCAAAAGCTATTTCGCTCTCTACACTAAACGCCAATAGCTGGTTTTCAGGTTCTTGAGAGACCATGCCTACGTACTTCGAGAGCTGGGCTATTGAAGCACCTCTAGTGTCGACTCCATTGACTTTTACGCTTCCCCTAAATTCACCTCTATAGAAACACGGTATGAGCCCGTTGAAAAGCCTTAGCAGCGTTGTCTTTCCAGACCCTGTGGGGCCTACTACTAAGTTAAATGATCCTTCTTCAATGTCTAGGGAGACTCCTTTAAGAACCCACTTTAAGCTTCCCCTGTACTTAAACCAGCAGTCCCTTACTTCAATAATTGACTTAGGCAATGCTACTCCCACATCCTCCAGAACTTCTCTACACTTAGGTACACTGCGTAAGCCACTCCAATGTTTATTAAAGCCATAGTTAAGTTGAAGGCATATAGTGGAGTTATGAGGAGCTTAGCTACTTCTTCAGGCAAACCTATTAGTGGTGGAAGCACGTAGTAGTTCATAAAAGCCATAACTGTTGCTCTAACGAGCGCTGGAGCTGTAAAAGCTAATGCAATGGTTGTCCAAGTCTTTTTCAAACGCTTATCCCTGCTCAATCCTTTGACTAAGTAATGAAGCGGAATTATTGTAGATAGCTCAGCCACTCCTTTAAATAATGAGCCTATCCAGTTTCCACGAATCAATATGCCTATGCAAGCGAGTAGCTGTACAGGCACTCCTACGTCTAGTCCGTAGAGTAGTGTAGCTAGCGTAGCTGGAATCCCTATAGCATCCCACGATACTCGGGGAAGCAGGGGGAAGGGGACTCCTATTGGCACGAGGCCCAGCACTATTGCTAAAGCGCCAAACAAAGCTATAGCTGCAGACTTTACTGCTGTAAGAGCCAAGCTATACACCAACCTTTAGCTAAGACCCACTCCATATTTTAAGCACTAGCGCTTAAGCTAACATCAATTAATATACTAGCCATGAATACTACATTTAGTGGGGTGCTGTTATGTTAAAGATAGGTGAAGTAGTTATTGAAGACACTTTCGCAGAAGCATTCCCAATGTACGCCACTAGAATAGTTGTTACAGCCGTTAACCGCAGCTGGGCTTTAACGGCTGCTCGCAACGCCACAGGCTTTGGAACATCAATAATAGGGTGCCCAGGTGAAGCAGGCGTAGAGGCATTTATTTCGCCCAAAGTAACGCCTGACGGGCGCCAGGGAGTGGCTATACAAATGTACCACAGCGATCCCGGGAGCCTTAAGCTTGTTTCAATAATGAGGGTTGGGCAGTCCATTTTAACTTGCGCAACTGCTGCTGCATTTGATGGACTTCCAAAAGTTAGGAGAAGGATGAGCATCGGTAGAGCATTAGCTAAGTTCGGCGATGGATTTGAGAGAGAGGACTCCATTGGCGGGAGGAAGGTGTGGAGGATACCAGTTATGGAAGGAGAGTTCGTAATTGAGGATTCGTTTGGTTTAGTAAAGGGGGTTGCGGGAGGCAACATACTCATATTAGCTAAGACCCAGAGCTCCGGCCTACTTGCCGCTGAGAAAGCAGTGAAAGCCATACGCCAGTATTCAAAGTACGTAGTGACTCCATTTCCGGGAGGAATAGTGCGCTCAGGATCTAAAGTTGGATCAATTAAGTACCCGAAGCTCAGGGCTACTACAAACCACTTGTACTGCCCAGTCATTAAGGACGTAGTTAAGGATACGCGCGTTCCTCCAGAAGCAAACTCAGTCTATGAAATAGTCATAAATGGGCTTAGGAAGGAGGACGTGCTTAAAGCCATGGGGGTAGCCATTAAAGCAGCTGTAAGCGTTCCTGGAGTAGTGAAAATTGATGCAGGGAACTATGGAGGGAAGCTCGGCCCATACCACTTCTATCTAAAGGAAGCGCTGGAGTCAGTGAGGGAAGTCGATGTAAAGGTTTAATACAGTAAATAACGTTAAATGAACTGGGGAGAATTCTCCTAAGAGGAGGTATACATGTCAGGCGGAATAGTCAAGATCTGTGTATTAAAGATGGGTTGCATAGCTTCAGCACCATTGCTTGAGTACATCCTGGATGAAAGAGCTGACCGCAAAGACATAGATGTAAGAGTGTTTAGCGTTGGAGCGAAGCTGGCTCCAGAAGACTATGGAGTTGAACTAGCTGAAAAAGGGTTGAGGGAGGAGTGCGACCTATACATTGTTGTAAGCCCTAACGCCACTCTGCCGGGCCCAACTAAAGCTAGAGAAGTCCTCAGGGAGAAGGGGAAGAACGTCGTAGTTATATCAGATGCGCCAGCTAAGAAAATAACTAAGGAACTAGATGAAAAGGGCTTTGGCTACATAATTGTACTAGCTGACTCAATGATTGGCGCTAGAAGGGAGTTCCTGGACCCAGTTGAAATGGCTATATTCAACGGCGACATAATTAAAGTGCTGGCAATTACAGGAGTCTATAGGCTTATTCAAGTGGAGGTAGATAAGGTCATTGATGGATTGAAGCGCGGTGAAAAACCAGTTCTTCCCAGAGTTGTTGTAGATAAAGAGCTTGCAATTAATGCAGCCCAGTTTAAGAATGCATATGCTAAAGCAAAAGCCATGGCTGCTTATGAAGTAGCTAGGAAAGTGGCTGACTTAACGACTGAAGGATGCTTTGTAGTTAAGGAAAGCGAGAGGTATATACCCATAGTGGCTGCAGCTCATGAAATGATGAGGTATGCAGCCTCACTAGCTGATGAAGCCCGCGAAATAGAGAAGTATGGAGATACATTAGTTAGGACTCCTCACAGCACTGAGGGAGCCGTACTATACAAGGAGAAGTTGATTGAGAAGCCTCAGCCGAGGGGCTGAAGTCTTTTGCACTCAATTAAAGACAACGTTTTTTTCCTAATAACTGGTAGGACGGTCGCTCAAGGAATATCGATGGAGGGCGAGGGCAAGTTCAGCAAGGAGTATTTTAAGGCAGTTGCAGTAATCGAAATGAATCCAGCTGATGTAAGTAGGCTGGGGATTAAGGAGAGGGCCAAAGTTATAGGCGAATGCGGTGGAGTAGTCCTCCCAGTGAGGGTGAGCAACGATGTCCCGCCTGGAGAAGCCTTTATACCCATGGGGCCTTGGGCTAACTTCATTTTAAGCTCTATAACTGATGGAACTGGCATGCCTACAGTAAAGGCTGTTAAAGTATCCGTAGAGGCGACCAGCGATGAATTCACTTCACTAATCGACATACTTAAGGCCGTGAGGGCGAAGAACTTAGAGTACATTCCCCAGGAGAGGCCTATTAAGACTGGAGAGAGGAAAGTATTTGAAGACGTTCCATGCCCATTCTGCGGAGATCTATGTGACTACCTTAGGATAGAGCTCGATGGAGAGAGAGTAGTTAGAAACATAGGTGGATGCGCTATATCAGCAGCTAAGTTCCTCAACTATCATAAGGACCGCATTCTAAAGCCGTTCATAAGGAGCGGCGGGAAGCTCGTTGAGGTAAGCCTTGACGAGGCCTTAGAAGCAGCATCGGAAATAATTGCTAAAGCTAAGTACCCGCTTCTATACGGATGGTCAAATACGTGTAACGAAGCAATAGAGCTGGGCGTTGAATTAGCTGAAGTAACTCGTGGAGTAATAGATAACACTTCAACCATATGTCATGGCCCAACAATCCTCGGGGCTCAGGAAGTGGGCTCCGTTAGATCAACTTTTGGAACAGTAATTCAACTAGCGGACTTAGTGATATTCTGGGGATCTAATCCAGCGCACGCTCACGCCAACCACTACGCTAGACTCGTGATGAGTGAAGGCAAGTACGTTAAAGGACGCAAGGAGAGGAAGGTAGTA
>CALIML010000024.1 GCA_938045475.1 uncultured Sulfolobales archaeon
GCAGTCGGGATTAAGCGAGTTCTCGTTAGTGTAAATGCAATAGCTAAAGCTATAAGTAGTGCAGTGAAGCAGAAAGCCGCCGTCCTCCCAGGGCTTGGGGGACGCGGCTTAAGAGCCAAGTAGAGCATTAATGCAAATAGCGCTAACTGATGGAGTAAGGCATAGATCCAGTGTGTTTTAAGCAAGAAGTTGATTGCTTGACTAGCGTAGAAGTATACGTAGGCCAGTACTTCAAGCCCCAGGATCACTGGTAGTAGGAGGTTGCAGGCCTTAAACGAAGTGTTCGCCCTCCATAAATGCTTAGAAGCTAGTGCTGCAGCACCTGCTGAAACCAATATATCTATTGTGAGTATAGCTGTATAGTAGTGAGCTAAGACTAGTGAAGCCCCAGCCATTGAGAACACGAGAGCTTTTTTCCAGAATGGCATTTCCCTATGGAAGTAGAGGAGTATTAGTAGAACGTATAGTGGGTGTGCATAAGTCTCTCCCTTAACTCCACCAGTCAACACTGCATCAGTGAATGCAAAAGCTAGAAGTGTGGAAGCTATGAGTGCAGCCCTCCCATCGTATAGAGCGTTAACTAAGGCGTAAAGCATGAGGACTGACGTAGCTCCAACTACTGGCAGGAAAACGGGCATAGCTCGCATAGGCTCTAAGCCAGTGATTGCTGAAATAACTGCTCCAAACAAGCGGTCTCCAAGCTGATCGCTGGTACCCAATGCTTCAGCATCTAGAGGAATAGGGGAATTCTCGAGGAGGACTTCAGTAAACCTTATGGAAGGCCATGAGTCAACTGAGAAGGGAAGCCCACTCACAAGAGTTGGGAAAACCCTTGTGAATACAGCTAGAGCTAGCGGGAGAAAAGCGGGGAGGACCACCCGTGGACTCAACTCATTAGACCGTTCTCCCCGAAGACCCCTACTCAAGTACTTCAACTCCCTAACTAAAGCAGTAAAGGTGGAGAAAGTCGTTAAAACAATGAGTGATGCAGAAGCAGAGGCCCTGCTTATTCCATAAGTGTAGTTAAGGGCTATGGCTATAAGTGGAGTCAAAGACAAGCTCACTCCAATTGAAAGCACCACTACTTCAACTCGACTCAGTCGCTCACCCGTGAAGAGAGCTTTAACGAATGCGTATCCCAAGAAGAAGAGCATAATGGGCATTACGATGGGTTGGAGAAGCCTGCTAAGCAAGAGCCCCGGGAATAAGTAGGTAATCAGTGTAGCTAATGCTAAGACAGACATCGAAACCCAAAACCATGAATGCCGCAAACCCCCAGCCAACACGGAAACCGCCTTACGAAGCATATTTAGAATGGCGAAGCAAAATAAGTGTTGCTTCGTAAGTAGATGCCCTAGTGAACTCTTGGAAATCCATGCGTGGCGCTAAGGCAAAGCCTTCAATTCATTAAAATAATCAAGTTAAGCAGAATAAAATTTAAGTGAGCTCCCCAGTCATCGTATTCTCAGCTTTACTGCGTGATCACAGTGAAATTAGCGTTAGTTAGCTTTGATTTAAGGTTTTATGGAGGGGCTGAGAGGTGGGTAATAGGTTTCTGCAAATACGTTAAGGAGATATATGGGGATGGCGTTGAAATTGATGTATATAGCGTTGGAGGAAGGGGAGTTCCGCACCGCGTCTCAAGGGAATTCATTGAGAGGGAACTAGTGGGTGTTGCTAAAGTTCACTGGCTAAAGTCTGTCTCTGTGAAAGGGTTTAACTTCCTGGATCAGAGGGTTGTAGTAAAGCTGTTTACAGCTCTAAGAAAACACGACGCTATATACGCTCTGGATGTGCATTTAAACGTGCTCTTAGCTCTACTGTTTCTTTACAGGATTTACAAGAAGAGGGTTGTAATGGGTCTTCACGAACCACTTTTTATAGAACTATTAAGGCATGGGAGTAAGGCCTTAGTGGAGAACATCAGTGTTCTGCGAAGGATCGTCTTTGACTTAAACCATAGGATTGTAAAGAAGTTCCTGTTGCTTAGGCTCCCAGTGATACATGTTCTAAATAGAGCGCAGGCAAGGAATTTAATTGAGCTAGGCTATGGGGGTGAAATACGTTATGTCCCTAACTTCTACTTGCTTGAGAATATGAGGAGGGAAGTAAAGAGTTCCCCAGAATTTACATGCTTGTTCGTGGGTAGGCTAGAAGATGTATATCGTAAGGGCTTAGACCTCCTATCCGAGATCATTGAGGAAGCCCTCGCTAGGAATAGGGGCGTTAAGTTCTACGTAATTGGCTCAGGTGAGAATCAATGCATAGTTGAAGATCTTGCTCGCAAGTACCCTGAGAACGTCAAGTTCCTCGGCTTCGTTAGCGACGAGGAATTAGTGGAGCATTACTCCAAGGCATCGCTCTTTACCTTGACGTCGAGGATCGAGTCCTTCGTCTTAGTAGCCCTAGAGGCTATTTTCAATGGCGTTCCAGTAGTAGCTTTCTCCGGCTCTGGGGGACATGAGGAGATTTTAAATGAAGAACAGTTGTTCGGCAGGCTTGTGCCAGCTTATGATATAGGTAAGTACGTTGAAGCCATCCTCTACTACTACAATGCGTGGACTAGCGATCCAAATAAATACTTTGAAATGAGGAAGAAGATCTCTAAATTAGCTGAACAGAAATACAGCAAGGACGTCGTCATACCGAAGTTAATGGAAGTGCTAAGGGGATCTACTAACGAAAGCCATTGCGAGAAACGGAGTTGAGGACAAGCATTGCCATACACCTTGCTACTTCATTTAGCCTCCCCCCTATACGTTGAGTGCGTAGACCCTGATCGAGATTTATGTGCTCTACGTACTTTGGTCTTGCCTAGTATCACTCGTAGCAGAATGTCTTTAAGCAGTGGAGGATGTAGCTTAGGAACTAGGGAGCTGCTCTTTCTGCGGAGAGACTGGAGGAATGGTTATTGTTAGGAGGACTCCTTCCCTGAACACTCTTTGCTTTCTCAAATGCGTATTCAGGGTTTCGAGAGCGCGACGCTCTAAAAGACTCTGAAGCAGAAAAAGCTAGAGTTAGTGAAATAAGGAGAGCAATTTATCTTTCATCTGGATGCGCTGGAACACTTTAATGAGAAGGATAGTTGAGGTGCTCAATAAGCGCCAGAAGTTGCGGAAGTAATCATGTTCATCGTTCCATCATTTAGATCGATCGAGCTCTGCGAAGATTTTCAGAAAGTTTGATGGTTTTGCAAGAGTTATTCCACCTTCTAATGCTTCTTCCACTCCAGTTATGACCAGCTTACACTCCGTTTTTAAGCTGGGCTTTCCCAGTACATCTTTGGAGAGGGTCGTCCTAGAAGCTTCAATAGGTATCGCCAAGCATACCTTCCACAAGGAGGCAGCGATATTAAGGCATGTGTTCGCATCAGCGATAACTCGTGAACAACAGCTTCGTAAGCTAACATACTCTCCGTTGCTGATAGCGTGGTCTAAAGCTTGTTTTGACGTAAAACAAGTTTACGAAGGGTACTAGTTAAAGTCTTCTTTATTGCTTCATGATCTTCATTAGAGTCTGAAGCCTCAACTACGCTTTCCTCGCCATCGAAGACTTGCTTCAATCAACGATAAGAGCTGCGAGCACTCCTCGCAACATCGCTTTGCCTAGCAACCCTAGATAATATGTATAGATCTGTAGGTTTGGAAAATAGCTGGAGTACAGCCCTGGGAGCCTCTCTCCACGGCCAGGAACAACAATTCCGCCGGTATGATCGCGGCCTAGACGGTCTACAGAGTAGAGTTGTGGAATTCTACAGCAGCTTAGGCAGCGACTCCCTGAGCCATCTCCCGTGCCTCACCTTGTTGCACTAGCTCTTAAGCTCTTCGATTAGCCGAGGCTCCCTCAGTGCCCTGCTAGCTCAGCCTCCTCCTTCCACTGGCTCTATCTTCAGGTAGAATACCGTGAAGATGTAGTTGCCGTAGGCTTCTTCAACAGCGATCCTCGGGCCATGCTGTGAGTGCGCGCCACACGTCTTCTGGAGTCGGCTCGCTGGAAATGCAGACTAGTTCCGACGTGCTGGTGCTGGGGGTTCCTGAGCTCCAGGCGGAGAAACCTGCACCAGGACTCCTGGGCTACTACCGGACTCCTCCAAGTCGAGTTCCCCGACGAACTTAGCGACCTCAAGGGCGCCATCAAAGCAGTCGGTGGAGTAAGGCGAGGGAGCTATTCCCCAGGGCATCCTGTAGAAAGGCAAGAAGAGATTCACAACGTAGCGGTGGTAAG